>NZ_PEOG01000001.1 GCF_002761755.1 Roseateles chitinivorans
CTGGCGAGGGCCCGCCCGAGGGTGAGAGGTTTTCGCGACAACGCAGCAGACTCCAGGAATGAGCGAACGCGCATGCTAGCGGCTTTGCGGGCACCGTCCCCCGCCGATGTGCCGGACGGTCGCCGCCGCCGGTACCGGCGGCGCGGCGCCGAAGCACCGCCTTGGGGCAACGATGCCGGTGACGCGCGCGGCGTCTCACTGCTGCTGGGGGCGCTCTCCGGCGGGTGGCTCCTCCGGCGTCGCGGTTTGCCGCGGGCGGCGGTCGCCGGGCCAGGGACCGAACAGCGGCTGCGGCATGCGCACCGGCGTGACATCCAGGTAGAGATTGACCACGGTGTAGTCCTCGGGACCGAGCTCGTCGGTGCTCCAGCCGATGCTGCCGGGGCCCTTGTAGAGCCGGAAGAGGAACCCGAGATCGGCCAGCGCATCGCCCGCCTTGGGCGCGGCCTCGAAGCTCAGGCCGCGGAACTCCGGCTGCACGCTGTCGATGAGGATGGACATCGCCGTCGAGATGGTGGAGTCGCCCAGCATGTCCGTGTAGAACTGCGGCAGCGTGTAGTAGGGCTTGTAGTCCGGCGCGCCGGGCTCCAGCCGCTGGCCGCGCAGCTTCATCGCCGACGGCGTCACGCTTCGGGTGCGCAGGTTCATGCGGTCGCCGTGGTCGAGGTAGGTGAGCTTGGCGTTCTTCAGGTTGAAGACGCCCAGCTGTCGGTCGGAGGACGCCTCGCCGAGGTCGACCAGCAGGGCGCCCTTGTGGCCCAGGATCTCGACCTCGTCGCCGCGGATCACGGCGGCGGAGTTCTCGTCGACGCCGAGCCCGAGCTTGTAGCCCTTGGCCAGCATCAGCGGCACCATGCGGCCGAAGCGGCCGCGCTTGAGGAAGTGCTGGTCGACGAACAGGTCGGGACCGACGAAGCCCAGCCCGCGGTCGATCTGCTTGCCCTCCTCCCATTGGCCCTTGAGGATGCTGACGACGCTGGGCGCGTCGCGGAACATGACGGTGCTCATCACGGCCGCGCCGGCGGAGGTGCCCGCGACCACGCCGCCGCGGCGATAGACCTCCCAGATGGCGTCCAGCATCGGCGTCGGGTGACCACCCGGATTGAGCACATCGACGATGCGCTCCTGCGAGCCGCCGGTGAAGAAGATGCCGCGGGCGTTGCGCACCTTGGCGATCAGCGCGGCGTCGCGCACCACCTTGTTCAGGTCGACCCACGAGAACTTCGGGGCGACGGGCAGCGCCTCGGCGACCGCGCCGCGGCGCTGCAACTGCTCGACCACCTGCTTGGCACTGGCCTCCGGATCCTCGGCCGCCGTGCCGAAGACGACGAAGCGCGCGCCGCGCCCGCCCGCCAGCGCGATCAGCCGGTTCCACACTTCGTCGTTGTCCGCCTTGAGCGCACCGCCGATCGCCATCGCGTGGCCTTTAATGGGGACATCGGCGCCAGGGCCAGGCGTTGCCTGGGCACTGGGCGCGGCGGGTGCGGAGGCCGCGGCAGGCGCGACGGCGGGCTTGGCGGCCGCCGGTCTGGCCGATGCCGGCGGTGCCGGCGTGGCGGGTGCGGCGGCCCGCGCCGCCATCGTGGCAACGGCCAGCATCAGGCCGAGGGCGCCGGCAGCGCGGAGCAGGGAACAGCGATCGAACATCGTCAAGGCCTCACGCCGCGGACCGGCGGCATCACGTAACCGGGAAGCCGCCCCGGGGGGGGGGGGCGGATCGACGAAGGGGGGAGCGCAGGAAGGGACGATAGCGTCGCGTCCCCACCAGCGGGTGACTGTTGGTCACACCGCAGTTGCTTCGTCGCGACTGTCGCGGGAGATCACCCTTGCCGGTGACGGGCCGGTCCCTAGACTGGCCCGTCAGAGCCACCCCAACGGCCTCAGGGAGCCCGCCATGACCGTCCGTCCCCCCCGTGTCGCGATGCGCCCACCATGCCTGCCGCGCGCCTGCGCGGTCGCCGCGCTGAGCGCCCTGTGCGGCCTCGCGCAGGCGCAGGTCGACGCGCCCGCCGCAGCCGCCTCCGCCCCGCCGCAGCAGTTGCAGCGGGTGCAGATCACCGGTTCCGCGATCAAGCGCATCGCCGACGAGGGGGCGCTGCCGGTGCAGGTGCTGACCCGCAACGACATCGTCAAGGCGGGCGTCACCACCGCGGCCGAGCTGATGGCGACCGTGTCTTCGCTCAGCAACAACCTCACCGACGGCGTCAGCATCGGCACGGGCGGCTTCCGCGACCAGATGGGCTTCAACTCGGCCAACCTGCGCGGGCTGGGCACCTCGTCGACGCTGGTGCTGCTGAATGGCCGGCGCATGGCCAACTTCGCCTCGCCCGGCGACGACAACGGCGTCGACCTCAACAACATCCCGGCCGCGGCGATCGAGCGCGTCGAGGTGTTGCTCGATGGCGCTTCCGCGATCTACGGCACCGACGCGATCGGCGGCGTCATCAACTTCATCACCCGCAAGGATTACCAGGGCGTGCAACTCGACGTCCTGGCGGGCAAGACCGGCGAAGGCGGCGCGGGCAAGCGCGCCGCGTCGATCGCCGCCGGCCACGGCGACCTGGCGCGCGACGGCTTCAACCTGATGGGCGTGCTGGACCTGCAGAAGACCGGCGCGCTGCGTACTTCCCAGCGCGACTTCATCTCCGACCTGCGCATCCCGGAACGACTGCCGCACCTGCTGTCCTCGGCCAGCTTCCCCGGCAACATCCGCCTGGGCCGCGACCAGTTCGACTACCTCGAGTCGCAAGGCTTCGCGATCAACGGCCGGCCGATCACCACGCGCACGATCAACCTGAGCGCCCCAACCTGCCAGCCGCCGCACTCGCTGTACCTGCCGGGCGGCATCGGCGGCGTGGACGGCTGCACCTACGACTACATGCGCGACCTGGAGCTCTATCCGAAGACGGACAAGGGCAGCTTCCTCGGCCGCGGGGTGCTCAAGCTCGGCGACCGCCACGAGGCCTTCATCGAGGCGGCCTACACCCGCAGCAAGAGCTGGTACGTCGGCACCAGCAACCGGATCGACGCGGACCTGGACGTTTCGATGATCCCGGCGCTGGCGGCGACCGGCCTGGGCGACGCACTGCCGGACGACCGGCTCATCACCGTGCGCACCCGCATGCTCGAGGCCGGCCCGCGCGCGAGCGAGCTCACCAGCACCGGCAGCCGCATCGTGGTCGGCATGACCGGCACGCTCGGCGCCTGGCACTACGACTGGGGCTACAACCACAGCGTCAACCGCGTGTCCGATCGCGACGTGCGCGGCTACCTGCCTAACACCGAGACGATGCAGGCCTTCGCGGATGGGCTGCTCAATCCCTTCGGTCCCTCGAGCGAAGCCGGGCTGGCCTTCCTGCGCGAGAACAACATCAACCAGGAAGTGCGCCGCGCCCGCGGCTCGATGGACAGCCTGGACGCCAAGTTCACCCGCAGCCTGGCCAAGCTGGGCGGCGGCGACCTCGCGATCGCGCTCGGTGGCGAACTGCGGCGCGAGAAGTCCTCGTCGGCGGCGAGCGACCTGCTGATCTCGGACGAGATCGTGGGCGACCCGACGCCGGGCGACGCGCAGTTCACCAACAATTCCCGCAAGGTGTGGGCCGCCTATGGCGAGCTGCTCGCACCCATCACCAAGGCGTGGGAGGTGCAGGTCGCGCTGCGCCACGACCACTACCAGAAGGTCGGCGCCACCACCAATCCGAAGATCAGCCTGCGCTACGCGCCGCTGGACAACCTGACCTTCCGCGCCTCGGCCGGGACCGGCTTCCGCGCGCCGTCGATGAACGACCTGTACCGCTCGGTGAAGACCGGCGAGACGGCCACGCTGCCCGACCCGGTGTGCATGCGCGAGAACGACAACGACCTGGGCTTCTGCGCCAACAACTGGGAGACGCGGACCTACTCGAATGTCGATCTGAAGCCGGAGAAGTCCCGGCAGTTCTCGATCGGCCTGCTGGCGGATCCGACGCCGGCGTGGAGCTTCGGGCTGGACTACTGGCGCATCGAGAAGCGCGACCTGATCAGCACGCTGGGCGACGACGTGATCCTCGCCAACCTCGACAAGTACGAGCCGCTCGTGCACCGCTACAACGAGGACGAAGGCATTCCGGGCTGCGACTACGACCCGGACGATTCCGAGATCTGTTTCATCGAGCTGCGCAAGGAGAACCGCGGCAAGCAGAAGGCCTCCGGACTGGACGTCACGCTGCAATACCGCTCACCCACGACCGCGCTGGGGCGTTTCGGCGTCAAGCTGGTGGGGACCTGGACGTTGAGTTCGAAGAAGCAGACGGGGGACGGCGATCCCTACATCAGCAACCTTGGACGCTTCGTCACCGACGGTGTCGTGCAACGCTGGCGGCATCGCGTCAACTTCGACTGGTCGCGCGGGCCGTGGAGCATCAACCTCGCGAACTCGTTCTACAGCGGCTACGACGACCAGAACTCGGCGATCGACACGAACACCGGCTTGATCGTCGGGAAGAACAAGGTCAAGGCGTACTCGCTGTGGGACCTCTCGGGCGGCTGGGAGGCCACGAGCGCCCTCACCCTCCGAGCGGGAGTCAAGAACCTGTTCAATACGGCGCCGCCGTTCTCGAATCAGGCTTACTTCTTCATTTCGGGCTATGACCCGAGCTATACGGATCCGCGGGGGAGGTTCTTCTACCTGTCGGCGTCGTATCAGTTCAGGTGAGGAGCGCTGGACCGGGCGCGCCCCTTGCCGGTGTTCCGGCTCCATGCATTCGGGTCCCCTCGTCGTGCTCAAGCAGATCTTTCAAGGTCGTCATGGCCGTCCGGAAAGCCGAATGGCAGCGTTTACAGTGGCCATTTACCGGTCCAGCCAAAGGAAGCGCTCGCGCCCGATCGCGAGTGATGAGATGGCGGGCAGTGGTCCGGGCCGCTTTCGGGAGGGTCATCCGTGCAAGGATCTACAAATGCCAGCAGTCGAGACGAGCCGCCCTTGCCCTTGTTAGCGACTGGCGTCGCGGGACTGGACGATGTCCTGGGCGGTGGTCTCGCGCCCAACCGGCTCTATTTGCTGGAGGGGACGCCGGGTGCGGGCAAGACGACGATCGCGCTCCAGTTTCTGCGCAGCGGCGTGGCTCACGGCGAGTCGGTGCTGTACGTCACCTTGTCGGAATCGCTTGGCGAACTCGGCGGCGTCGCCCGCTCGCACGGCTGGGACCTGACGGGCATCCAGGTGCGGGAGCTGCTGCCCTCGGAAGAAGCACTCGATCCGGACGAGCAATCGACGGTGTTCCACCCCTCCGAACTGGAGCTGGGCCAGACGACGCTGAAGGTCCTGGCCGATGTCGATACGCTCAAGCCCACCCGCGTCGTCTTCGACTCGCTGTCGGAGCTTCGATTGCTCGCGGGCACTTCCTTGCGCTATCGGCGCCAGATCCTGGCGCTGAAGCAGTTCTTCGCCGGCCGCCAGTGCACCGTGCTGCTGCTCGATGACATGACGGCGTCCGAGCACGACCTGCAGGTGCAGAGCATCGCGCACGCGGTGCTCCGGCTGGAGCAGACCAATTCCGACTACGGCGCCACGCGACGGCGGCTCATCGTCACCAAATACCGCGGGCAGTCCTATCGCGATGGTTTCCACGACTACAAGATCGTGCGAGGTGGCCTTCAAGTGTTCCCGCGGCTAGTAGCCGCCGAGCACAACCCCTCCCTCCAGCAGGTCAAGGTGTCGAGCGGGCTGCCTGCGCTGGACCAGTTGCTGGGCGGCGGCATCGAGCGCGGCACAAGCACACTGATCGTGGGTGCGCCTGGCACCGGGAAGTCGAGTCTTGCGGCGCAGTTCGCTGTCGCCGCGGCCCGCCGCGGTGAACACGCGGCGCTGTTCGTTTTCGACGAGAGCATCGCAACGCTGAGGACGCGCTGCCGCGGCTTGGGGATGGAGCTCGGGCCGCACCTGGACAGCGGGATGTTGACGGTGCGCCAGATCGACCCTGCCGAGCTGTCGCCCGGCGAGTTCGTGCACGAGCTCCGGGAGGCGGTAACCGCACGCGGCGCGTCGGTGATCGTGATTGACAGCCTCAACGGCTA
The DNA here is from genome assembly GCF_002761755.1 of Roseateles chitinivorans. Lineage (GTDB taxonomy): Bacteria > Pseudomonadota > Gammaproteobacteria > Burkholderiales > Burkholderiaceae_C > Roseateles > Roseateles chitinivorans. The sequence continues at coordinate 6,055 of NZ_PEOG01000001.1, forward strand.
TCTCAACGCGATGCCGGACGAACGGTTCCTCATCGTCCAGCTTCACGAACTGCTGACCTATCTGGGGCAGGCAGGCGTCGTGACGCTGCTCGTCGGCGCGCATCAGGCCCTGATCGGCGCTCAGATGCAAGCGCCAGTTGACGCCAGCTACTTGGCCGATGTGGTGGTGCTTCTGCGCTACTACGAGCTGAACGGCGAGGTGCAGCAGGCGATCTCCGTGGTCAAGAAGCGCGGGGGCGCCCATGAGAGAACGATCCGTTCGTTCACGCTGTCGGAGACAGGCGTGCACATTGGCGAGCCCCTGAGCAACTTCCGCGGCGTGCTGACCGGCGTTCCCATTCCGTTGGACGAAAACTCTGCGCCGGAGCGAGCACCGCGTTGAACGACGAACAGCGCATCCTGCTGCGTATGGCCACAGCCAAGGACACCGCCATGACAGCGGACGTCCTCGCCCGGGCCCGGCTCGAGGTGCTCCCGTGCGCCGACATGACCGGACTCGTGCGCGCATTCGAGGGTGGCGCGGCGGCGATGGTGGTCTGTGAGGAAGCTCTGGTCGATGCGGACCTGCCGCTGCTGACGGATGCGCTGGCTGGACAGCCGACCTGGTCGGACCTGCCGATCCTGGTGCTCGGACGCCACGGTGCCGCGTCCGCGGCACTGAGACGCGCCGTCCACGGCCTGCCGAACCACACGGTACTGGAGAAGCCCATCCGGGTCGCCACGCTGGTCAGCGCCGTGAGCTCGATGCTGAGGGCGCGGCAGCGCCAGTACCAGGTCCGCGACCTGTTCGAGGACCTGCGCGGGACCGATCAGCGCCGGTCCGAATTCCTGGCGACGCTCGCACACGAACTGCGCAACCCGCTGGCACCGATCCGCACGTCGTTGGCGCTGCTGTCGAGCGGTCGGCTTGACACCGCGGCCGAAGCCCGCCTGCATCGGATCACCACGCGCCAGGTCGACCACATGGTGCGGCTCGTCGACGACCTGTTGGAGGTCTCGCGTGTCAGCCGCGGCAAGGTCCAAATCGAGGGACTGCCGGTGCGCCTGGGCAGCGTCGTCGGCGAAGCCGTCGAACTCTGCCGTCCCATGATCGCCGCAGCGGGACACAAGTTGACGATCGATGTGGAAGGCCCGGGCCCGCTGGTGCGTGGTGACGCGGTCAGGCTGGTGCAGGTCTTCTCCAACCTCCTCAACAACGCGGCGAAGTACACGCCGCCTCACGGGCAGCTCGGCATTCGCGTCCGTGAATCGGAGGGAATGGCGGTCGTCGAGGTTCGTGACAACGGCATCGGGCTCTCGCCAGGGATGCTGGACGCGATCTTCGACATCTTTGTCCAGGAGGACGACGGATCGAAGCTGGCGCAGGGCGGTCTTGGCATCGGCCTGACATTGGTGCGTAGCCTGATCGAGTTGCATGGCGGGAGCGTCACCGCCAGCAGCGAGGGGCGCGGGCATGGAGCGCTGTTCACCGTTCGCCTCCCCCTTCTGTCGACCGGGTCGGCGGGACACGATGCAGCACCGCCTCATCCTTCAGCCAGCGAAGCGCAGCTGGCGCTGAACGTGCTATTGGTGGACGACAACCGGGATGCGGCTGACAGTCTCGGCATGCTGCTGGAAGCGGCTGGAGCCCGCACCACGGTGGCTTACAGCGGTGCCCAAGCGCTCGAGCTGTCGCAGGGCCAGTCCATCGATGTGGCGATTCTGGACATCGGCATGCCCGAAATGGATGGCTGCCAGCTGGCCCAGCGCCTCCGCGAGCGCCCAGACGCCTCGCGTTTGACCTTGATCGCGCTGACCGGCTGGGGACAGGAACGCGACCGGCAACGGCTGGCGACGGCCGGGTTTCAGCACCATCTACTCAAGCCGGTCAAGATCGAGGAACTGCTCCGCTTGCTTCAGGGTGTTCCCAGCGAAATTGCTCCCAGGGGGTAAGTCGGCGTGGGGCCGGGAAGCATCGGCAGGTCGGTGGCGTCCTGGGACGGGTGGTGGGAGCGAGTACCGCTTAAGACTTGGACCGGGAGGGAATCGGTCAGGCCTAAAGTCGTGGCCGCATTGCAGCGATAGCGGACATCGGCCTTGGCACCTCGACCGGCTGCTGCGGCTAATGCCGATCTTCACAGCGCATATGACTGACCACTTCGCAAGGAACCATCCAGCAATGAACTGCCAGGTTTGCGGTCGCACCTTGGGCCAAAAGGACGACCCGTTGTCCGTCGACTGCGGAGGTGACTGTTGGGGCTGCATCGGCGAGATTGAGGCCGCCCAAGGCTGGGAGCCATCCTTGGAGAAGGTACGCGAAGAATTCGCATTAGGTCTTCGGCCAAGCTGGACGGACCCGAGCAGTTGCTGCTGAGGAAGACTGACGCGCCCGCACGCACATTTGCTTTCAGCCTATAGCGATAGCGGTCGTTAGGTTGACCAGTCGTCAAAGAACACGCACCCGGTTCTCTTGAAGTTCGTCCGGCCGTCGTCTGCTTGGAAGAGCGAATCCGCGTCTTCCATCCGGAACGGAAGAAGCGCATCAGCTTGCCTGGCGATAAGAGCCGAGCCGTTGCACAAGAGACCGTCGATTGAAGACCCGTCACGGAGTCGGCGCGGCACTGGGCAGCGCCATTCGCCAATTCCTCAAGGGCGGTCGCCTGCTGCGCCAAACCCGGAGGCTGTGGGTAGCGGTAGCTCATAAGTGCCTAGAACTCATGGGGCGGCCCGACAATTGCCATGCCAACTGTCCTCATCAGTCGCACGTCAGCAGCGTGAACCCCACGGTCGCATCGCAAATTCATATCGGTTCGAAGAAGACAGACATGCCGTCGATGCAATCGTCGGAGGTGTTTGGCGATCCGCCGGGCCGAAGCGGCGGGTTGCCATGCGGCAGGAAGTTGATGCTGACCCGGTAGTCCGGATAGCGATGTACGAAGGCGCTGTGATATGGCGGTCCTCGCTTGGAGCGCGGCCATTCCTCGCCGAGTTCCTTCAGCACCATGGACGGCCTCACGCACACCGGCACCTTGTGGATCCGATCGGACGGATCGTCGTCCCACCACGGCGCCTGACGGCTCTCCGGATAGGGATCCGTGAGGAAGGCCATCAGGTTGACGCGCGGCCGGCCGCCTGGCTGCTGCCAGGCTCTTCGCCAGAGGCGGACCCAGGATGCGTCGAGTCGAGCCAGCGCTCGGTAGTTCGATTCCTCGGGCGTGGGCGTGGCGCCGGCCATCAGGCGCGCGCCGAATCGCTGCTCCAGGGATGCCGGCTCGGGCGGCATCGGACCCGCCATGCCCGCCAGCCGGCGCGCGAGCTGTTGCGCGTTCTCGGTCCGGGCCAGGTGCTCGCCCGGCAGTTGTTCTGGCAGGGCCGGATGCTGTTGCCCGCTCCAGTGGCGGATCGGCCTGCACGCCGTGTCGAGGTCCGGCGCGGCCACGCTTCCTGGCAGGATCACGCCGGAGCGCAGGGGCGCCGCCTTGCCGTATCGGTCTTCCGGCAGTTCGCGCATCGCCAGCAGGCCTTCCACACCGACGAGCGCGAAGGGCGGCTCCTTCAGGTCCGCATACGCCCGCGACGCCATCCTCAGACGGACGCGGTTGGGGCCGGTCGACAGGAAGGGCTTGAGCGGAAGGCCTTTCGCGGCGCCCAGGAGCGGCAGGGATTCCAGGACGATCACCTCGGCGGCCACCGTGCGGCAGCCGTCGCCGGTCGGCGATCCTTCGCAAGCGGTGTCCGGCGCGTCGACGTCGATGCGCGTCACCTTCACGCGCGCGACCGAGGGCTGCTGGCAGAGCCAACGAAGATCGGAATCGGTCAAGAGAGTTGCCTCACCTGCGGCGCTCGCCGCAGACGGCAACAGGCTCGCCATCGCGAACGATGCGACGAGTCGGGCGAGGATGGGCGCCGAAGGATGGGTTCCGGAAGCGAATCCCATGTCAGGATCCCGAGGACGGCCAGTAATAGATGTACATGGTCTTCACGCATTCCCGTTGCAGCGTGCGGCTGTCTTCGGGGCCACTCGCGATGTACGGCGGGGTGAACTCAAACCGGACGTCGTACTGCGGGAAACTGCGGCCGAAGCTTCCTCGGTACGGCATGCTGACGCGAGAGAAACTCCATCCGTCACCCAGTTGGTCGACGACCATCGATGAGGTCACGCAGGTGGCCGATTCGCCGTCGGTCGGGTCGCGCTCCCACCAGGGGGCTCGTCGCGAGGGCGTCTGAGGACCGGACAGGTAGATGCTCAGGGTCAACGCTGGCGGACCCGGGCGATCGGTATAGAGGTCATGGGCGATTCGGATCCATTGCCCGGAGAGCTTGGCCAAGGTACGTGCCCGGGATTGGTTGGGGGCGGCGATCTCCAGCGGCACCATGCGGGCGCCGAAGCTCTTCTCGATGGCGGCGATGTCAGGCGGCGTCGGGCCGATCAGCGCGGCTATCCGCTTGCCCAGCGCACTAGGCCCTTCGCGACGGGCGGGGAAGTCTCCAGGCAGTTGCTCCGGCACGGCCGCACTGCGCAGCCCGCTCCAATGACGGAACGGCTTGCACAGTGCGTCCAGATCACCGGCGGTGGCCGGTGCATCGGGAAGAAAGGTGCCCAAGGACCACTTGGCCGGATCAGCGTCGCCCCGGGCCGGAGACTCGGACAGTGCCATCAGGCCGGTGGCGCCGACCAGGCTGACAGGCGGCGTGCCGGGTGGGTCCGCGTCCCTTGTCTTGAATCGAAAGCTGAATCGGAACGGTCCTTGCGCAAACGGGCCTGGTTCGGCCAGGCTCAAGCCGGGGGCTCCGCCGATCGCCGGCAGCGAGTCGAGCACGAGCGCCTGGGCCACGACCACGCGGCAGGCACCCGTCTGCGTACCGGCGCTATCGGCCACGCAGGGCGCGTCGGGGGCTTGCAGACCGATGCTGGTCAGCCTCACGCGGGCGACAAGGGCTTGCTCGCAGGCCCAGCGAATGTCGGCAGTCGACGTCGCAATCGAGAGGTCGGCGGCCCACACCGCGGACATCGACCCCCACGCGGAAAGGACGGCGGTCAGCCGTGGTGACCAGCGGATCGAACGACGATGCATGCGCGTTGCAGTGTGAAGGTGTCGAGCGATTGTGGCAGCGCTGCCGCCGCGCGGTCGAAGATGGGGTTGAGGATTCACCCTTGCGAGCGCCTACCATGAGCGGTTCACACTCTGTTCAAGGTGAGATGCTCGTGCTGGCACCTCGTGACCACCATGCCGGCGCCTTGACCCCAGACGATAGTCGTGACCGCCATTGCTAATGGTGGTCGGCGCTGTTGGTCGTGACCCTATTGCCGATCGTGACCGGGGTGACCGCTCGCACGAAGGCTACTTGCGCATCTCAGACCAGTTCCACGTCACGTTCTGAAGCGTTTGCAGCCACGGTCTGGTCTGCAGCGGAAGGGGACAATGACGGCGACGGTTTCGAGGGCTACTCTCCGTCAGAATGCAGCCGCCGGCCTCTGTCTGCTTCAAAGCGGGGCTGTGAGAACACGTCTTCATTGCTCGCTCGCGGAGAAACGACCTTTCAGATCGGCCCACGATCGACGATCGAGGCCTCGCCAATGGTGTAAGCCCCCTGCAACCGACCGGAAGAGGAGTTTTTACGCAGGCTCGGACATCACGCCTGATTGGCAATCAAGCTCCAACTTCCTGGGTCACACGTTGGCGTCCAGGTTGGCGAGTCAATGAAGGTAGCGCAGGTCACGCCCATTGGTAGCGCGAAATGCTTCCGCCGCGAGCGATTGCGCGGCTGTGAAGGCGTCCCGAAGATACTTGCGCTGCGTTCAATCTGGCTTGCGGGCTGTTCTCATGTACATGCTGATCCTTCCTCCGGGTTCCTGCCGGGTGTAGGTCCGACCAGTCGACCTTGGCCTGTACCCGGCCTGCTCTGGGCCGGAAGCGGGGGCACAGCATCGCAGCGGAAGCGGACATCGACGTGCTGCCGTTCTCAACGATGTCTGGCGGATGCCATCTTCGGTGAAGGGCTGCTCTCGGGTAGGCTTTGCTCCATGCGAGATCCTGCCCGAATCGACGAGATCCTGGCAGCGTTGCGAGCCGCTTGGCAAGAGTCGCCCGACCTACGCCTCGGGCAGTTGATCGTCGACGCCGTTCGTCCAACCCAACCCTGCCCCGAAGTCTTCCACGTTCAAGACGAGGGCTTGCTTGAAAGGCTGACGGAGTATCACGAGACGATGGGCGGGGCCAAGCAAGTTATGGACTCTGGACGAAACTGACATCGCAATCGGCCAACCGCGATGGAACGCTCTCAGCCGAGACTGTATGAAAACTCCTCCGGCGGTCGATTTCCCGGGTCTCGACACATTAGCGAGCCTGCGATCGTCGGTCCTGGGCCAATCTGAAAGGTCGCTTCTCCGCGTGTGATCAATGAGGACATCCTTTTCACACAGCCTCCATCGATAGCGGACATCGCCGTCTTCGTTACCATCGCCCGACGGTTGGACGCTACTGGCTCGAATACATCCCGGACTGGAGGACCAGCCCGATGGCGTACTGGGTGCACGTCGAATGCGGCGATGTCCACTGGCGTGAAGCGCTTGCATATTCGTCCCCGGCTCCGCGCCCGGTGACTGCAAGGGGGCTTTGAATGCCTGCTGGTCGAATGGGGCGACCAACGATTGGAGTTCTCGTCTTCGGAGCAACTGAGCGAGCTCATCCGCGTGCTTGACCTGTCGCCGCTGCCAACGAGCCGCCGCTTGTCGGAGGGCCGTCCTCATGGGCCTAACAGCCACTGGCTGAGTCGCTTGCCGGCAAAGCTAAAGACTCCGAAGGCCCGAGCGAAGTTGGTGAACTATCTGCGCACGATCACTTGGTCAGCGCTTCGCTGAAGTCAGTCCCAGCCCGAAGCCGCAGCCGCAGCCGGCATCGCAGCGGAAGCAAACATGAGGCCGCCAATACACTGCGCACTTGGGCGAAACCGAGCAGAGAAAGGCGCCTCGTGAGTCACCGCGAGAACGAGTATCGACCGCCAGCGACCCGCGTTGAACTGGAAAGCCGGTACGCGACCGGTGAGCGGTCATTCCCGGGAACAGATCTCGAGGACACCGATCTATCGGGGATCGTCCTTGACGGCGCGAACCTCGAGAAGTCCTGGTTCTTCGACACTGACTTCTCAGGCGCAAGTCTGCGCGGTACGAGCTTCCGGGAGTGCAACGTCAAATGCGCCGATTTTTCAAATGCCGATCTGACGAGCGCCATCTTTGAACTCGCATCGATCGAGTCCATCAAGACCAGGGGCGCGGTGCTGGAGCTCGTCCAGGTGAAAGGCGCTACCTTCTACGGATGCGAACTTCCCGAAGGCGCTGCGCTGCCTTCGTGGGACTGGTAGAGCGACGGACAGCGGGCGTCTGCTTCCAGGCTGAAGCCGCGTATGCACCGCAGCCGAGGTGGACATCTCGCAGAGCCCATGCGCTACTCGAGGCCCGAGGCCTCCGATCACCTGCCCGCCCCTTCAATCGGCCTAGCCCACTGCGCCAGCAGCCGCTTTCGCACCGCGTAGATGTTGTTGCGCAGCGCGTAAAGCTCTTCGGCATAGGAAAGCGGCACCGCGATGCGGTGTGTGACGCGGTCCAACTCGTCCAGCTCATCGAGCAGCGCCTCGCGCTCGCCGGTGCCGGTTTCCAGCTTCGCTTCCACCTCGCGCAGTCGCGCATACCAGCGGAACACGCGCGATCGCACGCGGAAGGTGTACAGCGGGGGCACCACGCGCGACAGCGGCAGCATCAGCACCAACAGGCCGCCGACCACCAGCCACATGCGTTCCAGCAGATTGCCGGCCCAGAACGGCAGGTAGCGCGCCCAGGCCGGCGGCGTGCCGTTGATCGCGCGGTCGCCCTCCGCGCTGACCGGCAACTCGCTGGTACGGGTGTTGGGGAAGTCGCGCGCGCCGTTGAACCAGCCGGCTTCGCTGTGCTGGCCCAGGGCCGCCTGCGCGAACAGTTGGCGCAGCGCCGGATGCGTCTGCTCGCGCGCCAGCAGCGCGGTGGTGGTGGCCAGCAGCGGCACGTCGTGCGGCGGCAGATCGGCGGCCAGGTCCACCACGCCGCGCGGCAGCGTCACGGCGGACAGGAACGGCAGGTGGCGCGAGTAGGCCTCGCTCTGCTCGAAGGCCATCAGCGCGATGGCCGGATCGCGCAGCAACGAGCGGATCAGTCCGGCCTGCGGCGCCGAGATCAGCACCGCGGCGTCCAGCCGGCCCTCGCGCAGCGCCGCGCCAGCGGCGTCGGGCGCCAGATTGGACAGCCGCAGATCGGTCGGCTTCAGCTGGTTCAGCGCCAGCAGTTTCTCGACGATCGCCGGGACACCGCTGCCGTCCTGGTCCACGTTGACTCGCAGACCGCGCAGCTGGGTCAGGCGTTGCAGTTCACCGCCGGGCTGGCGGCGCGCGATGCCGAGATCTCGGCGATAGAAGATCCAGATCGGCTCGTAGAACAGGCTGCCCAGCGAGACGATGCCCGCCTCGGTATCGGCCACCGGATCGGCCATGCCGCCGCGGACGAAGCCCACATCGGCCGTGCCGGCGCGCAGATGGGCCAGATCGTCCTGCGCGCCTTCGCTGGCGATCAGCACCACCTGGATGCTCTCTCGCGCCAGCGCCTTCGCGTAACCCTCGCCGAAACCGGCATAGGCGCTGCCGGCCGGGCCGGTGGCCAATCGCACCTGACGCGGCGGCTGCGGATCCAGCCACCAATAGGCCGCGATCAGCAGACCGCCGCCGAGCAGCAGCAGCGGTCCCATCGAGACCATCATGTCGCGCAGCGTCTGCACCAGCAGACGCAGACTGCGCGTGGCATGCCATTGTTGGATCGGTGTCATGACTGGGTGACCGCGAGGGTGAACAGGATCGTGATGCCGAAGCGGCGCATGGGCGGGGCCTTTGCCGTTGGAGGACCGGGCCATCGTATGCGAGGCGTGCCTTCGCCTGCGGCAAGCACAGCGGGAAGCTCCGGATGTGCGGCGCTCAGCGCGGGCGACACAGTAGCGGCTTCACTCACTCGGCGAGCCGCGACACATGATCATTCGCAGGACGGAGGCCACGGCCGAACATGCCGAGCACGAGTCATTCGGCGTCACGGACACCGTTCGACTGTCTGCACTCGGTGGGCTGACGCAATACGGTGCCTATCTTCAGACGCTTCAGCCAGGAGCGAGGACGTCGAACAAGCACTGGCATGAGAACGAGGACGAGATGCTCTATGTGCTGTCCGGCCAGGTCACCATCACCGAAGGCGACCGCGCGGAGGTCCTGCATCCCGGCGATGCCGCGTGCTGGCCGGCTGGGACGCCGATCGGGCACAACGCATCGAACCAGTCCGACGCGCCGTGCTCCTTTCTGATCGTGGGAACTCGTGTCGAGCGTGACGTCTGCCATTACCCGGATACCGGACGAACCCTGCATCGGGATGGCAGCGCGTGGCGCCTTCTTGAAGCCGATGGGCGGCTATTCAAGACTGGCAGTTTCTGAGTCGCGGAGCCAACTCGTGAAGTGATTTCTACGGCATTCACTTCGACGCTTCTGCATTCAATGCGAGCGAGAGACCCTGCTGCATTTGGACGCCGGTGTCATGCGTTCCTCGGAAGCGCGGGCGTAGCCGGCGCCCTCGATCAGATTGACCAGCCGTCTGACGCCCCTACCTTCGTTCCGGGCCGGACGCGGACGTTCCTCGTCGACTGCCATGCTTGGACGCCGCGCCGGGAAAGTGCCGGCCTAGACCGTGCGCCTTGAAGTTGTACTATCAGGCCTCTTCTGAGCGAGGGCTCCTTCGTGCCCTGTCCTCGCGGGCTCACGGCCATCAGTCAGCTAGCGCACCGGGAGGTGCCCTATGCCGGCCATCGACTTTCTTCAGGAATGGCAGCGCGCGGAAGCCGCTTGCATCGCGGCTTACCAAGCCATGTACGCCAAGGTGCGGAAAGGCGTTGCCGTGAGTACGGACGAGATGGAGCATCTGGCGCAGTTGTCGCAGGAAGCTCGTGTGCGCTATCACCGGTACCTTGAGCAGGTCGCGGGGACCGAGTTGCCGCGTCCTTGACTGCTACCGCCTACGGCGTCGTGTGCTGCTGAGCAGCGTCCGTATGCATGCGGACGCGAGGGCCGAGTGAGTTGCAGATGAAAGAAGCCCCGACGCTTGGCCAAGGCTTGAAAGCTCTCGCCGTCACCGATCAGGTTCCTGCTCGGGGAGAAAAAGCAGGAGCACGGCGTTCGCCGTCCAAAGCGAGCGTTGTGATGTAGAGATCCACCCTGGCCTGCATCAATAGCCCTGCCGCTCTGTGGACAGCAAAGCGAGCGTCCCGATAAGCCGGCCCGCCCAACGGCGTTCTCTGCTGTTCAAGCCTCCGACAGAACGAGACGGCGTTGACCAAGTCGGTTGAGCATCGCTCTACTTCGACCACCGCATTGCGCATATCGCGTGCGTAGGCGGTCGAATACGCCGCTGGCAGCATCATCTCCGCCTTGCGGCGCGGATCGCAGCGGTGGCGTCATGAATCTCCGCCAGCAGGTCCCACATCAACCGGTTTGCTTCGTCACGAAGGTGGTTGAGCCGGTCGAACTCAGTACGGGGTATCGCAGCCTTCGAGTGTCCGCAGACCTTCTCGAAGAGGAGCGTATGCGCCTCCGACGCAGCCCGCTCGGCTTCTTGCCAAGCACGAAACTTCCCGCCGTTTTGCATGCGGCACCTCCGATTCCGAGGTGCGTCAGCAGACTGACCGAGAGATGCTCAGCAACCGGGGCACAAAGTCCGGTCGCGTCAGGTATGAGGCCATGATAGCCCACGAGGTAGGCGCGCAATGAGGCGACGGACACGGGCACATGTAGAGCCGTGCCGAGCGGCGGCGGCCAGCGGCGGATCGCCATGGCCTGATCGCGCACAGCATCCTTTGATGCAGCGCGGCTGCCAAAGTGCACAGGTCTGCCTCTCTGCGCAGCGGTCGGCTGCTTCAGGCTCGGCACGATGAATCTAGGCAGCGCCGGGCAGATCGCCAGGAGGGTCTTCACCCAGCCTCGGCTGAGAGCGGACGTGCCAAATGTCCCGAAACGCGGCTCGTGCTGAAATGCAAGCCGTCGAAGCTTCAGAGTCAAGAGTGTCGAGATCGGTCGCTTCGGCAGCTATTTACCGTACCGCATTTCTCCTTTGTATGTCTCGTTCCCTACAAGTCACCGACACCACCGTTGTTATCCGCCCCGCGACGACGCCGATGTGGATGTGGCTGTTCGTGTTCGCGACCGGCTTGAGCTGGATGTTCTGGAAGTTCACGTTCTACGACACCAGCCTGAAGGCGCTCTTGCTCCTGTTGTTTCCTTCGGTGATGCTGCTGGCAGTGCTTGTGGACTTTGTCCAGGCACGTGCATTCGTCACGACCATCGATCGGGCGCGCAATCTCGTATTGATCGATCGTCTGCCACGATTCGGGCTTTCCGCGAAGCAGCAGAAATTTGCGCTGTCCGACTTCGCTGCCGTCGAGTCGCATTCGGCTGTAGTCGGTCGCTCGATGGTGTGCCGGGTGTCCCTGGTCACGACCGGATTCCGGTCGCTGGTTCTACTGAATGGCAGCGGTGGCTACGGTGCCAAGTCGTTTTGGCACGTGTCGATGCCAGTTGAGACGGAAGAGGCAGCGTCTGTGCGAGCCGCTGTGGCGAAGGTCTCCGGACTGACGGACATGGGGTATCGAGGAACGCTCGGACTCAGCGTGGTGGCGTATGAGCCGATCGACCCGTAGGGATGCCGGGCTCAGATGCCTGCTGCCCGTTCCCAGCCGACACCCTAGCTTGTCTTACCCCCGGGACGTCGCTGCCGTTCAGCAGCCTCCCTGAGTGCGCTTTGACAATCTAGTCTTACGGCGACGTCCGGTTGAATCCGCCCTGCGCAGCGGTGCGCGACATCGTGTGCCAAGTGTGCCAGCACAAGACTGCGTTCTCGCAAGGGTATCCCGCTTTCGCTCCGATGCCGCCGAAGCTTCAGGCTGCGAGCGGGCAGGTGTGGTTGCCGCTTCTAAACTCGGCACATGGGCTCATACTTCGGATCGCTCGACATTCATGGCCGAGTCTGCAACCGGGATGCGAAGCGCTAAGCACGTCGATTCGATGCACACTCGCAAACGCTGGGAGGCGTCAATGTCTGATTACTGGTTCCCAAGAAAGAGATTTGGATACGGCTGGGGTCTGCCTCAGAGGTGGCAAGGATGGGTGACGCTGGCTGCCTATCTCTCGTCTCTCGGAGGTCTTGCAGCGTTTCGCTCACCGAGCGCGCATCCCCTTGTCTTCTTCGGCCTCTCGGCCGCATTCACCGCGGGCTTTCTTTGCATCCTGGTTCGCAAAGGCGAGCCGCTAGGCTGACCTGGAACGCGGCCCCAAAGGTCGATCGGCCCAACAGGGGCCAGGCAACGCCGCCGTGGTCGCCTTGACCGGTCGCGGCGATTGCGCCCTCACCCCCTCAACCGCTCCACCGCAAGGTCAATGAACGCCCTCACCTTGCGCGACGCTCGCAGCCCCTGGTGCTGCAGCGCCTGCACCGGCACCGCGGGCGGAGCGAACTTCGAGAGCACCTCCACCAGCGCGCCGGAAGCGATCTGCTCTTCGACCATGTAGGACAGCACGCGGGTGAGGCCGAACCCCTCGCAGGCGGCGGCGATGGCGTGGTCGTTGCTGTTGGTGGCGAGCCGAGCCCGGATCGGCACGGCCATGGTCGGAGCGTCGACGCCCTCCCCCTCGCGGAACTTCCATTCGGATCCCGGCTCCAGGCCGCGCGCCGCGATCATCGAGTGCTTCGAAAGATCCTTCAGCTGCTTCGGTGTCCCGTGCCGCTTGAGGTAAGCAGGCGATGCGCACACGATCCGTCGCACGGTGGTCAGCGGCGTCGCCTGGAAGGAAGCGTCCGGCAGGTCGCCGATGCGGATTGCGACATCGACGTCCTCCCCGAGCAGGTTGACGTTGCGATCGAGGAACCGGCATTCGACCTCCGCCTCCGGATACCGCGCCAGATAGGCCAGCACCACCTCGTTGAGTTTGAGCCGCCCATACATCACCGAGGCGCTGACAACGAGCCTGCCTCTCACCGCACCGTGCGAGCCGCTGGCCGCCTGCTCGATCTCCTCCAGCTCGCCAAGCACGCGCCGGCAGTCCTGCGCGTAGCGCTCTCCGACCTCGGTGACCTTGACCACGCGCGTGGTGCGCAGCAGCAGGCGCACGTTCATTGCGGCTTCGAGCTCGCTCACCGCGCGGGTGACGACCGGCGCGGACACCCCCAGCCGCCGCGCCGCCGCGGAGAACCCGCCCTCCTGAACAACGGCCACGAAGATGGCCATGGCATCCAACTTGTCCATATCTTTCCTATTCCAGAAAGAGTCATTTCCCAGCCGCGCCGATTCTCTCCGCGGACCGCGAGGGCCACCATCCGCTCACCCTCAACCCACCGGAGAACTTCCATGAGCCGCATCAATGTCGTCGAATCGTCCACCGCCACGCCCGAGCAGAAGGCGCTGCTGGACGCGATCCAGGGCCAGCTCGGCATGGTCCCCAACTTCCTGAAGGTCTTCGCCAACTCGACCACCGCGCTGCAAGCCTTCCTCGGCCTGTACGGCGTCGCCAACGGCGGCAGCCTTGATCCGCTGGACCGCGAGCGCATCGCGCTGGCGCTGGCGCAGCAGAACGGCTGCCAGTACTGCGTCTCGGCGCACACGGCGATCGGACGCAAGACCGGCCTGTCCGCCGAGGAGATCGCCGCGGCCCGCGCCGGCACCAGTGACGACGACACCTCGGCCGCGATCCTGAAGTTCGCGCGCAGCCTGATGGAGAAACGCGGCGAGGTGTCCGCACTGGAGTTGACCGAGGTCCGCGCGGCCGGGGTCGACGAGGCGCAGATCGTCGAGATCATCACCCACGTCGGCATGAACTTCCTGACCAACATCCTGGGCAAGGCCAGCCTGGTCGAGATCGACTTCCCGAGCGTCAAGCTCGAGCTGCCGGCCACGGCCTGAACCTCCACATCGTCACCGGGAGTTCATCATGGGACGCGCCTATTCCGACATCACCTTCACGCCGACGGTCCGCGACGTCCAGTCGGAGAAGGGCAGCCGCGAGCAGTACGCCTTCCTCGACACGATGAGCGACCGGGGCGATGCGCTGACGCCGCGCGAGGCGCAGTTCCTGGCCGAGGCCGATCACTTCTTCCAGGCCACGGTCAGCGAGACCGGCTGGCCCTACGTGCAGCACCGCGGCGGACCGAAAGGCTTCCTCAAGGTGCTGGACCCGCGGACCATCGGCTTCGCGGACTTCCGCGGCAACGTGCAGTACCTGAGCGTCGGCAACCTGCGCAAGGACGATCGCCTCTCGATGATCGTCGTCGACTATCCGAATCGGCGCCGGCTGAAGCTGCTCGGGCGCGTCGAGCTGGTCGAGGCCGGCGTCAGCGCGCAGGGCGACGCCGCCATCGCCGCGGTGAGCGATCCGTCCTACGGGGCAACCGTCGAGCGCGCTTTCCTGATCCGCATCGAAGGCTGGGACTGGAACTGCCCGCAGCACATCACGCCGCGTTTCACCGAGACCGAAGTCGCGTCGCTCACCGCGCCGCTGCGCGCCCAGGTGCAGAAGCTGAAGTCGCAGCTGAGTGAAGCGAAGGCGGCGCTTGCCGCTTCGGCGGCGTCGAGCAGCACCAGCGCACCGCAATCGCTCGGCGACGGGCCGCTCGCGCTGACGATCTCCGGCGTGCGCCAGCTGACGCCCTCGGTGCGCGCGTTCGAGCTGAGGTCCGCCGACGGCTCGCCGTTGCCGACAGTGATCGCCGGGGCCCATCTCGACCTGCCGGTGCGTCTGGCCGACGGCACCGACTCGACGCGCAGCTACTCGATCGCATCGAGTCCGCATCGCACCGATGCCTACGAGATCGCGGTGCAGCGCGAGGCCGATGGACGAGGCGGCTCGGTGGCCGTGCATGAGGCGTTCACGCTCGGCTTGCGGCTCAACGCCTCGATGCCGAAACACCTCTTCTCGCTGGCGGAGACGCCGCATCGAGCGGTGCTGGTCGCTGGCGGCATCGGCATCACGCCGATCAAGGCGATGGCGCACGCGCTCATCGCGCGCGGCTCGGAGTTCGAGCTGCACTACGCGGTGCGGTCGCGGACGCAGGCGCCGTTCCTGGGCGAGCTGATCGAGGCCTTCGGCGACCGGGTGAAGCTGCATGCGAAGGACGAAGGCCGCCGCCTCGATGTCGAAGCCCTGATGCTCGGCCTGGACGAATCCGACCATGTCTACGTCTGCGGGCCTTCGCGCCTGATCGACGCCGTGTCGGCGGCTGCGGAGTCGGCCGGCGTGGCTTCCGCGCGTGTGCATGCCGAGAAGTTCAGCGCGGACACGGCCAGGCCAGGGGATCGCGAGTTCGTCGTCCATCTGGTGCGCAGCGGCAAGGACATCGTCATACCGAAGGACCGCTCGATCCTCGAGGTCGCCGAAGCGCAAGGCATCCGGGTGCCGGCCTCGTGCCGCATCGGCAACTGCGGCACTTGCGCCACGCGGGTGGTCGCCGGGACACCGGCACATCGCGACGAGGTGCTCACCGATGCACAGAAGTCGGAGCAGCAGCTGATGTGCGTCTGCGTCTCCAGAGCCGATGGCGACGAGCTGACGCTCGATCTTTGAACGAAGAGCGCGCGAACCCGCAGCTCGCACGACCGGCCCTCGCGGACCAGTCTTTGGCGAGCATCTCCAACAGGCCCCGATTGCCCGACCCAGACTCCCCTTTTACAGTGCGCTCGTCCGATGGCCTCCCGGTCATTGCTCGCGCAGGAGCACCCCGATGAACGCATCCCGATGGGCGGTCCCCGCCTCCTACTTCAGCATGGTGCTGGGCCTGACCGGTCTGGGCAATGGCTGGCGCGTGGCGGCGCGCCTCTGGGGTATGCCGGCCTGGATTGGCGAGTCGGTCATGGCGGTCGCGGTCGGGGTGTGGGCGGTGCTGCTGGTCCGCTTCGCGATCAAGTGGATCGCCGTGCGCGACGAGGCCCGGGCCGAGGCCGCCCATCCGATCCTCTGCTGCTTCATCGCCCTTGTGCCGGTGGCGACGATGCTCGCCGGCATCGGCGTGCTGCCGCATGCGCACGGCCCGGGGGCAGTCCTGATCGTCGCCGGTGCGGCGGCGTCGCTTCTCTTCGGACTGTGGCGCCATGGTGGGCAGTGGCGTGGTGGACGCGACGACAAGGCGACGACGCCCGTGCTCTACCTGCCGACCGTCGGCGCCAACCTGGTGTCCGCGATCGCGATGTCGGCACTCGGCTGGCCGAGTTGGGGGCAGCTGTTCTTCGGCGCCGGCGTGCTGGCCTGGATCGTCCAGGAGTCCATCATCCTGAGCCGCCTGCTGACCGTCGATCCGTTGCCGCCCCTGCTGCGTCCCACCGTGGGCATCCAGATGGCGCCACCGGCGGTCGCGCTGCTGGCTTATGCGGCCGTCACCGTCGGCCCGCCGGACCTCATCGCCCGCATGCTGCTGGGTTACGCGATCGTGCAGGCGCTGATGGTGCTGCGGCTGATGCCATGGATCCGCCAGCCGTTCACGCTGTCCTACTGGGCGTTCACTTTCGGCGCGACCGCGATCTCCACCGGCACCATGCGCTTTGCCGAGCGCGGCCATGATCCGGTCTTCGCCACGCTCGCTCCGGTGCTCTTCGCCATGAGCAACCTGGTGATCGCAGGGCTCTCCATCGCCTCGGTGCTGTGGGCGTTGCGGGCAAAGCGGGCAGCGGCAGCGGCGTCCGCCCCGGTCGCGCCGGCGGCGGGCTGACTCAGGGCCGGTCGTCGAAGGGCGCGAAGACCTCCGCGACCCAGTCGACGAACAGCCTGAGCTTGGCGCTCAGGTGCCGGGAAGCGGGGTACACGACATACAGCGGATGACGCGGGCGCGTCCAGTCGCCAAGGATCGTGCGCAACGCGCCGGAGGCCAGATGCGGTGCCGCCGCGAAGCGGAAGGTCTGGCCGAGCCCAGCGCCCGACAGCAGCGCGTCGGTCGGTTGACGCGGGGCGCCCCGCCGATGCCGCGCGAAGGCGGCGGCGCTCAGTCGAGCTTCCAGCGCAGCGCCTCGCCGCCGCGAAGCGGCTTGAGCTGCGCGGCTTCGCCGAAGGGGACGGACTCGGGCAGCTTCCATTCCGTCCTGCGCAGCGTGACCTGCGTCGTGTTGCGCGGCAGGCCGTAGAAGTCGGCACCGTGGAAGCTGGCGAAGGCCTCGAGCTTGTCGAGCGCACCGGCGGCCTCGAAGGCCTCGGCGTAGAGCTCCAGCGCGGACAGCGCGGTGAAGCAGCCGGCGCCGCACACCGAGTTCTCCTTCATCACCGATGCATGCGGCGCGCTGTCGGTGCCAAGGAAGAACTTGGGGCTGCCGGAGGTCGCCGCCTGGATCAGCGCCAGGCGATGCTCCTCGCGCTTGAGCACCGGCAGGCAGTAGTAATGCGGCCGCAGCCCGCCCATGAAGATCGCGTTGCGGTTGTAGAGCAGGTGCTGCGGCGTCACCGTCGCGCCGGTGAAGCGCTCCGCCGCGGTCACGTACTGCGCCGCTTCCTTGGTCGTGATGTGCTCGAAGACCACCTTCAGCTCGGGGAAGTCCTTGCGCAGCGGCGTCATCACGCGATCGATGAAGAAGGCTTCGCGATCGAAGACATCGACGTCGCCGTCGGTGACCTCGCCATGCACCAGCAGCAGCAGGCCCGCCTTCTGCATCGCCTCCAGCGTCGCGTAGGTCTTGCGGATGTCGGTGACGCCGGCATCGCTGTTGGTCGTCGCGCCGGCCGGATAGAGCTTGAGCGCGACCACGCCGGCCGCCTTCGCGGCGGCGATCTCCTCGGGGCGCGTGCGGTCGGTCAGGTAGAGCGTCATCAGCGGCTCGAAGTCCACGCCCGCGGGCACGGCGGCGAGGATGCGCTCGCGGTAGGCCTGGGCCTGCTCGGCTGTCGTGATCGGCGGCTTCAGGTTGGGCATCGCGATCGCGCGCGCGAACTGGCGCGCGGTGTACGGGACGACGCTCTGCAGCGCGGCACCGTCGCGCAGGTGCACGTGCCAGTCGTCGGGGCGGGTCAGGACAAGGGTTTCGCTCATGGGGCAGGATTGTCGCACCGCCCCTTCCCAGCGTTCGCTGCGCTCCCGCGTTCGTCCGCCCGTGCCAGGTGACTGGTCACGCTTCGTGCTGACTCTGCGACATGGCGAAAAACCGCACGCCGGCACCATGTCCGATGCGATTTGCCACACACAGGGGCGACCCGTGAGGCGACCACTGCCCGGAGCGCTGCGATGCGCGCCACTGACCTCGACCAGGTTCCTCCGCGGTGGATGCCGGGACGAGTGGCCTCGTCTCCGGGAATCCGGAATGCGCCCTAATGCAGCTGTTGCCCAAAGCCGGGGGAAGATCCGGTGCGAATGGCAGCAGATGCCAGACTGAGAAATCAACAACTTACGCTTTGTCGCCGGGTCCCCGATGAGTAGCTGGTCACCCGCAGCCGCCTCCCCGCAACCGGCCTTCGGCCAGCCTCCGTCTTCCCGAGCTCGGCGGCGGCTAGGCAGCTGCAGTTCGAGCTGGGGCCTCGGCAGCTCGAGTCCCTGCTGGCAATCGGGCAGGCACCACACGCGTCCCAATGGCGGAGGGACGAGCTCGTAACCCGTCACCGATGTTGGGAGGCTTCTGAAGATTTCGGATCAATATAGCAGGCGCCCTCATCTGGTTTCTCGTCCTTCGTGTTCTCGAACAAGGCCAACGTGTCGTACTCGAATGAGCGCACCAAGAACGCGATCTCCCCAGCGGTGATGTCTCGAAGGATACGCGTTAACAGTAGGCCTTCATCTGCAGGAAGGCGCCCCAGTTGCCATGCCACTTTGGCCGCTGACCAGTTTTAAGGGGTCACGTGGCAATGGCCACAAGAAGGCAACCGCTGCGCCCTGCGCAGGAATAGCTGTGCTCGTCAGCGTCTTCCACATGACGGACCGGCGCGGGCCGCTCGCAAGAAGCCGCTCTCAGTTCACTTGGCACCGCAAAGCGAGTCTGATCGTGGCAAACGAGCCAAACCGGGTCAAAGTTCGGTCTGTGCCAACGGTCTGGTACCCACGCGGGCGAGGCCGTCCGACTTTGCCTCGTTCACGCCTGATTGAGGTTGACCTTCCATCGGCATGAAATCGCGTGCAATTTGGCCGTGTTCCAGCACAACGACCCGCTGCGCCATTGCAATCGTTTCTGGTCGATGAGCCACCAGTATTCGAGTCAGCGAGATCCGCTTGATCGCCGCATTCACGATCTGCTCGTTGCAGACGTCCAGGTGGCTTGCGGCCTCGTCGAGGACCAGCAACTTGGGATCCTTGTAGAGTGCCCGGGCCAACAGGATTCGCTGCTTCTGACCGCCGGACAGCCCTGTGCCTATGTCGCCGACGAGTGTGTTGTAACCCGACGCTGCTGCAAGGTCATCTGTGCGTTGATGCGAGCGACGTCGCCGGCCAGATCATCGGAGCGACGCTCCAAGGTCTCGATGCGCTGGCGGGACTGCTCTAGTAGCTGCTCACGCTCGCCAGCGAAGCTTTGACGCCGCGACTGAATGAGCGTGGAGATCGCCTTCTCCGCGTCATCTCCCGTGGCGCTGTTGCGCTGGCTGACCAGCGAGAACAGGATGTCTCCCGCACGCACGGCCTGCCCTTCCTCCACCATCCGGCGGCTGACGAGGCCATTCTGTACCGGTGTCACGCGGATCAGGCCGGCGGCCGGCACAACGACTCCGGCAACCTGCGCCTTTCGCTGGTAGCCGCACGTCGCGAAGAAGAGAAGCAAGCCGCACGCTATCGCGACGAACAACGCAACCAACAGGCTGTGTCCGACCTGATGGGGCAGGACGATCTCGCCATAGCGGCGGGAGCCGTGCCCCTTCAACACCGCAGTGCGAAACAAGGAACTGCTCATTTTCGGGAGTTTGAACCGTCCGCGTTGGCGCGGATCTGCGGGTAATTAGCGGAGAAGAGTCCCCGCCAGTGTCGCCGGCAGGTTGAATATTGCGTGTTGCATAACGGTGATCCAATAAGCGCGGCGACTGCCCGACGGATGCCATAGAACATAACTCACGCCGTAGACAAGAAATCCTACGCAAGCTGCAATGGCCATCCATGAGGCTGCAATTGCATGTATCAATGCCATCAGGCCTACCATTATGGCGACTGAAAGTTTGGCATCGCAAAAATGCCGTGCCGCACCAATCATCGCAATCATGATCAGATTCTCGATCGCCGGCGCGAAGAGCAAACCGGAAAGTATTCGAACCCAGGGCTCGCGATCCGGCAGGGATTCTGGTTGGGCGGTCAAAACAAAAGGCAGGGCAATACCTGCGGCGATCAGCCATGCAGCCGGTGCCGTCAACATTACGAAGATGAACCACCGCTGGTGGTCGATCAGCCGTTGCAAGAACTGAATAAATCGTGGCATGCCGTTGAGAGGGCCCCAGGGGGCCCTCAGCGCGATTAACCGAAGGTACAGGTCCACCACGGCCGCCAGGTACAGCCAGCCCTGCCAGGTGCGGATGTAGGTGATGTCGGTCACCCAGACCTTGTTGGGCGCGTCCACCCTGAACTGGCGTTGCACATGATTGGGTGCGATCAACGAGGGTCGGCCGGCGATGTGGCGTGGTGCCTTGTAGCCGCGCACTGCCTTGATCTTGTGGGCCCGCATGATGCGCGCCACCCGATGCACACCGCAGGTCTCACCCGCCTCGCGCAAGTCCCCGAAGACCCGGCGCGACCCATAAACGCCATGGCTGCCGGCGTAGGAGTTCCTGATGAGCTCCAGCAGCCGCTGGTCCTCCTTGTGTCGCTCGGATTCGGGCTGATGCAGCCACGCGTAGAACCCGGCCCGATTGACCTTGAGCACCCGGCACATCAGCGTGATGGCGAACTCCTGCCGATGCTCGTTCATGAAGCGGTACTTCACTCGGGCTCCTTGGCAAAGTACCGCGCGGCTTTTTTTAGAAGATCGCGCTCCTCCTCCAGGCGGCGCATCTGCGCGCGAAGACGAAGGATCTCGCTCTTGGCCTCGAACAACTCCTTGGACTGCTGCTCACTGGTGTCGGGTGACACCGCCTTGACCCACTTGTATAGGCTGTGCGCGGACACCCCGATACGGGCCGAAACTTCGGCGACCGAGTACCCTCGCTCGGTGACCTGCTTGACTGCTTCTTCCTTGAATTCCGGGGTAAACCTCGGTGCACCCATGACTGCCCTCCTATGCTCAAAGGATAGGGACAGGATGTCTACCCGACCAGGGACAGTCCAGATTTGACCGTTCTATAGAGCGCTGCAGACTCATTCTTGAGAGCATGGAGCCGCTTGAGTTCTGCGTCTAGACGAGCTCGCCGATCGACGAGCATCAAAATTGAGGTCGGGGTTCGTGGCATGCCGTAAGTGAACCCCACACCGCATGTGCAGTCGAGGGCAACAGCTGCATTAGGGCGGCTGGTGCGAGGGACGCCCTCGGGCGCCCGCGATCAGTGCTGCAGGATCTTCGCCAGGAAGTCCTTGGCGCGCGGCGAGCGCTGGTCCGGGTTGCCGAAGAACTCGTCGCGGGTGCAGTCCTCGACGATCTTGCCGGCGTCCATGAAGATCACGCGGTGGCTGACCTTCTTGGCAAAGCCCATCTCGTGCGTCACGCACATCATGGTCATGCCCTCGTTGGCCAGCTGCACCATCACGTCCAGCACCTCGCCGACCATCTCCGGATCCAGCGCCGAGGTGGGCTCGTCGAACAGCATCACGATCGGGTCCATCGACAGCGCGCGAGCGATCGCCACGCGCTGCTGCTGGCCGCCCGACAGCTGCCCCGGGAACTTGTCCTTGTGCGCCATCAGGCCGACGCGCTCCAGCATCTTCAGGCCGCGGGTCTTGGCATCGGACATGTTGCGGCCCAGCACCTTGACCTGCGCCAGCGTGAGGTTCTCCGTCACCGACAGGTGCGGGAACAGCTCGAAGTGCTGGAACACCATGCCCACGCGCGAGCGCAGCTTGGGCAGGTTGGTCTTGGGATCGGTCAGGCTGGTGCCGTCGACGACGATGTCGCCCGCCTGGATCGGCTCCAGCGCGTTCACCGTCTTGATCAGCGTGGACTTGCCCGAGCCCGACGGCCCGCACACCACCACGACCTCGCCCTTCTGGATGGTCGTGGAGCAATCGGTCAGCACCTGGAACGGGCCGTACCACTTGGAGACGTTCTTGATTTCAATCATGGAGCGGACCTCAGCGGATGATGGCGATCTTCTTCTGCAGCCGGCGGACCAGCATGGACAGGCTGAAGCAGATCACGAAGTAGACGACGGCCGCGACCAGGTAGGTCTCCATCGGCCGGTTGAAGTTCTTGCCGGCGACCTCGAAGCCCTTGAGCAGGTCGTAAGCGCCGATCGCGTAGACCAGCGACGTGTCCTGGAACAGCACGATGGTCTGCGTCAGCAGCACCGGGAGCATGTTGCGGAAGGCCTGCGGCAGCACCACCAGACCCATCGTCTGCTTGTAGTTCATGCCCAGCGCATACCCCGCGAAGACCTGCCCCTTGGGCACCGACTGGATGCCCGCGCGCATGATCTCGGAGTAGTAGGTCGCCTCGAACAGGGTGAACGTGATCAGCGCCGTCTTCTCCGCGCCCAGCGGCCCCGCGATGTACGGGATCAGCAGGAAGAACCACAGGATCACCATCACCAGCGGGATCGAGCGCAGCGTGTCGACGTAGATCGCCGCCGGCCGCTCCAGCCACCATTTGCCCGACAGCCGCATCAGCGCCAGGATCGTGCCCAGCACGATGCCGCCGATCATGGCCGAGAAGGTCAGCTGGATCGAGAACCACAGCCCCTTGGCGACGAAGGAGGACAGGACCTCCCAGGTCAGGAACGAGAAATCGAGTTGCGTCATGTCACTTCGCCCCCAGGATGCCGGGCACGCGGACGTACCACTCGATCACCTTGGCCAGGCGGTTGATCGCATAGGCCGAGATGAAGTACAGCAGCGTCACGGGCAGGAAGATCTGCACGAAGCTCGACTGCTCCGAAGCCTGCAGCGCGAACTGCGCCAGGTCGGGAATGCTCACCGCGAAGGCCACCGCCGAGTTCTTGACGATGTTCATGCTCTCGCTGGTCAGCGGCGGAATGACGATGCGGAAGGCCATCGGCAGCAGCACGTAGCGATAGGTCTGCGGCAGCGTCAGGCCCAGCGCCTGGCCGGCGTAGCGCTGGCCCTTGGGCAGCGTCAGGATGCCGGCCTTGACCTGCTCCGAGATCCGCGCCGAGGTGAACAGGCCGATCGCGATCACGACGAGCACGCTGGGCGGCAGGTCCAGGATCGGGAACAGGCGCGGGATCACGTGGTACCAGATGAAGAGCTGGACGATCAGCGGGATGTTCCGGAACAGCTCCGTCCATGCCTCGCCGAACATCGCCAGCTTCTTGTTGGGCACCGTGCGCAGGATGCCGATCAGCGATCCAGCCACCAGCGCGACCAGCAGGCCCAGGACCGAGACGAACATCGTCCAGCCCCAGCCGTGGATCATCGCGTCCAGGTAAGTCTCATAACCGGGGGCGCCGAGACACTTCGGCGCGACCTCCTCGGTCACCATGTCTGTGCAGTACAACTGCCAATCCCAGCTCGCCATGGCGTGCTCCATCCATCAATGCGAAGGGCCGCCCACATGCGCATGCTGCGGCCCTTCCAATCTCCGGCCTCCCCGGCGCGCATCGCGGACGATGCGCCGGCGGCCAGCGTCACGCCCCCTTGCGACAAGGCGCCCCGCGGGGCGCCTTGCGCTCAGGGAACCGTGCTTACTTCTTGGCGTATTCCTCGACCGGCTTGTCGTTCGGATTCGCCCAGGCGTCCTTGGTCGCCGCCGTCGCCGGCAGGCCGACCTTGGTGTTGGTCGGGGGGATCGGCTGCGTGAACCACTTGTCGTACAGCTTGGCGATCTCGCCGGACTTCATCATGCCCTTGATGCTGTCGTCCACCGCCTTCTTGAAGGCCGGATCGTCCTTGCGGACCATGATCGCGATCGGCTCGACCGACAGCACTTCGCCGACGATCTTGAAGCCCGCCGGATTGCGCGACTTGGCGATGTTGCCGGCCAGGATCTGGCCGTCCATCACGAAGGCGTCGGCACGGCCCGACTCCAGCAGCAGGAAGCTGTCGGCGTGGTCCTTGCCCAGCACTTCCTTGAAGTCCACGCCATTGGCGCGCTCATGCTTGCGCAGCAGCTGGACGGAGGTGGTGCCGGTGGTCGTCGCGACGGTCTTGCCGTTGAGCTGGGCGATCGAGGTGATGCCCGAGTCGGCCTTCACCGCGATGCGCACTTCCTCGACATAGGTCGTGACGGCGAAGGCCACGTCCTTGGCGCGGGTCATGTTGTTGGTGGTGGAGCCGCACTCGATGTCCACGGTGCCGTTCTGCACCAGCGGCACGCGGTTCTGCGAGGTCACCGGCAGGTACTTGATGTCCAGCTTGGACAGGCCCAGCTGCTTCTGCACGTCGGCCAGCACGCGCTGGCAGATCTCGACGTGGTAGCCCACGTACTTGCCATCGCCGAGCGTGTACGACAGCGCGCCCGAGGACTCGCGCACGCCCATGGTCACGCTGCCTGTGTCCTTGATCTTCTTCAGCGTGTCGGCTTGCGCCACGCCAACCAACGCCGCGCCAAGGGCCAGGACTAGCAATGCCTTCTTCATAGTTGCTCCTGCGTGTTCGGATTCAAAAGCGGATTCGAGGGAGGCTCGACCGGTGAGCCGCCCAACCGGCAGAGCAGACCATGAGCGGCTGCCTTGCAGGGTAGGGAGTATCACGCATCTCGAGGTGTTGCGTGGCTTACATATGCAGGTTTCATGCCTGCCCGGCGGCGGCGTGCGTCAGGAAGTTCCAGAGCGCCTGCGCCACCGGTTTCACACGTCGCGCCGAGCCCTGGCGCTCGCGGTACATCCGCAGCTCCATGTTCAGTTCGTACTGGCCCGGCTCGGCGGCGCGCACCAGCCGGCGCGCCTTCACTTCCTTCTTCACCGAGCTCGCCGGGAGGAAGGCCAGCCCATGGCCCTCGAGCGCCATGGCCTTGAGGCTCTCGGCCATGTCGGTCTCGAAGACCGATTCGAGGTTGAGCGGCTGCGCCGCGTCCTTGACGATCAGTTCCACCAATCGCCCGAGATAGGCGCCGGAGGCGTAGCTGAGGAAGGGAATCTTCTGGCCGGGGTGTCCGGAAATCCGGAACATCGGCGCGCCGCCTGTGTCAGCTTTCGCATAGGCGGCCAGCGTCTCGTGGCCCAGCGAGACCGATTCGTAACGCTCGGGGTCCAGTTGCAGCGGCTGGCTGGGATGGTGATAGACGACCAGCAGGTCGCAGTTGCCTTCGCTCAGCTGCAGCGTCGCGTCGTGGACATTGAGCGCATTGAGCCGGCACTTCACTTCGCCGAAGCGCTGGCGCAGCTCCATCAGCCAGTGCGGGAAGAAGCTGAAGGACAGCGAGTGCGGCACGGCGAACTCGATCATGTCCTGGCCGGCCGACTGGTGGCTGCGCAGCATGTTGCGCGTCGCCTGCAGGTTGCCGAGCAGGTCGACGGCCTGGCCCAGCAGGGTTTCGCCGGCGGCGGTCAGCCGCGTCGGATAGGACGAACGGTCGACCAGATCGACGCCCGCCCACGCCTCCAGTGCCTGGATGCGGCGCGAGAACGCCGGCTGCGTGACATGCCGCAGCTGGGCCGAGCGGGAGAAGCTGCGCGTCTCCGCCAGGCTCACGAAGTCTTCAAGCCATTTGGTTTCCACGGCGCGGGAGTTTAGCCGCGAGGGGCCGTCGATGCCGCCGTCGCGTCCTGCCCGTCCTGCTGCAGGGCCCACATCTGCGCATAGCGGCCGCGCCGCGCCAGCAGCGCCGCATGCGTGCCGCGCTCGACGATGACGCCCTGCTCCATCACCAGGATCTCGTGCGCATCGACCACGGTCGACAGCCGGTGCGCGATGACCAGCACCGTCTTGTTCCGTGCCGCGGCCTCGAGCTCGGCCTGGATGGCGCGCTCATTGCGTGAATCCAGCGCCGAGGTCGCCTCGTCGAAGATCAGGATCGGCGGATCCTTCAGCAGCGTGCGGGCGATCGCCACGCGCTGCTTCTCGCCGCCGGAGAGCTTGAGCCCGCGCTCGCCCACCATGGTCTGGTAGCCCTGCGGCAGCGCCTGGATGAACGCATGGATGTGGGCCGCCTTCGCCGCGGACTCGATCTCCTCGGTCGTCGCCTCGGGGCGGCCGTAGGCGATGTTGTAGGCGATGGTGTCGTTGAACAGCACCGTGTCCTGCGGGACGATGCCGATCGCCCGGCGCAGGCTGTGCTGCGTGATCTCGGCGATCGACTGGCCGTCGATCGCGATGCGGCCCGACTGCGCGTCGTAGAAGCGGTAGAGCAGCCGCGCCAGCGTGCTCTTGCCCGAGCCGCTCGGGCCGACCACCGCGACCTTCCTGCCCGCCGGGATCTCCAGGCTGACGCCCTTGAGGATGGGCCGCTGCGGCTCATAGGCGAAGTGCACGTCCTCGAAGCGCACCGATGCGCCCTCCACCCGCAGCGCCGCGGCGCCAGGCGCATCCGCGACCTCGCGCTCCCGGGCCAGCAGCCCGAACATCTTGTCCAGGTCGGTCAGGCTCTGCTTGATCTCCCGGTAGATCACGCCGAGAAAGTTCAGCGGGATGTAGAGCTGGATCATGAACGCGTTGATCATGACCAGGTCGCCCAGGCTCATCTGCCCGGCCACGACGCCCTGCGTCGCGCGCCACAGCATCGCCACCAGCGCGACCGCGATGATCACCTGCTGCCCGCTGTTGAGCAGCGACAGCGTCGTCTGCGACTTCAGCTGCGCGCGGCGCAACCGCTCCAGGCTCTGGTCGTAGCGGGCGGCCTCGAAGTCCTCGTTGTTGAAGTACTTCACCGTCTCGTAGTTCAGCAGCGAGTCGATCGCCTTGCTGTGCGCCTGCGAGTCGAGCTCGTTGAGCTGGCGGCGGAACTGGGTGCGCCACTCGGTGACCACGATGGTGAAGCCGATGTAGAACACCAGCGCGGCGCCGGTGATCCAGGCGAAGAGCACGTCGAACTTCACCGCCAGCAGGCTGAGCACCAGCACCACCTCGACCAGTGTCGGGAAGATGCTGTAGAGCGAGTACGAGATCAGCGCGTGCACGGCGCGCGTGCCGCGCTCGATGTCGCGGGTCATGCCGCCGGTCTGGCGCTCGAGGTGGAAGCGCAGGCTCAGGTCGTGCAGATGCCGGAAGACCTGCAGCGAGATGCTGCGCGAGGCGCCCTCGGTCGCCTTGGCGAAGATCAGCTCGCGAGCCTCGGTGAACAGCGAAGTGCACAGGCGCAGCATCCCGTAGGCGAGCAGCAGTCCGACCGGCACGACCATCAGCGCCTGGGCGCTGCCGGGTGGGATGTCGAGGCTGTCCACCAGCTGCTTGAGCAGCACCGGCACGCCGACATTGGCCAGCTTGGCGCCGATCATGAAGGCCAGCGCGATGCCGACGCGCCAGCGATAGCGCCAGAAATACGGCAGCAGGCGGCCGATGGTGTGCCAGTCGCCGCGGGCCTCGGGCGCGGCAGAGGGCGATGGCATGGAGGTCGGCGCGGAGGTGCCGGCGAGCGTGGAACGGCGCATGGACGAAGGGCTGGACTGTCGTGGGGTCGGGCATCGGGTCCGGCGCCTGGTCTGGCGGGGCCGGACATGCTGGACGACAATGCCGGCCATTGTCACCGTTTGCCGATCATGAGCGACTCCACCGTTCCCAATGCCCCCGCGGCTCCCGCCGCGCCTGCGTCGACGTCCAGCCTCCTGTCCCCAGAGACGATCGGCCCGCGCGAGCTGGTGATGCGCGTGATGCCGATGCCGGCCGACGCCAATGGCAACGGCGACATCTTCGGCGGCTGGATCATGGCGCAGGTCGACCTGGCCGGCTCGGTGCTGCCGGCACGCATCTCGCGCGGACGGATCGCCACGGTGGCGGTCAACGAGTTCATCTTCAAGCAGCCGGTGTCGGTGGGCGACCTGCTGAGCTTCTATGCGCAGGTCACCCGCATCGGCCGCACCTCGATCACGGTGCACGTCGAGGTCTTCGCCGAGCGCAACCCCGCCAATCCGCATGTGGTCAAGGTGACCGAGGCCAACCTGACCTACGTCGCGATCGACCGCGAAGGCAAGTCGCGGGTGATCGGCGAAGCCTAGGCGGACGCCCCATCCCCAGGGTTTGTACGTAGATTCCGCAGCTGACTTCAAGTTGCGGGTGGGATACTGCGCCGCCTGGGTGCCGAGCCACGCCGGTGACGGCGCCTGCGGCGCCCTCAACCGGAGCCGTCCCCCATGCTGTCCCCTTCCGCCTCCGCCACGCCGGTCGTCTCCGTGCCGTGGTACCGCCATCTCTACCTGCAGGTCGTCGTCGCGATCGTGATCGGCATCCTGCTCGGTCACTTCGAGCCGAAGTTCGCCGTCACCCTGCAGCCGCTGGGCGATGCCTTCATCAAGCTGGTGAAGATGATCATCGCGCCAGTGATCTTCCTGACCATCGTGACCGGCATCGCGGGCATGACCCAGCTCAGCCGGGTCGGCCGGGTGTTCGGCAAGGCGATGGCCTACTTCCTGTTCTTCTCGACGCTGGCGCTGATCGTCGGGCTGGTGGTCGCGAACGTGGTGCAGCCGGGTCACGGCATGAATGTCAACGTCGCGGACCTGGACCAGAAGGAAGTGCACCGCTACGTCGAGAAGACGCATGACCTGACGCTGGTCGGCTTCCTGATGGACGTCATCCCGAAGTCGCTGGTCGGTGCGCTGGCGGACGGCAACATCCTGCAGACGCTGTTCGTCGCGGTGCTGTTCGGCATCGCGCTGGCCCTGGTCGGCGACCGCGGCAAGCCGGTGCTGAACTTCTTCGAGGCGCTGACCGCGCCGGTGTTCCGGATGGTGCACATCCTGATGAAGGCGGCGCCGATCGGCGCGCTGGGCGCGATGGCCTTCACCATCGGCAAGTACGGGCTGGCCTCGCTGCTCAACCTGGGCATGCTGGTGGGCAGCTTCTACGTGACGGCGCTGCTGTTCGTGCTGGTGATCCTGGGCATCGTCGCGCGGCTGTGCGGCTTCTCCATCATCAAGCTGATCCGCTATCTGAAGGCGGAGCTGCTGCTGGTGCTGGGCACCTCGTCCTCGGAGTCGGCGCTGCCGTCGCTGATGGAGAAGATGGAGAAGGCCGGCTGCGAGAAGACAGTGGTCGGGCTGGTCGTGCCGACGGGTTACTCCTTCAACCTGGACGGGACCAACATCTACATGACGCTGGCGGCGCTGTTCATCGCGCAGGCCACCAACACCGAGCTGACGCTGGGTCACCAGATCACGCTGCTGCTGGTGGCGATGCTGAGTTCCAAGGGCGCCGCAGGCGTGACCGGCGCCGGCTTCATCACGCTGGCGGCGACGCTGTCGGTCGTGCCGGAAGTGCCGGTGGCGGGCATGGCGCTGATCCTGGGCGTGGACCGCTTCATGTCGGAATGCCGCTCGCTGACCAACTTCATCGGCAACGCGGTGGCGACGATCGTCGTCTCGAAGTGGGAACGTGCGCTGGACCACGATGCGCTGGACCTGGCGCTGTCGGGCAAGACCATCGATCCGGACGACCTGCCGATCCGCGTCGCCGGACCGGCCGAGACGGCGTGAGCGAACTCATCGCATGAACGACAACGGGCGCCGAGGCGCCCGTTGCTTCGTCCGGGGGGTGCGGCCAGCTGGCCGTCCCCGATCAGAACTTCGAGAAATCCGGCTGGCGCTTCTGGAAGAAGGCCTGGAAGGCTTCCATCGCCTCCGGGCTGCGCAGCCGAGCACCGAAGATCTCGGCTTCAGCCTGGATGGTCTCGAGCAGTTGCTCCTTCGTCGCGCGGCGCATCAGCTGCTTGCTTTCGCGCACCGCGCTCGGCGGCAGCTTGTTGAAGCGCTCGGCGACGCGGCGCGCCTGGGCCACCACCTCGCTGGCGGGCAGCACCGCGTTCGCGATGCCGCACTCCACCGCCTGTTCGCCGGTGAACGGGTCGCCCAGCAGAATCTTCTCGGCGGCGCGGCGCGGGCCCATCAGCTTGGGCACCAGCAGGCTGGAGCCGAACTCGGGCACCAGACCCAGGCTCACGAAGGGCATCGCCAGCCGCGCGTCGTCGGCCACGTAGACGAAGTCGCAATGCAGCAGCAGCGTCGTGCCGATGCCGATCGCCGCGCCATTCACCGCCGCCACGATCGGCTTGTCGCAATTGATCATCGCGCGCATGAACTGGAACACCGGCGCGTCCTCGTCCCGCGGCGGGCTGCCCATGAAGTCCTCGATGTCGTTGCCCGAGGTGAAGATCTGCGGCTGGCCCTGGATCAGCACCGCGCGCACGCTGCTTTCGGTGTTGGCGGCGACCAGCGCGTCGGCCATCTCCTGGTACATCGCGCGGGTCAGCGCGTTCTTCTTTTCGGGGCGTGCGATCTCGATGGTCTGCACGCCGTTGACGATGGCGGTCTTGATGCTCATGGAGCACTCTCCTCGTTCAATGAATGGCCGAGATCATGCCAGCCAGCCGCTGACCTGCGGCCAGAGACTGCGCTCGAATCGATCGCGGAAGAAGCCGAAATGGCCGATGCGGCGTTCGCCGATGTCCTTCGGCGCGATGCGGCGCAGCTCGGGGCGCGCGCCGGCGTAGAAGCCGTGCAGCGACTCGGTGTTGCGGCGGGACATGAATTCGTCGTCGGTGAACGCGAGCGAGAGCATCGGCAGCGACAGCGAGGCGTACTGCGCGCGCAGCGCATCGCCGCCCTCGCCCATCATGTAGTCGCGATCCAGGCACCAGCGGCGCCATTGCGCCATCACGCCGCGCGGCAGGTCACCGACCTTGCGCAGCTTGCGGCCGGGGAAGTAGCCGAACAGCGGCAGCGCCAGCGGGACCACCACGTACCAGAGCCACCAGACGTAGCGGCGCAGGCCGACCGAGTTCTCGCGCCAGTAGCCGCTGCCGCAGCCCACGGTCACGGCGCGCGAGACGCGTGAGCGGTTGGGCAGCAGGCCCAGGATCTGGCCGCCCAGGCTGTGGCCCAGCCAGTGGATCTCGCGCTGCGGCGCGCCATGCTCGCCGAGCAGCCTGTCCAGGTGCGCGAGCGCCGCCGCGGCGTCGCGTTCGGCCCAGGTGCGGATGTCGGCGTCCAGGCCGCGCAGCGAGCGCTTCATCGCGTCGGGACGCGAGGCGCCCATGCCGCGGTAATCGAAGCTCATCACCAGCCAGCCCTGCGCCGCCATCCAGCGGGCGAAGGCCGCGTAGTAGCGCTGCTCCACGCCCATCGCCGGAGCGATCAGCAGGCCCGCCTTCGCGGTGGCCGGGTCACCGTAGAGGTGACCCTGGAGCTCGAAACCATCGTCAGCATGGAAACGGATCATGTCGGTCCCCAAAGAAGAAAGCGCGGCCTGGGCCGCGCTTTCCAAGCTGCGCTTACAGCCTTTCGATGATGCCCGCGGCGCCTTGACCCGCGCCGACGCACATCGTCACCATGCCGTACTTGGCACCGGTGCGACGCAGGCCGTGGATCACGGACGCGGCGCGGATCGCGCCGGTCGCGCCCAGCGGATGGCCCAGGGCGATCGCGCCGCCGTTCGGGTTCACCTTGGTCCGGTCCAGCACGATGCCCTTGGCGTCGAGGTCGTTCAGCACCGCCAGCGACTGCGCGGCGAACGCCTCGTTCAGTTCCACCCAGCCCAGGTCCTCGGCCTTGATGCCGGCCAGCTTCAGCGCGGCCGGGATCGCCTCGATCGGGCCGATGCCCATGATCTCCGGCGGCACGCCGCGCACCGCGAAGGACACGAAACGCGCCAGCGGCGTCAGGCCGAAACGCTTCACCGCCGCTTCCGACGCGACGATCAGCGCGCCCGCGCCGTCCGAGGTCTGCGAGCTGTTGCCCGCCGTGACGCTGCCCTTGGCGGCGAACACCGGCTTGAGCTTGGCCAGGCCTTCCATCGACGTGTCCTTGCGCGGACCTTCATCGATGTCCACCGTGCGGCTCTTGACGATGACACCGTCCCCATTCAGGTCGGGCTGGCGGTCCTTGATCTCGAACGGGGTGATCTCGTCCTTGAAGAAGCCGCCCTCGATCGCGGCCAGCGCGCGGCGGTGCGATTCGAGCGCGAACTCGTCCTGCGCCTCGCGGCTCACCTTCCACTTGTCGGCGACCTTCTCGGCCGTCAGGCCCATGCCGTAGGCCAGGCCGATGTTCTCGTCGCGCTCGAAGATCGCGGGCGGGAACGACGGCTTGTTGCCGCCCATCGGCACCATCGACATCGACTCGACGCCGCCGGCGATCATCACTTCGGACTCACCGACGCGGATGCGGTCCGCGGCCATCGCCAGGGCGGTGATGCCCGAGGCGCAATAGCGGTTCACCGTCACGCCGCCCACCGTGTTCGGCAGGCCCGACAGGACCGCCGCCACGCGGGCGATGTTCATGCCCTGCTCCCCTTCCGGGAACGAGCAGCCGATGATCGCGTCCTCGATCACCGACGGGTCCAGGCCCGGCACCTGCGCCATCGCGGCCTGGATCACCCGGGACAGCATCTCGTCCGGACGGGTGTTCTTGAAGTAGCCCCGGCCCGACTTGCCGATGGGCAGGCGGGTGGCGGCGCAGATGTAGGCGTCTTGAACTTGCTTGCTCATGATGTGTTCCTTGTGGGCTGCGCTGCTCAGTTGCGAACGGGCTTGCCCGTCTGCAGCATCCCCATGATTCGCTCTTGGGTCTTCGGGTGCTCCAGCAGCGAGCAGAAGTGCTTGCGCTCCAGCGACATCAGGTACTCCTCCGTCACCAGCGAGCCGGCCTCGACTTCACCGCCGCAGACCACGTCCGCGATCAGCGACGCCAGGTGGAAGTCGTGCTGGCTGATGAAGCCGCCATCGCGCATGTTGGCCAGCGAGGACTTCACCGTCGCAATGCCCGAGCGGCCGGCCACCGGGAACTTGGCCTTCAGCGGCGCGCGGTAGCCCGAGTCCGCCATCGCCTTGGCCTGCGCCGTGGCGACGAACAGCAGCTCGTCCTTGTTGGGAACGATCACGTCGCTGTCCAGCAGGTAGCCCAGCTTCTGCGCTTCCAGCGCGGAGGTCGCCACCTTGGCCATCGCGGCATTGGTGAAGCCATCCTTCAGGAAGGCGAAGATGTCCGCGTTGGCGTTGCCGGCCGCGGCCATTTCAGCCGCGCGGCGCGCGATGTAGGTCAGGCCGCCGCCGCCCGGGATCAGGCCGACGCCCACTTCCACCAGGCCGACATACGACTCCATGTGCGCGACACGTCGCGCGCAATGCACCGCCAGCTCGCAGCCGCCGCCCAGCGCCAGGCCGCGCATCGCGGCGACGACCGGCACGTTGGCGTAGCGCACGCGCAGCATCATGTCCTGCAGCTTCTTCTCTTCCGGCGCGATGCCCTTGGCGCCCTTGGTCATGAAGACCGGCATCAGCGCTTCCAGGTTGGCACCGGCGGAGAAGACGTCGTCCGGCGACCAGATCACCAGGCCCTTGTACTTGGCCTCGGCGATCTCGACCGCCTTGAGCAGGCCCTCGGTCACCGTCGGGCTGATCAGGTGCAGCTTGCAGTTGATCGAGGCGATCAGCACTTCGCCGTCCAGCGACCAGACGCGGACCTCGTCGTTCTTGAACTCCTCGGTGCCCGCCTTCAGCGGCTCGACCGCGCCCTCGCCGACCAGCGACTCGGGGAAGGCCTGGCGCTCATAGACCGGCAGCTTGGCGCGCGGCTTGAACTTGCCTTCCTTGGCACTCCAGGAGCCGTCCTTCGAATGCACGCCGCCGTTCTCGGCGACCGGACCCTCGAAGACCCACTTCGGCAGCGGCGCGCTCGACAGCGTCTTGCCGGCGTCGATGTCGGCCTGCACCCATTCGGCGACCTGCTTCCAGCCAGCGGCCTGCCACAGCTCGAACGGGCCCTGCTGCGAGCCAAAGCCCCAGCGCATCGCGAAGTCGATCTCGCGAGCGGTGTCGGCCACGGTGTCCAGGTGCACGGCCACGTACTGGAAGGAGTCGCGCAGGATGGACCACAGGAACTGCGCCTGCGGGTTGGTCGATTCCTTCAGGAGCTTGATGCGATCGGCGGCCGGCTTCTTCAGCATGCGCGCGACGATCTCGTCGGCCTTCTTGCCGCCCGCGACGTACTCGCCGGTGGCGAAGTCCAGGCGCTGGATGTCCTTGCCGACCTTCTTGTAGAAGCCCGCACCGGCCTTCTGGCCCAGCGCGCCCTTCTCGATCAGACCGGCCAGCACCTTGGGCGTGGCGTAGGTCGAATAGAAGGGATCGTCCTTCAGGTTGTCCTGCATCGTCTTGACGACGTGCGCCATCGTGTCCAGGCCCACCACGTCCGCCGTGCGGAAGGTGCCCGACGAGGCGCGACCCAGCTTCTTGCCGGTCAGGTCGTCGACCACGTCCACGGACAGGCCGAACTTCTCGGCCTCGATCATCGTGGCCATCATGCCGGCGATGCCGACGCGGTTGGCGACGAAGTTGGGCGTGTCATTGGCGCGCACGACGCCCTTGCCCACGGCGGAGGTCACGAAGCTCTCGAGCTGGTCGATGACCTCGGGGTTGGTGGTCGGCGTGTTGATCAGCTCGACCAGGTACATGTACCGCGGCGGGTTGAAGAAGTGGATGCCGCAGAAGCGCGGCTTGATCGACTCCGGCAGGACTTCCGACAGCTTGGTGATCGACAGGCCCGAGGTGTTGGACGCCACGATCGCATGCGGCGCGACGAACGGCGCGATCTTCGTGTACAGGTCCAGCTTCCAGTCCATGCGCTCGGCGATGGCCTCGATGATCAGGTCGCAGTCCTTGAGCAGCTCCAGGTGCTCCTCGTAGTTGGCCTGCTGGATCAGCGCGGCGTTCTCGGGCACGCCCAGCGGCGCCGGCTTGAGCTTCTTCAGGCCCTCGACGGCCTTGGTGACGATGCCGTTCTTCGGGCCTTCCTTGGCGGGCAGGTCGAACAGCACGACCGGCACCTTCACGTTGACCAGATGGGCGGCGATCTGCGCGCCCATCACGCCGGCGCCGAGCACGGCGACCTTGCGAACTTGGAATCGACTCATGGTTTCTCCAATGAGCATCACTCGGATGCAGGGGGTGTGGTTCTGGCGTCGCGCTTACTCGACGCGGATCCAGGTCTGGGTGCGGCCCAGCAGCGGCATGCCGACAAAGCCGCGGACCTCGAGCTTCTTGCCGCCGTCGATCGGGCGCAGGCGCACGCGATAGACCTTGCCGTTGCCTGGATCGAGGATGTCGCCGCCATCCCAGAGCTCGGCGTCGTTGCCGTTCTTCTTGACGTTGCGCAGGATGGTCAGGCCCAGGATGGGCTGGCCCTTGCGCTCGTCGGTGCACTCGTCGCACTTGGCGGCCTGCTTGGCGGGATCGGTGATCTTCTCGATCTTGCCGGTGAGCACGCCGCCTACCTCGCTGATGCGCACGGTGGAGCGCTCCTGCTTGGTCTCGTCGTCGATCGTCTTCCACACGCCCACCGGCGTGGTCGCGGCCTGGGCCAGCGCGAGGTTGGCGGACAGTCCGAGGCCCAGGGCGACGGCGGTGGCGAACAGCGGTTTCATCGTGTCTCTCTCCGTTTCTTCTGTACAGCCGCGCCCTGTGCCGGACGCGTCGATGCGCGATGTTGCGGGCCCGGGTCGCGGCGCGTCAATCGCGCCGGGCGGAACCCGGTCCGCCGTAGGGGGACGCGGGCGCCCCGCTCGAGGAGGCGCCCGCGACGCTGTCGATCAGAACAGCGCCTCGTCCATTTCCATCAGCGGGTTCAGGCCGGCGCGGGCGGTGCGGATCAGGCTGGCGGTTTCCGGCAGCAGCTTGGCGAAGTAGAAGCGCGCGGTCGCCAGCTTGGCGGTGTAGAACGGATCGCCCGAGTCCTTCTTCTCCAGCGCCAGCTTGGCCATGCGCGCCCACATGTAGGCGAAGCACAGGTGACCGACGACGCGCAGGTAGTCGACCGCGGCGGCACCGACTTCATCGGGGTTCTGGAAGGCCTTCATGCCGATCTCGGTGGTCAGCTTGGTGACCTTGTCGCCGATGTCGGCCAGCGGGTTGATGAACTCCTGCATCGCCTCGCTGGTGCCCTCTTCCTCGACGAACTCGGCGATCTTCTTGCCGAACTTCTTCAGCGTCGCGCCGTTGTTGCCCAGGATCTTGCGGCCCAGCAGGTCCAGCGACTGCACCGTGTTCGTGCCTTCGTAGATCATGTTGATGCGGGCGTCGCGGACGAACTGCTCCATGCC
Organism: Roseateles chitinivorans; assembly: GCF_002761755.1. Lineage (GTDB taxonomy): Bacteria > Pseudomonadota > Gammaproteobacteria > Burkholderiales > Burkholderiaceae_C > Roseateles > Roseateles chitinivorans. The sequence goes on from NZ_PEOG01000001.1 coordinate 42,362, forward strand.
CCACTCGTGGATGTAGCCGTGGCCGCCGAAGACCTGCATGCAGTGCGAGGTCGCGATCCAGCCGTTGTCGGTGATGAAGGCCTTGATGATCGGCGTCAGCAGCGCGACCTCGTCCTCGCAGGCCTTGGCTTCGTCGGCGTCGTCGCTGGACAGGGCCTTGTCCAGCTGCAGCGCCACGTAGGCCGACAGCGCGCGGCCGCCTTCGGCATAGGCGCGGGCGGTCAGCAGCATCTTGCGGACGTCGGGGTGGACGATGATCGGATCGGCCGGCTTGTCCGGCGCCTTCGGGCCCGACAGCGCGCGCATCTGGATGCGGTCCTTGGCGTAGGCCACGGCGTTCTGGTACGCGACCTCGGTCAGGCCCAGCGACTGGTTGCCGACGCCCAGGCGCGCGGCGTTCATCATCACGAACATCGCCTGCAGGCCCTTGTTGGGCTGGCCGACCAGCGTGCCGACGGCACCGTCCAGCACGATCTGCGCGGTGGCGTTGCCGTGGATGCCCATCTTGTGCTCGAGGCCGCCGCAGTACACCGGATTGCGCTCGCCCAGCGAGCCGTCGGCGTTGACCTTGAACTTGGGCACGATGAACAGCGAGATGCCCTTGGAGCCGGCCGGCGCGTCCGGCAGGCGAGCCAGCACCAGGTGGACGATGTTCTCGGCCAGGTCGTGCTCGCCGGCCGAGATGAAGATCTTCTGGCCGGTGATCTTGTAGGTGCCGTCGCCCTGCGGCTCGGCCTTGGAGCGCAGCAGGCCCAGGTCGGTGCCGCAGTGCGGCTCGGTCAGGCACATCGTGCCGGTCCACACGCCGGAGGTCAGCTTCGGCAGGTAGAGCGCCTTCTGCTCCGGCGTGCCGTGCGCATGCAGCGCCTCGTACGCACCGTGGCTCAGGCCGGGGTACATGGTCCAGGCCTGGTTGGCCGAGTTCATCATCTCGTACATGAACTGGTTGACCAACACCGGCAGGCCCTGGCCGCCGTACTCCGGATCGCACGACAGCGCGGGCCAGCCGCCCTCGACGTACTGCGCGTAGGCCTCCTTGAAGCCCTTGGGCGCCTTCACCTCATGGGTGGACTTGTCCAGCGTGCAGCCTTCCTGGTCGCCCGACAGGTTGATCGGCGCCAGCACCTCGGCGGCGAACTTGCCGCCTTCTTCCAGCACCGCGTTGATGGTGTCCTCGTCGACCTCGGCATGCGCGGGCAGCAGCTTCAGCTCGTCGACCGCGTGCAGCAGCTCGTGCAGCACGAACTTCATGTCGCGCAGGGGCGGGTTGTACTGAGGCATGAGGGACTCCTGATGGTTCTTGGGTTGGGTTCGGAAAAATCGCCCGCTCAGGCGCGCTTGCGACCCACGGTCGCGCCGGCCTGGGCGGAGGAAGGGGGCGTCTGCCGCGTCTGGGCATCGGCCTTGCGGCCGGCCGGCGTGGCGAAGCTGTCGAGGATGCGCTCCAGGCCCGTGCGGGCGCGGGCGAGCGCGCCGGGACTGCGCAGGAAGCGCGCGTCGTGATGCAGCGACAGGATCAGGCCGTGCATCTCGAAAAGGACCTGGTCCGGATCGGCCTCCGGCACCAGGTGGCCGACCTCCTGCGCCAGCAGGATGGCCTTGCGGATCGCGGCATGCCAGTCGCGCACCATGCCGACCAGCGCATCGCGCACCGGGCCCGGCCGGTCGTCGAATTCCACGGCGCCGCTGATGTAGATGCAGCCGGAGTCCACCTCCACCGAGGTGCGATGCACCCAGCGCTCGAACAGCGCGCGCAGGCGCGGCAGGCCGCGCGGCTGGCGGATCGCGGTGTAGAAGACTTCTTCCTCGAACTTGGCGTGGTACTCGCGCACCACCGCGATCTGCAGTTCCTCGCGCGAGCCGAAATGCGCGAAGACGCCGGACTTGCTCATCTTCGTCACATCGGCCAGCGCGCCGATGGACAGGCCCTCCAGCCCCATGTGCGAGGCCAGCCCGAGCGCCGCGTCCAGGATCGCGGCACGCGTCTGCTGGCCCTTCTGGAGCGAACGGGCGCCACGACGCGCGACGGAGGCGGCGGGCTTGGCGGCGGTGACGGAGGAGGTGGACACGATGCCCGGAATAATAAAACGAACGATCGTTCTATTTTGAGCAGTTCCGGGTCGGAAAGGCAATCCTTGCCCACCCCTTTTTAGTGGTGCAGACCTAAAAAAGCCAGGCGGCCGAGCCGAGTCTCCGCCGAGAGGTCGTGCGACATCCAAGGGTTTACCCGACATCGAGGCGCCGACTTCTCTGCGACGCTGGGTGACTCGCGGGCGCGCCGGCCAGTGACCTTCGGCAACGCCCGTCCGCCCGACGCCGGCATAGACTGGCGCAAACAGGGAGCCAGAAGAATGCACCAGCCATCGAATGGCGTGTTCCGGGTTCTGGTGTGCCGGGTGCGATCCCGGCTGTGTGGGCTGCCGCTGGACGCGGTCGAGGAGACGCTGCGGCCGCAGCCGCTGCGGCCGCTCAAGTCGCCGGCGGTTCACGTCCAGGGCCTCGCGCGCATCCGCGGCGACTGGCTGCCGGTCGTCGACCTGGCCGGCCTGCTGGGCTTGTCCGAGCCCGGCGCCGCAGGCACGCCCTCGCCGCCCGGCGCAGCGCCGGTCCGCCGCTACGTCGTCGTGCGCGCTGGCGAACGCCGCGTGGCGCTGGCGGTGACGGAGGTGCTGGGCTTGCAGAACTTCCCGGCGGAGCAACTCCGCGCCCTGCCACCGTTGCTGCGCGACCGCGATCACGGCGCCGTCGCGGCGCTGGCCGAGCGTGACGACGAGCTGATCGCCGTGCTCGACCAGGCCCGGCTGCTGCCGGACGACCTGCCACCGGCCGCCGCCATCGGCGCCGAGGACGCCGGCGAGCCCGCCAGCCACCGGGGGGCGGCCTCATGACGCGGACCTCGCCGTCCGATCCCGCCCTGCTCTCCCTGTTGCCGCGCCTGCGGGCGCTGCTGGCCGCCCGCCTGGGCCTGCAGTTCGACGACCGCCAGGACGACCGGCTCGCCGCGGCGCTGACGCGCGTGGCCGGGCCCGGCGGACCTGAGCGCTTCCTGGACCAGACGGAACAGGCGCCGACCCGCGCCCGGCTGGATGCGCTCGCCGCCGAACTGACCGTCGGCGAAACCTTCTTCTTCCGCCATCCGGAGCAGTTCGACGCGCTGCGGGTGGACCTGCTGCCGTCGATGGCGCGCGGCGCGACCTCCGCAGGCCTGCGCGCGCTCTCCGCCGGCTGTGCGAGCGGCGAGGAGGCCTACACCCTGGCGATCACGCTGCACCGCGCCGGCCTGACGGCGCAGGGCATCGACTGGCAGGTGCTGGCGGTCGATCTGAACCCGGCGGCGCTGGCGCGCGCCGCCGCTGCGCGCTATGGCGAATGGAGCCTGCGCGCGACGCCGCCGGAGCTGCGTGAACTCTGGTTCCGCGCCGTCGAGCCGGGCGTCTGGACGCCGCTGCCCGCGATCCGCGAGCGGGTGCGCTTCGAGCCGCGCCAACTGGGCCAGCCCGACGCCGCGTTCTGGACGCCCGAGCGCTTCGACATCATCTTCTGCCGCAATGTGCTGATGTACCTGGAGCCCACCGCGCTGCGCCAGGCGATCCACCATCTGGTCGGCTCATTGGCACCGGGGGGCGTGCTGTTCCTGGGGCATGCGGAGACCCTGCGCGGCCAGTCCGAGGCACAGGCCGCGGGGCTCACCCTCCGCCAGGCGCATGGCTGCTTCTTCTATCGCCGGGAAGGCGCGGACGAGGCGCCCGCCTGGCCCTTTCCCTGGCCGGCGACCGCCCCCGAGCCGGCGATGGCCGCGCCTGCACACGCGGCCAGGTCCGACGCCGCACGCGACCGCCATGCCGATGAGGCCTTGCTCGACGAGGCGCTGCTGCTGGTCGAGGCCGGCCGGATCGAGGACGGGCTGCGTGCCTGCGCCGGGCTGATCGCTCCTCGGACGCCCGCCGCCCTGCAGGCCGAGGTGCTGTTCCTGCAGGGGCTGGCGATGGAGGAGCGGGGCCAGCTCCCCGCCGCGGAATGGCACCACCAACGCGCCGCCGCCAAGGACGCCGCCTTTGCCCTGCCGCACCTGCGCCTGGGGCTGCTGGCGCGTCGGCGGGGCGAGATCGTCGCCGCGCGGCGCGAGCTGGGCCGGGCGCTGGCGCTGCTCGACGATGAATCGCCCGAGCGGCTGCGGCGCTTTGGCGGCGGCTTCGAGCGGGACGACCTGCGGCGCCTGTGCCGCGACGAAATCCTGGAGGCCCGCGCATGACGCCAGACCGCTTCGATCCGCTGGAGGGCCAGCTCGACGAATGGCGCGCCGCCTTCGACCGCTCGTTCGCCGAGCCGCGACGGCAGGGCGATGACGACGCCGTTCTGGACGTGCTGGGCATACGGATTGCCGGCGACCCGTTCGCCCTGAACTTGGCCGACCTGGCCGGACTGCAGCCCGCCATGCCCGCCGCCCCCTACCCTGCCACCGCTCCCGGACTGCTCGGGCTCGCCGGGCATCAGGGGCAGGTGTTGCCGCTCTACGACCTGCGCGCGCTGATCGGCCGCGGGACCGCGACGGCGGTGCGCTGGTGGGCCATCGCGCGCGCCGCGCCGCTGGCGCTCGCCTTCGAGGGCTTCGACGGCCAATGGCGCCTGGCCCCCGGCGACCGCCTGCACCAGAGCGACGCCGCCGGCACCGGCTGGGCGGTCCGCTGTGGCGGCGCGCTGCGCCCGCTGATCGAGCTCGAAGGGCTGATCGCCGCGATCGCCGGCAACCAGCTCGGCGAGCCGCCGTCCGGATCCTTCACCACAACGACAAGCGCCGGCGCCGCCGGCCGATGACAGGGAGCACCGTGCCATGTGGACCTTCGGAAGAAAGCTGTCGATGGGTTTCGCGCTGTCCTTTGCGCTGCTGCTGCTCATCGGGACCCTGTCCTACCGGGGCGTGGAGCTGATGACGCAGACCAGCTACCAGGTCACCCGCACCCATGCGGCGCTGACCCACATCGAGGCGCTGATGAGCCTGATGAAGGATGCGGAGACCGGCCAGCGCGGCTACCTGCTGAGCGGCGACGAGCCTTACCTCGAACCCTACCGGCATGCGGTGGCCAACCTGCCGCGGCAGCTGGCCGAGCTCAAGCCGCTCATCCGCGACAACCCCGCGCAGCAGGCCCGGTTGAACCAGGCCACGGCCATGATCGAAGGCCTGATGCAGCTGCACAAGGAGCGCATCGAGACGCGCCGCGCCTCCAGCACCGAGGCAGCCATGCGGGTCCTGGGTCTGGGCGAGGGCAAGCGCCGCATGGATGAACTGCGCGGGGTGATCTCCCAGATGGAGGAGGAGGAGAACGACCTGCTGCGCCAGCGGGCGCAGGAGGTCGAGTCCGCCGCCGCCGGGGTGCGCATGGCCATCGTCTGGGGCACCGTCGCCGGCGCGCTGCTGGTGCTGGCGGCGGCGCTGACGCTGAACCGCGCGCTGAGCGGGCAGGTCGGCACGGCGGTCAAGCATGTGCAGCGCTCCTCGGCGGAACTCCAGGCCGCCGCGAACCAGCAGGCCGCCGGCGCCCGCGAGACGGCCACCTCGATGACCGAGATCTCCACCACCATCTCCGAACTGCTGGCCACCTCGCGCCAGATCGCCGACAGCGCGCAGCGCGTCGTCGGCATCGCCGAGCAGACGGCCGGGCTGGCCCGCGGCGGCGACGGCACCTTGCAGGCGGCGCGCGAGACCATCGCCGCGATGCGCCGGCAGATCGACCTGGTGGTCGACCACATGCTGGACCTGGGCCGCAAGTCGCAGCAGATCGGGGTGGTGATGGACCTGGTCGGCGAGCTGGCCGAGCAGACCAACATCCTGGCGATCAACGCCACCATCGAGGCCACCGTGGCCGGCGATGCCGGCCGGCGCTTCAGCGTCGTGGCGGACGAGATCCGCAAGCTGGCCGACCGCATGACCGCATCGACCAAGGAGATCCGGCTGCAGATCGACGATGTGCGCGGCGCGGTCAACACCACGGTGATGGCGACCGAGACCGGCTCCAAGGCGGTCGACGCCGGCGCGCGCCAGTTCGACGACGTGGCCGCGACCTTCGCCAAGATCGCCGGCCAGGTGGTGACCACGACCGACGCGGCGCGTGAGATCGAGCTGTCCACCAAGCAGCAGGCCACCGCGGTCGAGCAGCTCAATGTCGCGCTGTCCAACACCGCGCAGGCCTCGCGCGAGACCGAGGCCAGTTCCGGCCAGACCTCGCAGACGGCCACCGAGCTGGCCGAGATGTCCCGCGACCTGCTGCGCCTGGTGCAGGCCCAGCCGACCTGAGCCGGCCCCTCCCCACCGAGAACGGAACACCCCGAGCGCCGTGGCCAAGGACCCCTACCGCTTCTTCCGCGTCGAAGCCCGCGATCTGCTGCGGCAGATGAGCGAGGCCGTGCTCGCCGCCGAGCAGGCGCCGGCGCCCGACCTGCCGCCGCGCCTGCTGCGACTGGCCCACACGCTCAAGGGCGCCGCCAGCGTGGTGCGACAGCCCGGCATCGCGGCGCAGGCGCATGCGATCGAGGACCTGCTCACGCCGCTGCGCGATCGGGACGAGGCGCCCGGCCGCGCCGACCTCGACGCCCTGCTCGCGCTGATCGACGCCGCCGGCGACGCGATCACCGCCCTGGACGCCCCGGCGGCGACCGGCGCACCGCCGTCGCCTCGACCTGCGACCGGGGGCGCGGGTTCGGGTTCGTGGGCGGGCTCAGGCCCCGGCGCCGGCTCGGGCGTCACCTCGGGTTTGGGTTCGGGTTCGAACGCGAGCTCGGGCACTGGCTCGGGCTTGTCCGCCCCGGAGCCGGGACGCATCGCCGGCCCGTCCGCGGACGCTGGCGGCGGCATCAACGCTGGCCTCGGCGATGCGGGCCTCCCGGGGCTGCCCTCCGACGTGGGCAACGCGGCGTCCGCCGAGGAGGCCGTCGACCGGGACCCGGTCGGCGCCTTGCTGACCATTCCCCAATTGATGCCGGAGGAGCTGGATGGCCTGCTCGCCGACATCGCGCGCACGCAGGGGCACCTGGCGCCGATCGAGCGCGCCGCGGCGCTGCTGCGCGAATTGCGCGCCGGCTTGCAGGGCCAGCAGGAGGCGCTGGCCGGCCCGCTCGCGCGGCTCGAGGACCAGATCGAGCGCGGCGCGCGTCAACTTGCCCGCGAGCTGGTCGCGCTGCGCGACAGCGCCGAGCAGCTGCGGCTGCTGCCCGCCGCGCAGCTCTTCGCACCGCTGCAGCGGACCGCGCGTGACGCGGCGCGCTCGCAGGACAAGCAGGCCCGGCTGACCGGCCACGGCGGCGACGTCAAGCTCGAGGCGGCGCTGCTCAATGCCGTCTCCGGCGCGCTGGTGCAGATGGTGCGCAATGCCGTCGCGCATGGCATCGAGCTGCCGGCCGAGCGCATCGCCGCCGGCAAGCCGCCGCAGGGCCGGATCGAGTTGCGGATCGAGCGCCGCGGCCGCGAGGTGCTGTTCTGCTGCGCCGACGATGGGGCCGGCCTGGACCTGGAGGCGGTGCGGCGCACCGCGGTCGACAAGGGCATCCCCGGCGCGGCGCGGCTCGATGACGACGCGCTGATCGAACGCCTGCTGCGCGGCGGGCTCAGCACCGCGCGGCGCGTGGACGCGCTGGCCGGTCGCGGCGTCGGCATGGACCTGGTGCGCGACACGGCCGATCGCCTCGGCGGCCGACTGACCCTGCGCAGCCGGCGCGGCGAAGGCACGACGGTCGAGCTCTACGTGCCGCTGCAACTGGCCGCGCTGCGCGCGATCCGCGTCAGCGCCGGCGCGGTCGCGGCCTGGGTGCCGCTGGAGGCGGTCGAGTGCGTGCTGCAACGCCCGGTGCTGAACGGCTCGCACCTGACCGTCGGCGACGAACTGCTGCCCCACCTTTCGCTCGCCGATGCCTTGCATCCGGGCCAGGCCTCGGCCGGAGCGCCGCGCTCGGCGCTGGTGATTCGCGCGGGCGGCCAGCGCGCGGCGCTGGGCGTCGACGCGCTGGACGGCGTCACCAGCGTCGTGCTGCGGCCGCCGCCGGCGCTGCTGCCGCCGTCGCCGCTGATCGCCGGCCTGGCGCTGGACGCGGCCCAGCAGCCGGTGCCGGTGCTCGCCGCCGAAGGCCTGATCGCCGCGGCGCGCCAGGCGCGGCCTCGGCCGGTATCGGCGCCGCCGCCCACCGGCACCATCCTGGTCATCGACGACTCGCTGACCACCCGCATGCTCGAGCAGAGCATCCTCGAGGCCGCCGGCTACCGCGTCCACATGGCCGCGTCCGCCGAGGACGGGCTGGAGGCGGCGCAGCGGGAGCGCTATGCGCTGATCCTGGTGGACGTGGAGATGCCGGGGATGGACGGCTTCGAGTTCATCGCCCGCATCCGCGGCGATGCGGCGCTGCGCCACATCCCGGCGGTGCTGGTGACCTCGCGCAACGCGCCGGAGGACCTGGCCCGCGGCAAGGCGGTCGGCGCGGACGGCTACATCGTCAAGGGCGAGTTCGCCCAGAACGAATTCCTCGCGCAGGTCGCCCGGTTGATGGCGCGCTCGGCCGGCACGGTCGAGTACGGCGCGGCGGTCGAGGAGCCCGCCGCATGAGCTCGTCGGGAGGCATTGGCGGCCAGGGCGGGAT
>NZ_PEOG01000002.1 GCF_002761755.1 Roseateles chitinivorans
CAGCAAGGGCAGGCAACGCCGGGGCGCGAGCGCGCCAGGCGCGTCGCGATCGGCGACGCGGGTGAAGCGGAGAGTCGGCATGAGGGGCTCCTGCGGGCGGCGGCCGCAGGACGCCCCTCAAGCGTGGGCTGGAGGGATCCGGACGGACGTCGCTCGCGGCGAAGGGATTCGGCGAAGGACAGCGGCGGGGGCCGCGCGGCGTCGACAAGCGGGGTCGGGATCCATGGGGGCTCCGTGAGGACTGGACAGGCAGGCGCACAGGCCGGGCCGCCGGTGCGATGCGACGGGCGCCAGATTACCGAGGCGTTCCTGAAGAAACCCTGAACTTCCAGCCATGGCCGACTCAGCGCTGGTGGTCGAGCGCGAAGTCCAAGGCGGCGCGCACGGCCGTTACCTGGGCCTCGACGCATGCCTCCGGCGTGGTGCGCGGGCTGTCGGGATAGACCTCGGTGGTGGTCGTGAAGGGCGCGCCGGTGAGGCTCGCGCACAGGCCGGACTGGCGGACCGGGAACTCGATCACGCCCTCCGCGATCACCGGAAAGCCGATGATCCGGCCTTGCTCATCCGGCGGCGCGATGTGGGTCACGCGCCGCACGGCCTCGATCACCGCCTGCTGGAAATCGAGCCGCGTGGTCTCGCTGTCGCCGACCAGGTAGAAGCCGTCCGGCACGCCATCCCGGTCGGGCTCCTTGCCGTCGCGGGCCGCCAGCGCGGGCTGGAACTCGGTGGCGTCGGTGTCGGTGGTCTCATGCAGGTCGATGTGGAGCAGGAACTGCCCCGCCAGCGGCGCCAGCAGCGCGATCAGCGCGCTCGACTCCGCGGCCTCGCGGCGGGCGCCGAAGTTGCGGTTGGGATCGACCGCGTGGTAGTTCCAGCGGCAGATCCGCTCATAGGCCCAGGGGCTGACGCAGGGGGCGACCAGCAGGTTGACGCGGCCGGTGTAGCGCGCGGCCTCTTCCTCGGCGAAGCGCAGCGCGCCCAGCACGCCGCTGGTCTCGTAGCCATGGACGCCGCCGGTGACCAGCGCCACCGGCAGGTCCGGCCGCCAGTCGCGGCTCTTGAGCGCCAGCAGGGGATAGCTGTCGGCTCCGTAGGCAAGCTCGCCATAGCGGACGACCTCGAAATCCCCCGCGAGCGCCTCCACGCGCGGGACCACGTCCTGGTCGTAGCGGCGGTGGCGGACCTGGCGCTCTCGCCAGGCGAGCCGTTCCGCGTCGCCCCAGGGGACGCCGGGGGTACCGATGGGATAAAAGCGCGCTGTGTTCATGCTGGCTTCCGAAGGGGTTGCGAGGGAAAGACGGATGGGCCGGGATGATGCCGCAAGGGTCGGGGAGGGGCCGTCGGTCACGGCGAGGGCACGCGCCGGCAGGGGAGAATGCGCGGCGGTGCGGCGGCCCGTGACACGGGCGGGCAGGGCGGGGCTGGTGACCGACGAGGGGGCGGCCCGGCGTTCGTCATGGCGGGTCGCTGCCGGCCCGAACCGCGATGGCGCTGGCGTTATAACGCGACGCCCGGCCCCTCACGCCTGGACATGAAAGACCTGGACATGCAACCTCTGCGGATCACGGCGGCCACGCTGGCTGCCCTTGCCACCCTCGGCCTGACGGCCTGCCAACTGCCCGCGCCATCGGACGATCCGTCCTGGACCACGCAGGCCGTCTCGATCTACCGGACCGAGGCGGAGGCGCTCGACGTCGCGGCGGGCCGGTTCGGGCCGGTGCCGCTGGCGCTCGAGCGCGGCGCCGACCTGGTCGTGCTGGGGCGCAGTTCCTGCACCTCGAGCGCGGTCAAAGTCCGCAATGCCCAAGGCGTCACCGGTTGGACGCCGGCGAGCGGGCTGGCCGATGCCGGACCTTGCCCGCTGCCGGCCTGAGCCGCCGTGACCGTCCGCCCGCACCGGCGACCGGAAGGCGGCGGCGCCTGAACGACAAAACGCCCGGCATGACCGGGCGTTTTGCTTGGGGCGATCCGAGGGCGTCGGGACGCGGATCGCTCCGCCGACACAGCGGCCCGCCGGCTCACTGGATCGAGGCGACCTGCGTGTCCGCCGACGCGTCGCGACGGCCGGTGATGACGACGGTGGGCAGTTGCTCGCGCTTGACCGAGATCACCACCGGATCGAGCGTGATGACCGAGGCGCGCAGTTCGCGCTGGCCTTGAGCGTGGGCCATGCCGAGCGCCAGGGCCAGCGCGGCGACGGCGCCGAAGGCGACGGCCTTGACCGTGGTGTGGGTGGCGGAAGCGATGGCGAGGCGGCGGGTGGTGCTCATGTCGATCTCCTGATGCGGTTGCTGTGTCGATGGAGTCAGTGTCGTCATCGCCGCGCCACCTTTCGAGCGCCGGGCGACGAAGCCGCATCACGACGGCGCGAACTGCATCGGCGCCGGACAGACCGTTGTCTGCCGACACCCAACGGTTCGGTCCGGCCCAGGCTTCCCGCCCGCGGACCGCGTCAGCGGCCGCCGGCCACGTCCAGCGTCGCACCCACCGTGTAGCTCGCCGCGGGGGAGAGCAGCCAGGCGATCGCCTCCGCGATCTCCTCGGCCCGGCCCAGCCGCCCGATCGGGACGGTGGCGGCCGCCGCCGCGAGCAGCGCCGGGAGTTCGGCGGCCGGCCGGCTGTCGGCATGGATCTCGGTCTCGATGATCCCGGGCCGGACCCCGTTCACCCGGATGCCCTGGCCGATCAGCTCATGGCCCAGGCTCAGCGTCAGGGTGTCGACCGCCCCCTTGCTGGCGGCGTAGTCGCTGTAGAGATCGGCCGAGCCCCGCTGCGCCGCTCGCGACGACAGATTGACGATCGCGCCGCCGGCGCCGCCGTGGGCGGTGCTCATGCGCAGCGCCGCCTGCTGCGTGCAGTAGACGACGCTGAAGACGTTGACCTCGAACATGCGTCGCAGGCGCTCGGGCGTGATGCCGTCCAGCGAGGTCGCCGGCGCCACGATGCCGGCGTTGTTGACCAGCCCGGTGACGCGGCCGAGTCCCTCGTCGATCTGCCGGAACATCGCCGCCACCTGCGCCGGGTCGGCCACGTCCGCTTGAAGGGTGAGCACGCGCCCGCCGAGCCGGCGGACATCGTCGGCGACTGCCTCGGCCGCGGCGGCGTCATGCCGGTAGTTGAGCGCCAGGTCATGCCCCTGACGGGCCAGCAGCCGGGCGGTGGCGGCGCCGATGCCGCGGCTGGCGCCGCTGACGAGGGTGAGGGGGCGGGCGGTGTCGGTGCTCATGCGGCGGATTCTGCGCCGCAGCGGTCCGGCCGACCGGTCCGGTGGCCTCGAGCCCGGTCCTGGCATCATCGCGCCTTCGTCCTCTCGACCAGGAAGCTCCATGGGCCAGCGTCTCCGGTACTTCGCAATGGCGCTGGGCCTGCTGGCGGTGACGCCCCTGGCGCTTGCCGAGCAGTTCAAGGTCCTGGTCTTCAGCAAGACCGCGGGCTGGCACCACGAGTCCATCCCGGCCGGCGTGGCGGCGATCCAGCGGCTCGGTCAACTGCACGACTTCGGCGTGTTCTGGACCGAGGACGCGAACCTGGTGATGAACGACAAGGAACTCGCCAAGTACCAGGCCGTGGTCTTCCTCCTCACGACCGGCGACATCCTGGATGCGGCGCAGAAGGCCGCATTCGAGCGCTACATCCGCGCCGGCGGCGGCTTCGTGGGCGTGCACAGCGCGGCGGACACGGAACACGGCTGGCCCTGGTACGGGCGGCTGGTGGGGCGGATGTTCCAGGCGCATCCGGCCAACCAGACGGCCACGCTGACGGTGGAGGAGGCCGACTTCCCCGGCATGGACCGCTTCCCGCGGCGCTTCCTCTTCACCGAGGAGTGGTACCAGTTCGGGCCGCCCCGGGCGGAGGGCCTGAAGGTGCTGCTGACGGTGGACGAGCGGACCTACCGACCCGCCACCGAGTGGGGCGGCAAACCGGTCGCCCCGATGGGCGCCAGCCATCCGATCAGCTGGTACCAGCAGGTCGACGGGGGACGCAGTTTCTACACCGCCCTCGGCCACCTGCCCGCCACCTACGGCGACGAGCGGTTCCAGCATCACCTGTTCGGCGGCATCTACTGGGCCGCCACCGGCAGGGGCTTCAATGCCGCTTCCTCGCTCCCCTGAGTCGGCGGCGCGACGGTCGTATCGGATACCACCGGGCGTCGCCGACGCGTGGCCCTGCGGCCGTTGGCGAATCGGCCGGGACTTCGGCGCCGCCTGCGGCCTCGATGTCGGCCCCGTTGTCGGCCCCGCCGCTGGCCCGCGCCGGGCCTGAATGGACGCGTCGCGTGTCGGGAGACCGCGGCGCGTCTTGCATTGCGGCGGCGGGCCGCTATCGTCGAGCCCCATGAGCTCTTCTCCTTCCGAGCGCGGGCCCGAGCGCCTCGCGGCCTGCTGTTGCGGCCAACTCAGCGCGCGCGTCGCGGGCGAGCCGGTGCGGAACTCCATCTGCCACTGCCTGGCCTGCCAGCGCCGCACCGGCAGCGTCTTCGGACAGCAGGCGCGCTTCCGCCGCGAGGATGTGACGGTGGCCGGCCGCTCGACCGAGTACGTGCGGGTCGGTGACGAGGGCACGCGGGCCCGTTTCCATTTCTGTCCGGACTGCGGTTCGACGGTCTTCTACGAGCCGGAGGCGCTGCCGGACTTCATCGCGATCCCGGTCGGCGCCTTCGCCGATCCAGGCTTCCCCGCGCCCACCGTGTCGGTCTACGAGGACCGCATGCACGCCTGGGTCGTGCCGCCGCCGGACGCGGAGCACTGGCGCTGAAAGACAGTGCCGGTGGCATCGCGCCACTTGTCCGCCCATTCATCCGATCACCGGAGTCTTCATGTTCGACCACGTCAAGTTCGGCGTCCGCGACTACGCGGCCAGCAAGGCCTTCTACCTCCAGGCGCTGGCGCCGATCGGCGTGTCGGTGGTGGGTGAGGGCGAGCCGGCCTACGGCGTCGAGTTGAGCGCCGGCGGCGAGAGCTCGCTGTGCCTGTTCCAGACCACCGAGGCGCCCGCCCACCTGCACATCGCGTTCGTGGCCCAGCGGCGCGAGCAGGTCGACGCCTTCCATCGCGCCGCGCTGGCCGCCGGCGCGAGGGACAACGGACCGCCCGGGCTGCGTCCGAAGTACCACCCGAACTATTACGCGGCCTTCGTCATCGATCCGGACGGGCACAACATCGAGATGGTCTGCCACGCCCCGGCGTGACTCGGCCGCTCAGCGGCAGGTGACCTCCTCCCAAGCAAGCGTGCCGTAGCGAACCGGCACCCGCCGGCGCGGCCCGGCGGTGGATCGACCCATCGCGGGCGCCAGTGCCGCGACTCCTCCTCCCTTCTTCTCTCCTCTCGCCTCCCTTCCTCCTTCTCCTCCTCGCCCGGACACTCGCGCGTGCCTGTGCGCTGGCGCACACAGGCGGCGGTCGCGGCGGACCGATAACCGCCGCCCCTCGCTCGATATCCAAACTGGGATCGACAAAGCCGGCGCGCGGCAGTAAAAACCGGCGTTCATAAAACATTCAGGAGACAAAAATGTTTCATACAGGTTGGAGCCGGCGCGCCGCGCTCGTCCGCGCGGTGCTGATCGTCGGTGGTGCGACGCTGGGCCTGCTGGCCGGTGGCGCGCGCGCCGAGGACAAGGGCCTGGTCGGCATCGCGATGCCGACCAAGAGTTCGGCCCGCTGGATCGCCGATGGCGACAACATGGTCAAGGCCTTCCAGGCCAAGGGCTACAAGACCGACCTGCAGTACGCCGAGGACGACATCCCCAACCAACTCGCCCAGATCGAGAACCTGATCACCCGCAAGGTGAAGGTGCTGGTGATCGCGCCGATCGACGGCTCCGCGCTGTCGCCGGTGCTGCAGAAGGCCGCGGACCGCGGCATCAAGGTCGTCGCCTACGACCGCCTGATCAAGGGCACGAAGAACGTCGACTACTACGTCACCTTCGACAACTTCCAGGTCGGCGTGATGCAGGGCCAGAGCCTGGTCGACAAGCTCGGCCTGGCGCAGGGCAAGGGCCCGTTTAACATCGAGCTCTTCGGCGGCTCGCCGGACGACAACAACGCGACCTTCTTCTACGACGGCGCGATGTCGGTGCTCAAGCCCTACATCGACAGCGGCAAGCTGGTGGTGCGCAGCAAGCAGTTCGGCATGGCCAAGGTCGGCACGCTGCGCTGGGACGCCGCCACCGCGCAGGCCCGCATGGACAACCTGCTGTCGGCCTTCTATGGCAAGGAGAAGCTGCATGCGGTGTTGTCGCCGTATGACGGCATCAGCATCGGCATCCTGTCCTCGCTCAAGGGCGCCGGCTACTGCACCGCCAAGCAGCCGTGCCCGGTCGTCTCCGGCCAGGACGCGGAGCTGCCGTCGGTCAAGTCCATCCTCAAGCACGAGCAGGCCAGCACCGTCTTCAAGGACACGCGCCAGCTCGCGCAGGCCGCCGCCGCGGTCAGCGACGAGATGCTCGCCGGCAAGACGCCGGCCGCGGTCAACGACACCAAGACCTACAACAACGGCGTGAAGGTGGTGCCCAGCGTGCTGCTCAAGCCGGTCTCGGTCGACGCGGCCAATGTGAAGCCGGTGCTTGTCGACAGCGGCTACTACAAGGACACGCAACTGCGCTGAGCGGCGCGGTCACCGGTCCATGAACGCGACAACCCACGACAGCGCGGCCCCGGCCCCGCTGCTGGCGCTGCGCGGCATCACCAAGCGTTTCCCCGGCGTCGCGGCGCTGGAGGACGTGCGGCTGTCCGTGCGCGCCGGCGAGATCCATGCGCTCTGCGGCGAGAACGGCGCCGGCAAGTCGACGCTGATGAAGGTGGTGTCGGGCGTCTACCCGCATCCCGACCACGGCGGCGACTACGGCGGCGAACTCTGCTTCGACGGCGAGGTGCGCCGCTTCGCCGGCATCGCCGACAGCGAGCGGCTGGGCATCATCATCATTCACCAGGAGCTGGCGCTGGTGCCGCAGCTCTCGATCGCGGAGAACCTGTTCCTCGGTCATGAGCCGGCGCGCCTGGGCGTCATCGATCGCATGGCGATGCATGCGCGCGCGGTCGAGCTGCTGTCGCGGGTCGGCCTGCGGGCGTCGCCGCAGACACCGGTCGGCGAGCTCGGCGTCGGGCAGCAGCAGCTGGTCGAGATCGCCAAGGCGCTGGCCAAGGAGGTGCGGCTGCTGATCCTGGACGAGCCCACCGCCAGCCTCAACGACACCGACAGCGACGCGCTGCTGGACCTGCTGCTCGAGCTCAAGCGGCAGGGGATCGCGTCGATCCTGATCTCCCACAAGCTCAAGGAGGTGACGCGCGTCGCCGATGGCCTGACGGTGCTGCGCGACGGGCGCTCCATCCTCAGCCTGGACTGCGCCACCGATCCGATCTCCGAGGCGCGCATCATCCAGGCGATGGTCGGCCGGGACCTGTCCGAGCGCTACCCGCCGCGCACGCCGGCGATCGGCGAGCTGCTCTTCGAGCTGCGGGACTGGCGCGCCTTCCATCCGGTGCAGGCCGGGCGTGAGGTGGTCAAGGGCGTCGACCTGACGGTGCGCCGCGGCGAGATCGTCGGCATCGCCGGCCTGATGGGCGCGGGCCGGACCGAGCTGGCGATGAGCGTCTTCGGCCGCAGCTACGGCCGGCGCATCAGCGGCAGCGCCTGGATGGACGGCCGGGAGGTCGACGTGTCCACGGTGCCCAAGGCGATCGCCGCCGGCCTGGCCTACGTGACCGAAGACCGCAAGTCCTTGGGCCTGCTGCTGGAGGAGTCGGTGGCGATCAACACGACGCTGGCGCACCTGGGCGGCGTGTCGCGCGCCGGCGTGCTGGACCGGGCGCGCGAGCACCAGGTCGCGCAGGACTTCCGGCGCCAGCTCGGCACGCGCTGCGCGGGCGTGGAACAGCGGGTCGTGCACCTGTCCGGCGGCAACCAGCAGAAGGTGGTGCTGGCCAAGTGGCTGTTCGCCGGGCCGCGCCTGCTGATCCTGGACGAGCCGACGCGCGGCATCGACGTCGGCGCGAAGTACGAGATCTACAGTCTGATCGCCGGCCTCGCGGCGCGCGGCTGCGGCATCCTGCTGATCTCCTCGGAGATGCCGGAGCTGCTGGGCCTGTGCGATCGGTTGTATGTGATGAACGAGGGGCGCATGGTGGCGGAGTTCCCGGCCGCCGGCACGACCCAGGAAATGATCATGGGCGCCATCGTCGGCGCCGGAGAAGTCGCACATGTCTGAACCGATCGCGGCGTCCGTGACGCCGCCGGCCGCCGCCCCCGCGGGCCTGGGCCATTTCCTCAAGCGCCACCTGCGCGACTACGGCATGCTGCTGTCGCTGGTGGCGATCATGGCGCTGTTCGAGTACCTGACCGACGGCACGCTGCTGGAGCCGCTGAACCTGACCAACCTGGTCCTGCAGAACAGCTACATCGTCATCATGGCGCTGGGCATGCTGCTGGTGATCGTCGCCGGCCACATCGACCTTTCGGTGGGCTCGGTCTGCGGCTTCATCGGTGCGCTCGCGGCGGTGCTGATGGTGCAGTACGAATGGGCGGCGCTGCCCGCCGGCCTGGTCTGCCTGCTGGCCGGCGCGGTGATCGGCGGCGCGCAGGGCTGGTTCGTCGCCTACCTGGGCATCCCGTCCTTCATCGTGACGCTGGCCGGCATGCTGGTGTTCAAGGGCCTGGCGCTGGCGCTGCTGCAAGGGCAATCGCTCGGTCCCTTCCCCGACAGCTTCCAGGCGCTGAGCGCCGGCTTCCTGCCCGAACTCTTCGGCCAGGACGATCCGCGGCCGACTACGCTGGGCCTGGGCCTGGTGCTCGCGGCGGTCTCGCTCACCGTCGCCTGGCGCCACCGCGCCGCGGCCGCACGGCACGGCATGGAGACGGAGCCGGGCGCGGTCTTCTGGGCGCGGCAGGGGCTGCTGGTCGCCGCCATCGCCGCGATGAGCTGGCTGATGGCCTCCTACAAGGGGCTGCCGACGGTGATGGTGCTGATGGTGGTGCTGACCCTGGCCTACGACTTCATCGCCGGCCGCACCACGCTGGGCCGCCGCGTCTACGCGGTCGGCGGCAACGAGAAGGCGGCCCGACTGTCGGGCGTGCGCACCCAGCGCATCGCCTTCCTGACCTTCGTGAACATGGGCGCGCTGGCGGCGCTGGCCGGCCTGGTCTTCGCCGCGCGACTCAACACCGCCACGCCCAAGGCGGGCCTGGGCTTCGAGCTCGACGTGATCGCGGCCTGCTTCGTCGGCGGCGCCTCGGCCTCCGGCGGCGTGGGCAAGATCATGGGCGCGGTGATCGGCGCCTTCGTGATGGGCGTGATGAACAACGGCATGTCCATCCTGGGCATCGGCATCGACTACCAGCAGGTCATCAAGGGCCTGGTGCTGCTCGCCGCCGTGTTCATCGACGTCTACAACAAGCGGAAGTAGGGCACGGTCGGCGGCCTACCCCCGCCGCACCGCCTCGACCGCGTCGAGCACCGCTTCCGGCGTCGCCGGGGCCCGCAGCGGCGGGTCGCAGCGCGCCGGCCCGCAGGCGGCGACCGCGTCCTTGATCGCCAGCAGCACCGAGAAGGGCAGCAGCAGCGGCGGCTCGCCCACCGCCTTCGAACGATGGATGCTGTCCACCGCATTGGGCGCGTCGTACAGGGCGACGCGGAAGTCGCGCGGCATATCGTTGGCGGTCGGGATCTTGTAGGTGCTGGGCGCATGCGTCAGCAGCAGCCCGGAGCGAGGATGCCAGACCAGTTCCTCGCTGGTCAGCCATCCTTGGCCCTGAACGAACGCGCCTTCCACCTGGCCGATGTCCAGCGCTGGATTCAGCGACTGGCCGACGTCATGCAGCACGTCCGCACGCAGCACCCGCGTCTCGCCGGTCAGCGTGTCCACCAGCACGTCCGCGACGGCCGCGCCGAAGGCGTAGTAGTAGAACGGATGCCCTTGCAGCTTCGCCCGGTCCCAGTGCAGTCCGGGCGTCGCGTAGAAGCCGTCGCTCCACAGCTGGAGGCGTTCCAGGTAGGCCTTCGCCACCAGGTCCTTGAAGCCGATGGACCGCGCGCCTTCGGGCCCGTGGCCCCGCACCTCGCCGCCGTCGAAGACGAGGGCGTCCTCGTCGCAGCCCAGCAGCCGCGCCGCCAGCGGCATCAGCCGTCGCCTGATCTTGCGCGCCGCGTCCTGCGCGGCCTTGCCGTTGAGGTCGGAGCCGGTGGAGGCCGCCGTCGCCGAGGTGTTGGCCACCTTGCTGGTGTCGGTGGCGCTGGCGCGCACCTGCGCCACCGGCACGCCGAGTTCATGCGCCACCACCTGCGCCACCTTGGTGTTGAGGCCCTGGCCCATCTCGGTGCCCCCGTGGTTCACCAGCACCGAGCCGTCGGTGTAGACATGGACCAGCGCGCCCGCCTGGTTCAGGTGGACGACGTTGAACGAGATGCCGAACTTGACCGGCGTGAGCGCCAGGCCGCGCTTGAGCACCGGGCTGGCGGCGTTGAAGGCCGCGATCTCGGCTCGCCGCGCGGCATAGCCGGAGGTCTCGATCAGGCGGTCGGTGAGCGGCTGGATCAGGTTGTCCTCGACGCGCTGGCCGTAGGGCGTGAGGTCCTGGCCCTCGCGGTAGAAATTGCGCTGGCGCACCAGCAGCGGATCCAGCCCCAGCCGTCGCGCGATGCCGTCCAGGATCATCTCGATCGCCAGCGCGCCCTGCGGGCCGCCGAAGCCGCGGAAGGCGGTGTTGCTCTGCGTGTTGGTCCGCGCGCAGTAGCCGTGCATCGCCACATGCGGCAGCCAGTAGGCATTGTCGAAGTGGCACAGCGCCCGCGCCATCACCGGCGCCGACAGGTCGGCGCTGTGGCCGCAGTTGGAGATCAGGTCGATCTCGGCGCCGAGGATCCGTCCCTCGTCGTCGAAGCCGACCGACCAGCGGTAGTCGAAGCCGTGGCGACGGCCGGTGACGAGGAAGTCGTCGTCGCGGTCCACCCGCAGCTTGACCGGCCGACGCAGCCGCTGCGCCGCGATCGCGGCGACGCAGGCGAACAGTGCCGACTGCGATTCCTTGCCGCCGAAGCCGCCGCCCATGCGCCGGCATTGCACCGTCACCTGATGCGCCTGCCAGCCCATCGCATGCGCCACCAGCTGCTGCATCTCCGACGGATGCTGGGTCGAGCAGTGGATCAGCAGCGCCTGGTTCTCCTGCGGCAGCGCATAGCTGATCTGGCCTTCCAGGTAGAACTGCTCCTGCCCGCCGACGGCCCATTCGCCGTCGAGCCGATGGGGCGCCGCGGCCAGCGCCCCCGCCGCGTCGCCACGCGAGAGATGCATCGGCGGCAGCACGTACTGTCCGATCGCATGGGCCTCGCGGGCGGTCAGCACCGCCGGCAGCGGCGTGGCGACGATCGCCTGCCTGGCCAGCGCCGCGGCGCGGCGCGCCAGTTCGCGGTCGGTCGCGATGACCGCGTAGACCGGCTGGCCGACGTAGCGCAGCTCGCCGTCGGCCAGGATGGGATCGTCATGGAGCAGCGGGCCGCAGTTGTTCTCGGCCGGGATGTCGGCGGCGGTCAGCACCGCCACCACGCCGGGCTGGCGCCGCAACAGCGCCAGGTCGATCGACACCAGCGTCCCGTGCGCGATCGGCGACAGGCCCAGCGCCGCATGCAGCGTGCCGTGGGCCTCGGCGATGTCGTCGATGTAGACCGCCTCGCCGCTGACATGCAGGTGCGCCGCTTCATGGGCGCGGCTGATGCCGACCTGCGGCCGCGGCGCGGCGGCGAGGGTCTCGGCACCGACGCCCGGCGGGAGTTCCAGCGGCTTGTTCATGCGACGCTCCGCTGCAGGTTGACCGCTTGCCAGACGCTGGCCGATTCGGCGGCGACCGGCGCGTTGGCGCGGGTCTCCAGCCAGAAGCGGCGGATCAGGTTGGCGGCGGCGCGCTCGCGATAGGCGGCGCTGGCGCGCAGGTCGGTCATCGGGGTGAAGTTCTCGCGCAGCGCCTCGGCGGCGGCCAGCGCGGCGGCCTCGTCCCAGCTTCGACCGTTGATGGCGGCCTCGGCCTTGGCCGCGCGCTTGACGATCGCGGCCATGCCGCCGAAGGCGAAGCGCGCGTCACGCGCGACGCCGTCCTCGAGCCGCAGGCTCAGCACCGCGCAGACGGCGGAGATGTCGCTGTCGTAGCGCTTGGAGAGCTTGTAGCCCCGCAGCCGCGTGCCCGGCGCCGGCATCGGGACCTCGATCGCCTCGACGAATTCGCCGGGCTGGAGCGCGTTCTTCATGTAGTCCAGGTAGAACTCGTCGAGCGGCAGCATGCGGCTGACGGCGCCGCGGCGCAGCACCAGGCGCGCGCCCAGCGCGATCAGCGCCGGCGCGCCATCGCCGATCGGCGAGCCGTTGGCGATGTTGCCGCCCATCCACCAGGACGGCGGTACGCCGGATGCGCCGGGCGCTCCCGGGAAGGCGCCGGAGGCCGCATCGGACGCCGGCAGGGGCGGCGGCATCGGTCCGATGGTCTTA
>NZ_PEOG01000003.1 GCF_002761755.1 Roseateles chitinivorans
GCAAGCCGCTTCGATGTTCTTTAAGAATTTACAGCCGATAAGCGTGGGCGTCTGAACGAGCGACCTGAGAAGGTTAAATCTTTAGACGCTCACGGAAATGAATGAAGCTATGAAAGTAGTCTTTGTTCGATTCCGTTGAGTATTCAAGATCGAACTGTAGAGTTTGATCCTGGCTCAGATTGAACGCTGGCGGCATGCCTTACACATGCAAGTCGAACGGTAACGCGGGGCAACCTGGCGACGAGTGGCGAACGGGTGAGTAATGTATCGGAACGTGCCCAGTTGTGGGGGATAACTGCTCGAAAGAGCAGCTAATACCGCATACGACCTGAGGGTGAAAGCGGGGGATCGCAAGACCTCGCGCAATTGGAGCGGCCGATATCAGATTAGGTAGTTGGTGGGGTAAAGGCCTACCAAGCCGACGATCTGTAGCTGGTCTGAGAGGACGACCAGCCACACTGGGACTGAGACACGGCCCAGACTCCTACGGGAGGCAGCAGTGGGGAATTTTGGACAATGGGGGCAACCCTGATCCAGCCATGCCGCGTGCGGGAAGAAGGCCTTCGGGTTGTAAACCGCTTTTGTCAGGGAAGAAAAGACTCCTACTAATACTGGGGGTTCATGACGGTACCTGAAGAATAAGCACCGGCTAACTACGTGCCAGCAGCCGCGGTAATACGTAGGGTGCAAGCGTTAATCGGAATTACTGGGCGTAAAGCGTGCGCAGGCGGTTATGCAAGACAGATGTGAAATCCCCGGGCTCAACCTGGGAACTGCATTTGTGACTGCATGGCTAGAGTACGGCAGAGGGGGATGGAATTCCGCGTGTAGCAGTGAAATGCGTAGATATGCGGAGGAACACCGATGGCGAAGGCAATCCCCTGGGCCTGTACTGACGCTCATGCACGAAAGCGTGGGGAGCAAACAGGATTAGATACCCTGGTAGTCCACGCCCTAAACGATGTCAACTGGTTGTTGGGAGGGTTTCTTCTCAGTAACGTAGCTAACGCGTGAAGTTGACCGCCTGGGGAGTACGGCCGCAAGGTTGAAACTCAAAGGAATTGACGGGGACCCGCACAAGCGGTGGATGATGTGGTTTAATTCGATGCAACGCGAAAAACCTTACCTACCCTTGACATGCCAGGAATCTTGCAGAGATGTGAGAGTGCTCGAAAGAGAACCTGGACACAGGTGCTGCATGGCCGTCGTCAGCTCGTGTCGTGAGATGTTGGGTTAAGTCCCGCAACGAGCGCAACCCTTGTCATTAGTTGCTACGAAAGGGCACTCTAATGAGACTGCCGGTGACAAACCGGAGGAAGGTGGGGATGACGTCAGGTCATCATGGCCCTTATGGGTAGGGCTACACACGTCATACAATGGCCGGGACAGAGGGCTGCCAACCCGCGAGGGGGAGCTAATCCCAGAAACCCGGTCGTAGTCCGGATCGCAGTCTGCAACTCGACTGCGTGAAGTCGGAATCGCTAGTAATCGCGGATCAGCTTGCCGCGGTGAATACGTTCCCGGGTCTTGTACACACCGCCCGTCACACCATGGGAGCGGGTTCTGCCAGAAGTAGTTAGCCTAACCGCAAGGAGGGCGATTACCACGGCAGGGTTCGTGACTGGGGTGAAGTCGTAACAAGGTAGCCGTATCGGAAGGTGCGGCTGGATCACCTCCTTTCTAGAGAATGACGAGACCGCCAGGTGGCTTCGGTTGCCTGGGAGAGTCGAGTCCACAAATAGCGAGTTCAGCGCGCCCACACTTATCGGCTGTAGACACACAACAGTGAGTGAGAAAAACGCGTGAGCCTGGCGAGCTGGCCTTGCCGGTTGGCGCGATGCAGGAGCACGCAAGAGATGCGTGGGTCTGTAGCTCAGTCGGTTAGAGCACCGTCTTGATAAGGCGGGGGTCGCTGGTTCGAATCCAGCCAGACCCACCACGAGGATCGACAAGATCTTGGGGGATTAGCTCAGCTGGGAGAGCACCTGCTTTGCAAGCAGGGGGTCGTCGGTTCGATCCCGTCATCCTCCACCAATCACTTCACAGGGTGGCAAACCACAGCGCCAGGAAGCCGGCGCTGTGGTTTGCCAGTCTCGACTTTGAAAGTCGGCTGTTGTTCTTTAACAATTCGTAGAGTCGAATCAGCGTTGCTGGCGGAAAGCTGGCGCTCGTAAAGGGGCGCTCGGCACCGTGCCGCCAGCGACATTTGATTGCGTCACCAGACTTCAACTCTGAAATTCAGAGAAGAAATTGAAGAACGGCGAAAACGCGTGATACTCAATGAATGCTCGAGTTGTCGAGCATCTGTCCTTGACGACATCTGCGGATGTCAAAGTTATAGGGTCAAGTGACTAAGTGCATGTGGTGGATGCCTTGGCGATTACAGGCGACGAAGGACGTGATAGCCTGCGATAAGCTTCGGGGAGCTGGCAAATAAGCTTTGATCCGGAGATTTCCGAATGGGGAAACCCACCTCGTTTAGAGGTATCGCACACTGAATACATAGGTGTGCGAGGCGAACCGGGCGAACTGAAACATCTCAGTAGCTCGAGGAAAAGACATCAACCGAGATTCCGAAAGTAGTGGCGAGCGAAATCGGAGTAGCCCTCGTGTTTTAGCAGTTGGCATATCAGAACGGAATGGAAAGTCCGGCCATAGCGGGTGATAGCCCCGTATGAGAAATGTCGATTGTGGAACTAGGCACGAATAGAGTAGGGCGGGACACGTGAAATCCTGTCTGAATATGGGGGGACCATCCTCCAAGGCTAAATACTCGTAATCGACCGATAGCGAACAAGTACCGTGAGGGAAAGGCGAAAAGAACCCCGGGAGGGGAGTGAAATAGATCCTGAAACCGCATGCATACAAAAAGTAGGAGCCCGCAAGGGTGACTGCGTACCTTTTGTATAATGGGTCAGCGACTTACATTCAGTGGCGAGGTTAACCGAATAGGGTAGCCGTAGAGAAATCGAGTCCGAATAGGGCGAATTAGTCGCTGGGTGTAGACCCGAAACCAGGTGATCTATCCATGGCCAGGATGAAGGTACCGTAACAGGTGCTGGAGGTCCGAACCGACTAGTGTTGCAAAACTAGCGGATGAGCTGTGGATAGGGGTGAAAGGCTAAACAAACCTGGAGATAGCTGGTTCTCTCCGAAAACTATTTAGGTAGTGCCTCAAGTATTACCTTCGGGGGTAGAGCACTGTTTAGGCTAGGGGGTCATGGCGACTTACCAAACCTATGCAAACTCCGAATACCGAAGAGTACAGCTTGGGAGACAGAGCACCGGGTGCTAACGTCCGGACTCAAGAGGGAAACAACCCAGACCGCCAGCTAAGGTCCCTAAAATTGGCTAAGTGGGAAACGAAGTGGGAAGGCTAAAACAGTCAGGATGTTGGCTTAGAAGCAGCCATCATTTAAAGAAAGCGTAATAGCTCACTGATCGAGTCGTCCTGCGCGGAAGATGTAACGGGGCTAAGCCAGTTACCGAAGCTGCGGATGCACAGTTTACTGTGCGTGGTAGGAGAGCGTTCTGTACGCCTGTGAAGGTGGGTCGTGAGGCCTGCTGGAGGTATCAGAAGTGCGAATGCTGACATGAGTAGCGTTAAAGGGGGTGAAAAGCCCCCTCGCCGTAAGCGCAAGGTTTCCTACGCAACGTTCATCGGCGTAGGGTGAGTCGGCCCCTAAGGCGAGGCAGAGATGCGTAGCTGATGGGAAACAGGTCAATATTCCTGTACCGATCAATAGTGCGATGTGGGGACGGAGAAGGTTAGCTCAGCCGGGTGTTGGATGTCCCGGTTCAAGCCTGTAGTCGTGCCTGGTAGGCAAATCCGCCGGGCTTAGATGAGGGGTGATAACGAGTCTGCTTGCAGACGAAGTGAGTGATACCCTGCTTCCAGGAAAAGCCACTAAGCTCCAGCTATTGACGACCGTACCGCAAACCGACACTGGTGCGCGTGATGAGTATTCTCAGGCGCTTGAGAGAACTCTGGAGAAGGAACTCGGCAAATTGACACCGTAACTTCGGAAGAAGGTGTGCCTTTAGTAGGTGAACCATTTACTTGGGGAGCCCAATGAGGCCGCAGAGAATCGGTGGCTGCGACTGTTTATTAAAAACACAGCACTCTGCAAAGACGAAAGTCGACGTATAGGGTGTGACGCCTGCCCGGTGCTGGAAGATTAAATGATGGGGTGCAAGCTCTTGACTGAAGTCCCAGTAAACGGCGGCCGTAACTATAACGGTCCTAAGGTAGCGAAATTCCTTGTCGGGTAAGTTCCGACCTGCACGAATGGCGTAACGATGGCCACACTGTCTCCTCCAGAGACTCAGCGAAGTTGAAATGTTTGTGATGATGCAATCTCCCCGCGGAAAGACGGAAAGACCCCATGAACCTTTACTGTAGCTTTACATTGGACTTTGAACAGATCTGTGTAGGATAGGTGGGAGGCTTTGAAACCTGGTCGCTAGATCAGGTGGAGCCAACGTTGAAATACCACCCTGGTGTGTTTGAGGTTCTAACCTTGGCCCGTTATCCGGGTTGGGGACAGTGTATGGTGGGCAGTTTGACTGGGGCGGTCTCCTCCCAAAGTGTAACGGAGGAGTTCGAAGGTACGCTAAATACGGTCGGAAATCGTGTTGATAGTGCATTGGCATAAGCGTGCTTGACTGCGAGACTGACAAGTCGAGCAGGTACGAAAGTAGGACAAAGTGATCCGGTGGTTCTGTATGGAAGGGCCATCGCTCAACGGATAAAAGGTACTCTGGGGATAACAGGCTGATACCGCCCAAGAGTTCATATCGACGGCGGTGTTTGGCACCTCGATGTCGGCTCATCTCATCCTGGGGCTGTAGCCGGTCCCAAGGGTATGGCTGTTCGCCATTTAAAGAGGTACGTGAGCTGGGTTTAAAACGTCGTGAGACAGTTTGGTCCCTATCTTCCGTGGGCGCTGCAAGATTGAGAGAGCCTGCTCCTAGTACGAGAGGACCGGAGTGGACGCACCTCTGGTGTATCGGTTGTCACGCCAGTGGCATCGCCGAGTAGCTAAGTGCGGAAGAGATAACCGCTGAAAGCATCTAAGCGGGAAACTCGTCTCAAGATGAGTCTTGCCGGGGCCTAGAGCCCCCTGAAGGGTCGTTCAAGACCAGGACGTTGATAGGCTGGGTGTGGAAGCGCAGTAATGCGTTAAGCTAACCAGTACTAATTGCCCGTGCGGCTTGACCCTATAACTTTGACACTCAAACGTCAAAGACCGAGGTCTCGCGAAATAACCGTTCTTCAAGCCTGAAGACGCAATCAAACCAAGCTGATTTGACTCTACCGAATTGGGCTCGCTGTCTTGGACAGCCAGCCAACCAGTCAAGCCTGATGACCATAGCGAGTCGGTCCCACCCCTTCCCATCCCGAACAGGACCGTGAAACGACTCAGCGCCGATGATAGTGCGGATTCCCGTGTGAAAGTAGGTCATCGTCAGGCTAATATCCCGCAAACCCCTCGATCGGAAACGATCGAGG
Source organism: Roseateles chitinivorans (assembly GCF_002761755.1). Classification (GTDB taxonomy): domain Bacteria; phylum Pseudomonadota; class Gammaproteobacteria; order Burkholderiales; family Burkholderiaceae_C; genus Roseateles; species Roseateles chitinivorans. The sequence goes on from NZ_PEOG01000003.1 coordinate 5,513, forward strand.
GGTTTTTACTTTTTGGGCTCTTTAAATGCGTGTTGCCCTCGGTACCTGGAGCCCTCGGATCACCCGTCTCTAACGCGAAGCACGACACGCTCGCCTTCCACGGAAGCCAAAAGAACCTTCGCTTTAACGAGTTGGTCCAGAAGTTCGCTGGCCCAGTCGAGCAGACCGTGAAGGGAAAAGAATCTCCTCCAAGTGCTTATGAAGATCGGCGTGGACGTCAGCCAATCAATTAGTTCGTCCCGACTACTCTGGCCGACTTCGAGCATATGGAACGCAGTGAGGGCCTTTACGGCATGAACCGCATGGCGCTCAGGTTCCCGTCGGAAATAGTCGACGCGCTCGCGCGCAATACGAATCGCTGTCGAGACGTCTCGGAATGGTGGGCCATGGCCCGGAATAACCACTGTCGGATTCAGTCGTTCGATGGTGTCCAGCGTTGCGGCTACTTGGTCGAAGGCATCTTCGCCGTCGAGTTCCGGGAACACGATGCCGAAGCCACGCTCCCAGAGCGCGTCCGCGGATAGCAGCGTTCCGCTGGATGGCTCATGCAGGATCACCGAGTGGGGATCATGCCCCGGTGCCGCATGGACATGCCACTCCCTTCCACCCTGATGGAGCGTCTGGCCAGGCACCAGCTTTCCCGCTGGCGTGAACCGGGTGCAGTGTTGACCGGTCGCGCGGAAGGTCAATACCTCCTCGTCCCAGGTCGAGACCGCGATGTACTCGCCCGGAGGAACGAGGATGGGGCAGCCATGGCGCTGCGAGAGCAACGCATTCCCTCCGCAGTGGTCGGAATGGAGATGCGTGTTGAGGATCAGGCGCAGCGCCTCATTGGGCCGCAAGATGGTGTCTAGCAAAGCGAGGGTCTGCTCTGCATGACTGGCATAGCCGGTATCGACCAGAACGGTCCCCTCCTCAGGTGTCGCACCATGAAGCAGGACGTTGTTGGACGAGAGCCAGCCGCGCTCCAGCACGGATATGCCGGGTGGCAACACGGCGACCCCGCTCTTATCAGCGCCCCAGGCGCTCGTCACTGGCGCAGCTCGCGCCGCAAGATCTTGCCGACGTTGGTCTTTGGCAGTTCATCGCGGAACTCGATGTACTTCGGCCGCTTGTAGCCCGTCAGTTGCTTGTGGCAATAAGTGGCGAGATCCTCCTCGGCTAGCGCCGGATCCTTCTTGATCACGAACAGCTTCACCGCTTCGCCGGAGTGCTGGTCTGGCACGCCGATCGCTGCGCATTCGAGCACGCCCGGGTGCAGATTCACGACCTGTTCGATCTCGGTGGGATACACATTGAAGCCGCTCACGAGGATCATATCCTTCTTGCGATCGACGATGCGAGTGAAACCCTCCGCATCCATCACGCCGATATCTCCGGTCTTGAAGAACCCATCGGGCCCGATCGCCTGAGCGGTGTCTTCCGGGCGGTTCCAATAACCGGCCATCACCTGGGGACCTCGAATGCAGATCTCGCCGCGCTCCCCAATCGGCAGGTCGTTGCCGTCGTCGTCGCGGATGGCGATCTCGGTGTTGGGGACCGGCAGCCCGATCGAGCCATTGAACTCGGCCAGATCGAGGCGATTCACCGTCGCAACGGGTGAGGTTTCGGAAAGCCCATACCCCTCGACGACCGGGCAACCGGTGATTCGCGCCCACTTCTCCGCCGTCGCCTGTTGCACCGCCATGCCGCCGCCATTTGAGATCACCAATTCGCTGAAATCGAGCTTGGCGAATGCAGGGTCGTTGGCCAGCGCGTTGAACAAGGTGTTGACCGCGGGGAACATGTTCACCCGATAGTTGCGCAGCGTCGCGATCAGCCCCGGAATGTCGCGCGGATTCGGAATCAGCAGGTTCATGATCCCCATCCGCGCGCCCAGCATGTAGCAGGCCGTGAGCGCGAAGATGTGATACAGCGGCAGGGCGCAGACGATGGTCAACGGCTTGTCGCCGAGCTTGTTGAGCATCGGCGCGAACCAGGCCTCGCTCTGCAGAATATTGGCGACGATGTTCCTGTGCAGCAGCGTCGCTCCCTTCGACAGGCCGGTCGTGCCCCCGGTGTACTGCAGGAAGGCGGGGTCGTCCGCACCGATCTGCACCGGCTTCAGGGACATCGTCGCGCCCTGCGCGAGCGCCTGATTGAAGCGGGTGACGCTGCGCCCGCCGGTCAGTGGCAGTCGGAACTCCGGAACCATCTTCTTGACGTGCCGGACCGCGAAGTTGATCAGCGGACCGCGCCACCAGCCGAGCATGTCGCCCAGGCCGGTCAGCACCACGTGCTTCACTTGCGTACGGTCGATGACCTCCGAGAGCGTCTTGGCGAAGTTCTCGAGCACGATGATCGCCTCGGCGCCGGAGTCCTTGAGCTGGTGCTCCAACTCGCGCGGCGTGTACAGCGGGTTCACGTTCACCACGACGAAGCCGGCGCGCAGGATGGCCGCGATGGCCACCATGTACTGCAGCACGTTGGGCATCATGATCGCCACGCGCGCACCGCGAGCCAGACCGCGTTGCTGCAGCCAGGCGCCCAGCGCGGCGGACAGCTCATCCACCTGCGCGAAGCTCAGGCGCTGATCCATGCAGGCGGCCGCGTCGCGTCGCGCATGCTTGCGGAATGCCTCTTCGAGCAGGGCCACCAGCGAGGGATAGACATCGACCGGAATCTCCGCGGGGACGCCCGGTGGGTAGTTTTTCAGCCAGGGCTTGGCGGCGGGCGTGGCGGTCGCCGGAGTCGCGGCGGTCGGTGCGGTCGTTGCTGTCATGTCTCCTCGTCGCGTTTTGAATGTGTCAGAGGGGCTCACCCCCGGAGGAACTGTCCATGCTGGCCGCTGACGCGAAGGCGTCGTAGCGGGGATGCCCTAGGCCACCCCGTCACGTGAGGGACAAGGCGCCGCCGTTCCTTGGCCATGCGCGCCCAGGCGCAGAGTTTTCCGAAGCGAGGCCCCTGCCAAGCCCGCGCCTACACTCGTGCTTTTGATCGGGAGCCCGGATGAACGGCAGGCTGCAGCGCCTCACCTCGTTGTTTCGTTGGATCGTCGGACCGCTGTTGGCGCTGTGGGCGGGCAGTCACTGGAATCCGTGGGTGGGGCTGGCGCTGCTGGCACTCTTTGTGGCGGGGCCGCCGCTGGCGATGCTGCCCCACTTCCTGGTGTTGCGCTTCATCCCGCCGGCCCCTGGGCTGCCGACGGCGCCGCTGGGCGACCTGCTGCAAGCCTGGTGGCGCGAGGTCGTCGTTGTCACGAAGGTGTTCCATTGGCAACAGCCCTGGGCCGAGCATCGCGAGCCCGACTTCCTTCCCCCGGCGGAGCAGGCACGCGGCCGCCGCGGCATCGTGTTCCTGCACGGCTACAGCTGCAATCGTGGCCTGTGGAACGGATGGATGAAGGCCCTGCGGGCGCGCGGTACGCCGTTCATCGCGCTCACCCAGGAGCCCGCATTCGGCTCGATCGACCGCTATGCGCCTCAGGTGGACGCCGCCATGCGCGCGCTCCACGAGCGGACCGGCCTGGCGCCGCTCATCGTCGCCCACAGCATGGGGGGCCTGAGCGCCCGCGCCTGGTGGCGGAGTCAGGGGCACCCCTTCGACCGCATTCATCGCATCCTGACGCTGGGCACGCCGCATCACGGCACGCTGCTGGCGAAGCTCGGCACCACGGAGAACGCTCGCCAGATGCGCGGAGATTCCGAGTGGCTGAATGAACTCGCGCGCCAGGAGCCGCCGCAGGTCGCGAGCCATTTCGATTGCCTCTACGGCCACTGCGACCAGATCGTCTTTCCGGCGGAGACGGCGGTCCTGCCCGGCGCCCGTGCGCTGCACTTGCCGGCGCGCGGCCACCTGCAGCTCGTGTTCGAGCCGCAGGCCTTCGATCGGGCGCTGGCCCTGCTCGAAGAGACCGCCGAAATGAACACCGCCCAGCGGGTGAGCCGGGCGGGTTGAGTCAGGGCTGCGTCAGAAGGTCGGCGCGGCGAGGCCCGCCGACGTCCCGGAGCGATCAGGCGTCGGCCTTGAGCACGCCGCGGCGGATCTGGTCGAGCTCGATGCTCTCGAACAGCGCCTTGAAGTTGCCTTCGCCGAAGCCTTCATTGCCCTTGCGCTGGATGATCTCGAAGAAGATCGGGCCAATCACTTCCTTGGTGAAGATCTGCAGCAGCAGCTCGTGCGGCGCGCCCTGGTGCGCGGCGCCGTCGATGAGGATGCGCAGGCGGCGCAGTTCATCCAGATCCTCGTTGTGCTCGGGCAGGCGCTTGGTCACCAGGTCGTAGTAGGTGTCGATGGTGTCCTGGAAGACAACGCCCGTGCCCTTCATGCCTTCGACGGTGCGGTAGATGTCGTCGGTGCCCAGCGCCACGTGCTGGATGCCCTCGCCGTGGTACAGGTCCAGGTACTCGGCGATCTGGCTCTTGTCGTCGCTGCTCTCGTTGATCGGGATGCGGATCTTGCCGCAGGGGCTGGTCATGGCCTTGGACTTCAGACCGGTCAGCTTGCCCTCGATGTCGAAGTAGCGGACCTCGCGGAAGTTGAACAGGCGCTCGTAGAACTCTGCCCATTCCTTCATGCGGCCGCGGAACACGTTGTGGGTGAGGTGGTCGATGTAGGTCAGGCCGTGGCCCTTGGGCGTGGACTGCACCGGCTTGCCCTCGGCGTCCAGCAGCGGGACGAAGTCGACGTCGTAGATGCTGATGTTGCCGATCTCGCCGGGCGCCGCGCCGTTCTTGCCTTGCCAGCGGTCGACGAAGTAGATCAGCGAGTCGCCGATGCCCTTGATCGCCGGGATGTTCAACTCCATCGGGCCGGCCTTGTTGTCGAAGCCCCAGGCGCCCAGTTCCAGCGCGCGGCGATAGGCGAAGGCCGCATCCTTGACGCGGAACGCGATCGCGCAGATCGAGGGCCCATGCAGGCGCGCGAAGCGCTGCGCGAAGGCGTCCTTCTCGGCGTTGATGATGAAGTTGACCTCGCCCTGGCGATACAGCGTCACATCCTTGTGGCGATGGCGGGCGACGGCAACGAAGCCCATCGAGGTGAACAGCGCGCCGAGTGCCGCGGGATCGGGGGCGGCGAATTCGATGAACTCGAAGCCGTCGGTGCCCATCGGGTTGTCCCAGGGGGTGAATGCCATGCTTGTCTCCGGTGCCCCCGGTCAAGGGGATCTGGTCAGGAATGCGATGGCGTCACTGTAGGGGGAGGGAGGCGCAGGATTTCTGCGATCCGCGGCGCTCGAAATGGGGATGGCGCAGGAATCCTGCAAGAATCTCGGCATGGACAAGCAGATCGAGCTTGATGCGATCGACCGACGCATCCTCCACGCCCTCCAGGCTGACGGCCGCATGACCTACGACGCGCTCGCGGCGCAGGTGAACCTGTCGTCGTCCGCGGTGTTGCGGCGGGTGAGGCGGCTGGAGGAAGGCGGGGTGATCACCGCCTATGTCGCGCTGGTGAGCCCGGAGCGGGTCGGCCTGGGGCTCACCGCCTACATCAACGTCCGTCTGGAGAAACACACCGAGAGCCACAAGCGCACACCGATGGACCTCTTCCGGGCCGCGGTCCAGACCTGGCCCGAAGTGGTGGAGTGCGCCGCCCTGACCGGGGAAATGGACTACCTGCTGCGGGTGCTCGTCGAGGACATGAGCCATTACGCCCGCTTCATCAGCGACACGCTGCTGCGGCATCCGAGTGTGCAGGACTGCAAGACCAGCTTCGTGCTGGACCGGCTGAAGGACACAACGGCCCTGCCGGTATGAGCGACCGGCGCTGCTCAGCGCCGTTCCAGCACCACGGCCAGCTCGAACCATCCCCGCTCGTGCGGGCGTTGCACATAGGGCGGCGCCGGCCATTTCCACAGGGCGAGCGGGAAGATCGCCCGCATCGCATTGATGTCGCAGTGATAGGGCGGGCCGATGACCTGGCCATGCTCGGATTCGTCACGGCGCGCCTGCATGAACAGCGCGAGCAGTCGACCTCCGGGCTTGAGCCAGCGCTGCAGTTGCTCGGCGTAACCGGTCCACTGGTCGGGGTGCAGGGCGCAGAGGCAGGTCTGCTCGTAGACCAGGTCCACCGGATGATCGGGCCGCCAGGCCAGCACGTCGGCCTGCTCGACGCGGCCCGGCAACCCGGCCTCCTTGAGGGCGGCCCGGGCGATCTCCACGGCCGCTGGCGTGTAGTCCAGGCCGGTCACGTCCAATCCCGCGCGCGCCAGCACGGACAGTTCATGGCCGCGACCGCAGCCCGGCACGACGATGCGCATGCCGGTGACCAGCAGGCCGTCCGTCAACCACGCGGCCAGTTGGGGATGGGGTGCGCCACGGTCCCAGCCGGTCTGCCCGGTTTCGAAGCGTTGTTGCCAGAACTCGCGGTCGGGGCCGGCCATGGTGATCTCCTCGCGTCGGTCGCATGCTGTCGGAGCGCGCAGCGTAACGCGGAGCGGCGATCGGCCGCTGAACGAGCGGGGATCAGATGACGCCGTCGACCTCGTGGACCAGCTTGAGCGTGTGAGCGGGCGAGAGGTTCATCAGCGCGCCGATCTCGATCAGGTCGTCGGGCACGGCCGGGTTCTCCCAGCTCTGCGCGGTATGCCGTGCCAGCCGCACGGCCAGCGTCACACTGCGGACCTGCGGGTCGTTGGCCTTCTTGTCGTCGATGATGTGGGCGAGCAGTTCAGGCAGGTGCCAGCTGTGCATCAGCGCCTGTTCCAGGTCGCCGAGCTCGACATTGAGCACCGCGCGCTGCGCCGCGACGCTGCGCAGCGCCGGGTCGGCCTGCTGCCGGCGCTGGATCTCGAGCGCAAGGTCGGGCGCCTCGCACCACAGCAGCATCTCGGAGAAATCGTGCAGCAGCGCGGCGCTGTGAATGACCGCGGCATCGGGATCGGCGCGGTGCGCAGCGAAGCCCAGGGCGAAGCGCGCGGCGCGCTCGGCGCGGTGCAGCACCCGCTGCACGCCGGCCAGCGCGTCCGGGCGCGAGGCCAGGCGCTGCTCGACCGTCGGCTGCGCGCCGAAGGCCTTGAAGAAGGGGGTGATGCCCATCAGCACCAGCGCGGCCGTGACCGTCTCGGCGTCGGTCAGCAGCCGGCTGGAGCGCTGCGACGCGGCATGCGCCAGCAGCTTGAGCGTCATCAGCGGATCCTTGCCCAGGATCTCGCCGAGCAGGTGCGCATCGACCGCATCCTCATTGGCACGCCAGATCTCCAGTTGCTCGGCCGTGCTGGCCAGCACCGGGATCTCCATGCCGCGGAAGTGCGCCGTCCACGCCGCCAGATCCGGCAAGGGCCGGGTCAGGGGCTGGAACGGCGGGGGAACCGGCGGATTCCCCGCTCCGCTCCCGGACGGGGCAGAGGCAGCGGGCGGAACGCTCTGGGTCATGAAGCGAGGTCGCCGCGCGGGCGGCGATACACGGTGATCGTTCATCGTATATCGGCTCGGCGCCCGCGAGCTTGATCCCCACCGCGGCCACGGCGACCGCGAGCCAGACCGGCATCACAGCCGCTGCACACCCGCGAGGGTGCCCTGCAGTTGGCCGTCGACGTAGAGCCGGCCGCAGCCGTCGACGTCGGCGTGGAATTCCAGCCCGGTGGCCGGTTCATCGCGGCGGGGCGCCGGAGCGACCTGCCACGCCCAGCTGATCAGGCGCCCGCCGGCGCCGAGCAGCAGGATCGCCAGCCAGCCCCGCAGGCTCTGCTGGCGGGCCAGGCCATGCATGCGGCCCGGCATCAAGGTGATCTCTTGCATGTCTTGTCTCCCTGGGCGGCCTGCGCCGGACCGGGAAGACATCCCGGTCCGTCGGAGGCGGCCCGTTCAAGGGCTGAAGTCGTCGTGCCGCTGAAGCGCGCGCTTCAGGGCCTGCTGTTCCTGCTGGCGTCGACCGCCGGCGGTCGGGCCATGACGGCCCGCTGAACGGCCGTGGCTCATGGCCACGAAGGGATTGCGCGGCTTGCGCGGTGTCACTGCGAGACGCGGACGGGGAGTGATGAACTGGGCCATGGCAGCCTCCTGTGATGACGGACGGGACGAAAGGGAAAAGGGGAGCGCCTCGGTCCCGGGACGGGCGCCAACTGCGCGGCCGTTGCGGCGGGGGCTCCAAAGTTGCGCAGATGATAAACATCTGATTATCAAGCGCAAGCGGTTTTTATCTGGCGTTGTCCCTCGGCGACGGGACGATGCCGGCGTCGCTCGCAGACGCGCGAACGCACGCGCCGCCGACGGTCGGCGGCGGGCACGAGGGAAGGGAAGGAGCGGCCGCCGCGAGACGCCGGCCGCTGGAGACTCAGCGCTTCTTCGGCTTGAGCGGCGCGATGCTCTGCTGGAGCTTGCGCCAGTCGTCCACATCGGAGGTCGCTGGAGCAGCCGCCCGGGGCGCGGGCGGTGGCGGCGCATTCGAAGCGGGCGGGGTCAGCACCTCGCCCAGCAGGTCGAGCAACCGGGTGCGGGCCCGCTGTGGATGGCGACGGTAGTAGGTCAGCACCAGGCCGACGATGAAGCGCTCGTCATCGTCCTGCGGCAGGCTGGGGGAGTTGTCCGCCGTGGCTGGTCGGCCGGCGCTTGATAAAGCCGCGTTGCCCTGGGGGATACCGCCCGGGGCCGAAGCGGCGCTGCCCGGCGCGCCGTGTTCCTGGTCCATCCAGCCGTTGGGCTTGTGGCTGAGTTGCTCGAACTGGCGGGCCAGCCGCTCACCGATCTGGCGCGAACGGCTCTTGATCTGACTCCAGTAGCTGGGCTGGATCTGCAGTCGCTCGGCGAAGCGGCGCTCCAGGCCGCGCAAGGCGGCGGCATCGGGATGCTTGATCGTGGCGGCGACGAACTCGTCGAACAAGCGCATCGCGTTGTCCAGGCGGATCTGCGCGACATCGCGGGGGGCGGAACACATCCCGCAATGATAAAGCTTCGTTCACAAATGCCCGGCCCGCCCCCCCCGGCGCCGGCTGACAAGCGGGTGCCCCCGGCCGCCATCGGACGGGGGATTACTCCTCGTCCTTCAGGTGGTAGCCCGCCGCCAGTTGCGCCTGCGTGTTGGGCGGTACCGGCTCGTAGTGGGACAGCACCATCGTGTAACGACCCTGCCCGCTGGTCATCGCGTTGAGGCGATTCTGATAGGCGCTGAGTTCCGCCAGCGGCGCCAAGCCCTCGACGCCGATCTGTCCCGGCACGCTGGCCCGGGTGCCGAGCACCTGTCCGCGCCGCGACGCCAGGTCGCCGGTGATGTCGCCGGTGGCGTGCTCCGGGGCGCTAACCTCGACCTGCACGATCGGCTCCAGCACCACCGGCCGTGCCTCGCGCACCGCGGCGATCAGCGCCTTCTTGCCGGCGGTGATGAAGGCGATCTCCTTGGAATCCACCGAGTGGTGCTTCCCGTCGAAGACCGTCACGCGCAGGTCCACCACCGGATATCCGGCCACCACCCCCTGGGCGAGGGCCTGGCGCACGCCCTTCTCCACGGCCGGCATGAACTGACCGGGGATCGTGCCGCCCTTGACCTCGTCACGGAACTCGAAGCCCGCGCCGCGCTCCAGCGGCTCGACCCGCAGCCAGACCTCGCCGAACTGGCCCGCGCCCCCCGTCTGCTTCTTGTGCCGGTAATGCCCCTCGGCCTTGGCCGAGATCGTTTCCCGGTAGGCGATCCGCGGCGGCTGGGTCTGGACGTCGAATTTGTAGATCTCCCTGAGCCGCTCCAGCAGCACCCGCAGATGGAGTTCCCCCAGGCCGTAGACCAGCGTCTCGCCGCCCTGCGCGCCCAATCCTTCCTGGTCGCCACCGCGTTCCAGACGCAGGCAGGGGTCCTCCTCGACCAGGCGCGACAGCACCTCCCACAGCCGCTGCTCGTCGCCATGTCGGCTGGGCCGGATCGCGATGCCATGCACCGGCGTCGGCAGCGCCACCGGCGCCAGGTGGAGGTGCTCGTCCTCCTGCGCGTCGTGCAGCACCGCGTCGTAATGCAGCTCTTCGAGCTTGGCCAGCGCGCACAGATCGCCAGGCAACGCCTGCTCGATCTCCACGTGCTCCTTGCCCTGCAGCATGAACAGATGCGCGACCCGCACCGCCTTGCGCGCGTGTCCGACGTAGAGCTGGGCGTTCTTCCGCAGCGTGCCCTGATGGACGCGCAGCATCGCCAGCTTGCCGAGATAGGGATCGGACTGGATCTTGAAGACATGCGCGACCACATGCCGCGCCGGGTCCATGGTGATGACCAGGGGCTCGGCCTCGTCGCCCTCGCGGCGCAGGAACTGCGGCGGATTGGCCTCGTAGGGGTTGGGCAGCAGCTTCTCGATGACGTCGAGCAGCTCCGCCACGCCGGCGCCGGTGCGCGCCGAGACGAAGCAGACCGGAATCAGGTGGCCCTCGCGAAAGGCCTGCTCCAGCGGTGCATGGAGCTCGCTCGCCGGCACGTCGCCGTCGTTGAGGTAGCGGTCGACGAAGTCCGGATCCACCTCGACGACCTGCTCCACCAGCGCCCGGTGCGCGGCCTCCACGGAACCGAAGTCGCTGTCGCCGCTGCAGCCGAAGAAGCAGTCCTGGACCCGCGTGCCGCCTGCGGCAGGCAGGTTCAGCGGCAGGCACTCGCGCCCGAAGGCTTCCTGCAATTGCCCCAGCAGCGCCTGCGCGTCGACCCCGGGCGCGTCGATCTTGTTGACGACGATGAGCCGCGTCAGGCCCCGGCCGGCAGCGGCCTCCATCATCCGCTTGACCATCAGCTCCAGGCCGTTCTGCGCATTGACGACGATCGCGACCGACTCGACCGCTTCCAGCGCCGGCAGCGCCTGGCCGATGAAATCGGGCGCTCCGGGCGTGTCGAGCAGGTGGATGCGCAAGCCGTCGTGGAGCAGGTGCATCTGGGCCGCCTGCAGCGAGTGCTGCATCCGTTTCTCCAGCGGGTCGTGGTCGCTGACGGTGCTGCCTTTCTCGATGCTGCCGGCGTTCTTGATCGCACCGGCTTTCAGCAGCAGGGCCTCGGCCAGCGAGGTCTTGCCCGCGCCTGCCGGGCCGGCCAGCGCCAGCGTGCGGATCGCCGCGATGCCGGGATGCTGTGGCACCGCGGCGCTGCCTGGGCTGCCGGCGGGGCCGCCTTCCGAGTCGGGGGTGGGACTGGGGCTCATGGCTCGCTCCTCTCGGGAAGAGTTGGACGTGGGTCTGGAGCCGGATTGCGGCCAGCGTAGAGGAAGCGCCTGGCATGCACAAGGCCAGGGACATCCATGCTAGGCGGGCGCCGGGCGCGGCGGCGTGCACGTCGATTGCCCCGCGCGGACAGGGCCATCAGCGACGGCAGGGCCGATGCGCGCGCCCGGACGCGCCGAAGCGCGAGACGCCTAGACTCCCGGACTTCACAGGATCGTGACGCGGCCGGGCCGCGTCATTTCAGCCGGACCAGGAGAGCGGACATGAGCGTGGCGGAATGGATGTCGACCTTGGCCGTCGCGGCGGCGGCAGTGGCCTGCGGCGGTGGGGGCGGCGGCGGCGAAGACACCGCCGCGCCGTCGCAGCCGGGCGGCGGCGCCGCGGCGCCGGCGCTGCAGACGCTCAACAGCGGGCTGGACCGCCCCTGGGGACTGGCACAACTGCCGGACGGCCGGCTGCTGGTGACGCAGAAGGGCGGCTCGATCGTGCGGCTGTCCGCGGCGGGTCGTACGGAGGCGACGCTCTCCGGCGTGCCGAAGGTGCTCGACAGCGGCCAGGGCGGGCTGCTGGGCATCGCGATCGATCCGGACTTCGGGACGGCGGGCAGCAACTGGGTCTACTTCGCCTACGCGGAGGCGGGCAGCGGTGCCGAGGCCGGCAAGGCCGGCACGACCGTGGCGCGCGGCCGGCTCGAGGGCGACGCGCTGACCGGCGTGCAGGTGATCTTCCGGCAGGCGCCGAAGGTCGATGGCAGCGGGCACTACGGCTCGCGCCTGGTCTTCGCGCGCGACAAGACGCTCTACATCACCACCGGCGAGCGTATGAAGGGCAGTCCGTCCCAGGACCTGCAGCAGACGCTGGGCAAGGTGATCCGCGTGAACCGCGACGGCGGCATCCCCTCGGACAACCCGAGCTTCGCTGGCGGCGCCCGACCCGGCATCTGGAGCTACGGCCATCGCAACATCCAGGGCGCGGTGCTGCACCCGCAGACCGGTGAGCTGTGGATCACCGAGCACGGCCCGCAGGGCGGCGACGAGGTCAACATCGCGCGCGCCGGCAAGAACTACGGCTGGCCGGTCAAGAGCTATGGCTGCCCGTACGGCTCACCGGTGGGCGACGCCTGCCGCATCGGCGGTGGCACCCATGCGCCGACCTACGTCGAACCGCTGACGACCTGGACGCCGATCTCGATCGCGCCGGCCGGGCTGGTGTTCTACACGGGCAGCATGTTCCCGGAGTGGCGCGGACAGCTGATCTCGGGATCGTTGGCGGGCACGGCGCTGTGGCGCATCGCGCTCGACGGCGAGACGGTGACCGGCAAGGAGAAGATGTTCGGCGACCTGGGCGAGCGCTTCCGCGACCTGATCCAGGCGCGTGACGGTGCGCTGCTCATCGTCACCGACGGCGGCAAGCTGATGCGGCTGTCGCGCTGACGCCGCATCGCATCGCGTCACGGCAGGCGCTTCCAGTACAGCGCGGTCCCGCGCAGCTCGCCCTGCGGGCTGGCGGCGAAGTCCGGGATCTCGCCGGCGCGCTGGAAGCCCTGCGCGCGATAGAAGGTCTCGGCCGGCGAGCCGACCTCGGTGTCGAGCACCAGCAGGCTGAGGCCCTCGTCCCGCGCGACCCCCTCCAGCACGCCCATCAGCCGTGCCGCCACGCCCTGTCGACGTGCGTCGCGGTGCACCATCAGCTTCTGCACCTCGGCGCGATGGCGCCCGTTGGGCTTGCCGCAGACCGACAGCTGCACCGTGCCGAGCGCCCGGTCGCCTTCGCGGCAGAGCCACAGTCGATGCCGCGGGCCGAGTTGGTCGAAGACGCCTTCCCAGTACTCGCGCATCTGCGCCTCGTCGATGTCCTCGAGGAAGCCGAGGGAGCCGCCGCCATCGATGACGTCGAAGAACAACTCGCCGAGCGCCGGCATCCAGTCGCGGTCGGTGCGGTGGAGGTCGATCAGTTCCATGGGCACTCCTGGTTGAGCGGGGAGGGGGCGGCCGCCGCGGCGACGCGCAGAGGCTTGCCCAGGCACACCGCGTCGGGGCGTTCGAGGTAGGCGCCATAGCGGGGGATCTCGGAATAGCCGTGGCGGCGGTAGAAGCGCAGCGCGCGTTCGTTGATGCGGCGCGTCTCCAGCCACAGCGCGCGGTAGCCCATCGCGAGCGCCTCCTGCTCCAGCGCTGCCAGCAGCGCGGTGCCGACGCCGCGTGTGCCATCGCGAGCGAACATCCGCTTGAGTTCCGCCACCGGCGCCTCGCCGGCCTGGGCGAGCGGCCGGATCGCGCCACATCCGAGCAGCGCGCCGTCGCCCCCGCGAGCCACCAGGAACACCGAGCGTCCCCGGGGCATGGAGGCGGCTTCGAATCGGCTCGCGCCGGAATCGCCGCTGAGCGAGGCCAACCGCTGGTTGAGTTGATGCATCAGCAGCACGGCGTCGGGGTGGTCGACGGGCACTGCCTCCAGCATCACCGCGCGTAGAGGAGCGGCGGAATGGCCAATCACAGGCATTTGTGGCATTGTCCAGGCTTCGGTTGAACCAATGATCAAATACTAACCAATGGTCAGTAAATCGACAAGCGGCGGACGGGCGCCGATGCCGGACCCGCGTCCGAGCGGTCCGAAGGGTCTGCACCCGACCGCAGGCGTGGTGCAGTCAGGACCGGAGGGCGCGGCCGATGCGCGCCCGGCCGTCAAGCCGCAACCGCGGGTGCGGCAGAAGGTGGCCAAGCCGGAAGGGCCGCTCAAGCGACAGGCGCAGCGCAAGGCGATGAGCGATGGCGGCGCCGAGGCCACGACTGCGATGGCGCAGTCGGCGGAAGCGGGACTGCCGCCGACGGCGTCGCAGCAGCGACGCGCGGCCCACAAGCAGGCCTTGGAGGCCGGCATCCTGGCCGCGGCGCGGGAGCTGTTCGCCGAGCGCGGCGCCGAGGCCCTCACGCTGCGCGAGGTGGGCGCGGCGGTCGGGTACTCGCATGCGACGCTCTACAGCTTCTTCCACGACAAGGGCGAGCTGCTCGCGCGGCTTGCGCAGGACAGCCTGCAAGCGGTGCTGACACGGCTGCAGGGCGCTGCCGATGGCGCGGCGCCCGGCGCCGAGGCGGCTGCCGTCGCGCGCGCCTTCGTCTCATGGGGCTTGCAGCATCCGCATGACTACCGGCTGCTGATGCTGGATACCCCGGTCGCCCTGCGAGAGGCGCTGATCGCGGGCCTGGACGCGCTGATCGCGCCGGCGGCCTTGCCCGCCGCGCGTGCCGCCGCGCTGTGGGCGGGGCTGCATGGGCTGGTGATGCTGGAGCAGGACGGGCTCGCGCTCGGCGGCACGGCCTCGCGGGCGAAGCGGGTGGAGGCGCTGCTGGTCGGGTTGGTCGGCACGGTGTGAGGCGTGTCGACCGTGGTCCCGCGGCCGGGGCGTCACGAAGCGGACGACCCCGCGGCCGGCAGCGGGCTCAGACGAGGTGCGGCAGGCGCTTGTAGTACAGCACCGCGGTCTGCAGCTGTCCTTCGGCGCTGTGGCAGTGGTCGGGGATCTGGCCGGCGCGTTGCCAGCCGAGGTGCGCGAAGACCGCCTCGGCCTGCGAATCGGCGCAGGTCTCCAGCTGCAGCAGGAAGCGCCCCTGCGTCGCCGCCGCACATTCCAGCCGGGACATCAGCTGGCCCGCCACGCCGCGGCTGCGTTCCTGGCTGTGCACCATCAGCCGTTGGACTTCCCCTCGGTGGTGCGCGTTCGCCAGCGGGCACAGCGAAAGCTGGACCGCGCCCAGCAGCCGGCCGGGACCTTCGGACTCGCAGGCGATCCACAGCATGTGATGCTGGCCCAGCCGGGCGAAGACGCCATGCCAGTAGTCCAGCGCCTGGTAGCGCGACAGCGGCGCCAGGAACCCGAGCGTCGCGCCGAGATGCACGTTGTCGATCAGCAGGTGGGTCAGGGCGGGCAGCCATTGCAGGTCGCGGGACGACAGCTTGACGATCTCGATCGGCGCCCGCTCCAGATGCGGTGACGCGGCGGTATCGCTGGCCAGCGGACTGAGGGCGCGTGGGGCTCGGGCATGGATGGCCGTGGGGCTGAGGGCGACGTGCATGGGCGGGAACTCCAGGTCGGGGTAAGACTGTCCCGAGCGATCTCGTGGATCGCGGCCGGGACCTGGAAAACCCTGACGCAAACGTCATGCCAGTTCGGCGCGAGCCTGCATCGCGCGGGCGATTGCCGCGCGTCGGGCGGGCGCCGGAACCTGCGGGCGTGACCGGCGTCACGCCGCGTGGACCGCCCGGGGGCGGGGCGGCGTTTGCTGTCCCCGCCGACGGCGGCGCTCAGGCCGGCACGGCCACGCTGAGTTCGGCCTCGAGCCCCGGCTCGGCGCACAGGCGCCCCTTGCCTTGGCGCTTGGCGGCGTACAGCGCTGCTTCGGCGCGGTGCAGCAGGTCCTCGATGTTGCGGTCGCCGTTGCGCAGCTTGGCCCAGCCGGCCGAATAGCCGAGGGTAAAGCCGAGCTCGCGCGGCGCCAGCTCGAGGAGGGCCTCGCGGACGCGGCGGTCGAGCGCCGGCGGACCGACCAGATCGGAGCGCGCCATCATCACCGCGAAGCGCTGGCCGTCGATGCGTGCGATGACGTCGCCCAGGCGCTTCTGCTCGTCCAGGCAGCGCGCGAACAGGGCGATCGCCTGGTCGCCCTTGAGCTCGCCATGGGTGGCGTTGATCGCCTTGCAGCCGTCGAGGTCCATGACCAGCAGCATCAGCGGCTCGCTGTAGCGGCGAGCCATCGAGATCATGTCCACCGAGCGCTGCTGGAACGCGCGCCGGTTGGCCAGGCCGGTGGCGGCGTCGACCTGGGAGAGGCGGCGCAGTTCGGCCTCGCTCTCGCCGCGCCAGGCGACCAGGATCGCGATGGCGGCCGACAGCACGCAGACATTGGCCACGACGGCGAAGGCCATGTTGAGCGGATGCGGCGCGTCGAAACGGGGCAGGTTGCCGGTGTCGAAGCCGGCCAGGTAGGCCCGGGCCAGGTTCAGCAGCGCCAGCAGGCCCAGGCTGATGGTGAACAGCAGGCGCCAGCGCAGGTTGCCGACCGGGCCGCGTTTGACCGGCTGCATCAGGCTGACGCCGAACGCCAGCATCTGCAGGCCGATGCAGCCGTTGGACCAGGCCAGGCGCAGCGCGTAGTTGTCCCAGCCGGCGCCGTAGCCGACCATCACCAGCAGCGGCATGCCGTACTGGAAGAAGCGGCCGAGCCGCCCGGGCAGCCAGCGGTCGGCGGCCATCCACAGCAGCGTCACGCTGGCGCTGAGCAGGCCCAGCGCCAGGGTAGCGGTCAGGCGCGAGCCTTCGGGCGGCAACAGCAGCAGGCCCCAGCCGACGGCCTGGGCGGCGGCGCCGAGCTGCGCGCGGCGGGCGGCGATGCTGTCGCACCAGCCCAGCAGCAAGGGCAGCAGCAGCGCCAGCGCCAGGGACTGGATCAGCATCAGGCTGAACAGCGTCGGGACGTCGAAACGCATACGCGCGGCACCCGCCGGCGAGGCGGGCGTGAGCTGGTCATGACGAGGCATTGTGGCCGCGTCGGGGGCATTCCGGGTGGGGGCTTGCGCGAAGAGGCGGCGGCCGCCGGTCGCGCGCCAGTGCCTCCGCCTCCGCCTCCGCCTCCGCCTCCGCCTCTGCCTCTGCCTCTGCCTCTGCCTCTGCCTCTGCCTCTGCCTCCGCCCTCCGCCTCCGCCTCCGCCTCCGCCTCCGCCTCTGCCTCTGCCTCTGCCTCTGCCTCCGCCTCCGCCTCCGCCTCCGCCTCCGCCTCTGCCTCTGCCTCCGCCTCTGCCTCTGCCTCTGCCGCACGTACAGTCGCGGACCGATGAACCCGATGCGCTCCTCTTCGATCCGCGACGAGCCGCCCGCCACCGAGCGGTCGGGCCCCGCGGCGCCTGCCGTTGCCGCCACCGCCGGCAATGCCCGCGCGTCGGACGGCGCTCCGGCGCCAGAACCCTCCCCCTTCGCATTCGCCGGGGGTTACGCCCCGCACTGCGCCGGCATCCATGCGCTGGTGCGGGATGGCGACGGCCGTGTCCGGGCGCGGCTGGCAACGGCGCTGCCGGGGAGTCCGACCTGGCTGCACCTCGCGGACGAGGGGCGTCGTCTGCATGCGCTGCTGGAAGAGAGCCATGAACTCGCAACATTCGCGGTGCGTCCGGCCGACGGAGCGCTGACGCTGCTGTCGCGCCATCCGACGGGGGGCTCGCTCCCGGTGCACCTCGCGATGGACGAATCGGCACGGTGGGCTTGGATCGCGCATTACGGCGATGGCACGCTCCGCAGTGCCGCCCTGGATGCGGACGGCCGGCTCACGCCACCCGACCGCGTGCTGATGCCGCGTGCCGGAGCTGAAGCGCCCGTCGCCACCGATGCGTCCGCCGATACGCCCGCCGACGCGCCCGTCACCGCTGGCGCGCTTGTTGCTGCCGGATCGTCGGCCGCTTCCCACGCCCACATGGTTCGCCGTCATCCGCGCTGGCCCTTGATGCTGGCGACCGACCTGGGGCGGGACCTCCTGCGCGTGTGGCGATGCCACGGCAGCGCCGATGAGCTGGAGGAGCTCGACGGCCTGGCGCTGCCGCCGGGCAGCGGCCCCCGCCACTTCGTCTGGCATCCCCGGGATCCCTCCCAGCTTTACCTGCTCAACGAGCAGGCGAACGCGCTCGACTGGCTGGGCCTGGACGAGGCCGGAAGCCTCACGCACCGGTTGCGGCTCAGCAGCCTGCCCGCTGGCTTCGACGGGCTGAGCTACGCGTCGGACCTGCTCGTCATGCCCGACGGTCGCCGCCTGTTCGCGCTGAACCGGCTGCATGACGCCATCGCCGTCTTCGACCTGGACGCCGCCGGCCGCCCGTCCTGGCGCGGCGAAGTCTGGGCCCAGGGAAGCTATCCGCGCAGTGCGACGCTGAGCCCGGATGGCCGCGAACTCTGGGTCAGCCTGCAGCGCAGCCACCAGGTCTGCGTGTTCCGGCTCGAGGCCGACGCGCTACCGCGCTTCGACGGCCGCTTCGTCGCCATGCCGGGCGCGGCCTGTGTGGTGTTCCGCTGAGCGACGCTGCGGCATTGACGACGGCCACCGCGACATAGCGTCGCTGCGATCGACCTTCGCGCCGCGCGATCAGCCGAACTGCCGCCGGTAGCGTGAAGGCGCCGGCAGCCCCATCAGGCGAAAGTGCCGCCGCATCGACTCGGGCGAGCCCAGTCCGGAGAGATCGGCGATCGCCTCCACGTCCAGCGCCTCGCGGGTCTCGAGCAATTCCTTCGCGATGGCGACGCGCTCGCGCGTGAGCCATTCGAGCGGTGCGAGACCGGTGGCTTCCTTGAATCGGCGCTGCAAGGTGCGCGCGCTCATCGCGGCGCGACCGGCCATCGACGCCACCGTGTGGACCTCGCGCGGATGGGCGCGCAACCAGTCCTGCAGCACGGCGATGGGACTGGATTCATCGGTGGGCATCGGTCGCGGCACGAACTGGGCCTGGCCGCCCTCGCGGTGCGGCGACATCACCAGCCGCTGCGCCACCGCGTTGGCGACGCGCGCGCCGTGATCGCGCCGCACCAGGTGCATCAGCATGTCCAATCCGGCGGCCGATCCGGCCGAGGTGATCACCTGGCCCTCGTCGACGTAGAGCGCGTCGGGATCGACCTCGATGCCGGGGAACTCGCGGGCGAGGCGCTCCGCATAGCGCCAGTGGGTGGTCGCGCGCCGGCCCTCGAGCAGCCCCGCATGCGCGAGCACGAAGACGCCGGAGCAGATCGTGCACAGCCGCGCGCCACGCGCATGCGCGGCACGCACCGCCTTCAGCAGTGGCTCGGGGGGGCGCTCGGCGGCGTCGCGCCAACCGGGAATGACGACGATGTCGGCGCGCCGCAGCATCGCCAGCGTATGGGGCGCCTCCACGCGCACGCCGCCGGTGCCGCGCAGCGGTCCGGCTTCGGCTGCGCAGATCGCGTGGCGGTACCAGGCGACGCCGAGTTCCGGGCGGTCCAGCGCGAAGAGTTCCACCGCGCAGCCGAACTCGAACATGCACAGCCGGTCGTACGCGAGGATCGCCACGAGCGGCGCTTCAGGCCCGGCCGCCGCGCGGGACGATCGACGCTGCCTGGCGGGCCCGGCGGGCTTGGCGACGACGGTCGTCGCGTCGGTGAGGGCACCGGCGCGGGGCTTTGAGCGGGAGGCAAGACGGGGTCGCGACATGGCGCGATGTTACCGGTGCACGGCATTCCGGCCACTCGCGTGTGGCCCGACGACTGGCGACACTGGCTGCCATCGATCCCCACCCAGCAAGGAAACTTCAATGAGCTCGCATGTCTCCGCCATTCCCGCCGCACCGAGCGCCCAGGCGCTCGCGCACTTCGAGCAGGCCTTCGCCTTCGAGACCGACTGCTGGGACGTGCATGATGCGTTCTCGCGCGGCGTCCAGGACTTCGTGCTGCTGGATGTGCGCAGTCACGAGCTTTACCAGCGCGGCCACCTGCCCGGCGCGCTCAGCCTGCCGCACGGCAAGATCACCGAAGGCAAGATGGCCGCCTATCCGAAGGACACGCTGTTCGTCGTGTACTGCGCCGGCCCGCATTGCAACGGCGCGCATCGCGGCGCGGTGCGGCTGGCGCGGCTGGGCCGGCCGGTGAAGCTGATGATCGGCGGGCTGACCGGCTGGATCGACGAGGGCTTCGAGGTCGAACGAGCGCCTGAGGTCGAGCGCGAAGGCGCGCCGGCCGTCGCCGCCCCATGAGGCGATCCGCGGCTGGCTTCAGATCCGGTCCAGCACCGGCCCCCAGTGCGCGCTGAGCTTGCGGTAGCCCGCGGTCGTCGGATGGATCTCGTTGAGCCAGTCGGCGGTCGCCCCGGTGTCGGTCACCCGTGCCGGCGCCAAGGTGCCCTGCGTGTCGACGACATGCATCGACCCGTCGGGCACCGTCGCGGCGATCTGGAGCAGCAGGGTCTTCAGCCGTCGCAGCATCAGCGCGCTCACGGCGGCCCAGGCATCCTGCGGGATGCCGTACTTCACGAGCGAGGGCTGCAGCCAGGGACCTCGGCCGAAGCCCGCGCCGCTCGGGCGCGGCACGGCCAGGTCGTAGGTGTGCAGGACGACCGGGATGCCGCGGTTGAGGCCCGTGTCGCGCTCCCGCAGCAGTTGGCGCACGACCGACTCGAGGTGGAGGCTGAAGGTCTGCCAGCCCGCGTTTGAGAGATAGCGGTCCTCCGCGATGCCCTGGCCCCACTCCGCCCGCGTGGCCAGCAGGCGCAGCGCGGCAGGCTGCGCCGGGTCGACCGCCGCCGCTTCGATGAGGTCATTGCCGCCGCCGGACAGCAGCAGCGCGCTCCAGCGGCGGGACAGCGGTCCGTTGAGGTGGCGAAGGAAGCGGCGTTCCCGGACTGCGTCCGTCATCCGCCGGAGCACGGCGCCCGGTGAGGCGAAATTGACCGCACAGGCGGCGGTGCGGGTCGACATCCCATCGAAGAGGTTGGACGACTGCAGCGGCAGCGCTCCCATCGAGAACCAGGAATCGCCCTGGGCGATGAACTGCCGATCGAAGTCGGACAGCGGCGCCGGTCTGTCCGCATGCTCCACCTCGTCGGGCGTGAAGACGGTGATCACGGGCATGGCGGATTCCTCGCCGGCTCACTTCACCGGGATGACCGTGCCGCGGTCCACCGGCACGGCGGTCACGCTGTTCTGCGGCGAGCCCTCGATGACGCGGTCCGAGTAGGTCAGGTAGACCAGGGTGTTGCGCTTGGCGTCGACCATGCGGACGACGCGCAGCCGCTTGAACACCAGCGAGGCGCGCTCGGAAAACACCTCCTCCTGCCGGGGCAGCGGCTTGGGGATGCTGATCGGACCGACGGCGCGGCAGGCGATCGAGGCCTCGGACTTGTCCTCGGCCAGGCCGAGGCCGCCCTTGATGCCGCCGGTCTTCGCGCGCGAGACGTAGCAGGTCACGCCGTTCACTGCCGGGTCGTCGTAGGCGTCGACGACGATCTTGTGGTTCGGGCCGATGAACTTGAACACCGTGCTCACATCGCCGATCTCCTCGGCGTTCGCGCCCATGCAGGCGGCGGCGAGCAGGCTCAGCGCCAGGGCGCCGAAGGACAGGACCGCCGGGCGACGGGGGCGGGAGGAACGGGGGCTACGCATGCTGGGGACTCCTTTGGCTCGCGGTTGTAGCACGCGTGGCGGCCACGAATTGAGACGGGATCCAGCGGTCGCGCCAGCCCAGGAAGGGCCGCTCGACCGCTCGATAGAGCAGCCATCCGCCCAGCAGGCAGGCCGCGGCGATCGCCAGCGCCGCGCCTGCCGACGTGCGCGTCAGGCCGATCACCGCCAGCGGCTGGACCAGCGCATAGGCGATCGGCTTGTGCGTGAGGTACAGCGCATAGGACCAGCGCGCCAGCGCGTTCGCGCCCGGGACCTCGATGCGAGCCATCGGCCCGCGCGGCGCCAGCGCCGCCAGCACCAGCAGACCGAAGCTCCAGGCGAGCGCGCTGTAGCCCCAACTGCTCATCGCCCGGCCATAGCCGTAGCCGTCGATGTAATAGAAGTGCAGCATCAGCGTGAGCATCGCGAAGCTGGCCGCGCCACCGATGAGGAGCAGCATTCGCGCGCGACCCATCAGCGCAGCCCACCGGTCCGCATGACCGTGTTTCAGCAAGGCGATGGCGACACCCGGCAGGAACTCGTCCAGCCGGGCGAGGCTGCCGTAGTAGAGCTGCGGGTAGTAACCGAGCGACGGATCCTGCGTGCCGTAGCGCCGCCACAGGTGATCGCGCCACACGATGGCGGCCAGCGTCAGCCCGCCGATCAGCGACCAGGCCAGCAGACGTCGGCGCGACTTCAGCGCGGCGCCGAGCACCAGCGCGGCGGGGAGCGCCAGGTAGAACTGCTCCTCGATGCACAGCGACCAGGCGTGCGAGAAGGCTGTTCCCGGCGCCAGTCCGATGTTCTGGGTGAAGGTGAGGAAGCGCCACAGGGGCGGCGGCTCGCGGCCGCCCATCAGCTGAGGCAGCAGCAGGTAGAGCGCCAGCACGACGTAGAAGTTGGGCAGGGTGCGCAGCAGGCGCCGGCCATAGAAACGCGGTAGCGACAGCCGCTCGCCGCGCGCGATCCCGCCCATCAGCTGGTTGGCGATCAGATAGCCGCTGAGCACGAAGAACAGGTCGACGCCGGTCCAGCCGATGCGGCTCAACCAGCCGAAGGTCGACTCGCCGCTGACGAAGACCTGGTAGTGGTAGGCGAAGACCAGCAGGATGGCCGCGGCGCGCAGCGTGTCCAGACCATGCAGGCGCGGGGCGCCCGAGGCAGGCAGGGAAGGGGAGGACATGGGGCGGAGGGGACCGGCTTCGCGACGGTGTCGTTGGAACGGCGGCGATTCTCGGCACGCCGGCGACGCCGGGCGTGATGCTGCGACGAAATCGACTCCGCGGCGGACGAGTCCGCGATGCGAGAGCCGTTACGCGCGTTACGCGGGGTGCCCCCGTCCCGCGGCGGATGCCCGGACCGCGGGCAGCCCCGGCCCCATGGATGCCGCCGGCGCCATGGAGGCCTCAGGCGCGATGGCGCTCGCGACTGTCCGCCGGTGCCTCGTCGCGCGCCTGCATGCCGTAATCCCGCAGCACCGCGGCGACGCGCAGCCGGTAGTCGGAGAACACGCCCGCACGACCCTGCGCCTGCGCCTGGCGATGGGCCTCGAGGCGTCGCCATGCATGCACCGCCGCCTCGTCGCGCCAGAAGGACAGCGAAAGCAGCTTGCCCGGGTCGGTCAGGCTCTGGAAGCGCTCGATGCTGAGGAAACCGTCGATCTCCTGCAGCAGGGGCTTGAGTTCGGCGGCGAGCTCGAGATACCGGTCACGGCCTGCGGCGCTGGGTGTGACTTCGAAGATGACGGCGATCATGGGAATAGCTCCTCGTCCTTGAATTGCGGAATGTCCATGTTGGGCAGCGCCAGGGGCGCGATCGCCGTCGGCGGGCGCAGCGCCGGTTGCTCGGCGAGCCACTGCAGCGCCGCCAGCGACGTCTCCAGCGCCAGGCCTCGTCCCGGACAGCGGTGCGCGCCGTCGCCGAACGGGGCATCGGTGCCGGCCAGCGGCACGGTCACCGGCGCGGGAGGCGTTTGCCGGACATCGAAACGCCGGGTCACGCGCACGGCGCCGCCTTCGCGTGCCAGGCGCAGCAGGTCCTCGCGCGTCGGTGCCTCGCCAACGCGAGGACCGCGGGTCCGCCCTTCCTCGAGCAGCGCATGGCCGAGCAGCGCGGCGCCCGCCTCATGGCTCTGCCAGATCAGCGCCAGCCGGTTCGCGGTGAACGTGGCGCGGTCGGTCCAGCGCGGCGGCGCGGCGTGCCGAAGCAGGGTCCATTGCAACGGCGCATCGGGCGCGCGGTGCTCCGCGTCGTCGAGCGCGGCCAGCAGCGCCGCCACCGCCTCGCCGCCGGCGCGGACCGCCTCGTCCTCTGCCTGCGCACCCAGGCCGGCCGCCATCGCACGCAGCCGGCCATGCAGCCGGCGCTGGGCGTCGACGTCGTCCATCGCCAGCCCCAGCAGGCTCGCCACCGTCGACGCCGGGACCGCCCAGTGCCAGTGGGACCAGCCGCCGCGCGCCGCGATGGCCGCCTGGCGACGGGCATGGGCGCGGACATCGTCGTCGGACAGCGCCAGCAACGCGCGCGATAGCGCCGCCTTTTCCGGTGCGTGAGTCGCGTCGTCGCGTTGCCGCAGCCAGCGGGCGAAGACCTCGGCCAGCGGGCCGCCCTGCGTGCGGAGCGGCGGCGGCAGCGGCTCTCCCGGCGGCCGCATGCGCAGCGCCGGATCGAGCAGCGGCGCGAGCAGGGCTTCGGCGGCCGGGTTGTGGACGACCACCGCATCGGCGCTGGCGCTGGCGCCGATGCTGGTGCTGGTGCTGGTGCTGGTGCTGGTGCTGGTGTTGGTGTTGGTGTTGGTGTTGGCGCTGAGGCTGGCCTCGGCGTTGGCGTTGGCGTTGGCGCGGACTGGAACGATCGTGCGAGTCGGCCTCGTGACGGCAGGCGCGTCGGCATCGTGCCGCGCATGGAAGGGACAAGCGGTCATCGCGTGGCGCCCTAGCGGGCGGTGAGGGGGAACATCGGGGAATCTTCGCGATGGATCGCCGGGAACGCTTCGCTTAGCATCGAAACATGATTGACGCTCCCACCGCCGACGAGGCGCTGGCGCACATCGCCGCCAGCATGGCCGAGCCGGTCCGCGCGCGGATGCTCTGCTGCCTGATGGACGGCCACGCGCGCACGGCCACCGAGCTGGCTGCCGTCGGCGACGTCGCCGCCTCGACCGCCAGCGCCCACCTGGCCAAGCTGCTGGGGCAGGGGCTGATCGGCTGCATGGCGCAGGGCAAGCACCGCTACTACCGGCTCGCCGGGGCCGAGGTGGGGCAGGCCCTCGAGGCGATGCTGGTGCTCGCCGGTCTGCCGCGCCCGCGCTTCGAGCCGAGCACCCCGCCCGCGTTGCGACAAGCGCGGCGCTGCTACGACCATCTGGCCGGACATTGGGGCGTGCGGCTGCACGACCACGCACTGCGCCAGCGCTGGATGACGCCCGACCCCGACGAGGCCCGCGGCTACCGCTGCACCGACGAGGGCCTGGACGCGCTGCGCGGCCTGGGCGTCGACGTCGCCGCGGCCACCGGCGCGCGTCGGCGGCGCCTGGCCTGCGCCTGCATGGACTGGAG
>NZ_PEOG01000004.1 GCF_002761755.1 Roseateles chitinivorans
GCCTTCATCCGGTCGTCCTGCGTCTGCGTGACGTGCTCCCCGGCCTTGATGGCGCCCATCGCCGCATCCACGCCCGGCGCGCTCAAGGACAGCGACAGCCCGCTCTGCTTGAACTTCGTCTCCGTGTCCTGCGCCGACTGGTTGCGCGCCTCCACGATGGCAATGGACTTGCCCTTGATCGTCACGTCGCCCTGCGGCGCCTGCACCTCCGATCCCACCTGGCGGTATGCGCCGCCGGCGACGATGTCCACGTCCCCGGCCACGCTGGCCACCACCGAGCCCTGGTGCGTCTCCTGGCTCGTCTTGGTCGCCTGCGACAGCGCCTGCTTGCCGATCGTCACCCCGATCCCGCCACCGCTGAACAGCCCCGACTTCACCGTCTTCTTGAACTGCTCGGTGTCCACCGAGTTGGTGACGCCGTCGATGGTGATGTCGCGGTCGGCGATGAGCTTGGTGCCGTTGTCCGACACCGCCTGCGCCGCGGCCAGCGTGATGTCGCGCCCGGCCACGATGTTGACCGTGTCGCCCGACAGCGTCGTGCCGATGGCCGTCGTCGTATCGGTCTTGTTGTAGGTCGTGACCGTCTTCTTCTTGAACAGACTCTTCTTGGTCTTCTGCGTCATCTCCTCGACGACCTTGTTGGCCTCCCCGGCCAGCAGCTCCACATCGCGCCCCGCGCTCAGCGTCACCGGGCCTTGCGCGCTGGCGATCTGCGCAGCCGTGGCGCTCAGGTCCTGCCCGGCCTTGAGCACCACCGCGCCCTCGGCCTTGATCTCGGTGCCGACGTCCTGGCTCTGGCTTTCCTTCTTGAAGTTGGTCGCGTTCCAGACCTGGTCGCGCGAGCTCGAGGTCTGCACCGTGCTCAGCGTCAGGTCGCGCCCCGCGGCCACCATCACGCCGCCTTCGGCGCCCGCGCCATCCGCGCCGCCCTGCGTGATCTGCACCGCCTGCAGTTGCGTGAGGTTGGGCATCACGCCCACCACGCGACCACCGACGCTCAGGCCCGAGAGCTTCAGCCAAGCGTTCTGCGTCGAGCCGGCTTGAGTCGTCACCTTGCCGATCTGCGTCGTCGCCTTTGGCGCTACTCAAGAACTTTGGAACTAACCCTGTTTCGGTGACCAACCGCCCAGCCGCCCTCAAAAGGCTGTTCGAGAGCAACTCGCGAAAGCGGGAGGTCGGCTCTGTCCTTCCAAAGACTCACAGTTTGGGGTCCCTGCACCCGCTAGAAGCGGATGGTCACGCCCCTCGCACAGCCCCGATTAAGACTGTGCACAAACTGACCCTGATGCCGAATGTCTGCTCTGGCGACCGTTGTATGACCCGGCTTCAGCCCTTCTTGGGTGACCACTCTGTCCAAGGGGGCGCGAACGGCTCCCAAATGTCGAAATCCGCCATGAAGTTCCATCCCTGGTCATATTCCTTCAGTGGATTGACTGGTAGCCAGTTGGAGGGTACCCAGGACGAACGGATTCTTAGTGTATGCCCCCAACGGAATGCGATCTTTGAGTAAATAACAGCGTGCGTCGCTATGAGATTTTGAGTCAGCCCAAAGGCGTGTTCGAAGTTTCTTTTCGGCGCAAGAGGGCCCGCAAGCTCCTCGAGAGCATTTTCCATTCCTTCGACATCCCGACGAGCCAGTGCCAGATAAAACCGATAGTCCACGAGGAATTTTGAACCGGCAGTCTTTTCATCATGAATAGCCTCTAACGAACGCGCCTCAAGTTCGCTCCATTTTCCTCGAAGGGCCAACAATGCCTGAAATCCGTGAAATGCATCCTCTCTCGGATTATCCCGATCATCAATCTCATCCTTCAAATAGTAGGACACATGGTTTTTTGAGAACCAATCGATGATGTCCGACTGTTCCGAGAGTAGCGGGTATAGATGAATATATGCGGGCCACCAAGCACCCGGTTCCCCTTGAGCAACCATTCGGGTAGCTTTCGCCGCAAGGAACGCCCATGACTTCATTCCTTCCAAGTTTTTGGATTGAAACCAAGCGAGCAACGCTTGCGCGGCGCACGACGAGGCGATGCCCCGCAGGCACGCTTCTCTTGAGCCGAGGCCGCTCTGAAGTAGACCAAGCGTCTGCTCCGATACCTCTCGTCCTTGGAGATGAGCAATACCCTTTTCAATATGCTCGAGATATTTCATCTGCATTTTCATACACTCAACTATTCTTTCGGCGGCGGAGGAGCTTCTGGCGGCTGCGCTATGGTGGGATTCTTTGGATCCACACGATTAATATACAACTTACTGGTCTCCTTATCGACGTACGCGACGGCCTTGGCCAAGCTATTCTTATCAAGAGCCTCCTGAAGAACTTTGGCAGCAGGAGTTCCTGGCGGAAGATTGTCAATCACCTGTTGAACCCAAGCATCGGAAAGCTGCATATTTCCTCCCGCTGCGTTGGGATCCAATTTGACTCCACGACCCCCCAACTGTACTGTCGAATGCAACGGTCAGAACAACAGTTCCGTCAGACTCCCTCAATATTCCAAGGTGGTCAATACCGTTATTCGAACCGTACTTCGCGTCGATCAGGTCCATCCCATGATCTTGCAGGACGGCGTCCATGACGGCCTCCGTCTTTTTGCCGTAGGGGTCGCCTTCTTTCGCAATTTCCTTCAAGCGCTCTTGCAGTTCTGGCCGTACGTCGAGTTCAATTCGATTCTCGGTCAGCTTGGTGTTACTGATAATTCCCCGCTTGGTCGGATCGACTATCGGCTGGCTCTTGACATCGCAGCAGTTGGCGTTATGCACCCAAATGCCAAGGGCGCCAACATGGTACGTATGGTGCTCGTGTACCTCGATGTTGTAGACGGCCGCCGTCCAGCCAGTGTCACGCTGCGACTCCACGGTAAGCACTCGGCCTTCCAAGTCAGTCACCGTCATTCCCGGGGCCAGCGATGCCGCACGTACCCACTGCGCATGCGCGCCCGGATCTTCTCCGTCAACCGTTCCGGCGCGCACATTGGTCACCCAGAACGGATGCTCCGCAGTGGTGTGCAGCACATCGCCGGCGCCTTGAGCGTTGGCGATGACCACCTCAAAGATGGGCTGATCCTGTGCGACCGTGGTAGCGACCACAGGCCGCAAACCAGGTTCCCCGCTGAGTTCATCGCGCGAGAACACCAACTCGCCACCGACGAAGGTTTCAATCGCCTTGGGACCATCAACCGTGTGAACGAGCGTACCGGCGACAAAGCAATTGGGAGGAGCCAGACAGCCAGCAGCGGCCGCATCCTCGGCTGCCTTGCCGGTCGTGCTATCCGGCGTTGCCTGTTCAGCGGGAGCCGTGCCTCTCGTCTCTGGACTGCCATCGATCGTCTTTGAAGTGGAAACGCCGGTGCCAGTCTTCGTAGCGTCCGTAATCTCTGGCAACTTGTTGGCAGCGGCCGCCTCCGCCGCCGCCTCGGCTTCCGACTTCGCTCCAACTCGAACATCGATTCCTTCCAGGACCTTGTTCGTGAGCTTGCTCCCTGCGCTCAGGACGACTTCGGCGGCCTTGGCCCCTACAGCACCGCCCACGATCCACGTAGCCTCTTCGCCCGCCGACTTGATCTGCTCAGGATCGTAGGAACTGACCTTCCCAACCTGGTTCATGAAGACGCTGATAGGCGCCAGGTCGACGACGAACTTCGTCACGTCGGTAGCCGTGATGTCCAGCGGCTTGTCGCTGACGTACCACTGCATCGTCTTCGACTCATAGGTGCTCGGAAGTCCCACGCTCAGCGCCGAGGACGCTCCCTGCGGTCCAGCGGCAGCGGCCCCTGTCATGGCGTTGTTCAGGCCGTTCAACGCATTGGCGGCACTGCTGAGGTTGCCGACCGTCAGATCTTTGCCGTAGGCGAAAGCCTCTTTGCCGAGCGCCACACCGGCATCCCACGCTTTGCCCGGTGCGCTCTTGATGCCATCCACGTAGTACTTGGCCTGTTGTGCAGCGAGCGTCGTCTGCTGCTCCTTGTTGGCCTCGTAGAGTTGATAGCTGCCGTCAGCCTGCGGCACTTGCACATATGCAAGGTCGCTGCCAAAGATGAAGGTGTAGGTGCAAGCGCCCGCCGGCGCATTGCAGCCCGGCACAGGGAACGAGGTTTGAGTCCTCGCTCCGTTGGGCATCGGCAACCTTCCGGGTTCAGTTCCAAGCCACGTGCCATTGGCCTGCTCGATGCCGCCCGAGGGCGTCTGCCCAGCCAGCTTGTAGCTGCCGATGGTTGTGTTCAGCAGTTCGGTGTTCTTCGTGTGATCGTCGTAAGCCGCCGTGCCTCGCGCATCCATGCTCACGCCGGAATCGCGCGCAAGGCTCGCCAGAATCTGCTCAGCCAATGGATCGTTGCTCAGATTGCCGAATGCGAGCTTGTAAGCGCTGTCGTTCTGGTAGAGCAGTTGCAGAGTCAGCCGCTTCTCCCAGGCGGCTTCGTCCATGCCTTGGGTGCCTGCGAGCTTCTTGGCTTCTTCTTTGACGAGCGCGGTTTGATCCGGATGCAGCTGCCGGTTGTTGTAGTCCTGGTTCAAGCCAGCCGCAGCACCGTTGACTCCTCCACCAGCTGCGGCGCCGATGCCGGTCGCCACGGCGCCAGCCGCTAGCTTCGACAACGCCGTCGCCCAATCGTTGCTACCGTTCTCTCCTCCAAGCCCGGCTTGCTTCAACGCGCCCTTGATCGAGTCCTGGAACTTGTCGAGTTGACCCGCCGCAGCCGCGCTACCAGCAGCACCCAACGCGCCGCTGAGGTCTCCAGTCACCGCACCGACGACGGCATGCAGAGCCACTCGCGACGCGCCTCCTTCCTTCCACTGCTCGTAGGCCTCCTCGTTCTGGGCCATGGTCGCAGCCGCTTCAACCTTCTTCTGCTCCGCCTCCTCCCGCATGGCGGATGAAGACTTCGGATCGTTCAGCACGGCCTGAGCAGCATCGCTCTTCAGCTTGGCATCGTCATAGGCCTTCGTCTTGGAAGCGGCGAAGTCGGCCACCTCCTTCGCCGCCTGCGCCCCAAACTCCGCCACGATCTGCGCATTCACCTTCACCTGCTGCGCCAGCTTCTGCCCATCCCAGCCCTGCGCCAGCTTGCCCGCCGTCGCATCGTTGGTCGCGCCGCGGTCCAGCTTCTCCAGCGCCGCCTGGCTCGCCGCATCCCCGCTGGTGATCGTCGTGCTGCCCGCGCTGATCGTGCTGCGCGTGGTGCTGCGCTCGTCGCCGCTGTCCTTGAAGGCGCCCGCCATGCCGCCGCTCGTGCCCGCGCTCACCGTCACGGCGCTGGCGCTGAACTGGCTGCGGTTGTCGATGTCGCTGCTGCTCAGCGTGCCGGTGCTGAAGCTGTTCTTGCCCGCGTCGATCGCCGCCTGGCTGCTCGTGATCGCTCCACCCTTGAGGTCGGTGTTGCCCTTCACGCTCACCTGGAAGCCGCCATCGCCAGCGCGAATGCCAGCCTGCTCACCCACCGCCGCATAGTCCGCGTTGACCTTGGACTGGCTGAAGTTGGCGCTGCCGCCCGCCCCGTAGCCGACGGTCACGCTGCCGCCCATGCTCTGGCTCTTGGAGTCGAACTTGGCCGTGTCCTGCAGGCTCTCGATCTTGAGGTTGCCGCCGATGTCGGCCACCACCTTCGGCGCGGTCACCACCGCGCCGCCGAGCGTCGTGTCGCCGCCCGACTGCAGCGTCACCGAACTGCCGCCCGTGACCTGCGTGGTGGTGTAGTTCGTGTCCTTGCCATCGGCATTGCCCTTGGACACGCTGCCGCTGGCGGTGAAGCCCAGCCGGTTCTCCGCGCCCAGCGAGATGCCGACGCCGATGGACGCGCTGCTGCTCGAGTCCTTGCTGTGCTGCTCGCTGGTGTTCTGCGCGGCCAGCAGGTTGATCTTGTTGTCCGCCTTGATGAACACATCCTGGCCCGCCAGCGTGCTGCCCTGCACCGTGACGTTGGAATCCTGCCCTCCTCCCGTGGCGATGAGGCTCAGCTTGCCATCGGCCAGCACCGAGCTGCCCGCTGCCTGGTTCGACTCGTTGTGCTGCGAGCTCTTGCTCTGCTGGCTGCCCACCGACAGGCTGATGCGGATGCTCTGCTCCTTCTGCGCATTGGCCAGGTCGTTGAACTTCTGGATCTCCTCCACCGCCTGCTTGGCCTTGGAGATCGCCGTGGCCGCCGCCAGGGCCTTCATCCGGTCGTCCTGCGTCTGCGTGACGTGCTCCCCGGCCTTGATGGCGCCCATCGCCGCATCCACGCCCGGCGCGCTCAAGTCACGACCGCAGCCCACGACGCCTCGCCCGGCGCGTTGACCAGCGACGCCGAACCGAGATTCGCCCTACATCCGGCCTGGATCGCGTCGGCCGTGTGGTCGATGGCGCATTGCGCGCGGGCTGACCACGTCTATACGGTTATTAACTTCTAACGGATTGCCCCACTGAGGCGAATACTCGATTCCAGTTCGGAAATGCTGCACTTTCGTATAGCACCCGTTCGCGAATTAACGCCATCTCAATTCGATAGCCATGCACCCAGCTTCCCGAATCTGAATTAATGATTGGTTTGCCTTCCGGCACGCGGATCAAATCAAAGTAGTTTTCAAAGCGATGCACGCTCTCACGACTCCTTAGATCTTCGGAGGCGCCGATGGTTAAAAGCGCATCGAGGAGATGCGACAACACTTGATGCTGCCCCATCACAGCATCAAATTTCCTTTTTATATCGAGGGCTTTACGGGCATGCGCCCAGTCGCCACAAATCATTCGCAGGCGCACAGCCAGCAAATAGCGCCCTTGGACGGGTTGCTCAGCCCAATCCTTCCCCTTGTTCGCTAATGCAGATTCCGTGATTTGGTCCGCGGCCTCTCTGAGCAGAGACAAGTCGAGCGGAGTTCCTTGCTGCATTGCCGAGGCGATAGCCCAAACCGCCTTCACCTCTCCCTGATTTCCAGGAAAGGCCGGCTTATTTTTCCATCCCTTAGATCGATTCTCGGATTCAACGGCAAATCGAGGATCGCCAAGTGCGCGCAAAGCTGTCTCTACGGCCCAACCAAGAAACCTCTTAGATAGTTCGTGTTCAAAATCTGCAAATCCAATATAGAGGGCGCTTTCGAGATACCGCTGACATGGCCCTTCGGGGGACGCCAACCGTTCCCAAGTAGCGAAAGGCCCGCCCGCCATCTCGATATTTCTTGCCGAGGTCGCAACTCCGACGTCTGAAGCCAAATTCTCAAGGACGTCATGCTTCCAAAGATTCATATTTATCATCATGGCTTGCTCTCGTCCACGGCTGAGGCAGTTGATCCGACCGAATCGCCGGCGGAGTCGGTTGGGCATCTGAAGTACTTCGTGGTCTACACCTTCAGCGCAAGCAGTGATGTTCGGAATAGCATCCAACCAAGATGAAACATAGATGGAGAACTCATCCGCACAAAAAAAGTGAGCACCATGTTGGCATTCAGGGACGGTCAATTCGTCCCAGCAATCAAGAACCACCTTCATTTTTCGGTGCTCACATCCTGGCGCTGGCCTTCCTTCTTGCAGTTGGTCGCGTTCCGTCAATACGAGAACTTCGTGTGTGCCTTGCCGTCAGGCCCCACTTGCAACACGAAGGATTTCCAGTCGCCCCCTGTATGGCTCTTCATCAACGCATGTAGTTCCCGCACATGATGAATCATGCGATTGCGCGGATCCCGGAGAAACGCGCTGATCGCCTCACCATTTCGCACGAACGAAAATTCAGTATCAATCGACCAGGAGTCCTCAGGATTCAAATAGCGAAATACGCACGACATTTCTTCGTAATCACCATTTGCACAATTATGCATGACTTGAACCAAGTCATTCAGCAGTTCAACTTGCCTCTCAATACTCATTTTGGCGCCTCGTTTGCAAAGAATCTAGAAAAGTTCTTTCCGTTGATCGAATACTCAACCACCAGGTAATCCGGACGCGGGGACATCGGATCATCTCTCAAGAATTTTATGTTAATGGGGCCGACTGTATCACCTTTACTTAGCGAGGAATACCATTCATTCTCCAAAGTTTTATAGCCGGAATTATTGAAGGTTCTATCTTGCGGGAAGAGATTGTATCTATCACACGTTCCTCCCAATCGGCAGGCCTGTACGTGCCCGCCAACATCGGTCGTGTACCCTTCATATCCCACGGCGGTTTGCCTTGAATCGCGTGTACCCTTTTCCAAGACAGGCTGGAAAGTCACCTCTTCCACCATCCCCGCACCATTCGTCACGAACTCGGTGCCATTGCTTATCTTCACATGAGCATTAGATGGTGGGTTATTGAGAACTTCATATCCGTCCGTTCCCTTCCCGGCATTGTCCGCGTCTACCCTATATGTTCTCTTTGAATTTGAGTCATTAGTCGATACTGAGCAGCAGTTTGCGTTATGCACCCACACGCCCAGCCCGCCGACATGGTACGTATGGTGCTCATGCACCTCGATGTTGTAGACAGGCGCCGTCCAGCCAGTGTCACGCTGCGACTCCACGGTAAGCACTCGGCCTTCCAAGTCAGTCACCGTCATTCCCGGGGCCAGCGATGCCGCACGTACCCACTGCGCATGCGCGCCCGGATCTTCTCCG
>NZ_PEOG01000101.1 GCF_002761755.1 Roseateles chitinivorans
CGGCCGTCTTCGCCGCGGCCTTGTCGGCGGCCTTCTCGGCCTTGGACTTGGCGGCCTCGGCGGCCTTGCGCGCTTCTTCCTCGGCGGCGGCCCTGGCGGCGGCTTCCGCGGCGGCGGCCTCGGCAGCCTCGCGGGCGGCGCGCTCCTCGTCGCGGCGCTTTTCCTCGGCTTCACGCGCGGCGCGCTCGGCTTCCTCGCGCTCGCGCATCTTGCGCGCCAGTTCTTCTTCCTGCTGACGCAGCGCCTCGGCCTGCGCCTGGGCTTCTTCCTCGCGGCGCTTCAGTTCGGCTTCCTCGGCGGCAGCGGCGGCGGCGTCGTCGACACCGTCCTCACGCTTGACGAAGACGCGCTTCTTGCGCACCTCGACCTGGATCGTGCGCGCCTTGCCCGAGGCGTCGGCCTGCTTGATCTCGCTGGTCGACTTGCGGGTCAGGGTGATCTTCTTGCGCTCGGCGCCGCCGGTGCCATGCGCGGTGCGCAGGTGGTCCAGCAGGCGTTCCTTGTCGCTTTCGTTCAGGGTGTCCTCGGCGGACGCCTTCTTGACGCCCGCAGCTTGGAGCTGCTCCAGCAGGGTGCTCGCAGGCCTGTTCAGCTCTGCGGCCAGCTGGGCGACGGTGGTCACGGCCATTGTTGAAATCCTTAAATCTTGTGTGGTGCGGAGCGGTCTGGTTTCGCTTGAAGTCGCTTCAGAGCGTGGCTGCTCGGGCGTTATGCGTTGAACCAGTGCTCGCGCGCCTTCATGATCAAAGCGCGTGCCGCTGCCTCGTCCAGGGACGAAATCTCGACCAACTCGTCGACGGCCAGGTCGGCCAGGTCGTCACGGGTGTGGATGTCGCCGGCCGCCAGCTTGGCGATCAGCTCCGGGGTCATGCCTTCCAGGTCGCGCAGGTCCTGCGAGACCTCCTCGACCTTCTCCTCGCGGGCGATCTCCATCGTCAGCAGCGCATCCTTGGCACGGGTGCGCAACTCGTTGACGGTTTCCTCGTCGAAGGCCTCGATCTCGAGCATTTCCTGCATCGGGACATAGGCGACTTCTTCCAGCGAGGCGAAGCCCTCGGCGATCAGGATGTCGGCGACTTCCTCGTCCACATCCAGCTTCTCGACGAACAGCTTGCGCACCACGTCCGATTCCTCGGCCTGCTTGGCGGCGGATTCCTCGGCGGTCATGATGTTGATCTTCCAGCCGGTCAGCTCCGACGCCAGGCGCACGTTCTGGCCGCCGCGGCCGATCGCGATCGCGAGGTTCTCCTCGTCGACGACGACGTCCATCGCATGGCGTTCCTCGTCCACGACGATCGACTGCACATTCGCCGGCGCCAGCGCGCCGATCACGAATTGCGCCGGGTCTTCCGACCACAGCACGATGTCCACGCGCTCGCCGGCCAGCTCGTTGGTCACGCCGTTGACGCGCGAGCCGCGCACGCCGACGCAGGTGCCGATCGGATCGACGCGCTTGTCGTGCGAGACCACGGCGATCTTGGCGCGGCTGCCGGCGTCGCGGGCGCAGCTCTTGATCTCGAGCAGGCCCTGCTCGATCTCGGGCACTTCCTGCGCGAAGAGTTCCTTCATGAACTCGCCCGAGGAACGCGACAGCATGATCTGCGGGCCGCGCTGCGTCGGATCGACGCCCAGGATCACCGCGCGGACGCGGTCGCCGGTGCGCAGGTTCTCCTTGGGGATCATCTCGTTGCGCTTGAGGCGGCCCTCGACACGGCCCGACTCGGCAATGATGTCGCCCTTGTCCAGGCGCTTGACGGTGCCGACGAAGATCCGCTCGCCGCGCGACATGAAGTCGTTCAGCAGCTGCTCGCGCTCGGCATCGCGGATCTTCTGCAGGATGACCTGCTTGGCGGCCTGGGCGCCGATGCGGCCGATGGGCACCGACTCCACGCCTTCCTCGATGTGGTCGTCGACCTCGATGTCGGCGATCTGCTCCTGCGCTTCGAACAGCAGGATCTCGGAATCCGGATTCTGCAGGCCGGCCTCGTTGGGCACGACATGCCAGCGGCGGAAGGTCTCGTACTCGCCGGTGTCGCGGTCGATGGCCACACGGATGTCGACCTCGCCGCCATACAACTTCTTGGTGGCCGAAGCCAGCGCCGCCTCAACGGCGCCGAACACCACATCGCGCTCCACGCTCTTCTCGCGCGAGATGGCGTCCACCAGCATCAACAGTTCGCGGTTCATTGATCGAGACCTCCGTCAACCTTGTCATCCGTCTGCCGGGACTTGGCATTGCTCTTCTTCTTCGACGCCTTGGGCTTCGCAGCCGCTCCGTCAGCAGATTCGGATCCCTGGGGCGCCAAGCCCGTGTTTTTCTTCGCCGCGGACTTGCCCGCGACCGCGCCGCCCGCCTTGCCCGGCGTGCGACCCTTGAAATTGATCTCCGGCACCAGCTTGGCCGAACGCACTTCGTCCAGCGCGAAGTCCAGCGCCTGCTCGGCCTTGCCGTCGGAGAAGATCACCCGCCAGTCGGTGCGCTGCGCCAGCGTGGCCGGGTCTTCCTCCGCGGCAACGCCTTCGGCGGCGACCAGGACGCCCCGGTACTTCTTGCGGCCCTGGAAAGCCTCGCGCAGGGTGATTTCCACTTCATGACCGAGGAACCGGGCGTAGTCGCCGGCATTGTTCAGCGGTCGGTCCAGACCGGGGGTCGACACTTCCAGGCGCGTGTAGTCGATCTCCTCGACCTCCATCACGTAGCGCAGCTGGCGCGTGACGCGCTCGCAGTCCTCGACGTTCACCGGCTGCTCCGGCTCCTGGCCACCCACGAGCGGCTTGTCGATGAACACGCGTAGCAAGCCCCCGGCGCTGCGTTCGCAGCCCACCACCTCGTAACCGAGACCGGTCACGGTTTTCTCAACAACGGCTTGCCAGCTCAAATTCATCGACGACGGTATCTATCCTGTAGGTCCTGTGGGGACAGCCAAAAAAAATGGGCTGGATGAATCCGCCCACCGTTCACTTTTTCAGCGAAGCTCGAAGTGTACTATGCAAACAGCATGCCGACAAGGCTGCGGCTTCGTTCACGGCGTGGCGTGCGAGAATCCCGGCCTCCCTCGAATCTATGAATACCAGGAGCAGACATGGGATTTCTCGCCGGCAAGCGACTGCTGATCACGGGCGTGCTGTCCAACCGTTCGATCGCCTACGGCATCGCCAAGGCCTGCCACCGCGAAGGGGCTGAACTGGCCTTCAGCTACGTGGGCGAGCGCTTCAAGGACCGCATCACCGAGTTCGCCGCCGAATTCGGCTCCAGCCTGGTGTTCGACTGCGACGTGGGCGACGACGCCCAGATCGAGCGCCTGTTCGAGGACCTGGGCCAGCACTGGCCGGAATTCGACGGCTTCGTCCATTCGATCGGTTTCGCCCCGCGCGAGGCGATTGCGGGCGAATTCCTGGACGGCATCACGCGCGAAAACTTCCGTATCGCGCACGATATTTCGGCCTACAGCTTCCCGGCGATGGCCAAGGCCGCGCAAAGCCGGCTGCGTCCGGGCGCGGCGCTGCTGACCCTGTCCTACCTCGGCGCGGATCGTTTCGTTCCCAACTACAACACGATGGGCCTGGCCAAGGCCTCGCTCGAAGCCAGCGTGCGCTACCTCGCCTACGGCCTGGGCGCCAAGGGCATCCGGGTGAACGGCATTTCCGCTGGCCCGATCAAGACCCTGGCTGCTTCCGGCATCAAGGACTTCGGCAAGCTGCTGAAGCAGTTCGCCGACAGCGCCGCGATCAAGCGCAACGTCACGATCGAGGACGTCGGCAACACGGCAGCCTTCCTGCTGTCGGACCTGGCTGGCGGCATCAGCTCGGAGATCGTCTACGTCGACGGCGGCTTCAGCCACGGCGCGATGGCGGGCACGGAGTAAGCGCCCCTCGCCCGGCCCCGCCCGTCGTTCGCGCGGACCTCGGTCGTCCGGGGACAGCAGGGCGTGGGATTGCGGCGGCCAGGCGCGCCAACGTTGCAAGTACGAAGCAACGAAGAAAATCGGGACCCCGCGGGGTCCCGATGTCGTTGGCCAGGCGCCGATTACTTCTTCTTCGCTTCCGCCGCGTCGGCATCCACCACGCAGTCGACGTAGTAGCGCGTCACACCATCGACGCCCTTCTCTGCCACCAGCCCATGGACATCGGTGGCGAAGCCCGGGAACTTGGCGTTGAAGTCGCGGGTGAACTTCAGGTAGTCGACGATGCGCTTGTTGAAGCGCTCGCCCGGGATCAGCAGCGGAATGCCCGGGGGATACGGCGTCAGCAGCGCGGTGGTGACACGCCCCTCCAGCTTGTCGATCTCGACGCGCTCCGTCTTGCGATGCGCGATGTGCGCGTACGCGTCGGACGGCTTCATCGCCGGCTCCAGGTCGGACAGGTAGACCTCGGTCGTCAGGCGCGCGATGTCGCCCTGGGCATAGGCCTCGTGCACGCTCTGGCACAGGTCGCGCAGTCCCATGCGCTCATAGCGCGGGAAGGCGGCGACGAAGTCCGGCAGGATGCGCCAGATCGGCGCGTTGCGGTCGTAGTCGTCCTTGAACTGCTGCAGCGCGGTCAGCAGCGTGTTCCAGCGGCCCTTGGTGATGCCGATGGTGAACATGATGAAGAACGAGTACAGGCCGGTCTTCTCGACCACGACGCCGTGCTCGGCCAGGAACTTGGTGACGATGCTGGCCGGGATGCCGGTCTTGGCGAACTTGCCGCTCATGTCCAGGCCCGGCGTGATGACCGTGGACTTGATCGGATCCAGCATGTTGAAGCCGGCCTCGATCGGGCCGAAGCCATGCCACTTCTCATTGGCCTTGAGCATCCAGTCCGCGGCCTTGCCGATGCCGTCGGCGGCCAGCTTGTCCGGCCCCCAGACCTTGAACCACCAGTCCTTGCCGTAGTCCTTCTCGACCTTGCGCATCGCGCGGCGGAAGTCCAGCGCCTCGAGGATGGACTCCTCCACCAGCGCCGTGCCGCCGGGGGGCTCCATCATCGCGGCCGCGACGTCGCAGCTGGCGATGATCGAGTACTGCGGGCTGGTCGAGGTGTGCATCAGGTACGCCTCGTTGAACAGATGCTTGTCCAGCTTCACGTTCTGCGAGTCCTGCACCAGCACCTGCGACGCTTGCGAGATGCCGGCCAGCAGCTTGTGGGTCGACTGCGTGGCATAGACCATCGCGGTCTTGGGCCGCGGGCGGTGCTTGCCCATCGCGTGGTACGAGCCGTAGAAGTTGTGGAACGCCGCGTGCGGCAGCCACGCCTCGTCGAAGTGCAGCGTGTCGATCCAGCCGTCCAGCTTGGACTTGATGGTCTCGGTGTTGTAGAGCACGCCGTCGTAGGTGCTCTGCGTCAGGGTCATGATCCGCGGCTTGACCTTCTTCGGATCCACGCCCTTGAGCAGCGGATTCCGCGCGATCTTCTTGCGGATGGTGTCGGGCGAGAACTCGCTCTCCGGGATCGGGCCGATGATGCCGTAGTGGTTGCGGGTGGGCGTCATGAAGACCGGCACCGCGCCGGTCATGATGATGCTGTGCAGGATGCTCTTGTGGCAGTTGCGGTCCACCACGACCACGTCGCCCGGCGCCACGGTGTGGTGCCAGACCATCTTGTTGGAGGTCGACGTGCCGTTGGTGACGAAGAAGCAGTGGTCCGCATTGAAGATGCGGGCGGCGTTCTTTTCACTTTCGGCGACCGGGCCGGTGTGGTCCAGCAACTGGCCGAGTTCCTCCACCGCGTTGCAGACGTCGGCCCGCAGCATGTTCTCGCCGAAGAACTGGTGGAACATCTGGCCGACCGGGCTCTTCAGGAAGGCCACGCCGCCGGAGTGCCCCGGGCAGTGCCACGAGTAGGACCCGTCCTGCGCGTAATCCATCAGCGCCTTGAAGAACGGCGGCGCCAGGCCGTCGAGGTAGCTCTTGGCCTCGCGGATGATGTGACGCGCCACGAACTCGGGCGTGTCCTCGAACATGTGGATGAAGCCATGCAGCTCCCGCAGCACGTCGTTGGGCAGATGCTGCGAAGTGCGCGTCTCGCCATAGACGTAGATGGGGATGTCCGCATTCTTGAAGCGGATCTCCTGGATGAACTTGCGCAGGTTCAAGACCGCCGGATCGAGCTCGCCGCCGTCGCCGTTGCCGGAGAACTCCTCGTCGTCGATCGACAGGATGAAGGCGCTGGCGCGGCTCTGCTGCTGGGCGAACTGGCTCAGGTCGCCGTAGCTGGTCGCGCCCAGCACCTCGAAGCCCTCTTTCTGGATGGCTTCCGCCAGGGCACGGATGCCCAAACCCGAGGTGTTCTCGGAGCGATAGTCCTCGTCGATGATGACGATGGGAAAGCGGAAACGCGGCGTCATGAGGCCTCCGGATCGGGGCAGGTCAAACAAGAAAGGCGCGAAGTGTAGGGCGTCAGCCGTGTCACGCAAGTGTTGATCCGGGGTTGTCGCAGAAACAGAACGGCGAGGCCGTCAATGGCCTTCAACTGCCGGCTTCAGGCCCCCGAAAGGACGGGAAACGCCCGCGGACCCGGGGCGTACACTGCGCCGGCACACAAAGACCGGGCGAACCACGGATCGACCGGGCCAACGAGGAGGATCTGATGGACTGGAGTGTCGCCACCTGGTGGTGGGTGATCTGCGGCGGGCTGGTGGCGGCGGAGCTCGCCAGCGGCACCACCTTCTACCTGTTGATGCTGGCCTTGGGCGCGGCGGCCGCGGCGCTGATGGCACATGCCGGCGGGCCCTTCTGGCTGCAGCTGGGGGTGGCTGCCGGTGTCGGCGGCGGCGCGGTGACCTGGTGGCACCTGCGCCTGAGACGCCATCCGCGCGCCCCCGCCGGCGAGAACCCCAATGTGAACCTCGACATCGGCCAGAGCCTGGACGTCGCGCTCTGGCGCGCGGACGGCACCGCCGAGGTCCGCTACCGCGGCGCGGCCTGGCAGGCGCGCTTCGTGGGTGCCGGCGTACCGCACAGCGGGCGCCATGTGATCCGTGCGGTCGAGGGCAGCTGCCTGCTCGTCGACGCTGCCTGATCG
Source organism: Roseateles chitinivorans (assembly GCF_002761755.1). Taxonomy (GTDB): domain Bacteria; phylum Pseudomonadota; class Gammaproteobacteria; order Burkholderiales; family Burkholderiaceae_C; genus Roseateles; species Roseateles chitinivorans. The sequence goes on from NZ_PEOG01000101.1 coordinate 7,003, forward strand.
CCCCGTTCCCTGTTTCCGTTCCACATCTCCGGAGGAGGAGTCCCGCTCATGGAAATCGTCGCATTGGTCGTGCTGATCGTCGCCATCGTCTTCATCGTGCAGTCGGTGAAGGTCGTCCCGCAGCAGAACGCCTGGGTGGTCGAACGCCTGGGCAAGTACCACGGCACGCTGACGCCCGGCCTGAACATCCTGGTGCCCTTCATCGACCGGCTGGCCTACAAGCATTCGCTCAAGGAGATCCCGCTGGACGTCCCCAGCCAGGTCTGCATCACCAAGGACAACACCCAGCTGACGGTGGACGGCATCCTGTACTTCCAGGTCACCGATCCGATGCGCGCCAGCTACGGCTCCAGCAACTACATCATCGCGATCACCCAGCTGGCGCAGACCACCTTGCGCTCGGTGATCGGCCGCATGGAGTTGGACCGGACCTTCGAGGAACGTGACGCGATCAACGCCGCCGTCGTCCAGGCGCTGGACGAAGCGGCGCTGAACTGGGGCGTGAAGGTGCTGCGCTACGAGATCAAGGACCTGACGCCGCCGGCGGAGATCCTGCGCTCGATGCAGGCCCAGATCACCGCGGAGCGCGAGAAGCGCGCGCTGATCGCGGCGTCGGAGGGTCGCCGCCAGGAGCAGATCAACATCGCCACCGGCGAGCGCGAGGCGGCGATCGCGCGCTCCGAAGGCGAGAAGCAGGCCGAGATCAACAAGGCGCAGGGCGAGGCCGCGGCCATCACGGCGGTGGCGGAAGCCAGCGCCGACGCGATCCGCAAGATCGCCGCGGCGATCCAGCAGCCGGGCGGTGGCGACGCGGTGCAGTTGAAGGTGGCGGAGAAGGCGGTGGAAGCCTTCTCGCAGTTGGCCCAGAAGAACAACACGATGATCGTGCCGGCCAACATGAGCGAGGTCTCCGGCCTGATCGGCACCGCGATGGCGCTGATCAAGAGCGACAAGGTGATCCAGCCGGGTCGCTGAGCGCACCGCTCGCCGTGTTGGCGGCACGGACTCCGACAACTTTGCTTCAGCCCCCCGAAATCTGCGCTATGATCGCGGGCTTCGGAGAGATGGATGAGTGGTTTAAGTCGCACGCCTGGAAAGCGTGTGTAGGTTAATCGCCTACCGAGGGTTCGAATCCCTCTCTCTCCGCCAGACACGGACACGGGCCCTGAGCAATCAGGGCCCGTTTTCATTTCAGCGGCTGCCTGGCAGCCACAGCGTGCGCACGGTCAGCGCCGAGTCGCCGCCCAGCAGCAGCAGGCGATCGCCGACCGGCACCAGCATCCGAAGCACGTTGAATTCGCTTGCCTCCACGCCCACGCGCAGCGTCTTGACCGTCGCGCCGCTGAGCGGCCCTGCGCCGGCGTCCCACCAGCTCACCAGCGTGAGCGTCCGGTTCGCCGGATAGGCTGGCAAATCCGGCCACAGCGGCCCGGTGCGATCGACAAGCCCGAACATCCGCTGCCCCTGCCCCTGGAAGGCCGGGGTGCTGGAGTCGGTGCGCGCCCCCGGCATGCCGCGGACGGTCTCGTCATTCAAGGTGGCACCGCCACGCACCGGATTGAACTGGGCATCCAGGCGGAGACCGGCAGACTCGGGAAGCGGGTCGCCGGTCCGCAGGTCGCGGGCCCACATCAGCGCCGCGCCGTCGTCCAGCGGAACCACGGTGGGCGCGAGCCGATAGCTGGCCTGCGAGGCGCCGCTCAGCAGCAGGGTCTGCGTCAGGTCGCCGCTGTCAGGCGCCCACGCGGCCACCTGAACGTCCAAGGCCGCGATGGGCGACGCGTGGCCCGACCAGGCCGCCACCAGGCGCCCGCCGGAGAACGCGAAGGACGCGCGGTCCACGCTGGCGCCGGTGAACACCACCGACTGGGCGCCGACCTGTGTCCCGTCCAGCGCGAAGCGGCCCATCACCAGTTCGGTCGCGGCGCCGTCGGCCGTGCCTCGGCTCCAGAGCAGCGCCAGGTTGCCGCCTTGGGCGGCAGCGCCGAGCACGCTCGCGTCGCCCTGCCGCCCGGGCCTGGACAGCGGCAGCGTCGTCACCGTGCCCAGCAGATTGCCAGAGGCATCGAAGCGGGTCACCAGCGGGCCGTAGCCATTCACCGCGACCGCCTCGTTGCCCACGCGCAGATAGAAGCCGCTGCGCGGCTGGTTGTTCAGTCCCAGGTGGTGCTGGACGCCCGAAATGCCGCCGCTGGCATTCATGCGGTAGACGGTAAGCCCGTCCGCGGAGCGATTGGCAAACAGCAGTGCCTGGTCGCCCATCGGCACCACGGCGACGATGCTCGACGCCGACACGGACTGACCGGGAAAAATGGCGCTGGTCAGCGGCACGCTGGCGACGCTGGCCGGGCCCGCGCCATAGCCGGAGGTGGAGCCCTCGAAGGACACCAGCGTTTCCACGTTGCGCGTCACGCCGCTGAGGTCGGCCGTGGGCAGTTCGGTCTGCAGTTGCACCAGGCCCAGGCCTTGGGCATACCAGGCGCGCGTCTCGATCCGGATGACCGGCGACCACTGGCCGCTCGTGGAGGTCCGGATGCGGGTCAGCAGCGTCGTGTCGACCCGGATTGCCTGGATGCTGGGCAAGGTGGGCAACGCGACGGTCTCGAAGCCGACGACACGCGCATAGGCCGCGATGTCCGCGGCGTCATTGCGCTTGTCGCCGTCGACGTCGCTGCCCATGTCCTCGATGCGCCGGTCGATCAGGTGGTACTGCTCGCCAGCGCGCACGGGCGACTTGAGCTCGATGCGCGGCACCGGCACGCGCACGCCGGGTGCGAGATCCAGGTGATCGTTGGCGGTGATGGTGCCGGCCTCCAGGACCAGCGTGGTCTGGTCGCTCCCGCTGTTGCCGGCATTGGAAGTCGTTTCGAACACCTGCGCGGCCACGCTGGTCGGGAGGTGCTGCGTCACGGTGTCATAGACGACGGGCTGGGCGACGTTGGGCTGCGTCTGGACGCCGCGATATCGCCAGGTGCCGCCCGCGACCAGCGGGCGATAGACCGAGGCGTCGGCAGCCAGGGTCTCGCCCGGCGTGGAGGCCGGCGGCATCAGCGATGTCGTCGCCGGCGTGCCGCCTGGCGGCGTGCCGCCGGCACCAGCATCGGCGCCGCCGCTCCCGCCGCCTCCACCTCCGCAAGCGCTGAGCGCACAGGCCAGCACGACGAACAGCGCCTGCGGGCGCCACTGGAATCGAAGCATGGGTTCCCTCCCCTTTGAGGCCGTCGCTCGGTGTCCCTGGGCGGATCGCCTCGGGGACCCGGCTTGCTCCCTTTCTCGGGGCGGCAGCGGCGACTGGCCAATGACATGTGGCCGCGATGATAGTTGCCGGGCGAGCGCCTATCATCCCGCCCCATGCTGACCTTCGAACAACTCTTCGGTTTCCTGTTGGCTGCGATGCTGATCACGGCGTCCCCCGGCCCGGACAACCTGATGGTGCTGGGCATGGGCATCTCGAAGGGACGCCGGCACGGCATGGCCTTCGGCCTGGGCTGCGCGCTGGGATGCCTGAGTCACACCGTGCTCGCGGCGATCGGGGTCAGCGCGCTGATCGCCGCCTCGCCGGTGGCTTTCACCGCGCTGAAGGTCTGCGGCGGCCTCTACCTGATCTGGCTGGGCATCAAGGCGCTGCGCAGCCGCGGCGGCGCCAGCGTCGGCGACGCGTCGCAGGCGGAGGACTCACTCGTTCGCCTGTTCTTCAAGGGCGTCTTCGCCAACGCGATCAACCCCAAGGTCGTGCTCTTCTTCCTGTCCTTCCTGCCGCAGTTCGTCGTGCCGTCGCAGGGCCATGTGGCCGCCCAGACGGCACTGCTCGGCCTGACCTTCACCCTGCAGGCCGCGGTCCTGTTCGGACTGCTGGGCTACTTCGCCGGCGCCATCGGCCAGTGGCTGCAGCGCAAGCCGCGCGCCGGGCTGTGGCTGGACCGCGTCGCCGGCGCCGTCTTCGTCGCCCTGGGCCTGCGCCTGATCGTCTCGCGCTGAGACCTGTATTTCCTGCCGGTACGCGGATTGCTCGCGCGCCGGCGGTCCGCGCGGGGCGTCGGTTCGATCGCCCCGACGCGGCGCGCGGCCGCCGTCATAGAGGCGCCGGCGCCCTCCCGCCGATTTACTTGCCTGCGCAGGCATGGGGCTTGCCAAGTTGGAAACGTCCGGTTGCAGACCGGATCAACCACTTGCAGGGAGACCCCGCCATGAACCGCCCAGCCGGCCCGCTCAGCCCGATCGCCCCGCTCCAGGACCAGGTGCTCCAGCGCCACCTCGTCCAGTGCGCCAAGGCGCGCGGGCGATGGTTCGGATTGGCGCTGCTGGCAGAGCGGGTCCAGGGGGTGGTCCTGCCCCGGCTGGCCACCACCGCGGCCCTGAGCGCCGTCACCCTGGGTCTGTTCGCCCACTGGCTATGAGCACCGGCCGCAGCGCGGACGCCGCCACCCGACCGACGGCGACCGCGCCGGACCCCTCCCCCGACGACGACCGGCGACTCTCCCCTGAGCCGGCGCCGGATCCCCCGGAAATTGCGGAAGAACTTGCGCTGCTGAACCCGTCGCTCGGCCCCATCGAGCCGCCGGTGCGGGCGGTGCTGTTCGGTCAGGCGCGGTTCGAGCAGCACGGCCGCAGCCTCGCCCAGGCCCAGGCGGTCCAGGGCACCGCCGGCGCCGGGCAGTTCTTCCCGCGGCTCGACGACAACGTCGCGATGCTGCAGCAGACGCGCCGGCTGATCGAGAAGCGGCATCGCGACTTCCGCCACCTCGGCGCCGCCGGCAAATGGCTGCTGGACAACGCCGCGCTGATCGACGAGCAGACGCACCAGGTGCGCCGAGGGCTGCCGCGCAACTTCTTCCGCCTGCTGCCGCGCCTGCGCGACGAGCCGCTCGCGGGCCTGCCTCGCATCTACGGCGTCGCCTGGGCCTGGGTCGCGCACACGGACGGCGGCTTCGACACCGGGCTGCTGGCCGCCTACCTGCGCGCCTACCAGGAGGAGCGCCCGCTGTCGCTCGCCGAGCTGTGGGCGCTGCCGACAACGCTGCGCGTGGTGCTGGTCGAGAACCTGCGCCGACTGGCCGAGCGCTTCGCGACGCTGCAGGCGGCGCGCGACGTGGTGCACCACTGGTACGACGGCCACCCGGCGGCGTCCGGCATCGCGGCGATCACGGCCCTCGAGCCGCGCATGACCGAGCGCGGCGTCGCCGAAGCCTTCTGGCTGCAGCTCGATCACCGCCTCGAGGAACTGCCCCAGCCGCTGATGGGCGAGCTGGCCGCCTGGCTGAGCACGCGGCTGCCCGTGCCGGCGCAGGCGCTGGCGCGGCAGCAGGACGAGTCGATCAAGGACCTGCAGAGCATCCGCAACGCGATCACCGCGCTGCGGCGCATCGACCAGACGAACTGGCGCCAGCTGATCCAGTCAGTCAGCCCGGTGATGCGGACGCTGGGCGAGTCACCGGTCTTCGCGGCCGAGGCGCCGGACACCCAGGACCTGACCTTGCATGAGATCGAGCGCCTGGCCCGCAAGTCCGGGCGCCCGGAACTGGAGATCGCGCGCCAGCTGCTGGCGCTGACGCAGGGCGCCGGTCCGCCGGTGGATGGCGAACCGGACCGGCGCAGCGCGCCGATCTACTGGTGGCGCGGCGCGGGCCGGCCGACGCTGCTCGCGGCGCTGGGCCTGCGCGAGCATCCCTGGCCGCCGCACGACACCGCCCCCGGGCAGCGCTGGGCGGCGGTGGCCTACCTGGCTGGCCTGGCGCTGCTGGGCCTGCTCGGTCTCTCCTGGCTGATGAACCAGGCCCGGCCGGATGCGGCGCCCTGGCTGCTCGCCCTCACCGCGCTGCTGGCCGCCGGGCCGATCGGCGAGGCGGTGGTGGCGTTGACCAACCGCTGGATCAGCGAGCTCGCCCGGCCCGCGCGGCTGCCCCGCCTGGACTTTTCCCAAGGCCTGCCGGACGCCGAACGTACCCTCGTCGTCATGCCGGTGCTGCTGACGCGCGAGGAGGCCGTCGCCCCCTTGGCCGCCCAGCTGGAACAGCATCACCTGGCCAATCCCGAGCGGCTGGTGCAGTTCGCGCTGCTCAGCGACCTGCCCGATGCCTATGAGGAGCATCACCCCGGCGACACGATGATCGTGGTCACCGCGGCGGATGCGATCGCCGCGCTCAACGAGCGCCACGGCCCGCTGGCCGATGGCCGTCCGCGCTTCCTGCTGCTGCATCGGGCACGCGAATGGTCCTCCACCGAGCGTCGCTGGATCGGCTGGGAGCGCAAGCGCGGCAAGCTCGAGCGGCTGCTGCGGCTGCTGGCCGCGCCCGCCGGCGCGTCGCCGTTCGCCGACTTCGGCCCGCTGTCCCGGCCGGCGCCCGGCGTGCGCCACCTGATCACGCTGGATGCCGACACCGACATGCCGCCGGGCCGGCTGCGCGCGCTCGTCGGCACGGCCGCTCATCCGATGAACCGGCCGCGGGTGGACGCCGCCAGCCGTCGTGTCGTCGAGGGCTACGCGATCCTGCAGCCGCGGGTGCTCGCGCCGATGCCCGACGACGCGGCCAGCACGCCCTACCACCGGCTCTTCGTCGGCCAGTTCGGCATCGATCCCTACAGCGCGGTCAGCTCGGAGATCTTCCAGGACCTGTTCGGCGAGGGCAGCTTCACCGGCAAGGGCCTGCTGGACGTGCGTGCCTGCCACGCGGTGCTCGACGCCCGCCTGCCCGAGGGCCAGGTGCTGAGCCACGACCTGCTGGAAGGCAGCATCGCGCGCTGCGCGGGCGTGTCCGACATCACGCTGGTCGAGGACTCGCCGATGCATGCCGATGTCGCCCATGCCCGGCTGCACCGCTGGACGCGTGGCGATTGGCAACTGCTGCCCTTCATCGCGGGGGCGCGGCGCTACGGCATCGCGCCGATCAACCGCTGGAAGCTGATCGACAACCTGCGGCGCTCGCTGGTCGCGCCGATGGCGCTGGGCCTGATGCTGCTGGTGCTCGGCACGGCGGTCCTGCCGCTGGGGCTGACGCTGGCGGTGGTGGCGGGCGCTTTCGCCATCGGGCCGCTGGTCGGTGCGCTGGCCGGGGTGGTGCCCAGCCGCGACGGTCTGGCGCGTCGCCACTTCTATCGCGAGACCGGTCATGACCTGCGTCGCGCCGTCGGCCTCGCCGCCTGGCATGTCGCGCTGTTGCTGCATTTGTCGCTGCTCTACCTGGACGCGATCGGATCAAGGGAGGTCTGGAGATCCTTCAATTGCTCCGCAGCCTTCGCGCTCGCCGCCGCTCCCAACGCTCCGCTCAGGTCTCCCGTGATGGCGCCAATCACCGCATGCGCCGCGACCCGGTATTCACCG
>NZ_PEOG01000102.1 GCF_002761755.1 Roseateles chitinivorans
ATCCCGGCTGTCGAGCGGCTCACCCAGACGCCCCGCCTGACCCTGCGCCCGCCTGCGGCCGCCGACGCCCGGACCTTCCGCGACCTGCTGTGCGACCCGGCGAATCGTCGATTCGAGTGCCGGCGCAGCGCACCGTCGGACTGCTGGTCATCCTCGCGCTGCTGCGGCAGGCCGGTGTGCGCTGGCCGTGGCCAATGAGCCTGGGCGCGGCCGCCGCGGCCGTCTGCGCCGCGGATCCGTGGGCGCTGATGCAGCCGGGCTTCTGGCTGTCGTTCTGCGCGGTCGCGCTGCTGATGGCGGCCGACACGCGCGCGGCGCCCGGCTGGCGCGGCCTGCTGCACGCGGCCTGGCGCACGCAGTGGGTGGTGACGCTGGGCCTGGCGCCGTTGACCTTGCTGTTGTTCCAGCAGTTGTCCCTGGTCGGCCTGGTCGCCAACGCGGTGGCCATTCCGCTGGTGTCCTACCTGGTCACGCCGCTGGCGCTGCTGGGTGCGGCTTTTCCACCGCTGTGGACCCTTGGCACTTGGCTCGTCGCGGTGCTGAACCTGATGCTGGAGGCGCTGCGGACCTGGCCGCTCGCCGTCTGGCACCTGCCCTGGGCGCCGCCCTGGGCCCAGGCGCTGGGCCTGGTCGGCGGCGTCGTGCTGGCGATGCCCTGGCCATGGCGTTTGCGGCTGGGCGGGCTCGCGCTGTGCGTGCCGATGCTGTGGCCGGTCGTCGATCGACCGCCGCCGGGGGCGCTCGAACTGTGGCTGCCCGATGTCGGGCAGGGCGGGGCCGCGATCCTGCGCACGCACGGCCACACGATGGCCTTCGACGCCGGGCCGCGCTGGGGACCTGACAGCGACGCGTCGCAGCGGGTGCTGCTGCCGCTGTTGTGGGGACTGGGCGAACGGCGCCTGGACCTGCTGATGGTCAGCCACGCCGACCAGGACCATGCCGGCGGCACCGGCAGCCTGTTGCGGGGCCTGCCGGTCGAGCACCGGCTCGGCGCGGTGCCAGGGGCTGCGGGCTGTCGCCGGGGACAGCGCTGGGAATGGGATGGCGTGCGCTTCGAGGTGCTGTGGCCGCTCGGGCCACCGAACTCGAACACGCGCGACGCCGCTACTGATGGCGTCGGCTCATTCGGTGCAGGTCGCCCGGCCCGGGCGACCGATGCAATGGGTGCTGTCAGCGCAGCCGATGCAGCGGATGCAGCCGGTGCAGCGGGCACGAAGCGCAACGGCGCCTCCTGCGTGCTGCGTGTCGACGCCGCAGGGCGCCGCCTGCTGCTCACCGGCGACATCGAAGCGCCGCAGGAAGCGCAGTTGCTGCGGCTGGCCCGCGAGGAGGGAGCGGACGACCTGCGCGCCGAGGTGCTGGTCGTGCCGCACCACGGCAGCCGGACTTCGTCGTCGAGCGCCTTCGTCCAGGCGGTGGCGCCCCGCGTGGCCGCCCTGCAGTCGGGGCACCTGAACCGTTTCGGGCATCCCCGGCCCGAGGTGGTCGCGCGCTACCTCGCTTCGGGCGCGACGGTGCTGAACTCCGTGGACTGCGGCGCCTGGCAATGGCGAAGCGATCGATGGTCCTCGCCGTCGGCCGACTGCGAGCGGACGCGCCGCCGCCGCTACTGGCTGACGGCGCGGGCCGAGCCCCCGATCACGGACGGGCCGGCGGCGCCCGCGTCCTCGGCGATCGTGGAGAGCGGAGAAGCGGCCGGCCTCGAGTCCGCCAACGAGGCGGCAACGCCCTGACTTCGGCGACGGCAGTCGCCGATTCATGGGCCGCTCGAACCCGACCTCGCGTCGGCGGCAGATACCGCGCCGGGCGCGCGCTCAGGCCGTGAAGACCAGCGCGATCTGCTCGGGCACACGGGTTGCGCTGGCCTTCCGGGCCGGCACCGGCTCGGTCGCCTTCAGGTGGTCGACGAGGAAGCGTGCCGTCTCCGGCGAGCGGCTCATCTCCGCCGCGACCACCGCCTCCAGCTCGGCGGGGCGCACGTCCATGGCGGCGCAGAGCTTGAGCTGGCGGGCCTCGATCTCGAGGTAATGCCGCTCGATGCTGAGCTTGCGCGAGAACAGGCCGATCACCTGGCCCACGCGCAGCAGGTGGACGTCCAGCAGCGCGACCTCGTCCGATGCCGACCAGCCGCGCACGATGGCCGACGCCGTCTTCGGGCCGATGCCTGGCAAGGCCATCAGCCAGTTGCGCACCTCCTGGCCCGCGTCGAAGTCCGGCGCCGATAGCAGCGCCGGCATCACCGCCGCCAGGTGCCTGGCCTTCTGGGCCGCGAAGCGGAAGTGGAGCGCGCGGCCCTGCACCTCCAGCGGCTCGCTGAGCCAGGCCGTCAGGGTGTCCTCGCAAACGCCGGGCTGCACGAAGGCGCCGCGCTCGCGCACCCGCGCGAACGCCGCCTGGCCCACGGCCGCCGGGATGCCGGGGCCGCCCAGCAAGGAGGCGCCGACCTCCTCGGCCAGCGAGCGGCCCGACGCCGTGGGCGCGGGTGCCTCGAGGCGACGCCGCAGCGCCTGCTGGGTCCAGTACGCCGGTGTCGGAAACTCGTCGACGGCGCCCCAGCGGACGCCGGCGAGGAGGAGGTGATCGGGATCGGGAAGTTCTCGGTGAAGGGAGCCGTGGCGGGAAACGATGGCGACGATCTGGGTCATGGGACTGCGGAGACGCCGCCTCTCTGGGCGGCTGGATAGGTGGTGTCCAGCCATTGGCGGAACGCGGCGCGCTCGACCGGGTCCATGGCGTGGATACGCTCTTGAAGGCGTTCGAGACGCCGCTTGTTGGTCTGGCGCTCGCGGAAGGTCGTCCCGCGATGCCGGCTGTCGTGAAGGATCTCGGGCGGCTCGAAGTTGAACCACAGCGTTTCGGTGCGCACGTCGGTGTGGGTCTTCGCCCGGAACTCGGTCGTGCGCCACCCCCGCAGGAGGGCGTCGTAGACCGGATGGGCGTAGCCCGACACGATCACCCGGCAGGGCAGCGTCGCCAGCAGCGCCAGCAGCGCCTCATGGTCCGCGGCGCCGTACTCGTGCCGGTAGATGCGCGTCTGGCGCCGGGTCTCGGGGTGATAAGGCGGGTCCACGTAGACGAGCTCGTCGCCCTCGAACGGATGCCGCGCGAGGAAGTCCTCCGCGCGGCCGTGGACGAGTTCGACGCCGGGCAGGGCCATGGCGCGCCAGTGCGCGATGACCCGGTCGTCAGCGTCGATGGCGATCGAGCGCGCCGCCGGCAGCTTGTGGCGCAGGACCGCGCCGCCGCCGACATGCGTCTCGATGTACACCCGGTGCGGAGGCATCAGGTTGATGACGTGCTGGTACGTCTTGCCCTTGCCGCCTGGATACTTCATGCGGCGAATCATCGTCAGAAGTGACGATGATGTCAAGGCGCCGGCGGGCTCAGAGCGCGGTCAGCCAGTCGCAGCGCAGGCGGCCCGAGCGGTGCAGCCGGCGGCGCCCGCCGGTGTAGGCCATCGGCAGCATCCAGGCCACCAGGCACAACGGCAGTGCGATCCATGCCTGGATCAGTAACGCGCCCGGAACGCCCATGAAGCCCAGCATCCAGATCGTCAGCACGACGTTCCACACCGCCAGTTCGACCGGGTGACGCGTGCTGTGCATCACCATCCAGCGCTTCACCTGGCTGAGCTGCTTGAGGGTCATGGCGGGCTCCTGGACGGCCGGAGAGAGGGAGCGGGCGCCGCGCGGCGGGCCATCGGGCGGCGGCGATCGAATGAGCGGGATTGTAAGTTTGGAGTCAGGGATTCCCCCATCCCATGAACAAGGAGCCCGAGTGGCGGCGCGGGGGATTCCGCGATGCGGCATGGGGACGGGTGCCGACCGGCACGGTGGCGGGACGACGGGCTCGTGTATGGTTCGCCCCTTCTCAAGAAGGTGGACAGGAGTCCCGCGAATGAAACGACTGATGTGGGCCGCGCTGGCGTTGGGCGCGGCGGCCGGCGCCCAGGCGCATGAAGGCATGTGGATGCCGCAGCAGCTGCCGCTGGTGGCCAAGGACATGAAGGCCCTGGGCCTGAAATTCGATCCGGCGCGACTGTCGCAGCCGCTGGGCTATCCGATGGGGGCGGTCGTCAGCCTGGGCGGGTGCACTGCGTCCTTCGTGTCGCCGCAGGGCCTGGTGGTCACCAACCATCACTGCGCCTTCGGCAGCATCCAGTACAACTCGACGCCGCAGAAGGACCTGCTGAAGAACGGCTTCCTGGCCGCCTCGCTGGGCGAGGAACTGCCGGCCGCGCCGGGCAGCCGCATCCTGGTGACGGTCGCGCTGACCGACGTCACCGACAAGGTGATCGACCAGGCGACCGCCGCGCTCAAGGGCAAGGCCCGCATCGACGCGATCGAGGCCAACGAGAAGGCGCTGGTCGCCGCCTGCGAGAAGGATGTGGGCCATCGCTGCTCGGTGGGCGCGTTCTACGGCGGCCTGATGTACCAGTTGACCAAGCAGCTCGAGATCCGCGATGTGCGCCTGGTCCACGCGCCGGCCGAGGGCGTCGGCGTCTTCGGCGGCGACACCGACAACTGGATGTGGCCGCGCCACACCGGCGACTACAGCTTCTATCGCGCCTATGTCGGTCCGGACGGCAAGCCGGCGGACTTCAGCAAGGACAACAAGCCCTTCCAGCCGCAGCAGTTCCTCAAGCTCGCGAGCACGCCGCTGAACGAGGGCGACTTCGTCGCCGTGGCCGGCTATCCCGGCCGCACGAACCGCCACCGCCTGCCCAAGGAAGTGGACTTCGCCTTCGCCTGGGACTTCCCGCACCGCGTCAAGGCGATGGGTGAGCAGCTCGACCTGATCAAGGAGGCGACCGCGGGTCGCCGCGACGCCGAGATCAAGCTGGCCAACACCGTGGCGGGCGTCAACAACTACTTCAAGAACTACCAGGGCCAGATGGCCAGCTACGCCGGCAGCGACATCCTCGCGCGCAAGCAGGCCGCCTTCGACGAGATGAAGGCCTGGGTGAACGCCGACGCCAAGCGCCGCGCGACCTACGGCGCGTCGCTGACCGAGGTGGACCGCCTGATCGCCGAGCGCCAGGAGATCACCCGCCGCGAGTTCCTGCTGGGCTATGCGACGCCGACGCTGATCAAGAGCGCCGGCGACCTGTACGAGCAGGCGCTGCAGCGCAGGAAGCCGGACGCCGAGCGCAAGGCCGGCTACCAGGACCGCGACCAGCTGCGCCGCAGGCAGGCGGTCGAGACGGTGGATCGCCGCTTCGACGAGACCACCGAGAAGAAGGTCGTCAGCCACTTCCTGACGCAGTACCTGGCGCTGCCGGCGGATCAGCTCAATACCGCGTTCCTGAACGCGCTGGGCGTGCGCGCCGGGATGGACGCCGCGGCGGTGACCGCGCGGGTGGACGTGCTGTACGCCGGCACGAAGCTCACCGACAAGGCCGAGCGCGGCGCCTGGCTGTCGCGCGACGCGGCGGCTTTCGAGGCGAGCGACGACACGCTGGTCAAGGCCGCGGTGGCGCTGCATGCCGATGAGCTGGCACGCGAGAACCGCGACAAGGAACTGGCGGGCAAGCTGCAGCAGGCCTATGCCGCGACGATGCAGGCGGAGATCGACTTCAAGGCCAGCCGCGGCCAGCCGGTCTATCCGGATGCCAACAGCACGCTGCGGGTCGCCTTCGGCCAGGTGAAGGGCCGCACGCCCGGCGTGGACGGCACGACCTGGACGGCGTTCACGACGCTGCGCGGCATCGTCGCCAAGCACACCGGCAGTGGCGAGTTCAACGCGCCGGCCGAGCAACTGGCGGCGATCAAGGCCCGGCGCTTCGACAAGTACGGCGTGAAGGCGCTGGACTCGGTGCCGGTGAACTTCCTGGCCACGCTGGACACGACCGGTGGCAACTCCGGCTCGCCGGTGCTGAACGGCAACGGCGAGCTGGTGGGCCTGCTGTTCGACGGCACGCTGGACGCGGTGATCTCGGACTGGGACTTCAACGACCACATGAACCGCAGCATCTGCCTCGATGCGCGCTACATGCTGTGGCAGATGAAGGTCGTCGACAAGGCGGACCGGCTGCTGAAGGAAATGAACGCGCTGTGATCGGCTGAAGAGGCCCGAAGCTCAGGACGCCCCGCCTCGTGCGGGGCGTTGTCATTTCCGGCGCCGTTGCCCGGACGCCCGTGCGCTGGGTGGCGCCTGGCGCGCGCCAGGCCAGTGGCGTCGGTCAGCGCGGGAAGGTGCCCGGCAGCAGGATGTCGCGGTCCACGCTCGCCAGCGAGCGATGCCCGCAGAACGCCATCGTGAGATCCAGCTCCCGATGGATGATCTCGAGGGCCCGGGTCACACCGGGTCGGCCCAGGGCGCCGAGCCCGTACAGGAACGCGCGGCCGATGTAGGTCCCGCGCGCACCCAGCGCCCAGGCCTTGAGCACGTCCTGGCCCGAGCGGATGCCGCCATCCATGTGCACCTCGATGCGGTCCCCGACCGCCTCGACGATCCGTGGCAGCGCGCGGATGCTGGACTCCGCGCCGTCGAGCTGCCGTCCCCCATGGTTGCTGACGATCAGCGCATCGGCGCCGCTGGCCGCGGCCAGCCGGGCGTCCTCCTCGTCGATGATGCCCTTGAGGATCAGCTTGCCGCCCCAGCGCTCGCGGATCCATTGCACGTCGTCCCAGCTCAACTGCGGGTCGAATTGCTTGGCCGTCCATTCGGACAGCGAGCCCATGTCCCCCACGCCCTTCACATGCCCGACGATGTTGCCGAACTGCCGCCGCGGCGTGCGCAGCATCCCCAGGCACCAGCGCGGCTTCGTCGCCATGTTGAGCAGGTTGGGCAAGGTCAGCTTCGGCGGCGCCGACAGCCCGTTCTTCAGGTCCTTGTGGCGCTGGCCCAGGATCTGCAGGTCCAGCGTGAGCACCAGCGCCTCGCACTTCGCCGCCTTGGCGCGGTCGATCAGGCTGTTGATGAAGCCGCGATCGCGCATCACGTAGAGCTGGAACCAGAAGGGCGCCGTCGTGTTCGCGGCGATGTCCTCGATCGCGCAGATGCTCATCGTCGACAGCGTGAAGGGGACGCCGAAGGCTTCGGCCGCCTGTGCGGCGAGGATCTCGCCGTCCGCGTGCTGCATGCCGGTGAGCCCGGTCGGTGCGATGGCCACCGGCATCGCCACCGGCCGGCCGATCATCGTCGTGGCGGTGCTGCGGCCCTCCATGTTGACCGCCACCCGCTGGCGCAGCTTGATGGACTGGAAGTCCGACTCGTTGGCGCGGTAGGTGCTCTCGGTCCAGGACCCGGAGTCCGCGTAGTCGTAGAACATGCGCGGAACGCGCTTCTGCGCGAGCACGCGCAGGTCTTCGATGCAGGTGATGACGCTCATGCGGCGGATGCTAGGCGAGCCGCCGTGCGCCTGGCCGGAAAGTTTGGACGCGCGCGCCGGAAGATCGTTCCGGACGGCTCAGGGACTTCCCTGGGCTCGGGGCCTTCGGAGGCCCACGCGGCAGCCGGGCAGGCCGGGCAGGCCCAGGATGATCGAGCCCGGTACGACGCTCAGGTGTGATTCGCGCCGGCGCTCAGCGTCTCGCAATGCCGCACCAGCCAGCGCGAGAACGCGCGGGCCGCGTCGCCATCCCCATGGCGCACCAGGCCATAGGGCATGGCCGCCGGCACGGCGAGGTCGAACAGCCGCTTGAGTGCGCCACTGCGCAGATAGGGGGCGGCCAGGCTGGGCCGGCCCAGCACGACGCCCTGGCCGCAGGCGGCGGCTTCGAGCGTCAGTCCCAGGTCCACGAAGCGCGTGCCCTGGGCGGGTTCCGGCCAGTCGAGGCCCGCCGCGCGGAGCCAGGGCTGCCACGGCTGCAGCGGGGTGCGCAGCAGCATGGCCGGGGCCAGGTCGGCCGGCGTCGCGATCGCGCCGAGTCGCGCCAGCAAGGCCGGCGCCGCCATCGGCGTGACCACGTCGTCCAGCAGCACCTCGCCACCGGCGGGGAGCGTGCCGGCGAAGATCTCGACCTCCGCCGGCGGTGCTGGCTGATCCAGATAGGGCGTGGACAGCAGCAGCTCCAGCTCGATGTCGGGGTGGGCCTCCTGGAAGCCGGGCAGGGCGGGCACCAGGACCTGGCGCGCGAAGGTCGGCGGGCTGCTGATGCTCAGCCGCGTGACGCGCTGATGCTCGCGCCGATGCAGCGGCACGGCGGCCAGCAGTGACAGCGCGGTCTGGACCTGCGCGAGATATTCCTTGCCGGCGGCGGTGAGCCGCAGCGGATTGCGCGTCAGCAGCGGCTGCCCCAGCCGCTCCTCCAGCGTCGCGATGCGTTTGCCGACGGCGCTGGCGCTGATGTGCAGCGCCTCGGCGGCGCGCTCCAGGCTGCCCAGCCGGGCGGCGGCCTCGAAGGCCAGCAGGCCGTCGATGGAGGGCAGGCGCAGGGAATCGCTGGGGGCGTCGCTCATGGAGGGCGACTGTAGCCGCCGAAGGTCTGGACCCGGGCGCGGCCATGAGCGGCGACCGCACCGCCCGCCGCGCCCGCCCGCTACAGTCGCGCGATGTCCGATGCCGTCGACCCCCAGCGCCAGCGCGATGCCCGCGAGCTCGTGGCATCCGCATCCGCCGCTGCCTCCGCTGCCACCGATGACGCGACGGCCCGCGTGCTCGAGGAGGCCGCGTGGTGGCGTCGCCTGCCCTGGCTGATCGGCGGTGCGCTGAGCCTGCTGCTCGGCGTGATCGGCGCCTTCCTGCCGCTGCTGCCGACGACGCCGTTCGTGCTGCTCGCGGCGTTCTGCTTCGCGCGCGGCTCGGCCCGCTGCGAGGCCTGGCTGCTCGGCCATCCCCGCTTCGGGCCGATGGTCGTCCAGTGGCGCGCGCGGCGCGCCGTGCCGCTGCGCGCCAAGCAGCTGGCCTGGGGAATGATGGCGCTCAGCTCGGCGATCTCGTGGGCGGTGATGCCGGTGCTGCCCTGGCTGCCGGCGGTGTGCTGCCTCGCTGTCGGGATCTGGCTCTGGCGTCTGCCGACCGCCTGATCAGCCGATCCGCCAGACCGCCAGACCGCCAGACCGCCAGACCGCCAGACCGCCAGACCGCCAGACCGCCAAACCGCCAGACCGCCGGTCAACCGAACAGGCTCAGGTTCTCCGGCGCGGGCCGCAGGTCCTCGACCTTGCCGGCGCCGCCCGCGCGACCCCGTCGGGGCGGCTCGATCTCCCCGGGCCGGCTCAGCTTGCCCACGCGCACCCCCAGCAGCCGCAGCCGCTGGCTCAGGTCCACCCGCTTGAGGCACAGCCCCGCCGCGTGCCGGATGGCCGCGGCGTCCTGCACCGGCTCGTCCAGCGTCAGGTCGCGGGTCACCGTGCGGAAGCCTTCGAAACGCAGCTTGATGCCGATGGTGCGGCCGAGGTAGCCCTTGCGCTGCAGGTCCGAAGCCAGCTGCTCGCACAGCGCGGTGAAGATGCGCGACAGCTCGGGGCGGTCGCGGCGCGCATGCAGGTCGCGCTCGAAGGTGGTCTCGCGGCTGATCGAGACCGGCTCGCTGTGCGTGACCACCGGCCGGTCGTCCAGGCCCCAGGCCGCCTGGTGCAGCCAGGCGCTGTAGCCG
This sequence comes from Roseateles chitinivorans, assembly GCF_002761755.1. Classification (GTDB taxonomy): domain Bacteria; phylum Pseudomonadota; class Gammaproteobacteria; order Burkholderiales; family Burkholderiaceae_C; genus Roseateles; species Roseateles chitinivorans. Next base: position 9,543 of record NZ_PEOG01000102.1, read on the forward strand.
GGACCGAAATGCTGCTGCAGCAGTTCCTGCGGCGCGGCCGCGAGCTCTCCGATCGTGTGGATCCCCAGGCCGTCGAGCTTCTCGCCCGCCTTGGGGCCGATGCCGTTGATGCGTCGCACCGGCAGCGGCCAGATCCGCGTCGGCAGGTCGGCCATCGTCACCAGCGTCAGCCCGTCGGGCTTGTCCAGCTCCGATGCGATCTTGGACAGCAGCTTGTTGGGCGTCACCCCGATCGAGCAGGTCAGTCCGGTGGCGCTCTGCACCGAGTTCTTGATCTCCCGCGCCACCGCCCGCACGCCGCCCAGGGGATCGTGTCCGACCGGTTCGCGCGCGCCCGGCACGTCGGTCAGGTCGATGTAGATCTCGTCGATGCCGCGGTCCTCGATGACTGGCGCGATCTCGCGCACCGCCGCCTTGAACAGCCGCGAGTAGTGCCGGTAGGAATCGAAGTCGGCCGGCAGCAGGATCGCCTGTGGCGCGCGCAGCGCCGCCTTCATCAGCCCCATCGCCGAGAACACGCCCAGCGCGCGCGCCGCGTAGGTCGAGGTCGTCACCACGCCGCGGCCGGTGTAGTCGGCCAGCTTGAAGAACTCACGGGTGCCGTCGGGACGCAGCTGCGGCGTGTGGGCGCGCCGTCCGCCGACCACCACCGGCAGTCCCTGGAGTTCCGGATAACGCAGCAGCTCCACGGACGCGTAGAACGCGTCCATGTCCAGGTGGGCGATCAGGCGATCGGGCAGGGCTGGCGTCGGCTCGGCCATGCGGCGCATTGTGGGGGCGGGGGCTGACAGGCGTTGTCAGCAGGGCCGGGGCCGGTCGTGGACCCCGGCGGCGAGCGCGCGGCGACGCGCCCGGGATCAGTGTCCGCAGCTGCTCGAGCCGCAGGCGGACACCGGCTCGCCCGCGGCGGCGGGAGCCGGGATCGGATCGCGGCACACGCCGGTCTTCGGATCGAAGCCGCGCTGTTCCATCGTGTAGACCAGCGCCGCGTCCATCATCTCGGCGTGCCCGGGGAACCATTGCGACAGCTCGGTGCGCACGATGCCCAGCGGCTCGCGGTCGCCGAGGTCCTCGGCATAGCGCACCACCTCGCGCATCACGTTGAGCACCATCGCATGCTGGCTGCTGTGGCAGTTCTCCGGCTCGAAGCCGGTGGCCGCCATCCAGCGCTCCTCCATCGCGAAGTGCGCTTCCGTGTGGGCCAGCAGCGCCTTGAAGGCCGGCAGCGCGTCCTCGCCGCGGTCCAGCATGTCGCCGTAGCGGTTCAGCAGCTCGACGAATTCCTCATGCGTGTGGTCGAGCTCCGGCTGATTCAGCACGAGCTCGGCGGTCCAGGCCAGCGTGCTCATCGCTCAGCCCTTCGCCGCGACGGCGGTGCCGAGGCGGCTGCGGTGCCGCGCCACCTGCGCGCGCACCTGCGCCGGCGCGGTGCCGCCGAGGATGTTGCGCGCGTTCAGCGAGCCCTGCAGCGACAGCACCTCGTAGACATCCTCGCCGATGCGGGCGTCGAACTGCCGCAGCGCATCCAGCGGCAGTGCCGACAGGTCGATGCCCTGCGCCTGCGCGGTCTTGACCGCGTGGGCCACGATTTCGTGGGCGTCGCGGAAGGCCAGGCCCTTCTTCACCAGGTAGTCCGCCAGGTCGGTCGCCGTCGCGTAGCCCTTGAGGGCCGCGCGTTCCATCGCCTCGGGCTTGACGGTCAGGCCGGCCATCATCTCCGCGAAGATGCGCAGCGTGTCGCTCAGCGTGTCGACGGTGTCGAACAGCGGCTCCTTGTCTTCCTGGTTGTCCTTGTTGTAGGCCAGCGGCTGGCCCTTCATCAGCGTGATCAGGCCCATCAGGTGCCCCACCACGCGGCCGCTCTTGCCGCGCGCCAGCTCGGGCACGTCGGGGTTCTTCTTCTGCGGCATGATGCTCGACCCGGTGCAGAAGCGGTCCGGTAGCGCGATGAAGCCGAAGGCCTGGCTCATCCATAGGATCAACTCCTCGGACAGGCGCGAGATGTGCACCATGATCAGCGCCGCGGCGGCGCTGAACTCGATCGCGAAGTCGCGGTCGGAGACGGCGTCCAGGCTGTTCTGCGCGACGCCTTCCATGCCCAACGTGCGCGCCACGCGCTCGCGGTCCAGCGGATAGCTGGTGCCGGCCAGCGCGGCGGCGCCCAGCGGCAGGCGGTTCACCCGCTTGCGGGCGTCGAGCAGGCGCTCCGCGTCGCGCGCGAACATCTCGACATAAGCCAGCAGGTGGTGGCCGAAGGCCACCGGCTGGGCCACCTGCAGGTGGGTGAAGCCGGGCAGGATCACGTCGGCATGGCGCTCGGCCTGGTCGACCAGCACGCGCTGCAGCTCGGCCAGCAGGCCGACCAGCGTGTCGATCTCGCCGCGCAGCCACAGCCGCACATCGGTGGCGACCTGGTCATTGCGACTGCGGCCGGTGTGCAGCCGCTTGCCGGCGATGCCGACCAGCTCGGTCAGCCGCGCCTCGATGTTCAGGTGCACGTCCTCCAGGTCCAGTTGCCACTGGAAGCGGCCCGATGCGATCTCCTCGCGGATCTGCGCCATGCCCTTCTGGATCGCGGCCAGGTCGTCGGCGCCGATGATCCCCTGCGCGGCCAGCATGTCGGCATGGGCCAGCGAGCCCTGGATGTCGGCGGCCCACAGGCGCTTGTCGAAGTCGACGCTGGCGGTGTAGCGCTTGACCAACTCGCTCATCGGCTCGGAGAAGAGGGCGGACCAGGCTTGCGACTTGTTGGCGAGCTGGTTGTCGGCGGGTTGGCCGTCGGCCAGGGAGTCAGAGGGAGAGGAGGACATCGGCTTGCAAGGCGTTACGACTTCGCGGCGCCCCGGGCGGGCCCGCATTGGTCGCGGCCGGATGCCTGGGGGAGAATGAGCCGCCGATTCTAAAGGGGGCGCCATCCAGGGCGCCCGACGGCGCAGCCAGAGGGCAGGACAGTGCGGGGACGGGAGGAGCCGAGGGCCGGCAAGGCAAGCAGCGGACGGACGTCGGGCGACGCGCCGCGACGCCCGGCCGACCCGTCGCGCGACGCGCCCAGCGCCTCGACGCAGCCGATGAGCACCCAGCCGATGAGCACCCAGCCGTTGCCGACGCAGCCCGCCTGGGAAGAGACCCGCCTGGACGCGCGAACGGCCGAGGCGCCGCGGCTGATCGATGCCCAGCGTCGCTTCGACGTCTGCCATGTCGGCCTGGTGCTGCGCGCGGTGCTGGGCGTTCAGCTGGTGCTGTCGCTCGGGCTGGCGATGATGTCCGAGACCCCCGCGCAATGGGCCTGGGCGATGGGCGGCGCCTCCGTCGCCGCCTTGAGCGCGGTGCTGGCCTGGCTGCTGGTCGTGTGCGCCGCCAAGCGGCTGCTGGCGCGCCTGCCCGAGTGGGCGCAATGGACGCTGCCGATCGCCCTGGGCGCGGCCTGCGCGCATGGCGGCGCGCTGCTGCTGGAGGCGGTGGAGCTGGGCCATCTCGGCGCCTTGCAGCGCGTCGCCGCGGCGCTCACCGGCGGGCTCGCGGCCGGCGTGCTGCTGGGCTGGCTGAAGCTGCGCGAACGGGCCCAGGCGCCGGCCGACGCGCTGGCCCGGCTGGTCGAGCTGCAATCGAGGATCCGGCCGCATTTCCTGTTCAACACCTTGAACACCGCGATCGCGCTGGTGCGCGTCGATCCCAACCGCGCCGAGGAGGTGCTGGAGGACCTGGCGGAGTTGTTCCGCGTCGCACTGGCGGACGCCGGACCGACGGCCGAGGGCGTGCGCCTGGACCAGGAGGTCGAGCTGGCCCGGCGCTACCTCGCGATCGAGCAGCTGCGCTTCGGTGAGCGCCTGCGCGTGCACTGGCAACTGGATCCGCATGCGGCCGAGGCGCGCGTGCCGCCGCTGCTGCTGCAGCCGCTGGTGGAGAACGCGGTGCGCCACGGCATCGAGCCCAACGACCTGGGCGGCGACGTCGACATCGTGACCCGCGCGCGCGGCAGCGAGGTCGAGATCCGCGTCGTCAACACGGTGGGCCTGCCGTCGCGCGCCCAGGGGCATGGCCTGGCGCTGCGCAACGTGCGGCAGCGGCTGCGGCTGATGCACGACGTGGCGGCGCGGCTGGAGGCCGGACCGGGCGAGGGCCGCTTCGTCGTGCGCATCGTGATGCCACGGTGACGCGATGACGCGACCGGATCTGAACGGGCACAGGAACGAGGACAGGGAAGGAAGGACATGCTGACGCATCCGCCGCTGAGGGTCTTGATCGTCGACGACGAGCCGCTGGCGCGGCTGCGGCTGCGGGGCCTGGTCGAGGCCAACGAGGAGCCGCGCGCCGAGGTGGCCGCCGAGGCCGGCAGTGGCGAGCAGGCGCTGGCCTGGCTCAAGGACCATGCCTGCGACCTGATCCTGCTGGACGTGCAGATGCCGGGCCTGGACGGGCTGGGCCTGGCGCAGGCGCTGCGCGGCCGGCCGTTCGCGCCGGCGATCGTGTTCGTGACGGCCCATGCGCAGCATGCGTTGCAGGCCTTCGAGCTGGAGGCGCTGGACTACCTGACCAAACCGGTGCGGCGCGAGCGGCTGCAGGCCAGCCTCGCGCGGGCGGCGCAGCGCCTGGACGAGCGCGCGGCCGCGAAGGCCCGC
>NZ_PEOG01000103.1 GCF_002761755.1 Roseateles chitinivorans
ATGAGCAGAACCTGTTCGTCAGCGTCAAGCATCACGAGGTGCCGTGGATCGGCTTCGAGAAGCGGGTCGAGGTCGAGAGCCTGGACAACGACTGCTGGCAGGTGACGCTGCACTTCGGCTTCAAGAATTGCTGAGCGCGCCGGCGCGCGCCCAGGCCATCGGCCAGCAGGCGCGCGAGCGGGTGCTGCGCCAGTTCAGCTGGCAGGCCCATCTGGCCAAGCTCGACGGCTATCTGCCGCGGGGGCAGGCCGCATGAGCGCCACCACCCCGTCCGCATTGCGCCAGCCCGGCCTGCCCCAGGCCTGGCGCCGCCCGCTGGCGGTGCTGGTGCTGCTGGCCATCGCGCTGCTGCTGCTGTATCGGCAGACGGCGCTGGGCATGGTCACGATCTGGTGGCGCTCCGGCACCTTCACCCATGCCTTCCTGGTGCCGCCGATCGCGCTGTGGCTGGCCTGGCGCCGGCGCGGGATGGTCGCGCCGCTGGCGCCGCGGCCGGTGCCCTGGCTGGCGCTGCCGATCGCGCTGCTGGGCGCGGTCTGGCTGTTCGCCGACTTCGCCGCGATCAACGCCGTCACCCAGTTCGCGCTGGTGGGCATGCTGGTGCTGCTGGTGCCTGCGGTGCTGGGCTGGCGGGTCGCCCGCGAGATGGCCTTCCCGCTGGGCTTCCTCTTCTTCTGCGTGCCGGTGGGCGAGTTCCTCCTGCCGCAGCTGATGGACTGGACCGCGAAGTTCACCGTCATCGCGCTGCGGCTCAGCGGCTTGCCGGTGTACCAGGAAGGGCTGCAGTTCATCATCCCCAGCGGCCAGTGGTCGGTGGTCGAGGCCTGCTCCGGCGTGCGCTACCTGATCGCCTCGGCGATGGTGGGCACGCTCTACGCCTACCTCAGCTACCACTCGACGCGCCGCCGCCTGGGCTTCATCGCCTTCGCGCTGGCGCTGCCGCTGGTGGCGAACTGGGCACGCGCCTACCTGATCGTCATGATCGGCCACCTGTCGGGCAACACGCTGGCGGTCGGCGTGGATCACCTGATCTATGGCTGGCTGTTCTTCGGCGTCGTGATGCTGGCGATGTTCCTGGTCGGCGCGCGCTGGGCGCAGCCGGAGCTGCCGCTGGTGCCGCCGGCCCGCGAGACCGCCGCGCCCACCGCCGCCGGCTGGCCGGCCACGGTGGCGGTGCTGCTGGCCGTCGCGCTGCCGCTGGCGGCCGGCGCCTGGCTGCGCCAGGGCCATTCGGCGCCGATCGCCGGCCCGCCCCCGCTGGCCGCCGCGCCGGGCTGGCAGGACCAGGTGGTGCCGTCCGATGCCTGGGTTCCGGATTTCGAGGGCGCCAATGCCGCGTCCCATCAGCAGTTCACCGGCCCGGCGGCCGGCGCGCCTCGCGTGGGCCTGCACCTGCAGCTCTATCGCGACCAGGACTATGAGCGCAAGCTGGTCAGTTCCAGCAATGCCGTCGTCGCCGCCGAGGACAAGCAATGGGCGGTCACCGGCCACGGGCAGGCGAGCTTCGAGCCGGCCGGCGCCCCCGGCGCGCCGGTGCCGATGCTGACGACGCAGGTGCGGGCGTCGTCGCTGGATGCGGTGACCGCGCCGCGGATGCTGGTGTGGCATGTCTACTGGATCAACGGTCGGCCGATGACCAGCGCCTGGCGCGCGCGCCTGTGGGGCGCGCTGGAGCGCCTGCGCGGCCATGGCGACGATGCGGCGCTGGTGCTCGTCTACACCGACGCCGACGAGCAGGCACCGCAGCGCCTGGAGGACTTCCTGCGCCAGCACTGGGGCGCGATCGACGCCGGGCTGCGCCGCGTCCGCGACGCCGGTGCCGCGGGTGCCGGGAGGACCGGCCCATGAGCGCCGATCTCAGCCTGGCGCGCGCCCGCGACGCCGCCGACGCGCGGCCGCTGGTGCTGCATGTGATGTACCGCTTCGACACCGGCGGGCTCGAGAACGGCGTGGTCAACCTGATCAACCACATGCCCGCGGATCGATACCGGCATGCGATCGTGGCGCTGACCGAGGTGACCGACTTCCGGCAGCGGCTGCAGCGCGACGACGTCGCCTGCCTGGCGCTCAACAAGCCGCCGGGGCAGGGCTTCTGGCTTTATCCGAAGCTGTACCGGCTGTTCCGCGAGCTCAGGCCCGCGATCGTGCACAGCCGCAACCTGGCCGCGCTGGAGGTGCAACTGCCCGCATGGGCCGCGCGCGTGCCGGTACGCATCCACGGCGAGCACGGCCGCGACGTCGGTGACCTCGACGGCCGCAACCGCGCCTACCAGCGGGTCCGGCGCTTCTACAAGCCCTTCGTGTCGCACTACATCGCGCTGTCGCGCGACCTGGGCGACTACCTGACCGGTCCGGTCGGCGTGCCGCCGGCGCGGGTGAGCCAGTTCGTCAACGGCGTGGACACCCAGCGCTTCCAGCGCGCCAGCGTCGAGGCCATTCCCGGCTGCCCCTTCGACCCGGCCGCGCACTGGCTGATCGGCACGGTCGGCCGGATGGCGCCGGTGAAGGACCAGCTGATGCTGACGCGCGCCTTCATCGCGCTGATCGGGCAGGCGCCGGCGCTGCGCGCCACCGCGCGGCTGGTGCTGATCGGCGAAGGCCCGCTGCGCGCCCAGTGCCAGGCGCTGCTGGACGAGGCCGGCCTCACCGAGCTGGCCTGGCTGCCGGGCGAGCGCACCGACGTGCCGGCGGTGATGCGCGGATTGCATGTCTTCGCGCTGCCGTCGCTGGCCGAGGGCATCTCCAACACCATCCTCGAGGCGATGGCCAGCGGCCTGCCGGTGGTGGCGACCGAGGTCGGCGGCAATGCCGACCTGGTCACCCGCGACGAGAGCGGCCTGCTGGTACCGGCCGCCGCGCCCGAGGCGATGGCGGCGGCGCTGCTCGCGCTGGCGCGCGATCCGGCGCGGGCGGTGGCGATGGGCGAGGCCGGCCGCGCCCGCGTGGAGCGCGACTTCAGCATGCGGGCCATGGTCGCGCGCTACCAGGGCCTGTATGACACGCTGCGCGGCCACAATGCCGCCAGCCACAAGAACTGACACGGGACACCACCATGTGCGGAATCAGCGGACTGTTCGACACCCGGGGGCGGCGCGACTTCGATGGCGCGCTGATGCATCGCATCAACGACTCGCTGCATCACCGCGGTCCGGACGAGGGCTCCATCCACCTGCAACCGGGCCTGGCCTTCGGCCACCGGCGGCTGTCGATCATCGACATCGCCACCGGCCAGCAGCCGCTGTTCAACGCCGACCACTCGGTGGGCATCGTCTTCAACGGCGAGATCTACAACTACCAGCAGCTCACCGATGAGCTGACCGCGCTGGGCTACCGCTTCCAGACCAAGAGCGACACCGAGGTCATCGTGCACGCCTGGTCGGCCTGGGGCGAGGACTGCGTGCACAAGCTGCGCGGCATGTTCGCCTTCGTCATCTGGGACCAGGCGCGGGACCAGCTCTTCATGGCGCGCGACCGGCTCGGCGTGAAGCCGATGTTCTACGCGCTGCTGGACGACGGCACCCTGGTCTTCGGATCCGAACTCAAGGCCCTGCTGGCGCATCCGGCGATGAAGCGCGACATCGTGCCGCAGGCGGTGGAGGAGTACTTCGCGCTGGGCTACGTGGCGGAGCCGCGCACCATCTTCCGCCAGGCGCTCAAGCTGCCGCCGGCGCACACGCTGGTGATCAAGCGCGGCGATCAGCGCCTGGGCCAGCCGCGCCGCTACTGGGACGTCAGCTTCACGACCGACAACAAGATCGACGAGGTCCAGGCGCAAGAGGAACTGACCCGCCGCCTGCGCGAGGCGGTCAAGCTGCGCCTGATCTCGGAAGTGCCGCTGGGCGCCTTCCTGTCGGGGGGCGTGGACTCCAGCGCGGTCGTCGCGATGATGGCCGGCGAGACCAACGGGCCGGTCAAGACCTGTTCGATGTCCTTCGACGATCCGCAGTACAACGAGTCCGAATTCGCCCAGATGGTCGCGGACCGCTACCAGACCGACCACCATGTGGAGATGGTCCAGAGCGACGACTTCGACCTGATCGACACCCTGGCCCGTCTGTACGACGAGCCCTACGCCGACAGCTCCGCGATCCCCACCTACCGCGTCTGCCAGCTCGCGCGCAAGCATGTGACGGTGGCGCTGTCGGGCGACGGCGGCGACGAGAGCTTCGGCGGCTACCGCCGCTACAAGCTGCACATGATGGAAGAGCGCATGCGCGCCAGCCTGCCGCTGGGGCTGCGCAAGCCGCTGTTCGGCACGCTGGGCCGGCTCTATCCGAAGGCGGACTGGGCGCCGCGCGTCTTCCGCGCCAAGACCACCTTCCAGGCGCTGGCCCGCAACTCGGTGGAGGCCTACTTCCACACGATGTCGGTGATCCGGGACAACGAGCGCCTGCCGCTGTACAGCGCGCGCTTCAAGTCCGAGCTCGGCGGCTACAACGCACGCGAGCTGTTCCTCGACCACGCCGAGCGCGCCAACACCGACGATCCGCTGGCGCTGATCCAGTACATCGACCTGCAGACCTACCTGGTCGGCGACATCAACACCAAGGTGGACCGCGCGTCGATGGCGCATTCGCTGGAGGTGCGCGAGCCGCTGATGGACCACCCGCTGGTCGAGTGGCTGGCGACGCTGCCCTCCCACCTCAAGCTGCGCGGCGGCGAGGGCAAGTACCTGTTCAAGAAGACGCTCGAGCCGCACCTGCCGGCCGATGTGCTGTACCGGCCCAAGATGGGATTCGCCGTGCCGCTGGCGCGCTGGTTCCGCGGGCCGCTGCGCCAGCGCGTGCGTGGCGCCTTGCTCGGCGGGCCGCTGGCGGACTCGGGCATGTTCGACCTCAAGACCGTGGGCGCGATGGTCGAGCAGCACGAGAACGGCAGCCGCGACCACAGCACGCCGCTGTGGACGCTGCTGATGTACGACGCCTTCCTGCGCAACGTGATGGGCGCCTCCTCGATGCGGGAGGCCGCTTGACGGGCGCGGCGCAGCAGACGGCATGAAGATCCTCTATCACCATCGCACCGCGTCCAAGGACGGGCAGGCGGTCCACATCGAGGAAATGATCGGCTCGCTGCGCGCGCTCGGTCATGAGGTCCGCGTCGTCGCGCCGGGCGGCGAGTCCGCGCCGGAAGAGAAGTCGAAGATGGGCGACGACGCCGGCTGGGTCCACCGCCTGCGCGCCAAGCTGCCCAAGTTCGTCTATGAGCTGCTGGAGCTGGCCTATTCGCTGGTGGCCTACCGGCGCCTGGCCGCGGCCGCACGCGAGTTCCAGCCCGACCTGATCTACGAGCGCTACAACCTCTACCTGCTCAGCGGGCTGATGCTCAAGCGCCGCACCGGCCTGCCGCTGCTGCTGGAGGTCAACGCGCCGCTGGTGGACGAGCGCGCCCGGTTCGGCGGCCTGGCGCTGCCGCGTGTCGCGCGCTGGGCGGAGGACACCGTCTGGCGCGGCGCCGACGCGGTGCTGCCGGTGACGCGGGTGCTGGGATCGATGATCGCCGCGCGTGGCGTGCCGGCCGAGCGCATGGTGGTGATCCCCAACGGGATCAACGAGGCCCACTTCGACGCCGCTCCCGCGCCGGAGGCGGCCAAGCGCGCGCTGGGCTGGGACGATGCGCTGGTGCTGGGCTTCACCGGCTTCGTGCGCGACTGGCACGGCATGGACAAGGTGATCCGCTGGATGGCGACCGCGGCGGCGCCGGCCAAGGCGCGGCTGCTCGTGGTCGGCGACGGCCCCGAGCGCGACAACCTGGAGCGGCTGGCACGGGAGCTGGCGCTGGGCGAGCGGGTGCGCTTCACCGGCGTGGTCTCGCGCGACGAGGTGCCGCGCCATGTGGCCGCCTTCGACATCGCGCTGCAGCCGGCGGTGGTGGCCTATGCCTCGCCGCTCAAGCTCTTCGAGTACCTGGCGCTGGGCAAGGCCATCGTCGCGCCGCGCACGCCCAACATCGAGGAAGTGCTGGACGACGACCTGAACGCGTTGCTCTTCGATCCGGCCGAGGCCGGCGCGCTGGAAGCGCGTCTGGCGCGGCTGGCATCGGACGAGGCGCTGCGCCGCCGGTTGGGCGAGGGCGCCCGTGCCAGCATCGGCCGCCTGCATCTGACCTGGCACGGCAACGCGGAGCGCGTGGTCGCGCTGGGCCAGTCGCTGCGCGCCGGCCGCGGCGTGCCGCAGGCCGCCAAGCCCGCCGACGTGCCCGACGTGAACGACGTCAACGACGTGAGGGCCTGAGCATGCTCAAGCTGCTGACCTTCTCGACGCTGTATCCGAGCGCGGCGATGCCCAGCCACGGCATCTTCGTGGAGACGCGGTTGCGCCACCTGGTGGCCTCGGGCCGGGCCGTGTCGCGCGTGATCGCGCCGGTGCCCTGGTTCCCGCTCAAGGGCGAGCGCTTCGGCGAGTACGGCAGGTTCGCCGCCACCCCGGCGCGCGAGTCGCGCCATGGGTTGGATGTCGAGCATCCGCGCTTCATCCGGCTGCCCAAGGTGGGCATGAGCAGCGCGCCCTACACGCTGGCCTGGAGCTTCCTGCGCGCGGCCAGGCGGCTGCAGGCGCAGGGCGACGACTTCGACCTGATCGACGCGCACTACTTCTATCCCGACGGCGTGGCCGCGGCCTTCGTGGCCAAGGCCCTGAACAAGCCGCTGGTGATCACCGCGCGCGGCACCGACATCAACCTCATCCCCGAGTACGCCTTCCCGCGCAAGCTGATCCTGCGCGCGGCCGACCAGGCCGACGCGATGATCACCGTCTGCGAGGCGCTGAAGGACGAGTTGATCGCCCTGGGCGCCGACGCGGCCAAGGTGACCGCGCTGCGCAACGGCGTGGACCTGGCGCTGTTCCATCCGGCCGGTCGCGACCAGGCGCGCGCTGCGCTACAACTGGCGCCGGATCGCTTCACGCTCGCTTCGGTCGGCCATCTGATCGAGCGAAAGGGCCATGAACTGGTGATCGGCGCGCTGGCCGAGCTGTCCGATGTCGATCTGCTGATCGCCGGTGCCGGTCCGGAGGAGGGCGCGCTGCGCCGCCTCGCGGAGCAGCTGGGCGTGGCCGCGCGGGTGCGCTTCCTGGGCGCCTTGCCGCAGGCGCGCCTGCGCGAGGTCTATGCCGGCGTGGACGCGCTGGTGCTGGCCTCCAGCCGCGAGGGCTGGGCCAACGTGCTGCTGGAGGCGATGGCCTGCGGCACGCCGGTGGCCGCTTCGAAGGTCTGGGGCACGCCCGAGGTCGTGGCCGCGCCCGAGGCCGGCGAACTGATGCCCGAACGCACCGCCGCCGGCGTGGTCGAGGCGGTGCGCCGGCTGCGCGCCGCGCCGCGCGACCGCGCCGCGACGCGGCGCTACGCCGAGCGCTTCAGCTGGGAGGCGACGACGCAGGGCCAGCTCGATCTGTTCCACCGCATCCTGGCCGCGCGGCGGTCGCCGGAGCTGCGCCATGCGTGACCTGCTGATGCTGGGCCTGTTCGCGGCCCTGATCTACAAGACCTTGAAGGACCCGCTCTGGGGCGTGCTGGGCTGGGTCTGGATGGGCGTGATGAACCCGCACCGGCTGGCCTACGGCTTCGCGCACGACGCGCCGTGGTCGATGCTGATCGCGTTGACGCTGTTCCTGAGCCTGTTGATCCATCGCGACAAGCTGGTGAAGTTCCCGGTCAACGCGGTCACGATCCTGCTGGGGATCTGGATCGTGTGGATCGGCGTGTCGCCGCTGCTGTTCTCGTTCTATCCCGACAAGGAGATGCACTTCTGGTCGCGCGCCTTCAAGGTCCTGCTGATGGTGCTGGTGTCGCTGCTGGTGGTGCAGCGGCGGCGCGACCTGGACTGGCTGGTGCTGGTGCTGGTCGTCTCGATCGGCTACTACGGCATCAAGGGCGGCGTGTTCACCGTGCTGTCGGGCGGCTCGGCGCGGGTGTGGGGGCCGGAGGGTTCCTTCATCGAGGACAACAACTCGCTCGCGCTGGCGACCATCATGACGGTGCCGCTGATCCGCTACCTGCAGCTGCAGTCGACCCGGCGCTGGCAGCACCACCTGGCGACGGCGGCGATGCTGCTGTGCATGGCCTCGGCGGTGGGCTCGCAGTCGCGCGGCGCCTTCCTGGCGATCGTGATGATGTCCTTCTTCATGTGGCTGAAGAGCCGCAACAAGCTGCCACTGGCGCTGGTGGTGCTGGTGGCCTTGCCGCTGATCTTCGTCTTCATGCCGGACAGCTGGACCGACCGGATGGAGACCATCAAGACCTACGACCAGGACGCGTCGGCGATGGGCCGGATCAACGCGTGGCAGATGGCCTGGCGGCTGGCGACCGACCTGTTCCCGTTCGGCGGCGGCTTCACCGTGGCGGGGGCGGCGGTGTTCGCGAAGTATGCGCCCGATCCGTCGATCCCGCTGACGGCCCACAGCATCTACTTCCAGGCGATGGGCGAGCACGGCTTCCTGGGGCTGGCGCTCTTCGTCGGCATCTTCGCGATGACCTGGCGGATGGCCAGCGCGACGATCCGCGCCAGCAAGGCCGAGCTGGACCTGCAGTGGGCGCGCGACCTCTCGGCGATGTGCCAGGTGGGATTGATCGGCTATGCCACCGGCGGGGCCTTCCTGAGCCTGGTGTATTTCGACCTGCCTTACTACCTCGTGCTGATCGTCGTGGTGGTGAACCGGATCGTCGCGTCCGAGATGGCCCAGCGGAAGAAGGCGGCGATCGCCGCGGGCCAAGCGCCGCGCGACGTCCATTCGCCGTACTGGGGGAGCGCCTGATGCTGGCGGGGCTGAGCCTGCTCGGCTGGCCGCGCGGCGAGCGGGCGCTGAGCATCCTGATCTATCACCGGGTGTTGCCGTCGCCGGACGCACTGCGCCCCGGCGAGATCGACGCGGCGCGCTTCGAGGCCCAGGTGGCGTTCCTGTCGCGTCACTTCACGCTGATGACGGTGAGCGACGCCGCGGCCGCGCTGCGCGAGCGCCGCCTGCCACGGCGCGCGGCCTGCATCACCTTCGACGATGGCTACGCCGACAACTGGACGGTGGCGCATCCCATCCTGGCGCGGCACGGCGCGCGCGCGACGGTGTTCGTGGCCACCGGCTACCTCAACGGCGGCCGCATGTTCAGCGACACGGTGATCGAGTTCGTGCGCCGCGTGCCGGGTCCGGTGCTGGACCTGGCGGCGGTGGGCATGGGCGTGCATCCGTTGACGACGGTGGAGGAGCGCCTGAAGGCGGTGTCGGCGCTGCAGGTGCAGCTGAAGTACCTGGCGCCGCAGGAGCGCGAGGCGCAGCTGCGGCGGATGCTGGCGGCCTTGCCGGTGGGCGCGATGCCGGACGACCTGATGCTCACCGACGCCCAGTTGCGGCAACTGGCCGACGCGGGCCATGAGATCGGCGGCCACACGGTGGACCACACGGTGCTGACGACGCTGACGCCCGACGGCGCGCGCGAGCAGGTCCGCGCCGGGCGCGACCACCTGGCCGCGCTGCTCGGCCGGCCGGTGCGCAGCTTCGCGTATCCGAACGGCCGGCCGGTGCGCGACTACGACGCGGGCCATGCGGCCATGCTGCGCGAACTCGGGTTCGAAGCGGCGGTGAGCACCGCGGCCGGCGTCGCATTGCCCGGCGCGGATTGCTTCCAGTTGCCGCGCTACACGCCCTGGGGCCGCTCGACCGCGATGTTCGCGGCCCGCATGATGCGCAACGCGCGGATGGGCGGGCCGGCAGCGGTCGTCTGAGCGCGCGATCGATGGCGCGCGACAGCGTGCGCCAGAGCCCGCCAGCAGGCGGGCGCAATCACGCAAAGTAGTGAATCACGCGATCGTGGGCGCGGCGCAACGAGCGACCTGCCGACGCCGCCCCGCTGACATCCACCGGGCGCTGGCGGCCCAAGAATGGGCGGCCTGGAGGTGATTCATGCTGCAAGTCCTTCACCGCATTCTTGACCGCGTCCGCCCCGTGCCGGGACCTGAGAACCGCGCCGGCCCCGCGATCGACGAGCGGATCTTCCACCGGCCGGCGCTGGCCGAGGACCTGGCCGCGAGCCTGATGTCGCGCTCCTATGCGTCCGGAATGTTCCTGACCGCGCCCCGCCGCACGGGCAAGAGCACCTTCATCCGCCATGACCTGATTCCCGCGCTCGAGCGTCAGCACCGCGCGCTCGTCCTTTATGCCGATCTCTGGGAACACCGTGCCGAGGACCCTGGCGCAGTGATCGTCGGACTGGTGGCCTCGGCGCTGAAGGCGCGCACCTCCGCGGCGCAGCGCTTGCTGGAGCGGTTCCGGCTGTCCCGGCTGAAGGTGCCCGGCCTGGAACTCGACATGGACAAGGCCCCGCCGGCGCCGGCGCTGCAACCCTCTTTGCGCCAATCGCTGGAGCGCCTCTCGAACCTGACCCGGCGCACTGTCGTGCTGATCGTCGACGAAGCCCAGCACACGCAGACGACGGCCTACGGACGCGAAGTGATGTTCATGCTCAAGTCGGCGCGCGACCAGTTGAGCAATCGGGAGTTGTTGATGTTCCGGCTCCTGATGACCGGCTCCCACCACGCGAAGATCGAGCGGCTGGTCCGCTACAAGCACGAGGCCTTCTACTGCGCCCCATTGAAGGCGATGCCGACCTTGGGCGGCGAGGACTACTTCGAATGGGAGCGCGCGGCCCATGCGCCGGCCTTTCTCCCCGCCCTCGAAGCCATGAGCCAGGCCTTCGAGATCTGCCTGCGCCGGCCGGAGGTCTTCCACATCGCCTGTCAGGCCGCCAGCGCCCATGTCGGGAATCGCGCGGAGACCCAGGAGCAACTGCTGTTGCGGATGGCGCGGCAGCAGATCGGCGCCGAGCGGCAGGAGTTCCTGCATCGGCTGATGAGGCTCGATCCGCTGGACCAGGCGGTCCTGCGCTCGATGGCCGAGGCGGGACCGTCCTTCGCGCCGTTCTTCCCGGCGGCAGGGGCGCGAATCTCGACCTTGCTGGCCACCATGCCCGGGATGCCGGCGCGAGGCACCGCGCCCGACGACATCCGTGCCTCGCTCGCCCGACTCTGCGAGGCGAACCTGGTGTGGTCCGGCGATGGTCCTTACGTGTTCGAGGACGCGCAGGCAGCCGTGTGGCTGAAGGAACTGGAGTTCTCGAGACTCACAGCCGATAGTTCGGCCGCCGGCCGCGCAGCCACTGCTCCAGCATCATCAGGATCCACACCATCTCGCCGTAGTACCCGGGGTGCTCCGGCAGCCGTTGCTTGAGCAGGCTCTCGATGAAGGCCGGCCGGATGATCCCGCGCGTGGCCAGGCTGCCCAGCGAATCCTCCGCCAGCGCGCGCAACTGCGCGTCGCGCGTCGCCCAGACGCCGAAGGGCAGGCCGAAGCCCTGCTTCTTCTTGACGATGATCTCGTCGGGAAGGAAGCCGCGCAGCGCCTCCTTGAAGAACCAGCGCAGCTTCAATCCCTTGAGCTTGTAGTCCGCCGGCAGCCGTTCCGAGAACGCCAGCAGCTCATCGTCCAGCATCGGGAAACCGACCGAGGTGCCCGCCAGCGACGTCGTGCCCACGACCTTGGGCAAGTCGGTGTCCGCCAGGGTGTAGCGCCAGTCGAAAGCCAGCATGCGGTCGACCAGCCGGCCGGTCTTGATCGCGTTCCATACCTGGCGCTGCTGCTTCTGCGGACCGAGCGGGTCGACGCGTCGCAGGAAGTCGGTCTCCAGCACCTCGCCCAGGCCCAGCCGCGTCAGCAGGTTGTAGCTCTGCAGGCGGTCGGGCATCGGCACGCGGGCCTGGTCGATGTAGCTCGCGCCCTTCTTCAGCAGCGGCAGCTGGCCGATCGGCGACCCGAACACCGGCTGCAGCACGAAGTCCCGCAGCGGCCCCGGCACCTGCCCATACCAGGAGAACACCGTCTGCTTGGCGTAGCGGGTGTTGCCGCCGAAGAGCTCGTCGCCGCCGTCGCCGGCCAGCAGGTGCCGCACGCCGTTGTCGTGGGCGCGCCGGGCGCAGTAGTAGGCCGGCAGCGCCGAGCTGTTGCCGAAGGGCTGGTCGTAGTGCGTCGCGACCTTCGCGATCCCGTCGACCAGGTCCTTGGGCGTCACGTAGTACTCGTGATGCCGGCAGCCGAAATGCTTGGCCGCGATGCGCGCGAAGGCCATCTCGTCGTAGCCCTCGGCTTCGAAGCCGATCGAGTAGGTGTCCGCCGGCCGGCCCGCGACGCGGCTCAGCATGCCGGCGACCGTCGAACTGTCGGTGCCGCCGCTCAGGAAGCAGGCCGCGTCCGGCGCCTGCATCGCGCGCTGCACCGAGCGCTCCAGGATCTGCCGGAACTCGTCCTTCAGGTCCTCGAGCCGCGGCGCCGGCTCGGCGCGGAAGGTCGGCGTCCAGTAGGGCAGCACGCGCAATTCGCCGCGCTCGAAGAGGCCCACATGCCCCGGCGGCAGGCGGAAGATGTTGCGGAACACGGTCCGCGGCGACGGGATCACATGGAAGTAGAGATAGTCGAACAGCGCCTGCGGATCGAGGTCGGCCTCGTCGCCGGCCAGGTCGTCCGCGCGCGGGGCGACCTGCAGCTCATGCCCGACGATGCGGTAGCACAGCGGCTCGAGGCCGAAGCGGTCGGTCGCCAGCACGGTGCGGCCGCCGGGCTGCCGCCAGGCCACCGAGAAGCGGCCGCCGACCTGCGCCAGCGCCGGCACCGGATCGGTCGCCGACAGCAGCGTCTGCCAGGCGGCGTCGCGGTGCGCGGCCGGGGCGTCGGCGGGAAGGCCCGGCAGGGCCGGTTGTCCGGTGGAGAGGAAAAGGGCGGTGCTCGTCATCGTTCTGGGCGGTCCGGGGTCCGACCGCGGTGCGGGAAGGTTGCACGCGGGCTGGGCGATTCTGTCGTGGAAACGCGGCGCTTCCACCGGCGCGGACCCCTGGGTTCGCGGGGAGCGCAGGCCCGGTCCGCGTCCCGGCCATGCCGCACAATCGCGGCCTGCCCGCCGCCGGTGGCGGGTGCTGGAGCCGGTTTGCAGATTCACTGGATGCCCCACGCGCTGAACCCGGCCTACGCCGGCGTGCGGCTGCGCTGCCTGATGCCGAGCCGCGAACTGCGCCGCTCGGGCCTGGCCTCGCGCGTGCTGGATCCGGCGGCGAGCTCGCCGGCGCTGCCGTCCGACGGCGTGCTGGTGGTGCAGGCGAAGTGGCTGCTGGAT
>NZ_PEOG01000104.1 GCF_002761755.1 Roseateles chitinivorans
GGGCCGGCGCGGCGGCGCCCGATGCCGCCAGGCTCGCCGCCTGCGGCGACAGGCTGACCACGGCGGACGCCTCGGCCTGCGAAGTGGCCGAGGGATCGTCAGCTTCGCGCACGCGTGCCGACTGCCCGGTGGTCGCACCGGGACCATTCGATGTCGTGATGTTGTTCAGGGCAGCAATCATGGGGAGCCTCCCAGGAGGTTTCCGCACATTCCGGCCAGCGGACGCCGGGCCCGGAACACATTCCAGGCCAAAGCCCTTTCCGGGCATGTTCGGTTTATCGGCGGGCGATCTCCGGACTTTAGGCCTCGATTCGAGGGAATCGCACTTTCTTGATAGGTGAAAACCCTCGATTGTGCGACGCCGACGCGGTTGAGCGCTCAAGCCCACTCGTCGGAAACCCCTGCTGCCATCGGTTAAATTTCCACGCATGGGTCTCCGCTCCTTCGCCACCGCTCACATCCCCGGCCTGACGGGCCTGGCCGGTCCCCGGACCGCGCCGGACACGGCCGCCGAGGCGTCCTCGTTCGACGCGCTCGTGGACCGCCTGCATTACCTGCCCAAGGCCGACGTCAAGCGCATCCGGGAGGCCTACAAGTTCGCCGACGAGGCCCATCTGGGCCAGTTCCGGGCCAGCGGCGAGCCCTACATCACCCATCCGATCGCGGTGGCCGGCCTGTGCGCCGACTGGCGGCTGGATGCGCAGGCCATCATGGCCGCGCTGATGCATGACGCGATGGAGGATTGCGGCGTCACCAAGACGGAGCTGATCGAGCGCTTCGAGGCGCCGACCGCGGAGCTGGTCGACGGCCTGACCAAGCTGGACAAGCTGCAGTTCTCGACCCGCGAGGAATCGCAGGCGGAGAGCTTCCGCAAGATGCTGCTGGCGATGGCGCGCGACGTGCGCGTGATCCTGATCAAGCTGGCCGACCGGCTGCACAACATGCGCACGATGCAGCACATGGCCTTCGACAAGCGCCGCCGCATCGCCCGCGAGACCCTGGACATCTACGCGCCGATCGCCCACCGGCTGGGCCTCAACGAGATCTACCGCGAGCTGCAGGAACTGTCGTTCCAGTACATCCATCCGTGGCGCCACGGGGCGCTGGCCAAGGCCGTGACGAAGGCACGCGGCCATCGCCGCGACCTGGTCGCGCGCATCGAGCGCGACGTCCAGAAAGCTTTCTCCGAGGCCAACCTGCGGGTCGAGATCCAGGGCCGCGAAAAGACGCTGTTCAGCATCTACAAGAAGATGCGCGAGAAACACCTGAGCTTCGCACAGGTCAGCGACATCTTCGGCTTCCGGGTGATCGTGCAGGACCTGCCCCAGTGCTACTGGTCGCTGGGCGTGCTGCACCAGCTCTACAAGCCGCAGCCGGGCAGATTCAAGGACTACATCGCCATCCCCAAGCCCAACGGCTACCAGTCGCTGCACACGACGCTGGTCAGCCCGCTGGGCACGCCGGTGGAATTCCAGATGCGGACCGAGGCGATGCACATGGTCGCCGAGAAGGGCGTGGCCGCCCACTGGCTCTACAAGAGCAAGGGCGACGCCAAGGGCGCCCAGCAGCTGGGCTCGCGCTGGCTGCAGTCGCTGCTGGACATCCAGGACGAGACCCGCGACGCGACCGAGTTCCTGGAGCACGTCAAGATCGACCTGTTCCCCGACGCGGTCTACGTCTTCACGCCCAAGAGCAAGATCATGGCGCTGCCCAAGGGCGCGACACCGGTGGACTTCGCCTACGCGATCCACTCGGACGTCGGCGACCATTGCGTCGCGGCCAAGGTCAACGGCGAGCCGGTGCCGCTGCGCACCGAACTGCGCAGCGGCGACGTGATCGAGATCGTGACCGCCGCCGGCGCGCGCCCCAACCCGGCCTGGCTGAGCTTCGTCCGCACCGGCCGCGCCCGTTCCAAGATCCGCCATTTCCTGAAGAACCTGGAGCAGGAGGAATCGCGCGAACTCGGCCACAAGATGCTGGCCCAGGCGCTGCGCGCCGAGGGCCTGGCGCTGCCCAGCCTCAAGGAGGAGGACGAGACCGCCGCCGCCTTGTGGCAGGACCTGGCGCGCTGGGCCGGGAACCGGCATGTCGACGAGCTGCTCGTGGAAATCGGCCTGGGTCGCAAGATCGCCACCATCGTGGCCAAGAAGCTGGCGCGCACCTTGTCGGACCAGGGGCAGCGCCCGGACGCGGTCCTGCTGACCATGGGCCGCTTCGCCACCGACGACGCGCCGGCCCAGGGCCAGGTGCTGCTGGACGGCAGCGAAGGCGCGTCGGTGCGGCTGGCCACTTGCTGCCGACCGATCCCCGGCGACGACATCAAGGGCTACCTGGGCCGCGGCGAGGGCCTGGTGGTGCATACCGCGGAATGCTCGGTGGGCCGGCGGCTGTTCCAGCGCGACAGCGAGCATTGGATCGCGGTCGGCTGGGCCGAGGAACTGACGCGCAGCTTTGAGGCCGAGGTCGGCGTGCTGATGCGCAACGGCAAGGGCGTGCTCGCGCAGATCGCGACCGCGGTCAGCAGCGCGGAGGCCGACATCACCCACATCGCCATGAGCGACGACTCGCAGCAGCGCGAGACGGCGGAAATGACGCTGCTGCTCGCGGTACGCGACCGGCTGCATCTGGCCGATACCTTGCGCACGCTGAAGCGCTCGAGCGCGGTGATGCGCGTCTGGCGGGTGAAGCCCTGAACCAACAACCGACGCGGTGGCATCGGCGGTAGTCACCTCCGCAGGGCCTCGCCCTCAGGCGGCAGGCTTCGGATAACGGACTTCGACGACCTCGATCGTCTCGACGCCCACCGGCGTGACCAGCTGCAGCTCGTCGCCCTCCCGCGCCTTGAGCAGCGTGCGGGCGATCGGCGACACCCAGCTCACCTCGCCCGCGAGGCTGTCCGCCTCGTCGATGCCCATGATGGTGATCGTGCGCTCTTCCCCCTTGGCATTGGCATAGGTCACCGTCGCGCCGAAGAAGACCTGGTCGCTGCCGTGGTGCGCGCTGGGATCGACGACCTCCGCGATGTCCAGCCGCTTGGTCAGGAAGCGCAGGCGGCGGTCGATCTCGCGCAAGCGCTTCTTGCCGTAGAGGTAGTCCCCGTTCTCGGAGCGGTCGCCGTTCTTCGCGGCCCAGGAGACGGTCTCGACGATCTTGGGGCGCTCGACGTCGAGCAGCTGCATGAACTCCGCCCGCAAGCGCGCGTAGCCGGCCGGCGTCATGTAATTGCGCGAGCCCTTGGGCAGCGCCGGCAGCGAGGGGCCGTCGTCCTCATCGTCGCCCGGGGCGGCGTCGTTTTCCTTGGTGAATGCCTTGCTCATGGGCTGGATTGTGTCGCCCTTCCGCGGCAGCCGGGCACTGGGGCGACGGAGTCCCGCGCGAGGACGCGGTATGGTGTCGCGACCCATCACCCCGGAGGCACCCAGGCATGAGCGACCCCACGGAGACCGGCAGCGGTGGCCCCCTGGCTGGATTGAGGATCGTCGAGTTCGCCGGCATCGGGCCGGCACCGTTCGCGGGCCTGGTGCTCGCCGATTTCGGCGCGACCGTCACCGTGGTGGAGCGGCCGGGCGGCGAGCAACGTCTTGGCGGCGGCGCCGCGCTGAATCGCGGCAAGCGGGTGGTGCAGGCGGACCTGAAGTCGCCGCTCGACCTCGCGCGAGTGCGGGAGTTGATCGCCGAGGCCGATGCGCTGCTCGAGGGTTTCCGGCCCGGCGTGATGGAGCGGCTGGGACTCGGTCCCGACACGCTGCTGGCGGCGCATCCCCGGCTGGTCTACGCACGGCTGACGGGCTGGGGCCAAACCGGCCCGCTGGCGCGCACCGCCGGCCATGACATCAACTATGTGGCGCTCAGCGGGCTGATGCCTTTCGCGGGTCGACCCGGCCAGGCGCCGGCGCTGCCGGCCACCTTGCTCGGCGATGTCGGTGGCGGCGCGTTGACCCTGCTCTTCGGGCTGATGTGCGCGTTGTGGGAATCGCGTCGCTCCGGCCGGGGCCAGGTCGTGGACGCGGCGATCGTCGACGGCGTCGGCTATATGGGAACGCTGATCCAGGCGCTGCGCGCGGGCGGTCGCTGGGACGAAGATCCAGCGCGCAACTTCTTCCTGCACCGCTCGCATTTCTACGACAGCTTCGAATGCGCCGACGGCCGCTGGCTGTCCCTGGGCGCGATCGAGGCGCCCTTCCATCAGGAACTGATGGCGCGCCTGGGACTGGCGCCGGTGCCGGCGCAGGACGACCCGGCCCAGTGGCCAGCGCTGCGCGCGCAGGTGGCGGCACGAATCCGCGAACAGCCGCTGGCGCATTGGGCGGCGGTATTCGAAGGCAGCGATGCCTGCGTCGCACCGGTGCTGACCGCTGCCGAGGCTCCGCTGCACCCCCACCATCAGGCGCGGCGCAACTTCTTCACCCAGGACGGCCAAGCCTGGCCGATGCCGGCACCCAAACTCTCCCGCACGCCGGCGACGCCCGGGCCGGCAGCCGTCGCGTCGAATATCCAGCCGGGTTTATCCAACGCGGACGATATTCGCACTCGATAACCAGCGAAGAGTATTCGGCGATGCTTTAGACGAGTCGAGAAAAACTTCAGGCAAAGAAAAAGGCCAGCGTCTTTAAACGCTGGCCTTTCGATTTGGCGCGGCTGGCAGGATTCGAACCCACGACCCCTTGGTTCGTAGCCAAGTACTCTATCCAACTGAGCTACAGCCGCACGACTTTTACTGATCAGGAACCGCCGTCGTGGAAGCGATCCCAGGTTTTTGTTGTTGCTTCTTCTTTGTTGCCGAATCGTCGGTTGCCCTTGGATTCAACAGTTTTTCTGGCGCGGCTGGCAGGATTCGAACCCACGACCCCTTGGTTCGTAGCCAAGTACTCTATCCAACTGAGCTACAGCCGCTGAAAGACTGCGACTATAGCATGCAATTTTGGAGGTCCGCAAGAATCTCGCCGAAAAATCCTTCGATCGACCGGTCGGCCCGTGCTCAGCCCAGGCGCGCCGCCGCCTCGAAGCAACGGGCGCGGCGTTCGCCGTCGTCGTCCTGGTCGGCCATCTCCGCCAGGCGCAGCCAGCTGCGGCGGCGCGCGGCGACGGACAGTTCCCGGTCCTCCGCCGCCTGCTCCAGCATCAGTCGCGCCTTGCCCCACAACTGGCGCTCCGCCAGCGCATGACCCAGGGCCAGCGCCATCGTGCCGTCGCGCGGGAAGCGCTGCACCGCCCCTTCCAGCCGCTGCAGCCATTCGGGGCCCAGCCCGGGCGCGCACAGCACCAGCGCCTCGGCCAGGGCCTGGCGCTCATCGGCGCCCTGCTCCGCGATGGCTTCCCAGAACGGGCGCAGCCAGCCACGACCATCCTCGGGGGCACCTAGGGCCGCCGCGCAGTTCGCCGCGCGCGCGGCCACGAACACATCACGTCGGTCCGACGCATCCAACTGTTGCCAGACCGCGCGCAGCTGATCGATGTCGCGGGCGGTCTCCAGCGCCTCGCAGGCCAGCGAGCGCAACAGCCCCTGCGCCGCCGACTTCGAGAAGCCCTGGTGCTTGGCCAGCAAGCGCGCGGTGCGCAGCGCCTCCAGCGGCTGATGTGCCAGCCGGCTGCCCTGCAGCTTCAGCCGCAGCGCCTGGGTACGGCGCGCCACGCCGGGGGTCAGTTCGCCCAGCAGGCCGAGCGCGCGCGGCGCGTCCCGGTCGTCGAGCGCCCATTCGGCCGCCAGCAGCCGGGCGCCCTCTTCCTGCACCCGCGCGCCGGCCGAGGTCGCCGCCACCTGCAGCGCCTGGCGCAGATGCTCGTCGCGGTTGCGCCGGTCCTGCAGCTTGTGCGCGCTTTGCGCGGCCACCAGATGGGCCAGCGCCATGAACGCGCCGTCCTGCGCCAGGTCCGGCGTCTGCGACTGGATGCTGAGCGCGCGTTGCGCCGCCTTCTGCGCGCGGCTGTAGCGCGCGCCGAAGTACTCGGCCCAGGCTTCTCGCAGCGCCACCTGGGCACTGCGTTCACGCTGGGCCATTCGCCAGAGCCGCGCCCGCTTGGGCAGCGTCAGCAGCGCATCCAGCGTCTGCATCAGCGTCATCAGCGCGAAGCAGCCCGCCACCAGCAGCAGCAGGAACAGGTTGAGCGACAGGTCCATCCGCCAGCCGCGCCAGTAGAAGCTGGCCAGACCGTCGTTGTTGCCCAGCGTCAGCGCCGCGACCACGGCCGCGACGAACAGCAGCACCAGCCAGATCACCATCCGCATGGCGATCTCCTCAGCGGGCCACCGCGCTCAGCGCGGCGAGGGTGTCGTCGGGCCGCGGCACGCTGACCTGGCGGGACTGGCCCTGCACCTGGCGCAGCAGCTCCACCGTCTGCGACAGCTTGCGCGAGCGCGCATCGAAGTAGCGGTCCAGCATCGCCTGCGCTTCGCGCAGGTCGACCTGCGCGGTGTCGAACTGACGGCTCAGCAGCGCCAGACGGGCGTTCAGCAGTCTGAGCTTGAGGTTCTCGCGCAGGAAGAAGGCCTGCTCCGGCGCGATCAGCGCGGCCTCGGGATGGTCGATGCGCGTCACGCGCAGCAGGCCACGGGCCTCGCGCCAGACCTCGCCCGACAAGTGGGTCCAGCGCTCGCCGGCCTGGTCCCAGAGGCGCGACCACCAGCCCGGCTCGCCCTCGGCGGCGGCCGACACCGAGGAGGCGGGCTTGCGCGCGGCGACGGTCTTCACCATGGCGGCGCTGGCCGCAGGCGCTGCCGCCGCAGGTTCGCGAACGGGCTGGGCGACGGCCAGCAACGGCAGGTCGTCGATCTGGCGCACGACCTCGTCGAGCTTGATCGTCAGCGTCGAGACGTCGACGACGCTGACCGCCTTGATCCGTTCGAGGTCGCGCGTCACCGCGCGGCGCACGCCTTCCAGGCGCGGCTGCTTGTAGCGCGCCAGCCGCTCGTCGGCCTGGCGCAGCGCGGCCACCAGCGGCTCGGCGCTGCCGGTGATCGTGCCCTGCTGCATCGCCACCCGCAGCGAGGCCTCGATGTCGCCGACCACGTTCTCGTCGCGCGACCGGTTCATCGACTGCATCAGCCCCTCGAGCTGCTCGCGCTGCACCGCCACCTCGGCCAGCCGCGCATCCAGCAGCGCCACCTTGGCGGCGGTGTCACGGCTGAGGTCCTGGGCCTGGCGCGCCTGGTCGCGGGCGATGTTGGCCTCGCTCTGGCTGCTGTCCTGGCGCCGGACGAGTTCCTGTTCGACCTGCTTGAGCCGCTGCTGGCTCTGCCAGGCCAGGCCGAGGGCCAGCAGGGCCACGAGGCCGACGCCGGCCACGACGGCCTGGGTCAGCGTGGCGCCGGATTGCCGGGCGGGCTTGTGGGGCGACGAAACGTCGGCCGCTGGGGTGTTGGTCTCGCTCACGTGGGCGATTCTAGGGTGGACCCTGACAGCATCCGGAACCCGGCCGCGACGGCCGCCGCGTCGGGTCGCACCAAAACCACATGCCCCACGCCGAGCGCCCGCGCGCGCGCCGCGATCCGCTCATGGGTCGCGAGCGCGCGCACCCGCCCCCAGTCGGCGGCCAAGGGCGAGGGCCGGGACGGGTCGGCGGCGGGATCGCGCGTCCCCTGTTCGAGGGAATCAAGATGGCCGATCGCCTCCGAGCTGCTGAAGAGCCAGACATGGCGATCGGGCGCGTCGAGCGCCGCACGCAGCAGCCGGCGACCTTCGGCATCCAGGACCGGGCAGGCCCGGCGATAGACGCTCACCGCCGACACCGCCGCGCCCGCTTCGCGGAGGCGGTCGCCGAGCCATTCGCGACCGCCATCGCCGCGCACCAGCAGCGCCCGGCGACCGGTCCAGTCTGCACCGGCGACGCGGCAGAGCTCCGGCCACAGATGCTCCGAATCGAGGCTGTCCGCCTCGACCGGCGGCTGGACGATCCGGGCCGCCGGCACGCCGCGCTCGATCAGCGCTCGCGCGCTGCCGGGGCCGACCGTGGCCGCCCAGGTCCGGTCGGGCCATGCGGCCGGCGTCCCGTCCGCGGGCCGTCGGTCGAAGAAGTGCTCGACGGCATTGGGGCTGACGAACATCGCCAGATCGGTCGTCGGCAGCCTGGACCACGCCAGCGCCAGGCCGGAAGGATCACTGGCAGGAGCGATGTCGATCAGCGGCAGCGAGACCGTTGGCACGCCGAGTTCCGCCATCCGCCGGGCCCAGTCGTCGGCCTGGGCCCGGGGTCGGGTCAGCAGCAGACGGACCGGGGCGACCTCGCCCGGCATCAGGCGTCCTTCAGGTACTCGGCGGCGCCGTGCTCGCGCAGCGCGCTCGCGGCGGCGACCCCCAGTGCCTCGGCCTGGGCCAGGTCGGTCGCAGCCACGGTGGCCTCCGTCCGCAGGAGGGCCCGCTCCGGCTGGGTCGGGTGCCCCAGGGCGGCGCTCAGGCGCAGTCGGCCGTCCGCCTCCCAGACCGCGTGCGCGGCCAGCGGCATCGAACAGCTGCCGCCGAGTTCGCGCGACACCGCGCGTTCGGCGGCCGCGGCCAGCCAGGTCGGCCGGTGCGCCAGGGCCGCCAGATGCTCGGCCAGCGGCGCCTGCCCGGCGCGGATCTCGATGCCCAGCGCGCCCTGGCCGGTGCACGGAATCATCTCGTCGACGCCGAAATACTGGCGGATGCGGCCGTCGAGCCGCAGTCGCTTGAGGCCGGCGGCGGCCAGCACGATCGCGTCGTACTGGCCGTCGTCGAGCTTGCGCAGCCGTGTGTCCAGATTGCCTCGCACCGGCTCGATGCGCAGGTCCGGCCGCATGTTCTTCAGCTGCGTCACCCGGCGCAGGCTGGACGTGCCCACGCAGGCGCCCAGCGGCAGCGCGGCCAGGCTCTCGTAGTTCGGCGAGACCAACGCATCGCGCGGGTCCTCGCGCTCGAGCACCGCGGCGAGCACGAAGCCCGCGGGCAGCTCCATCGGCACATCCTTCAGCGAGTGCACCGCCAGCTGCGCGCGACCATCCTCCAGCGCCGTTTCCAACTCCTTGACGAACAGGCCCTTGCCGCCGACTTTGGACAGCGTGCGGTCCAGGATCTGGTCACCGCGGGTGGTCATGCCCAGCAGCCGCACGTCCAGGCCGCGCGTCTGCAGCAGCGCCTGGACATGTTCGGCCTGCCACAACGCCAGCCGGCTCTCGCGCGTGGCGATCACGAATTCTTGGTTCATGGAGCGGGATGCTAGCCGAGCAGGCGCGGCGCTTCCGCCGGCACCGAGGGACCACCGCTTGCCGCGAAGCGTCGCTTGCGCGATGCCGGAGCGAATCGCGGCATCCGCGCCACGCCGCCGTGCGGGCCGCGCAGGGAGAAACTGCTAAAGTGAGTCGGAGGTAACTCCGTTACATCACCCCTGCCCCGGTCTCTGACGAACTCCTGACGCCACCATGCCCGCCAGTACCGCTTCCCGCCCTGCCCGCCCGGCTGTCCGCTCCGCTGCCAAGCCGTCCTCGACCTCGCGCGCCAAAGCCTCGGCCACGCCCGCCTCGAAGAAGCCTGGCACCGCCAAGGCCACGACCCGCTCGATCCAGATCGTCAAGGACAAGAACCAGCCGCTGATGGACGACATCCGCCTGCTGGGCCGCATCCTGGGCGAGGTGATCCGCGAGCAGGAGGGCCGCGAGGCCTACGAACTGGTGGAGCGGGTGCGGCAGCTGTCGGTGGCCTTCCGCCTGAAGCGGGATGCGCAGGCCGGCAAGCAGATGGACAAGCTGCTCAAGAGCCTCTCGGGCGAGCAGACCGTCAGCGTGATCCGCGCCTTCAGCTACTTCTCCCACCTGGCCAACATCGCCGAGGACCGCCACCATGTCCGCCGCCGCGAGGTGCACGACCGCGACGGCTCGCTGCAGCCCGGGTCGCTGGCCTATGCGCTGGAGCGGCTCTTCGACGCCGGCGTGCGGCCGGCCGAGGTGGCCAGGACGCTGGAGAACGGCTTCGTGTCGCCGGTGCTGACGGCCCACCCGACCGAGGTGCAGCGCAAGAGCATCCTCGACGCGGAGCGGGCGATCGCCGAATTGGTCGGCGCGCGCGACCGCCTGCACACCGAGCGCGAGAAGGCCGCCAACGAGCATCTGATCCGTGCCCGCGTCACCCAGCTGTGGCAGACGCGGATGCTGCGCTACTCGAAGCTGACCGTCGCCGACGAGATCGAGAACGCGCTGAGCTACTACCACGCGACCTTCCTGCGCGAGATTCCCAAGCTCTATACGGAACTCGAGGAGGCGCTGCCCGGCGAGGACGTGGCGCCGTTCCTGCGCATGGGCCAGTGGATCGGCGGCGACCGCGACGGCAATCCCAACGTCACCGCCGACACGATGCGGCTGGCGCTGCGCCGCCAGAGCGAGCTGGCGCTGCGTCACTACCTGACCGAGTTGCACGAGCTGGGCGCGGAGCTGTCGATCTCGCTGCGGCTGGCGGGCGTGACGCCGGCGATGCAGGCGCTGGCAGAGCGCAGCCCCGACCAGAACGAACATCGCATGGACGAGCCCTATCGGCGGGCGCTGACCGGCATGTATGCGCGGCTGGCGGCGACGCTGCAGGCCCTGACCGGCACCGAGGCGCTGCGCCACGCGGTCGCGCCGCAGGACCCGTACCTGACGCCCGAGGAGTTGCTGGCGGACCTGCGCGTCATCCAATCCTCGCTGGAAAGCCACCACGCGCATGCGCTGATCGCGCCGCGGCTCAAGCCGCTGATGCGCGCGGTGCAGGTCTTCGGCTTCCACCTGGCGACCCTGGACCTGCGACAGAGCAGCGACCAGCATGAGCTCACCATCGTCGAACTGCTCAGGACCGCGCGCGTCTGCGAGGACTACGCCGCGCTGGGCGAGCTGGAGCGCCGCGCGCTGCTGGTCGACCTGCTCAACCAGACGCGCCCGTTGCGCGTGCTGGGCGCCGACTACAGCGAGCGCACCCTGGGCGAGCTGGCGATCTTCGAGACCGCGCGCGAGTCGCTGAAGCGCTTCGGCCGCGAGGCGCTGCGCCACTACATCATTTCCCACACCGAGGACGTCAGCGACCTGCTGGAAGTCCAGCTGCTGCTGAAGGAGGTCGGACTGCTGCGCGGCACGCTCGACGGCGAGGCGGTCTGCGACCTGATCGTCGTGCCGCTGTTCGAGACCATCGCCGACCTGCGCAACGCGCCCGGCATCATGCGCGGCTTCTACGAACTGCCCGGCATGGCGGCGCTGGTGCGCCGCTCCGGCGGCGAGCAGGACATCATGCTGGGCTATTCCGACTCCAACAAGGATGGCGGCGTCTTCACCAGCAGCTGGGAGCTGTACCGCGCGGAGATCGCGCTGGTGCAGCTGTTCGACGAACTGCGCCAGCAGGGGCCGCTGACGCTGCGCCTCTTCCATGGCCGCGGCGGCACCGTCGGCCGCGGCGGCGGCCCGAGCTACCAGGCGATCCTGGCCCAGCCGCCCGGCACGGTGAACGGCCAGATCCGCCTGACCGAGCAAGGCGAGGTCATCAACTCCAAGTACGCGAATCCGGAAATCGGCCGGCGCAACCTGGAGACGCTGGTCGCGGCCACGCTGGAGGCCACGCTGCTGCATCCGACCAAGCCGGCGCCCAAGGCCTTCATGGACGCGGCGCAGGCGCTGTCCGACAGCAGCTTCGCGGCGTACCGCGGGCTGGTCTACGACACCCCCGGCTTTGCCGACTTCTTCTTCGCGGCCACCCCGATCCGCGAGATCGCCGAGCTCAACATCGGCTCCCGGCCGGCGTCGCGCAAGGCGACCCGCGCGATCGAAGACCTGCGCGCGATCCCCTGGGGCTTCAGCTGGGGCCAGTCGCGCATCACGCTGCCGGGCTGGTGCGGCTTCGGATCGGGCATCGAGTCCTTCCTCGGCAAGGACAAGGCCGGCCGCGCGGAGAAGCTGGCGCTGCTCAAACGCATGTACAAGCAATGGCCCTTCTTCCGCACCCTGCTGTCCAACCTGGACATGGTGCTGGCCAAGGCCGACCTGGACATCGCCCGCCGCTACCTCGAGCTGGTGGAGGACAAGCGCCTGGGCAAGAAGATCTTCGGCGCGATCGAGGCCGAGTTCGCCCGCACCGAGGCGGCGCTCGCGCTGATCACCGGCGAGAACGACCGGCTCGCGGCCAACCCGGCGCTGGCCCGCTCGATCGAGCACCGCTTCCCCTACATCGATCCGTTGAACCACCTGCAGGTCGAGCTGATGCGTCGCTATCGCGCCATCCCGGCCGAGAAACGCGCCGAGGACCCGCGGCTGGAGCGCGTGCAGCGCGGCATCCATCTGTCGATCAACGGCATCGCGGCGGGACTGCGCAACACCGGCTGAGGCGCGATCGCCTCAGCGCTGGCCTGCCAGCGCCTCCCGCACCGCGGCGACCTGGCGGCGCGACACCGCCAGCCACTCGTTGACGTGGGCGATGCGGACCGCCCAGCCGAGTTCGCCGCCGTTGTCGCCATCCGCGTCCGCCGGCCCGTCGGTGGGCACATGGCGCTCGAGCTCGCGCACCGCCGCCTTCGCGACCAGCGCGTTGCGGTGAACGCGCAGGAAGCGATCGCCCAGCCGCTGCTCCAGCTCGCTCAGGGAACCGTCCATCACGTGGCTCTGCGTGGCCGTGCGCAGCGTCAGGTACTTGAGCTCGGCCTTGAAGTAGAGGACCTCGGCCAGCGGCACCCGCAGCAAGCGGCCGCGCTCGGTGATGTTGATGACCGGCGCCTCGGCGGCCGGCGCCGCGCCCTGGCCGGCGTGCCCGCCCTCCTCGCGGGCCTTCGCG
>NZ_PEOG01000105.1 GCF_002761755.1 Roseateles chitinivorans
CTGGCCAACCCGCTGCTGCTGCTGGTGCCGCAGCTGCGCACGACCCGCCGCGTCGACGACGTGGGCGCGCTGCGCAACAACCTGGCGCAGGGCATCCGCGACTTCGCCGCGCGCGCCGCCGCCGCGGGCATCCCGCCCGAGCGGGTCATGGCCACCCGCTATGTGCTCTGCACGATGATCGACGAGGCCTGCGCCGACACGCCCTGGGGCGGCTCCGGCGTCTGGGCGCGGCACAGCCTGCTGTCGATGTTCCACAACGAGACCTGGGGCGGCGAAAAGGTCTTCCAGCTGATGGCCCGCCTGGCCGAGAAGCCCGATGCCAACCGCGACCTGCTCGAGCTGATCTACGCCGCGCTGACGCTGGGCTTCGCCGGGCGTTACCGCGTCATCGACAACGGCCCCGCGCAGCTCGAGGCGGTGCGTGACCGCCTGGCGCAGATCCTGAAGCAGCAGCGCGGCGACTATCCCGCCGCGCTGGCCCAGCACTGGCAGGTCGAGCCCACCACCCAGCGCCGCCACATCGGCTGGCTGCCGCTGGCGGCCACCGCGGCGCTGACCGCGCTGGTGCTCGTCGGCGTGTACCTGACGCTGACGCTGTCGCTGGCGGAACGCTCCGATCCGGTCTTCGGGCAGATCCAGTCGCTGCGGCTGTCGCCCCCGGTGGTCGCGCCCCCGCCGCCGCCGGCCAAGCCGCGCCTGGCGCAGTTCCTGCAGTCGGACATCAAGGCCGGCCTGGTCGCGGTGCGCGACGAGGTCGACCGCAGCGTGGTCACGATCCGCGGCGACGGCCTGTTCGCGCCGGCCAGCGCGACCATCGTTCCGGAACGCGAGGCGCTGATGGGGCGCATCGCCGACGCGCTGACGCAGGTCCAGGGCACCGTCCTGGTGACCGGCCACAGCGACAACACGCCGATCCGCACGGCCCGTTTCCCGTCCAACTGGCACCTGTCCGAAGAACGCGCCAACACCGTGCGCGAGCTGCTGATCGCGCGCCGCGTGGCGCCCGAGCGCATCCGCGCCGAGGGTCGCGCCGAGGCCGAGCCGGTGGCACCGAACGACACGCCGACCAACCGCGCGCTGAACCGGCGCGTCGAGGTCAGTCTGATGATCAATGGCCGCGCGCCTGACGCGCCGGCGCGCGGAGCTTCGCGATGAAACGCGTCCTGGGATGGATCTTCAACCGCTGGGTGCTGCTGGCGGTGCTGGTGCTGGCGGTCGCGCTGCTGATCTGGATCGTCGGCCCGCTGGTCGCGGTCGGCGAGGCGCGCCCGCTGGACACCGCGCGCTCGCGCTGGATCACCATCGGCGTGCTGGTGCTGGTGGTGGCGCTGTGCATCGCCTGGAGCCGCTGGCGCGCCAGGCGCGGCAACACCGCCGTCGTCAACCAGCTGCTGCAGCAGCCGGCGGCCGACGCGACCGAGCGCGAGAGCGCCGACATGCTGGCCGTGCGCGAGCGCTTCCGCCAGGCGCTGCAGCTGCTGCAGCGCTCGCGTTTCGGCGCCGAGGGCTCGGCCGGATTCGGCGCGAAGCTGCGCTCGCGCTTCGGCGGACGCTATCTCTACGAGCTGCCCTGGTACCTGATCATCGGCGCGCCGGGCTCCGGCAAGACGACGGCGCTGCGCCACAGCGGCCTGAACTTCCCGCTGGCCGACCAGATGGGCGACCACGCGATCCGCGGCGTCGGCGGCACGCGCCATTGCGACTGGTGGTTCACCGACCGCGCGGTGCTGATCGACACCGCCGGCCGCTTCACCACGCAGGACAGCGACCCGACCAACGACAAGGCGACCTGGAGCGGCTTCCTGCAGATGCTGCGGCGTTCCCGCCCGCGCCAGCCGATCAACGGCGCGCTGGTGACGGTGTCGGTGACCGACCTGCTGTCGCGCAGCCCGGCCGAGCGCGCCCAGCATGCCGCCACCGTGCGCGCCCGACTGCAGGAGCTGCAGAAGGACCTGGACATCCGCTTCCCGATCTACCTGCTGGTCACCAAGGCCGACCTGCTGTCGGGCTTCATGGACTACTTCGCGACGGTGGACAAGGACCAGCGGGCGGCGCCCTGGGGCTTCACCTTCGCGCGCAGCAGCGCCTCGCCGCTGGCGGGCTTCGGCGCCGAGTTCGACGCGCTGGAGCAGCGCCTGCAGGACGGCCTGATCGATCGCCTGCAGGCCGAGCGCGACCCGCAGCGCCGCGCCCGCATCTACGGCTTCCCGGCCCAGTTCGCCAGCCTGCGCGCGCTGCTGGCCGAATATGCCGAGGGCGTCTTCGCGCCCTCCCCCTACGAGGCACAGCCGCAGCTGCGCGGCATCTACTTCGTCAGCGGCACGCAGGAAGGCACGCCCATCGACCGGGTGCTGGGCTCGGTGGCCCGCAGCTACCAGATCGAGCATGCGGTGCTCGCGCCCAACCAGGCCAGCGGCCGCAGCTACTTCCTGAACCGGCTGCTGGGCGAGGTCGTCTTCGCCGAGGCGGGCCTGGGCGGCACGCATCGCGGCTGGGAGCGGCGCCGCAATGCGCTGGCGCTGGCCGGCTATGCGGCCGTCGCGGTCGTCGGCGTCGGCCTGCTGACCGCATGGACGGTCAGCTACTTCAACAACCGCAAGTACCTGCAGGAGACCAGCGCCCGCGCGGAGCAGGTCCGCGAGCTGCTGCAGGCCACGCCCAACCGGGCCTCGGCCGACCTGCTGCCGATCCTGCCGGCGCTGCAGGCCACGCGCGCGCTGGCCGCGGTCGAGGACGACGTGCCGCTGTCCATGCGCATGGGCCTGTTCCAGGGCCGCAAGATCGACAGCGCGGCACGCGCCGCCTACCAGCGCATGCTGGGCGACGCGGTGCTGCCGCGGCTGGTGCTGCGCATCGAGGAGCAGCTGCGCCAGGGCGCCGCAACGCCGGTCACCCTGTACGAAGCGCTCAAGGCCTACGTGATGCTGCATGACCCGCAGCACTTCGACGCGCAGGCGCTGAAGCAGCACATCGAGGGCGACTGGGAAACCACCCGCCGCGAGCTGACGCCCGACCAGCGCGCCGCGCTCGGCGCCCACCTGGATGCGTTGCTGTCGCAGGGCGGCATCGCCTCGCCGCTGCCGGAGGATGCGTCGCTGCTGACGGCGGTGCGCACCCAACTGGCGACGCAGCCGCTGCCGCAGCGCATCTACAACCGGCTGCGGGCGCAGGGACTGGGCACCGAGTACCCCGACTTCACCGTCGCGCGGGCCGGTGGCCACAATGCGCCGCTGCTGTTCACCCGTGCCAACGGCGCGCCGCTGACCCAGGGCGTGCCGGGCTTCTTCACCCGCGACGCCTACCTGCGCGGCTTCCAGCCGCGCGTCGGCCAGGTGACCGACGAACTGGCCGCCGAGGAGCCCTGGGTGCTGGGCGTCGCCGCGGCGCCCAAGGATGCGCAGGCCCTGGTGCGCGCCAACGCGCCGCTGGTGGACGATGTGCGCCGGCTCTACCTGAATGACTACGCCGCGGCCTGGGAAGCCTTCCTCAACAGCGTCAAGCTGCTGCCGATGGCGACGGTGCCGCAATCGGTGGAGCGCTCCCGCATGCTGTCCGCGCCGGACAGCCCGCTGGGTCCCTTCCTGCGCGCCGCCTCGCGCGAGACCACGCTGGCCCAGCCGGGCAATGCGATCGAGAACGCCGAGCGCCGCGCTGCCGACCTGGTGCAGCAGACGCGCGAGCGGGTCGCGGGCATGTTCTCGGGCAAGCCCGGCCAGCCCAATCCGGCCGATCCGAACGCGCCGCGCATCGAGAGCATCGTCGACGACCGCTTCGTCGGCCTGCGCAGCATGGTCACCGCGCCCCCCGGCGGCGGCAAGGCGCCGCTGGACGAGACGGTCGGCTTGATCGCCGAGGCCAACATCATGCTCACCGCCGCGGATTCGGCGCTCAAGGGCGGCAGCGCACCGCCGCCCTCGCCGGTGCCGACGCGGCTGAAGGCCGCCGCCGCGATGAGCCCCGAGCCGCTGCGCACAATGCTGGACGACCTGGGCAGCAGCAGCGCCCGCGTGTCGCAGGGCGCGATGCGGCAGAATCTGGGCATGGAGGTGCGCTCGCAGGTCGGCGAGTTCTGCAACCAGGCCGTGGCCGGTCGTTATCCGCTGGACCGCAATTCCTCGCGCGACGCGACGCAGGCCGACTTCGCGATGCTGTTCGCGCCGGGCGGCAAGATCGACCAGCTGTTCCAGCAGAAGCTGGCGCCCTATGTCGACACGACGACGCGGCCGTGGAAGTTCCGCGCGGTCGAGGGCACGCCGCTGGGCGCCGACAGCGGCACGCTGCCGCAGTTCCAGCGCGCGCAGGCGATCAAGGAGACCTTCTTCCCGGGCAGCAACACGCCGTCGCTGCGGCTGGACTTCAAGCCGATCGAGATGGACACCTCGATCCAGCAGTTCATCCTGGACGTGGACGGCCAGATCGTGCGCTACAGCCACGGCCCGCAGATCCCGACCTCGGTGCAGTGGCCGGGTCCGCGCGGCAGCTCGCAGGTGCGGGTGCAGTTGAGTCCCGCCAGCACCAGCGGCTCGTCCGGCATGGTCAACGACGGCCCCTGGGCGCTGTTCCGCCTGTTCGACCGGGTCAAGATCGAGAAGACCGCCGCGCCCGAGCGATTCAAGGCCACTTTCGAGATCGAGGGCCGCAAGGCGGTCTTCGAGGTCACCGCCAGCAGCGTCCGCAACCCGTTCCGGCTGCCGGAGCTCAACGAGTTCCGCTGCCCCGGCGGACTGTGAGGCGCACCAGGAGAGACCGACGATGAGCGCGTTGCCCGAAGCCCTGAACTCGTCCGGCGATGCCGTGCCCGGCTGGTACGGCAAGGTCGCCGCCCTGGGCGACTTCGCCCAGCGGCGGCTGCCGCAGCACTGCGTGCGCCACTGCGACGCCTGGCTGTCCGGAATGATGCAGGACCTGCCCAAGGTGCTGGGCGCCCGCTGGCTCGACACCTACCTGACCGCGCCGGTGCTGCGCTTCGCCTGGGCGCCGGGCGTGGTGGACATGAAGTGGTGGTTCGGCGTGCTGATGGCCAGCTGCGACAACGTCGGCCGCTATTTCCCGCTGGTGATCGCGCAGCCGCGCAGCCAGCCGCCGATCGACCGCGCCGGGCTGGACCACCTGGACCGCTGGTACACGGTGCTCGCCAACGCGGCGATGCGCACGCTGGACGACACCGCGACGGTGGACTCGCTGGAGGCGGCGCTGGCCGCCGCACCGCCCTGGCCGGCCAGCCACGCGGCGACACTGCCGGCGCCGGAGAACGCGGTGCAGTGGGTCACCTACACCGCGCCGGCGGGCCTGCTCACCTCGGCCATGCCGATGCTGGCGGCGGGCGAACTGATGGAGCGCCTGGCGGGCTGCACCGTCTGGTCGCCCAACCCCGAGCCCGGCGCGCAGATCGACATGCGCTGGGGGCCGGGCCTGCCCTACGTGGAAGCGTTCGCGGCGCTGCTGACGAAGAGGTCCGGTTGAGTTCCTCACCTCCGCCTCCGGCGGAGATAAGGGTTTTCCCCAGTTCGATCGGCTCTTGAAGCGAAAAGCCCCAGTTCCTAAATCTGTGTCGAACCGCCATCCACCGATTCGGACGAGGAACTGAATCATGGCCAAGCCGATCTCCGACACCCCTGCCCAGGCGCCGACCCGGCGCCCGCCGCGCCCGCTGCGCTCGACGCGGCTCGTGATGAGCCCGCCCCATCTCCAGGCCTATCTGCTCGCGCGGGAAACGCTGCGACGCCTGAAGTGCTCATCGAGGCCGTGCTTCGCGCGCGAACTCTCCGCCGCCACCCCGACCGACGCCACGTCCCGTCCGCTGGAGCGGTAGCTCGCCCGCCTGCGCGACAGCGCGACAGCGCGAGCCATCGTTCGATGCCGAGCCCGGGCTCGAGCCCGCGTTGAGGGACCGCCCCTCGGGCCGGGCCGCGTCCGCGATCGCCCGCACCACCGGTTCATCACGGGTCGGCGCAAGCGCCGCCCTTCATCGCCCCATCGACTCATCGACCAGGAAAGGAGGTCTCTCATGTTCGATACCGTGTTCCACCGCCCGCAAGGCCTGCTGGAGCAGCTCACCCAGCTGCAGCAGGCGCTGTCACGCTCCCGCTCGCCGGACGGTTTCGCGGACAGCATCCGTTCCGCCATGGCGGGCAGCTTTCCGCCGATCAATGTCGGCCGCACCGAGCGCTCCATCGAGGTCTATGCCTTCGCCTCCGGCCTGGACGCGCAAGCCATCGACGTGACCGTCGAGCGCGGCGTCCTGCGGATCTCCGGCGAGCGCAAGCCCACCGAGCGCGGCTCGTCCGACGGCGTGCAGCTCTATGCCGCGGAACGTTGGCACGGCCGCTTCAGCCGCGCCGTGGCGCTGCCGGACGATGCCGACACCAGCAGCGTGGACGCGCATTACCGCGACGGCGTGCTGCGGGTCACGGTGGGCCTGCGGGAAGCGGCCCGGCCGCAGCGCATCAACGTCCAGTGAACCACGACCTCACGAAGGAAAGGAGCTGTCATGTCCACCCAGAACCAACTGACCCGCACCGAGGGCACTCGTGCCGAGCTCGCTGCGACCGAGCTGAACGCCCCGACCGGCAAACAGGCCACTGGCCCCCGGGCGGTCGCGGAGCCCGCGGTCGAGATCTTCGAGGATGCCGGCGGCATCACCTTGCTGGCCGACATGCCGGGCGTTCCGCGGGAAGCGCTCGACGTCCGCCTGGACGGCGAGACGCTGGTGATCGAAGGCGAGGCCGCGATCAGCGCGCCGGACGGCATGCGCCCGTTGTGGGCGGAGATCAGCGTGCCGCGCTTCCGCCGCGCCTTCACCCTGAGCCGGGAACTCGACATGGCCCGCATCGAGGCCGGCATGAAGGACGGCGTCCTGACGCTGCGGATCCCCAAGCAGGCGCATGCGCAGCCGCGGCGCATCGCCGTGTCCACGAGCTGAGGGATCGGCGACCGCGGACCTGATCGCCGATGCGGCCATGAGGTGCGCTCGCGCCGGACGCGCTGCCCGCGTCTCAGCGCATCAGGCGCCGGGCGATGCGCTCACCGCGCGGACGGGGCGCGCCCGGACGCATGCGCGCCGGCGCCGTGCGCCCCCGTGGGATCGGGGATCTGGTAAATCTGTCCGCGGCGCCAGGCGTCCGCGCCGGCATCCACCGGCGGCGCGGGTATGGGGGCGCGCTGCTCGCGCTTGCGCGCGCTGGCGACACCGAAGCGCTGGTCGCGCGCCGCCACCATCGCCGCGTCGGCCTGGCCATCCGCGGTGAAGCCCATCATCAGTTGCGGCACGCCCAGGGGCAGCGACTTGCCCTCGTCGGTGTGCCAGGTGTGCCAGGTCTTGCCGTAGGTGCCGACCAGTCGTTCCATCAGCTGCCGCTCGGCCGCCTCGGGAATGCCCGGCGCGATCAGCTGGCCGGACTTCACCTCGTGCACGTGGCTGTGCCAGAGGCGCTTTTCCTCCACCGGCAACGCGGCGAACTGCCGGCCGCTGATGATGTATTCGACGCCCATGAGCTTCGCGTCCTTGACGTTGCCGTCGTAGATCACGCATTGGATGAGCTCTTCATTGAGGATGGCGCAGTAGTGATGCGCCTCCATCTGCGCGGCGGGCCGGCCGTTGTAGAAGTGGAAGCCATCGAGGTAGGCGTTGAGCGCCTCGATCGGCGGCTTGTCCTGCAGCACGGCGGCGCCGGCTTCCAGCGCCTTCGTGGCGGGCCGCGCCGGAGTGCCGGGCGACTGGACCGGCGACTCGGTCCGATGGTCGCCGCAGGCGGCGAGCAGCAGACCGGCCAAGGCCACCGAGAAGGCGGTGTGCGGCTTCATCTCGACACCGGCCTCAGGCGCCGCGCGCGAAGTCCGCCAGGCCGGGGCGGACCCGGTCGGCATCGTTCGTCATATCGCTGGGCAGGCCGAGCTCGGGCCGCTCCTGCTGGCGCAGCGACTCGGCGAGCGCCGCGCCTTCCAGCGGCGTGAGACGCGCGGTCTCGCCGTCATTCCCGCTGGCGCGCTCGCCGCCTTCGGGCGGCGTGCGATCAGCGGTCGTGGAAGCGGCGTCCGGCTGTGACGCGGGCAAGGGGTCGGACGACGACGCGCCGCCTTGCGGCGCACGCAGGGAACGGAACAGGTGCGCGGACAGCAGCGCGATGCCGCCGGCGACGGCCAGATGACGAAGGGACATGAGGATCTCCAGAGGGAGGCTCGCGGATCGAGCCCTGTCCTCTCCGGGCAACCCCCGTTC
This sequence comes from Roseateles chitinivorans, assembly GCF_002761755.1. Taxonomy (GTDB): domain Bacteria; phylum Pseudomonadota; class Gammaproteobacteria; order Burkholderiales; family Burkholderiaceae_C; genus Roseateles; species Roseateles chitinivorans. The sequence goes on from NZ_PEOG01000105.1 coordinate 8,219, forward strand.
CACACAAGCGCTTCGCGCGGCTCGGTCCGATCGGGCGACGCGGGCTGGCGATGCCGATGGAATGGCGCTTGCCGACTGAGCGAGACGATGTCCCAACCCTTACCAAGGAGTTCCCCCATGGCCGTCAAGACCATCGAAGACCTGTTCATCCATGAACTGTCCGACGCCTACAGCGCCGAGAAGCAGATGACGCGATCGCTGCCGAAGATGGCACGCGCCGCCCAGGACCCGCAACTCGCGGAAGCCTTCGAACGCCACCTGGAGGAGACGCAGAACCAGGTGCTGCGCATCGACCAGTTGGCCGAGCAGACCGGCATCAAGCTCAAACGCATCAAATGCGTGGCGATGGAGGGCCTGATCGAGGAAGGCAAGGACCTCATCGACGAGATCGACAAGGGACCGGTGCTGGACGCGGCGCTGATCGGTGCCGCGCAGAAGGTCGAGCACTACGAGATCGCCAGCTACACCGCGCTGATCCTGATGGCCAAGCAGCTGGGACTGGCCGAGGCCGAGCAACTGCTGGGCGAAACCCTGGCCGAGGAGAAGGCGACGGACGAGAAGCTGGGACAGCTCGCGGCCGCCGCGAAGGTCGACGAGGCGCTGCGCGCCGCGTGAGTCCGCGCCGAGGAGAAGCGCTCAGCGCTTCTCCTCATGCCCGGCGGGCAACGGCACCTCGACCCAGCGATTCAACCAATCGACGATGCGGGTGTGCCCGTCGAGCCGATGAGACGGTCGGCCCTGGCCCAGGGTGTGGTGGTCGCCGCCGGGATAGAGGACCAGTTCGCTCGGCGTGCCGGAACGCTTGAGCTTCACGAACATCTCTTCCGACTGGCACTTCGGACAACGCTCGTCGTCCTTGCCCTGGAGGAACAGCGTCGGCGTGCAGCCCCGACCGATGTGCGCCATCGGCGACAGCTCGATCATCAGCTCGCGATTGGCATCGGGCTTGCCTTCCATCGAGAACGGGTCGGCGTAGTAGCCGCTGTCGGAGGTGCCGTAGTGCGTCTCCAGGTTGCCCACCGGCGCGCTGACCACCGACGCGCGGAAGTCGTCGCAATTGCCGGTGGCATACGCGCTGAAGTAGCCGCCGTAGGACGAGCCCGAGATGGCGACCCGCTCGTCCACCAGTCCCTCGCGCCGCAGCGCGGCGATGGCGGCGCGATATTGCGGCAGGTCCAGCTTTCCCCAGCACTTGCGCAGCCGCTCGCTGAACCGTCGACCGTAGCTGGCCGAGCCCACCGCATTGAGCGCCAGGATCGCCCACCCCTGGCTGGCGAGCACCTGCCAGTACGGTGTCGTCGGAAACTGCAGGGCCACATAGCTGGCCGGTCCGCCATGCACGTCGACCAGCAGCCGGCGCGGCGAGGGCTCGCCCTCGCGAAGCAGCAGCCAGCCGTCGATCTGCTCGGTGCCGCCCTCGCCGTCCGGCACCTCGAAGCGGCGGCGCTCGAGCTTGAGCGCATGCCGCTGGCGCCACCAGGCGTTGAAGTCGCTGATGCGTCGCGGGTCGCGACCGTCGAGGTCGCAGCAGTGGGCTTCGATCGGGTGATCGACACCTTCCTCGACATAGGCGATCGCCTCGCCCACCGCCATCGCACTCACCTGCCCGGCGGGTGGATCGACCAGCGCGGTCACCTCGCCGCTGCCGACATCGATCGACACGATGCGCTGGACGCCGCGCCAGGCCTGCACCGCGCGCAGCCGGCGTCCATCGGCGTCCCAGAACAGCGGGTTGCTGAAGAGCTCCAGATCCTCGTCGGCCACCCGGCGCGTCACGCCGCTGCCGACGTCCACCGCCCACAGTCTCATGATCGCGTCGCCGCCGTTCTCGGCGCCCATGAAGGCGATCGTCGATCCGTCCGGCGAGAACGCGGGCCAGGAAGCGGTCGCCACCGTCGTGCTGAGCCGTCGGGCCGCGGGAAACGACCGCACGGGACCATCCAGGTCCAATACCCAGACGTCGGTGCAATGGCTTTCGCGTTCGTCCTCGCGGCCCCGCGTGAAAGCCAGGTGCCGGCCATCACGCGACCAGGCGAGATGGCCCACGTCATAGTCGCCGCGCGTGAGCGGCGTCGCCTCCTGCGACTCGATGTCCAGGAGCACGACATGCAGCCGGGCGCCGAGCACATAGCCGGCGCCATCCATCTTGTAAGGCAGACGCCAGACCACCTCCGGCGCCGTCGCGGCGGCGATCGGGCGCTGCAGGTCGATCTCCCGCGTGCCGTCGACACGTCGGTCCGGATCGACATTGACCGCGCAGACCAGTGCGAGCTGTCGGCCATCCGGCCGCCAGGCCAGATCGACCACGGTGCCGGCGAAACGCGTGATCTGGCGCGCCTCTCCGCCGTCCGCGGGCATCAGGTACACCTGCTTCGGCCCGCCATGCCGGTCGCTGAGAAAGGCGATGCGATCGCCGCCGGGAGACCAGCGCGGTCGCGAATTCTTGCTGGGCACGAAGGTGAGCCGGTTGGACGGTCCGCCGTCCACGGGGAGCAGCCACAGATGCGTCTGGTAGGCATCGTCCGCGCGCTGGACCGACTTCACCGCGCACACCACACGCTGGCCTCCCGGTTGCAGATCGAGCGACTCGATGCGCTGCTCGTTGCAGAGGTCGTCGACAGTGAACGCACGGGTTGCTTCGGCCATGGAATTCCTTTTCGCTGAAAGATGAAAGGGGCCGCCCCCAGAGGGGACGGCCCCTGCGCTGCCAGAGGCTCAACGCTCGTCGCGCTGCTGGCCGCCCTCTTCACGCTGCTGGCCGCCTTGCTGACGCTGCTGCTCGGCGCGGTTCTGGGAGCCGTCCTCGCGCTGCTGACCTTGCTGGCGCTGCTGCTCCTGGCCTTGCTGGCGCTGCTGCTCCTGACCTTGAGAAGCCTGGCCTTGCTGGCCTTGGTTCTGACCCTGCTGGCGCTGCTGCTCGCGGTTCTGGTCCTGCTGGCCTTGCTGGCCCTGTTGTTGGCCTTGCTGGTTCTGCTGGTTCTGCTCGCGCTGCGAGCCGGAACCGCCTTGCTGGCCTGGGGTCGACTGACCTTGGTTGGATTGCTGAGTCATGGTGTCTCCGTCAATGGGTCATTGGCACATGCCAACACCCTCATCACAGCAAGGCCCATGCCATCGGGCTTTCCGGGCGACGGGCGGTTGTCGACGACCGGCTGATGAACCGGCTCCGTCTCGCGGGAGGCAGCGCGTTCACGTCTGCTAGAGAGAGCAAGCGCGCAGGCCTCGCATCGCGCCAGATCGCTCCATGCGGACGCAAGACCTGACCCCAAAAACACTTGCCTGGACAAGTGTGTGAGTTCTGCCGCATCCCCTGCCGGATGTCGGAAACGAATCGATGCATTTTTCCGGACCGCTCCAAAACCCGATGGCCTCGGTGATCTCCGGGCATCGCTGCGCCGCGAGACCCTCTTCGCAGCGCTGGATCGGCCCTTGCCAGATCGACGCTGTCGCCACGCAAGCCGGCCCTGCCCATGCAGCGCTCCGCGGTGCGGCGCTTCCCGGTCCCTCTCGATCCACTCCCCCCGCCAACAGCAAGGAGATTCCATGTTCGCCCACAACAAACGCCTCCAGTACACCGTCCGCGTCCGCGAGTGCAACCCAGCGCTGGCCAATCTGATGCTCGAGCAGTTCGGCGGCCCGCAGGGCGAGCTCGCCGCGGCCTGCCGCTACTTCACCCAGGCGCTGGCCGAGGACGATCCCGGCCGCAAGGACATGCTGCTCGACATCGCCACCGAGGAGCTCAGCCACCTCGAGGTCATCGGCACCATCGTCGCGATGCTCAACAAGGGCGCCAAGGGCCAGTTGGCCGAGGCGACCGATTCCGAAGCGGAGCTGTTCCGATCGCTGCAAGGCGCCGGCAACGACTCGCATGTGACGCAGGTGCTGTACGGCGGCGGACCGGCGCTGACCAACTCCGGCGGCCAGCTCTGGAATGCCGGCTACATCGACAGCATCGGCGAACCGACCGCCGACCTGCGCTCCAACATCGCCGCCGAGGCACGCGCCAAGATCGTCTACGAGCGCCTGATCGCGGTGACCGACGATCCCGGGGTGAAGGAAGCGCTCGGCTTCCTGATGACCCGCGAGATCGCCCACCAGCGCTCGTTCGAGAAGGCGCTGTACTCGATCAGCCCGAACTTCCCGCCCGGCAAGCTGCCCGGCAAGCCCGAGTTCGCCTCGGTCTACTACAACATGTCGCAGGGTGAAGGCGACATGCGCGGCCCGTGGAACGACAACAAGATCTTCCTGTACGAGTCCGACCGCGAGCGCCAGTGCGCGGTCGACGGCGGCGATGGCCAGGCGTCGGTGGGGCTCACGCCCGACGAGGAACGGGACTGCGAGGCCATGCGCACCCGTACCGCATCCGATCCGCTGAGCGAGCCGGTCACCGGCGTGGAGCTGGGCAGCGGGCCGACGCCGGTGGATGCGACGAATGCGGCGATGGACAAGCCGCTGCCCTGAGGCGGCCAAGGGGCGGTGCGCGGCGCTCCCGCAGCGCCGCCACCGTCAGCCCAAGGGCGAAGCTCGCATAGACGGCGGCCAGCGCCCTCGCCGACAGGCGTCGCTCGAAGCCGGGCGTCAGGCGCGGGGGCACCACGATCAGGTCGACGGTGGCCGCGACTGCCGTGACCAGCGCCGCCTCG
>NZ_PEOG01000106.1 GCF_002761755.1 Roseateles chitinivorans
GCCCCGGCGGCGACCGCGGCCGAAGCGCCCGCGCCGGCGATCAGCAGGCCGCGACGCGAGATCGCGCCGGTGTCAGCGTCGCACGGGGCGGCGTCCGGGGGAGACAGGGAAGACGCGAGGTCCAAGTCGGCATCCATGCTGGGCACTCCTGGCTGGCCGGGATCGGCAAGCTGCCTAGGCAGCAATCCCCGTTCCTGGCCAGTCCCTCATCCCCTCCATGCGCCAAGGAACGCCCTCTCCCGCACGCGGGCGAGGGCAGGGGTGAGGGCCTGCGGTCGGCTGCTGGCCCTCACCCCGACCCCTCTCCCGCAAGCGGGCGAGGGGCGGAGGAAGAGGCAGGCGCCGGGCCGGGGAGGAGGGCCGTCGTGGCGGCTCAACGATGCGCCTGGAGCCACTCCTCGACGGCCTTGGCGCTGGTGCCGACCGCATCCACCGCGTGCCGCAGCAGCTCCGGCGAGACGCCGAAGCGCTCGCCCCAGTAACGCAGCTCGTAGTCGTCCTGCACATTGACCCGATGGCGGTCGCTGGTGTGCGGGCTGGAGGTTTCCTCGGTCATGACGATCGCTCCCTGCAGGTGTCGATATCGCCGTCGCGCTCGGCAGGGGGACGGACATCGACGCCGATGTCGATCCCGCGGCCCGGCCGCGCCGCCAGGCTGACGGCTACGACCGCCGCGGCGGCACGCGGCTGCTGTCCTCGCCGTCGAGCGTGGCGCCCGGATCTTCCTCCCCGGCGACCGATTCGTCGAACGAATGGTCCGGCACCGCCGGCGGGCCCGGGTCGCGGGGCCGCTGACCGGCGGGCGCGGCGCTGTCGGTGCCCGGTTCGGGCGCGGGGCTGGACGGCGTGTCGATCGCGTCCACCGGCGTGGGCGCGTCGGGGCCGACGGAGGTCGCCGGCGAGTTCGGTGCGTTCATGGCGTTCCCTGGCATGCTGCTGGCCGACACCACGCGCCGCTTGCCGGCGCGCTTGGCCATCGTCATCGCCGTCTCGGCGAGCCGCATCAGCGCTTCCGCCTGGCGGCCATGGAGCGGGGCAAACGCGATGCCGATGCTGGCCGTGACCGACGCGTGATCGCCGTCAGGCAGGCGGATCGGCTCGGCGATGGACGCCAGCATGCGACGCAGCGCCGGCTCGGCCTCGTGCTCGGCGCGCAGCGCGGTCAGCAGCAGGGCGAATTCGTCGCCCCCCATGCGGGCCACCAGGTCGTGGTTGCGCACGCCGGCCTGCAGGCGCTGCGCCACCACCCGCAGCACCACGTCGCCAGCCTCATGGCCGAACTGGTCGTTCAGCTCCTTGAAGCCGTCCAGGTCCACCCAGCACACCGCGACCAGCCCGACGCGTTCGCCCAGCAGCGTCAGCGCGCCGGCCAGCCGCTCGGTGAAGCGCACGCGGTTGGGCAGGCCGGTCAGCGCGTCATGCACCGCCAGGTGCCGCGCGGTGGCCTCGCTCTCCTTGAGCGCGGAGATGTCGATCATCATCCACAGCGACTCGTTGCCCGACACCGACGCGCCGCTCAGGTCGATCCACACCGGCGTGCCGTCCTTGCGCCGCATCCGCAGTTGCTGGCGGTAGCGCCGGCCGGACTCGATGGCGGGGTAGGCGGCCTCGCCGACCTCGCGGAAGCTGGCCTCGTCCAGGTAGAGCTGGCGGGTCGGCTGCCCGAGCAGCTCGCCGGGCGCATAACCGAACAGCGAGGCCAGCGCGCGGTTCTGCCAGACGACGTTGCGGTCGCGCAGCCGCATCATGCCGACCATGTCGTTATCCAGCATCAGCGCCTGTTCCAGCGCCAGCTGCTGCAGACCGGTGGCGGCGCGACGGTCGCGGCGCTGCTGCAGGAAGACCAGCACCGAGCAGCCCAGCACCGTCAGGATGACCACGGCCGCCAGCGCGCTCTGCTGGATGACCTCGCCGCGCCAGGCGGCCAGGAAGTCGGCGGTGCTGGCGCCGGTGAAGATGGTCAGCGGGTAGCCGCGCACCTGGCGGTAGCAGGTGATGCGCTCGATGTTGTCGAGCCGGGTCTTGGTCACGTACCACCCCTGCTGCGGGTTGGCCGCCATCTTGCGCATCAGGTCCTCGGACACGATCACGTCGCCGACCCCGCGGATCGAATGCGGCTCCGCCGCCGAGTAGCGCGCGATCAGCCGCTGGCTGCGGGTGCGCAGCGAGATCGCGCCCTCCGCGCCGATCGTCAGGCCCTTGAAGCCCTCGATGAAGTGCTCGGTCGAGAGCGTGGTGTAGACGACGCCGGCGAAGCTGCCGTCCTCGGCCTCGAGCCGGCGCGCGACGACGATGCCCCACTTGCGCAGCACGCGGCCGAACAGCGGCTCGGAGATCACCGCGCCATCGCCGTCGCGGGCGCGCTGGAAGTAGTCCCGGTCGCCGACGCTGACGCTGCTCTCCTCGCTGGCCAGGCCGTAGATCACCTGGCCGCGGGCGTCGGTCATGCGGATCGCGTCGACCTGCGGCAGCAGGCTGCGCTGGTCGGCCAGCGCGCGCTCCATCGCGCGCTTGAGCGCCTCCGGGTCGGCACTGGCGCGGCGGTACTGCAGCGCCAGCGTCGACAGCGCGTTGTCGACCTGCTTGAGCTCGGCGCCGATCTCGATGCTGAGGCTGGCGGCCAGGTTCTCGGTGGTCTCGCGGGCGCGGGTCAGGTCGGATTCGCGGCCGGCTCGCAGCGCCAGCCAGGTCGCGGCGACGATGGCCGCGGCGATGACGAGGTTGCCGACCGCCAGCCACAGGGCCAGTCGGGTCAGCGAGCGGGGAGCGTAGGGGGGCAGGCGGTCCATCGGCGGCACGGGGACGAGGCGGCCATCCTAACCGCGCCGACCGTCCGCCGTGCCACTCCCCGCCGCCGGCCGGCGCCAGCCGCCTCAGCCGGCCTTCAGGGCCTGCTCCAGCTCGTGCAGCACCTGGTAGCAGGGCAGCACCTGCGCGACGCTGGCCACCGGCTCGCGACCCTCGCGGATCGCGGCGACGAACTCGCGATCCTGCAGCTCGATGCCGTTCATGGACACGTCCACCCGGCTGACGTCGATGGTCTCGTCCTTGCCGGTGACCAGGTCGTCGTAGCGGGCGATGTAGGTGCCGGTGTCGCCGATGTAGCGGAAGAAGGTGCCCAGCGGCCCTTCGTTGTTGAAGGACAGCGACAGGGTGCAGATGGCGCCGTTGGCCGCCTGCAGCTGCAGGCTCATGTCCATGGCGATGCCCAGCTCGGGATGGATCGGCCCCTGCAGCGCATGGGCCTTGACGATCGGGCTGCCGCACTGCCAGGCGAAGAGGTCCACCGTGTGCGCCGCGTGGTGCCAGAGCAGGTGGTCGGTCCAGCTGCGGGGCTGGCCCAGCGCATTCATGTTGGTGCGGCGGAAGAAGTAGGTCTGGACGTCCATCTGCTGGATCCGCAGCTGGCCGGCGGCGATGCGGCGGTGGATCCACTGATGGCTGGGGTTGAAGCGGCGGGTGTGGCCGCACATGGCGACCAGGCCGGTCTCGCGCTGGCGGCGGACGACGGCCTCGCCGTCGGCCAGCACGTCGCACAGCGGGATCTCGACCTGCACATGCTTGCCGGCCTCCAGGCAGGCCAGCGCCTGGCGGGCATGCAGCTGCGTCGGCGTGCAGAGGATGACCGCGTCGACGTCGTCGCGCGCGAGCGCCTCGCCGAGTTCGGTTGTGGCGTGGCCAATGCCGTAGCGGGCGGCGGTCTCGCGGGTCTTGTCGATATCGCGGCTGATCAGCGACACGACCTCGACGCCGTCGATGAGTCGCAGCGCGTCGAGGTGCTTCTGGCCGAAGGCGCCGGCGCCGGCCAGCGCGATGCGCAGGGGAGTGGACATGAAGGGCTCCAGTGAGGCGGGATCGGGTGGGACTCCCGCGATCCCGAGGGATCAGGGGTTCTCGAGGATCAGGTGGCCGACCGCCGTGTTGGAGGCCGGCACGTGATAGAAGCGGTGGGCGACGCGGGGCGCGCGGAGCGGGACGTCGACGTCCGCGGGGTCGGCGAGGTCGCTCATCGCGCCGCGCGCGATCAGCCACATCACCAGCTCGATGCCTTCGGAGCCGGCCTCGCGGACGTACTCCAGGTGCGGCATCTCGGACAGGCCGCGCGGGTCGGCGATCAGGCGGTCCATCCAGGCCTGGTCCCAGGCGTGGTTGATGAGCCCGGCGCGCGGCCCCTGCAACTGGTGGCTCATGCCGCCGGTTCCCCAGACCTGCACCTTCAGCGGCGCGTCGAAGCTTTCCACCGCGCGGCGGATCGCCTGGCCCAGTTGCAGGCAGCGCCGGCCCGAGGGCACCGGGTACTGCACCACGTTGACCGCCAGCGGGATCACCGGCACCGGCCAGTGCGGCGCGCCGGCCGGCTGTTCGCCGAACATCAGCGACAGCGGCACGGTCAGGCCGTGGTCGACCGTCATGCGGTTGACCAGCGTCAGGTCGAAGTCCTGCTGGATCACGCTTTGCGCGAGGTGGGCGGCCAGCTCGCCATGACCGAGGACCGGCGGCACCGCGCGCGGGCCCCAGCCTTCGTCGGCGGGGTCGTAGCGCTCGGCGGTGCCGAGCGCGAAGGTCGGGATCATGTCCAGGCTGAATGCGTTGGCATGGTCGTTGTAGACCAGCACGATCGCGTCGGGCCGGTGCTCCGCCATCCAGCGGCGCGAGGCCTCATAGCCCGCGAACAGCGGCTGCCAGTAAGGGTCCTGCGTGCGGCCCTGGTCCATCGCCACGCCGATCGCCGGCACGTGTGAGGTGTAGACCGAGGCGGTGATGCGCGCATGCGTGCTCATCGGGCCGATCCTTTCGTCGCGCCCCGGGTGTCGCCCGCGGTCGCCTGCTTCGCGTCGGCGGCCGCCGCGTCGTCCACCGGCTTGCGCCGCGGCGTGCCATCGGGCTGGCGCCCACCGGCCAGCATCATGTCGCGGTAGTCGCTCTCGGTCATGCCGGTCATGCCGGCGGCCATCTGCTGGTAGCTGCGGCCGTCGGTGGCGCCGATCTTGGCCAGGAAGTAGATGTTGCCGCCCAGCCGGATGCACTGGTTGAGGTCGCGCGCCAGCACGGCCTCCTTCTGCGCCGGCGTCATCGGCCATTCGTCGAGGTAGGCGCGCTCGTCGGCCTTGAAGCGGGCGCGGTTCTCCGCCTTCATCAGCGACATGCAGAACTGGTTGAGCCAGTAGCCCTTGCGGGCCTGGTCGGCATCGAAGATGGTGGTGCCCGGGATGTCCCGGTAGGGCTTGTCGATCGACATGCGGGTCTCCTGGAAGCGGTTCGCGGTCGGGCTCATCGGGCCGCGGTCTCCGGCCAGTACAGCCGCATCGGGTTGTCGACCAGCAGGCGCTGGCGCAGGTCGGCGGTGGGGGCGATGCGCGGAATGACGTCGACCAGCAGGCCGTCGTCGGGCATGTGGTCCTTGAGGTTGGGATGCGGCCAGTCGGTGCCCCAGAGCACCCGGTCGGGGAACTCCTCGACGACGCGGCGCGCGAAGGGGATCACGTCGCGGTAGGGCGCCGTCTCGCCGTTCAGCGCCGGCGGGCCGGCCATCGACAGCCGCTCCGGGCAGGTCACCTTGCTCCAGACGAAGGGATGCTCGCGCAGGAAGCGCAGGAACAGGGCGAACTCCGGCCCGTCCACCGGCCGGGTCACGTCGGGCCGGCCCATGTGGTCGACGACGACGGTGGTGGGCAGCGCGGCGAAGAAGTCCCACAGCTCGGGCAGGTCGGGCGCCTCGAAGTAGAGGACGACATGCCAGCCCAGCGCCTTCACCCGCTGCGCGATCTCCATCAGCTCGTCACGCGGGGTGGAGTCGACCAGGCGCTTGACGAAGTTGAAGCGCACGCCGCGCACGCCGGCTTCGTGCAGCTCGTGCAGCTGCGCGTCGGTGATGCCGCGACGCACGGTCGCCACACCGCGCGCGCGGCCGCCGGACGCGCGGCAGGCATCGAGCATCGCGCGGTTGTCGTCGCCATGGCAGGTGGCCTGCACGATCACGTTGCGGCTGAAGCCCAGCCGGTCGCGCAGCGCGAAGAGCTGGGCCTTGCCCGCGTCGCAGGGCGTGTACTTGCGCTCGGGCGCGTAGGGAAACTCGGCGCCCGGGCCGAAGACGTGGCAGTGCGCGTCGACGGCGCCTTCGGGCAGCCGGAAGCGCGGGGTCGACGGGCTCGGATGCCAGTCGAGCCAGCCCGGGGTCTTGTCGAAGCCGCCGGTGGTGGGAAGCGTCATCACAGGTCCTTGTGCGGGATCGGGGACATCAGGAAATCGCGGAGAGTTCGAGGCGCCGGCGGCGGGGCCCGGTCAGCCCTGCGGCGGCAGCTTGGGCCTGGCCAGGTGGGCCAGCAGCCGGTCGGCCTCGGTGCGCCAGTCGGGGCTGCGGCCGAAGGCCGGATCGCCGCGCTCGCCGAACAGGCCGTCCTCGGCCAGGTCGGCCATCCAGGCCTGGCGCTCGGCGGTGCCTTCGGCGCTCCAGGGCGTGAGCCCGGCGTCGCGGACGGTCTCCGCGACCTCGCGCACCTCCTCGCTGCGGCGTCGGCCGTGCTGGATCACGCGCTGGAAGAAATAGGCGGCCTGCCTGTCCCAGTCGATGCCGGGGAAGGTTTCCTTCAGCGAAGCCAGCACCGCCTCCTCGACGCCGTAATGGCGGGCGGCGGTGAGGCTTTCGATGACCATGGCCTCCATGCCCTTGATCATCACGCTGCGGCACATCTTGGTCGCGCTGACGACACCGAGTTCCGCGCTGCCCACGCTGGCGGCGAAGCCCAGGCGTGCCAGCAGCGGCGCGATCGCGTCCGCATGCGGGCCGCCCAGCAGCAGCGGCACCTTGATCCGATACGGCGGCACGCTGGTCATCACGGCGCCCTCGACATAACGGCCGCCGGCCGCATGCACCGCCTCGGCCGCCTCGCGCTTGGCCTTGGGCGAGGCCGAATTGAAGTCCAGCACGAAGGTGCCGGGGCGCAATCCCGCAGCGGCCGCACGCGCCGCGTCCAGCGTCTGGCTGGCCGTGACGGCGCTCACGACCAGGTCGGCCGGCGTCGCCACCATGGTGGCCGACGGGCTCAGCGCGACGCCGAACTGCACCGCGTGCTCCCGCATGGTGTCGGCGTCGACAGACGGCGACTTCAGCTTCAGGTCGTAGGCGCTGACGGCGACGCCGGCGGCACGCAGGTCCTCGGCCAGGATGCGGCCGACCTCGCCGTAGCCGACCAGGCCGACGCGCAGGTCCTCCAGCGCCGGCGGCTGGGCGTGATCGGGGGCGGCGGTGCTCATGTCAGTCCAGCGAGAGGTTGAAGCGCTTGATCAGCGCCGCGTACTTGGCCGACTCGGCCGAGATGAAGCCCATGTACTGCTCCTTCGTGGTCGGAAAGACGTCGTAGCCGAAGGTGAGATAGCGCTCGCGGATGTCGGGCTCGGCCAGCGCGGCCTCGATGTCGCGCTGGATGCGCTCCTGCACCGCCTTGGGCAGGCCGCGCGGCGCCGCGATGGTGGTCCAGCCGGTGGCCTCGTAGCCCGCGGGACCGCCGGACTCGACGACGGTGGGGACATCGGGGAAGGCGGGGTGGCGCTTCGGGCCGGTGATGGCGATGAAGCGGATCTTGCCGGCCCGCTGCAGCGGCCCCGCCGTCGCCATCGTGCCCAGGGCGAAGTTGAGCTCGCCGTTGGCCACGGCCGTGTAGAGCATCGACGTCTCCTTGTAGACGACGTGCGTCATCTGCGTCTGGGTCATCGCCTCGAGCTGCGCCGCGCCCAGGTGCACCGGGTTGCCGACCGACCAGGAGCCGTAGTTCAGCGCGCCGGGATGGGCCTTGGCATCGGCCACGATGTCGCCGACGGTCTTGTACTTGCTGTTGGCCGACACACCGACGAAGAAGTAGGTCTTGAACAGCGGGGCGATCGGGTCGAAGTCCTTGACCGGGTCGTAGGGCAGCTTCTTGAACAGGTGCGGATAGATGACCAGGTGGGCGTTGTCCAGCTGGATCAGGTCGTGGCCGTCGGTGGCGCCGCGCTTGAAGGCGTCGATCGCGATGAAGCCGTTGGCTCCGGGCTTGTTCTCGACGATCACCGGCTTGCCCCACTTCTTCGACAGCTTCTCGGCGACGACGCGGGCCACGGTCTCCGGGCCGGCACCGGCCGGGAAGGGCGTGAGGATGCGCACCGGCCGGGTCGGCCAGTCGGTGGCGGGGGCGCTGGCCTGCGCCGCGGCGAGGCGGGGCAGGGATGCGGCGAGCAGCGTCGCGGCGGCCAGGGCCAGGACTTGCCCGCTGCGTGCGAGGGCGGCGCGGCGGGGGCGAAAGCGGGGAGCGGTCATCGTTGTTGTCTCCAGGGGCGTCGGTCGTTGGCCGAATCAGTCGATGTAGCGCAGGCCGGCCTTGGCCAGCGGCTCGCGCATCTTGTAGAGGTCCAGTCCGAGCACGCCGGCGGCGAACTGGTCGCGCTTGGCGCCTTCATTGGCCTCGCGGGCGGCGGCGGCATCCAGCGTCTTCGGCGCCATCGCGGCCGGGACGCAGACGATGCCGTCGTCGTCGGCGACGATCACGTCGCCGGGGTGAACCAGCGCCCCGGCGCACACGATCGGGATGTTGACCGAGCCGGGCGTCGCCTTGATCGTGCCCTTGGCCGAGATGCACTTGCTCCAGACCGGGAAGCCCATCTCGTTGAGCATGCGCACGTCGCGGACGCCGGCGTCGATGATCAGCGCGCGGGCGCCGCGCGCCTTGAAGGAGGTGGCGAGCAGGTCGCCGAAATAGCCGTCGCTGCATTCGGCGGTGACGGCGGCGACGACGATGTCGCCCTCGCGGATCTGTTCGGCGGCGACGTGCAGCATCCAGTTGTCGCCGGGCTGCAGCAGCACGGTGACGGCGGTGCCGGACACCGACACGCCGGTCTGGATCGGCCGCATGTAGGGCTTGAGCAGGCCGACCCGGCCGAGCGCCTCATGGACCGTCGCGGCGCCGAAGTGGCCGAGCGCGTCAGCGGCGCTGCGCTCGGCGCGGGTGATGTTGCGGTAGACGACGCCGAGTTCGTACATGGCGGATTCCTGGTGGACGGTGGAGGGCGTGAGGCGGGTTCAGGCGGCCGGCGTGGCCAGCCCGAGTCGACGGCGCAGCGCATCGTGGCGGGCCGAGGCGAAGTCGTCGACGACGCGCTGCGCGGTGGCGGGCTCGCCGCTGGTGGCCGCGACGGCGGCGGTGAAGCGGGTGACGATCTCCAGGCCCGGCGGCATCGGGCCGAGGAGCGTCACGCCGGGATGGCCTTGCAATTCGCTGAGCTGCTGGAAACCGAGGTCGACATCGCCTTGCGCGACCATCGTGGCGACCGGGATGCCGGCGGGCGACTGGCGCAGCCGCCCGGCCAGCGCATCCGTCAAGCCCCAGTCCGCGAGCAGCGCCAGCAGCGCCTGGCCGCTGGGGCCGGTCGAGTAGCCGATGGCGCGCGCATCCAGCAGCGCCTGCCGCAGCGCATCGGCGCTGTCGACGGTGGGCTGGGCCTGCCCCTCGGGCGCGGCGATGTACATCGGCGAGTCGGCGATGGGCCGCAGGGAGTCGGCCCGCAGGCGACCGGAGGCGAGGAGGCGCGCCATCGCGTCGGCGGCCAGGACGACCAGGTCGACGCCCTCGCCGGACTCGACGCGGCGGGCGGCATCGACGCCGCCGATCGACTCGAAGCGGATTTCCAGGCCATGCGCGGCGGTGTAGGCGGCGGACAGCTCGGCCAGCAGCACGCGGGTGGCCATCGAGGAAATGCCGGCGAGGGGAGCGATCACGGGAACGGTTCCGGAGGAGGGCGGACGGGGAAGGAATGCGGCGGATTCTGGTCTGCCCGGGCCAGACGATCCAGTTCTAGCTTCCACTAGCTGATATTCCGATCAGGCATGGGCTGGATGGTCCGGCCATGCCGGATCGTGAGAGCATCCGCGCATGAACCTGACCCAGCTGGAAACCTTCGTCCATGTCGCCGAGCACGGCAGCTTCAGCAAGGCCGCGATGGTGCTCGGGGTGGCGCAGCCGGCCCTGAGCCGGCAGGTGCGGGCGCTGGAAACCGAGCTGCACGAGACCCTGCTGCTGCGCAACGGTCGCGGCGTGGCGCTGACCGAGGCCGGGCGGCGGTTGCTGCAACACGGGCAGGACATCCTCAACCTGGTGAGCCATGCGAAGGACGACCTGCGGTCGCGCCGCAGCGAGCCGGTGGGGCAGATCACCATCGCGATGCCGCCGACGCTGGCGCGGCTGCACACGCTGGCGCTGATCCGGGCATTCCAGGCGGAGATGCCGCAGGCGCGGCTGACGATCATGGAGGGCTTCTCGGTGCATCTGACCGAGTGGCTGCTGACCGGGCGCACCGACCTCGCACTGGTCTACAACCCGGAGCCGCTGCCGGCACTGGAGATCCTGCCGCTGCGCCGCGAGCGGCTGTGCCTGGTGAGTCCGAAGGACCAGGCGCCGGCGCGACCGCCGACGCTGTCGCAGCTGTCGCGCTACCCGCTGGTGATGCCGCAGCGGGGGCACATCTTCCGCTCGCTGATGGAGCAGGCCGCCGCGATGGCGGGGGTGCAGCTCGATGTCCGCTGGGAGGTGGCCAGCGTGCCGGCGATCCTGGACTGCGTCGCGGCGAACATCGGCCATGCGGCGCTTGGCGAGGACGCACTGCAGATCTACGAGCGTCCGGAGCGTCTGGTCAAGACCCCGTTCGCGCGGGCCGACATCCAGAGCACGCTCTGCCTGGTCACACCGACCAGCAAGCGCGCGACGCCGCTGATGCAGCGCACGGCGGCGGTGCTCATGCGGATGGTGGGAGGCGGCGCACCGTTGGGGGCGAAAGAGCGAGCATGAGCATCAGCGGCTCCATAGGCGACGGCGCGAACCCTTGCCGGGTATAGAACGCCTTCGCGCGATGATCGATGGCATGACAGAGCAGGCCCTTGCCGCCGGCGATCCGTGAAGCTTCTTCAGCACGGGCTCGAGCGTCCTGCAGCAAGGCTGCGCCGATGCCACGGCCGTTCCATGACGCGTCGACGGCCAAACGGCCCAGCAGGTACATCGGGATGGGCGTCGGCGCGTTGCGACGCAGCGACCCATTGGCAAGACGCGCTTCGAGCGCCGTCGGCGCGATCGAGTAGTAGCCGATCACGACGCCGCGAGCCGTCGCGACGACATAGGTCCTCGACGCACCGCTGGCCTGGTTGGGCTGCGCCCGCTGCTGGAGCCAGGCGTCGAGCACGACGTGTCCGCAGGAGAACTCGCCACGGACGTGCGCTGTCGTCAGCAACTGGGGCGGTTGAAGCATGTTCGTTACGTCGCCCATGGCGCTTTCCTGGCGATCAGCCGCTGGAAGCCGGGGTTCTCGTCCAGCGGGCGGTCGAGCAGCGCGTGGCAGGCGCTCAGTTGCGCCTCGTCGAGCCCGAACGTGGCCCGGTGAAGGAGCGCTGCCTCGGACGCGTCCAGGATGACATCCATCAGGAAGGCTTCGCGAGACTTCTCCGCAGCTGCGGCGGCGCGGTCGATCAGTTCGCAGACCTCGGGAGGCACGCGCAGGCCGATCGTTTCTTCGTCGGAGCGTTCAAGCCGCGCCTTTCGAAGAGGCGCGGGGAGTGTCGCGGGCGTCGCGGCGCTCGTGTGGGAATCAGGAAGCAAGGGGGTCATGATCAAGCGGCGAGTAGAGGGCGAGGGGTCGACATGCTGGTGCCGAAACGGCGGATCGGCAAGTCGGTCCGGGAAGGTCGCGACGCCATGGCAGCGAGCGATTGATCTGCCTCAATGCGCGACCGGAAGGAAGCCAATGCTCACGGAGATCCTGGTCCCTTGACCATCGCTCCGAATGGGCGGGCGATGGGGGGCTCCCGATGGGGGATCGCGCGGGTGAGAGCGAACGTCGACGCAGGCACAGCGGTTGCCGAGCCAAGGCATCCGCCGGCGGCGCTCAGGGCACCGGCCGGGTCCGATTCACAAGATGCCGGAGATCCGCATGATCAGCACCATCCTGCTTGTCGTTCTCATCCTGCTCCTGATCGGCGCGCTGCCCACCTGGCCGCACAGCCGCGGATGGGGCTACTACCCCAGCGGCGGCCTGGGCCTGGTCGTGCTGATCCTCGTCATCCTGCTGCTGATGGGCTACATCTGATCGGCCGGTCAGCGGCGCCGGGCGCTCATGCGCCCAGCAGCGACTGCCCGCAGACGCGCAGCACCTGCCCGGTCAGCGGATGCGCGGCGGGCGAGGCAAGGAAGGATATGGCCTCGGCCACGTCCGCGGGCGTGCCGCCTTGCTTGAGGGCGTTCAGGCGGCGGCCGGCCTCCCGCACCAGCAGCGGCATGCGGCGGGTCATCGCGGTCTCGATGAATCCCGGCGCTACCGCGTTGATCGTGCCGCCACGTTCAGCCAGGTCGCCGGCGCGCGCCGCGACATAGCCGATCAACGCCGCTTTCGACGCGCTGTAGTTGGTCTGTCCCGCGTTGCCGGCGATGCCGCTGATCGACGAGAGACAGACCTCGCGGATGCCCGCGTTCAGCAGTCCCGCCTCGTCCAGGCGCGCGTCGATCGCCAGGATCGCCGCGAGGTTGACCGCCATCACGGCGTCCCATTCGGCCGTGGACATCCGCGCCAGCGTGCGGTCGCGGGTGATGCCGGCGTTGTGCACCAGCACGTCGACGCCGCCGACCCGGCGCACCGCGTCGGCCAGTTCGTCGACGGCGCCTGCCGCGGTCAGGTCCGCGGCCAGCAGCGGCCCGCCGATCTCACGCGCGAGCGCCTCCAGCG
>NZ_PEOG01000107.1 GCF_002761755.1 Roseateles chitinivorans
GCTCGCGGGCGATCGCCTCGCCGCGGGTCGCGCCTTCCACCGCGGCGGCGAGCACCTCGCCCAGCGCGTCGGGCGACTGCGGCGTGACCAGCGCGCGCGAGACGGCGGCGGCGATCGAGCAGGCCGCGGAGATTGCGACCCCGGTGTCGTGCGAAGGCATGCAGGTGACGAAAGCCTGCTCGCAGGCCGCGGCCAGGTCGCCGGGGTGGATCAGGCCGGCCGGCGCGACCCGCATCGCCGCGCCGTTGGTCGTGCCCATGCCGGTGAGCTTGCGACGCGACTGGCCGATCACGCCGACGCTGGCCAGGTCCGTGCCTTCCTGCAGCGCCTTGACGATGCCGGCGGTGCTGGGGCCCATGAAGCCGGCCTTGGGACTGGTGCGCACCCAGTCCAGCAGGCACTCGACCCAGCCGGCCTGGTCCAGCCGGCCGTCGGCGGCCACCAGCGCGCGCGCCAGGTAGTACATCTGGCTCGCGTCGTCGGTGACCTCGGCCCGCAGGCCGCCATTCACGCCGGCGAAGGTGTCCGGCGTGGGGGTCTCGAAACGCGTGACCAGTCCGCCGAAGCGGGCCGCGATCTCGTCGATGCTCCATTGCTCGGTCGGCGCGCCGAGCGCGTCGCCCATGCCGGCCAGCGTCAGCGACGCCTGGATGCGGTCGCGCAGTTGCTCTTGGTTCATCCTGGAAAGGTCCTTCAAGGTCTCGGGGGAATCTCGGGGGCGTCGCCGGTGACGGACGGGACGGGCCTGGGCCGCCGACTGCGGCGCGCGCCGGCCACCGCCATGGCGAGCAGGGTGACGATGGGCGGCAGCATCTGCGGCAACTGGGGCCGCCAGGCCAGCGCCCCGAGCTGGGTGGCCAGCACCGCGCTGGCGCCGAACAGCAGCGCCGCCGCGGTGGTCCCGGCCAGTGCGCGGGCGCCGAGGAAGACGGCCGCCAGCGCCAGGAAGCCGCGACCGGCGCTCATGTCCGCCTGGAACAGCGTCACGTAGCCCATGCTGAGGTAGACGCCACCCAGCCCGGCCAGCGCGCCGCTGGCCAGCAGCGCCAGGTATTGCATGCGTTTGACCGGGATGCCGGCGGCGAGCGCGGCGGCCGGGTTCTCGCCGGTGGCCCGCAACCAGCGGCCCCACGGGGTGCGGTACAGCAGCAGCCACACCGCCGCGACCGCCAGCGGCGCCAGCAGCAGCGGCAAGGGATGGCCGCGGCCGCCTTCGCCGTTGACCAGCAGGTCCAGCGCCGGCCAGCCGGCCAGGCCGGGCACCCGCAGCGCGGGCAGCGCGGGGCTGACGAGGGTGGCGGTGGAGCCCTTGTCGCCGACCCAGCTGGCCATCAGGAACACCGTGAGCCCGGCGGCCAGCAGGTTCATCGCGATGCCGGCGACGATCAGGTCGGCGCCGAACTCGAGATGGAAGACCGCCAGCAGCAGCGCCAGCGCCAGGGCCGCCAGCAGCGCGGCGCCGCCGCCGACCAGCGCATGGCCCCAGACCGGCAGCGCCGGCCAGAGGTGGGCCGCCTGCACCGCGCCCATGACGCCGAAGAACGCGGCGATCAGCATCAGGCCCTCCAGCGCCACGTTGACGCAGCCGGCCAGGTCCGACACCAGCGCGCCGAGCGCCGCGAAGAGGATCGGCGTGGTGGCCCGCAGCAGCGCGACGGCGAGTCCGGCGACGACGAGGCTCCAGGCGTCGGTCATGAGACGGCTCCCGGCGACGGCAAGGCGTGGTGGCCTCGCGCCCGCCAGCGCGCGAGGCCCTCGGCGAGCCGCGGCCACAGACGCTCGGAGACGACGAACAGGATGATCAGTGCCTGGATCACCAGCACCATCTCGCGCGGGACATCGGTGCCGCGCTCCATCGCCTGCCCGCCCGCGCGCAGGTAGGCATAGAGCAGCGCGGCCATCGGGATGGCACGCGGCTGGTTGCGCGCCAGCAGCGCCACCACCAGCCCTTCATAGCCGAGCCCGGCCGGCAGGTCCACCGGCAGCCGCCCGAGCAGCGCATGGCTGACATGCAGCCCCGCCAGTCCGGCGAACAGCCCGCCCAGCGCGGTCGACAGCATCACCGTGCGCGCCACCGGCAGCCCCATGCGCCGCGCGAAGTCCGGCGCCTGCCCGACGGCGCGCAGCGCATAGCCGGCACTGGTCCGGTCCAGCATCGCCTGCGCGGCCCAGGCCAGCAGCGGTACCGCGATCAGCATCGCGCTCACATGGGTGCCAGGGATCAGGGGTGCGAGCGCCGCCGCCGGCGGCAGCACGGGCGTGGCGATGAAGCCCGCGCCCGGATCGCTCATCCACTCGCTGAGGATCAGCCGGAACAACTGCACCGCGACCAGGTTGAGCATCAGCGAGGTCACGATCTCGCTGGCGCCATGACGGACCTTCATCCATCCGGGCAGCAGTCCCCAGGTGCCGCCCACGACCATCGCGGCCAGCAAGGACGCCGGCAGCACGATGGCTGCGGGCCAGGCGGCGAGCGCGAGGCTGGTCGCGACCGCGGCCAGCGCGCCGAGGAACATCTGTCCGTCCGCGCCGAGGGTGAACTGGCGGGCGCGGAAGGGCAGCGCGATCGCCAGGCCCAGCAGCGCCAGCGTGATGGCGTCCTCGATCGCGGCGCCGAAGAGCACCACGCGCCGCGCTTCCCAGCCATGCGCGCCGAGATGGAACTCCGGCAGCGGTCCGGTGAGCAGCGCCAGCCAGGCGCGCAGCGGCTCGTCGCTGACCAGCGCGGTCAGGGCGAAGCCGACCAGCAGCGCCGCGGCCAGCGACAGGGGCAAGGTGCCGATGCCGGCCCCGGCGCGCCGGAGCAGGGGGGCGAGCCCGGCGCGGCGCGCGGCCCGGTACGCGGGAGGGGCGGCGGACATCACGGCAGGCGATCCTCATCAAGGGTGAAGGCGGCGGCCAGGTCGGCGCGGGCGGCCGGGTCGTGGCGCACGCCGGTCATGTAGAGGCCGAGCCGCCGCGCGTCGACCTGCGCGGCCGCGAAGTGCCCGACCAGGCGGCCTTGCGACATCACGACGATGCGATCCGACAGCGCCAGCAGCTCGTCCAGGTCGGCCGAGATCAGCAGCACGGCTGCGCCGCTGTCCCGCAGCGCCTCCAGGCGCTCATGCAGCGACTCGCAGGCGCCGATGTCGACGCCGCGCGTCGGCTGGCTTGCGATCAGCAGGCGCGGGGCGAGGGCGATCTCGCGGGCCAGCACGACCTTCTGCATGTTGCCGCCCGACAGCGAGCGGATGGGAACCTCGGGCGACGCGGCCACGACGCCGAAGTCGCGCAGCAGGCGGGCGGTCTCGCGCGCCGCCCAGCCCAGGTCCATCGCGCCGAACCAGCCCGGCAGGCCGCGCCGGACCAGGGGCGGTTCGGCATGCCGGTTGGCGATCGCGTTCTCGGTGATGCTCATGTCCGGCGCGACGCCGTCGTGCAGCCGGTCTTCGGGCAGCGCCGCGACGCCGGCCGCCCGGGCCGCGCGGATGCCGGCGTCGCCTTGTCCGCGCAGCGGGACGCCGTCGACCAGCACCTGCCCGCGCTCGGCGCGTGTCAGCCCCGCCAGCACGTCGGCGAGCAGCCCCTGCCCATTGCCTTCCACCCCGGCCACGCCCAGGATCTCGCCACCGGCGATCTCCAGCGTCAGGTCCTCGAGGGTCTGGCGGCCGGCGGAATCCGCGGCCGACACGTCGCGCACGCTGAGCACCGGCGCGCCGCTGGAGGGCGCCGGCGTCGGCCGCGCCCGTCGCGGCGCGACGGTGCGTCCCACCACCATCGCGGCGATCTCCGCCTCGCCGACGTCCCGGGTCGCGGCGCTGCCGGCCACGCGGCCGCCGCGCAGCACGGTGAAGCGGTCCGAGACCTCGCGGATCTCCGAAATCCGGTGCGTGATCAGGATCACCGCCAGGCCGTCGTCGGCGTAGCGCCGCAGCGCCTCCATCAGGGCCGCGGCCTGCTGGGGCGCCAGCACCGCCGTCGGCTCGTCGAGCATCAGGATGCGGGCGCCCTGGTGCAGCGCCTTGAGCAGTCCCACCGCCTGTTGCTCGCCCAGCGAGAGCCGGGACACCGGCGTACGGGGATCGAGGGGCAGGCGGAAGCGGCGCGCCGTCTCGGCGACCTGCTCGACCGCGACCCGGGCGTCGAGCAGCGGACCGCGGCGCGGCTCCTGGCCCAGCACCACGTTGTCGGCGACGGTGAACGAGGGCACCAGCGTCACATGCTGCGGCACCAGGCCCATGCCGGCGGCGATCGCCTCGCGCGGCGTGCGCCAGCGCACCGGCCGGCCGTACAGGCGGATCTGCCCGGTGCTGGGCTGCTCCAGCCCGTAGAGCATCTTCATCACGGTGGACTTGCCGGCGCCGTTCTCGCCGACGATCGCATGCACCTCGCCCGGCGCGATGGACAGGCTCACCTGGTCCACCGCCAGCGTGCCGGTCGGGTAACGCTTGGAAATGCCGTGCAGCGACAGCCGTCCGGGCGGGGCGGTGCTCATCCGGGCGTCCTCGCGGAGAAGGCGCTCGGCACGCGACGCCGGCCGGCGACGATCTCGGCGCGCACCTGTTCGAGCTCCTGCCACAGCGCCGGCGGCCACTGTGCCAGTAGGCCGGCGCGGGGCGCGAGGCTCACGCCGCGTTCCGCCAGGCCGAGCGACACGACGCCGCCCGGTGCCGCCGAGTGGCTCAAGGAGGCGCGCAGCGCCTCGAGCACCGCGACATCGACGTTCTTGACCACCGAGGTCAGGATGCGCGCCGCCAGCGCCGGCTGGCGCGGGCGGTAGAGCGCGTACTGGTCCACGTCGACGCCGATGGCGTAGCGGCCGGTCTCGAGCGCGGCCTCGTTGACGCCCTGGCCGCTCGCGCCCGCCACATGGAAGACGATGCCGGCGCCGCGGCCGAACAGCGTCTTGGCGATCTCCTTGCCCAGCGCGGGATCGGAGAAGGAGTTGGCGTACTGGGTCGCCACCGGCAGGTCCGGCTCCGCGGCCTTGGCCCCGGCGCGGAAGCCCACGATGAAGTCGTCGACGACCGGAAACTGCATGCCGCCCATCACCCCCAGGCCGCCCCCGGGCGCGACGCCCGGCAGGCCGGCCCGGTCCAGCCGCGCGGCCAGCCAGCCGGCCAGGTAGGCGCCCTCGTTCTGGCGGAACAGCAGCGAGCGCACATTGCGGCAGGCGCAGCGGCTGGCGTCCACGGCGGCGTCGTAGAGCACGAAGCGACGTTCCGGATAGGCCTGCGCCAGCTGCTCGACGTAGGGCGCCATCGTGTAGGTGCCGGTGACGACCAGGTCGTAGTCGCCGCTGTCGACCAGCGCGGTCAGGGCCGGCAGCCAGCGCGTCGGGTCGGTGCCGCCCTCCACGATCTTGACCGTGACCGGCAACTGCCGCGCCGCCTCGCGCATGCCCTTGGCGGCGCCGTCGAAGAAGGACTTGTCGCCCAGCGTGCCGTTGATGAACAGCACGGCGCGCACCGCATGGCCGGCCTGGGCGCGGGGCAGCCCATGCTCGCCCGCCGCCTTGAGGGCGTAGAGCACGGCCACGGCCGCGAGCAGCCAGAGGATCTGTCCCAGGAGGAAGCGGAGGGAGGGGCGCATCGGCGGCGGTGCCGGGAGGGGGCGAGAAGGAGGCGGAAAGGCCGGGAAGACGGATGGCCGGCGCTCAGGCGAGCCGGCTGGACTGCGTGATCCGCGCGCTGTACCGGTAGCTGGACACGTACTTCATGAGGCAGTACTCGATCGGCTCGCGCCGGTCGGACAGCGTGATGCGCTCGCAGACCAGCAGCGGCGCGCCTTCCGGCACGCCGAGCAGCCGCGCTTCCTCCGCGTCGGCGCTGGCGGCGAACAGGTTCTCCACCGCTTCCACCGGCGCGAAGCCGGCGCGTTCCATCAGCAGCTGGTACAGCGAGCGGGCGCGTTCCACCTCCTGCAGCTCGAGCTTCACGCCCGGCGGCAGCGGGAAGTAGGCGTCGTGCAGGCCGACGGGCACGCCGTTGGTCAGGCGCACCCGCCGCACGCGGGTGAGCGGATGGCCGGACTCGAGCTGCAGCAGCTGGGCGATCGCCATCGTGGCCGGGCTGAACTCCAGGTTGAGGATGCGCTGCGTGGGCAGGCCGCCGCGCTGGCGGGTGTCCTCGGAGAAGCCGTCGATGTAGCGCGACATGCGGCGCACCAGCGCCGGCGCCACGAAGGTGCCGCGGCCGTGGTCGCTGTAGACCAGCCCATGGTCCTCCAGTAACCGCACCGCCTTGCGGATGGTGTCGCGGCTGACCTGGTGCTGCTCGGTGAGCTCGCGCTCGGAAGGCAGGGCCTCGTTGTCGGCGAGTCGGCCGTCGTCGATGGCCGCGCGCAGCGCGTCGGCGACCTGGCGGTAGCGGGGAGGGGGCGCGGAGGCCTCGGTGGGACGTTTGCTCATGTCGGTCAATGCTCTCATGGTACGTACCAGATGGTCAACAGGGTTGCTCCCAGGTCGCATCGCATGAGGGTCTTACGTGGCTGTGACAGGTGTTGCTCCAGAAGGAAAACCCGAGGTTCTGCGGAAAACATGCTGCGGTGAGATTGACGTGGTACGTACCAGTGAATGATCATCCGGCCCGATCCGCGCAGTACCCCTCCACCCTGTTCCTGATCATTCCGCTGAAAGCTCCTCCACCATGCGCTCTCTCGCCCGCCTTCCTTTCGCGCCGCTGCCCCTGGCGGCGCTGCTCGTCGCCGCCCACGCCCCGGTCCTGGCCCAGGAGGCTCCCGCCCCGGCCCGGCCCGCCAGCGAAGCCGCTGGCGACACCGCGCCCCCGCCCACGTCCGCCCGCTCGCAGTCGTTGAGCCAGGTGACGGTGACCGGCGAGTCCATCGGCCTGCGCCAGTCGCGCGCCAATGTGAAGATCACCGCGGCCGACCTGGAGCACTACCCGACCGGCGTCTCGGCCGACAAGCTGCTGGAGCGCGTGTCCGGCATCCAGGTCGGCTCGTCCAATGCCTTCGGCGGCGACGGCTTCGAGAGCACGATCAGCATGCGCGGCTTCGGCAAGGACAGCATCGGCTTCTCGATCGACGGCATCCCCAATGGCCGCACGACGCTGGGCGGCGGCTCGGTGCCGACGCGCTTCTTCGACAGCAGCAACCTGGCCGCGATCGATGTGTCGCAGTCGGCCGGCATCGTCGGCGCGCCGTCCCACCAGGCGCTGGCCGGCCACATCGATTACCTGACGCAGGATCCTGGCCGCGCCTTCGGCCTGCGCATGGAGGCGGCCACGGGCAGTGCCGAGCTCGGCCGGCTCTATGCCCGTGTGGACAGCGGCGAACTGGCGCCCGGCCTCACCGCCTACCTGAGCGTGTCGCGGCAGCAGTGGCAGGTGTCCTACGTGGACGACCCCGCCGGCCACGACACCCGCGACCATGCCGACCTGAAGCTGGCATGGCGTCTGGGCCAGGACACGACGCTGAAGCTGTACTCGAGCTTCAACGAGCGCAAGGAGACGAGCGCCAGCAACATCGTCACGCTCCGGCAGTTCCAGACGGATCCGAAGCAGGACGGCTACACCGACCACTGGACCGGCGTGCCCGGCGTCGACCGCAACTATCGCGGCCTCAAGGGCAACCCGCGCGAGGACCGGCTCAGCTACCTGAGCCTGAGCACCGCGCTGGGCGGCCTCAAGGTCTCGGCCAAGGCCTATCACCATGGGCAGGACGGGACCGGCAAGGAGACCGGCCTGGGCAACGGCGGCTATCCGGGGCTCGACGGCTCGGCCCGCAGCCTGTACTTCCGCGCCAACGACTACGACCTCTCGCGCAGCGGCGCCCTGGTGGAGGTGGGCGCGCGGCAGGGCGACCTGCTCGACTGGCGCGCCGGCGCCTGGTACGAAAGCTACGAGCGCGGCCAGGTGCGGCGCTGGTATCCGATCCTCGACGAGGCCACCGGGCCGGCCTATGCCGACACGCCGGTCGCGATCAGCGAGGACAAGCACTGGAAGAACCGCTCCACCATGGTCTACCTGGCCAATCGCAGCAGCCTGCTGGAGGGCCGGATCAAGCTGGACTACGGCCTGACCTACCTCGACAACCGGGTCGACTACCGGGCGCCGACCCAGGACTCGCGCACCGGCAAGCTGAACTTCGTCAACGAGGCGCGGGTGAACTCCGGCGTCCTGCCCAAGCTGGGCGCGCTGGTGCCGCTGGGCGCGAACACCGAGCTGTTCGCGGGCTACGCCAAGAATGCGGCCACGATGACCGACGCGACGCTCGAGGGCGGCGCGGCCACCACGATGGCGGCGGCGGTGCGGCCGCGGGACATGGACACCGCCAAGGCCTTCGACCTGGGCCTGCGCCACAAGGGCGACGGCTATGCGCTGAGCGTGCAGGGCTTCTCGATCCGCTCGAAGGAGACGGTCGCGGCAGACATCGCCGGCACGCTGCAGTCGGAGAATGTCGACCAGGGCCGCCGCATCGATGGCATCGAGCTCAGCGCCAATGCCCGCGTGGGCGCGGCATGGCGCCTGTATGGCGCCTTCACCTACCAGAAGGCGCGCTACGCGCTGGGCGACGTCGATGCGCAGGGCTATCCGGCCAAGGGCTTCATCCGCGACGGCGCGGACCTGGTGGGCATCGCGCCGCGCAACCTGTTCCTGGAAGCGACCTGGCGGCCGGGCGACGCCTGGCGGCTGGGCGCCAACCTGCGCCACGTGTCCAGCCAGGCCGGCTACTACGCCAATCCGCGGGTGGCGGGCAGCGGCGTGGACGAGCGCATGCCGGCGTACACCTTGCTCGGCGCGAGTGGGTCGTACCAGTGGGAGCACCTGACCCTGGGCCTGAACCTGGAGAACATCACCAACAAGCGCTATCTCTCCGGCGTCGCACCCGAACTGATGACGACCGCGTCCAGCGTCGGGCGCTACTTCATCGGGGCGCCGCGCACGGTGGTGCTGTGGGTGAGGATGGAACTGTGACGCGCCACCCGGTGGTCCGCCCCGGCGGCGCGGCGGTCCTCGGCGGGGCGGTGGCCTGGGTCGCGCTCCTGCTGGGCGGCTGCGCGCCAGTGCCGTCGACGGTCGATGCGCGTGCGGCGGCACGAGTTGCCGCGGAGGGCGCGGCGGATGCGACGGCGGGAGCGGCGGGGATGGCGGCATGGGCGCAGCCGCCCATTCGCCTGCGGCTCATCGGCGAGACCGTCATTCCCCGGGTGGCGACCGATCCGCTGCTGCGCCACCTCGGCGGCATCTCCGGCCTCGATTACGACCCGATCGAGGACACCTGGTACCTGCTCAGCGACGACCGGTCGGAGCAGGCGCCGGCGCGCTTCTACACCGCCAGGATCCGCTGGAACGCACAGGGCCTGGAGGACCTGCGCGTGACCGGCCTCACCCCGCTGTTGCAGCGGGACGGCCAGCCCTATCCGAACGCTGGCGCGACGACGCGGCCCGGCGGGCCGCCGCCCGACATTCCCGACCCCGAGGCCCTGCGCCTGGATCCGCGAACCGGTCGGCTGCTCTGGTCCAGCGAAGGCGACCGCCGGCGCGGACTGCAGCCCATCATCCGCTGGTCGGAGCGGGATGGCCGCTTCGCCGGCGAGCTGCCGCTGCCCGAGCGCCTGCGCGTGCATCCCGAGGAGCCGCGCGGGGCCCGGGACAACCTCAGCCTGGAAGGCCTGGCCCTGGCCGCGGATGGCTCCGTGTGGGCCAGCATGGAGGCGCCGCTGTTCGAGGACGGCGAGCCGCCGACGGGCCGGGCCGGCGCGTTGACCCGCTTCACCCACCTGGACCGGCAGGGCCGGGTGCTGGGGCAGTACGCCTATCCGGTCGAACCGGTCCCGGAGGCGCCGACCGGCGGCCGGTTCCGTTCCGACAACGGCGTCAGCGATGTGCTGCTCACGCCGGCCGGCACGCTGCTGGTGCTGGAACGCTCCGGCCGGGAAGTCGCCGAGCGGGTCTTCAAGTTCCGCGTGCGGCTGTACGAGGCCCGCATCGACGGCGCCACCGACATCTCGGCCGTGGCCTCGCTGCGCGGCGCGGACCTCGTCCCGGTGCACAAGCGGCTGATCCTCGATCTGCAGGCGGCCGGCGCCCGGGGACCGATCGACAACCTCGAAGGCATGGCCTGGGGGCCGCTGCGGCCCGATGGCCGGCGCACGCTGGTGATGGTGGCCGACGACAACTTCTCGCCGCAGCAGGTGACGCAGGTCCTGGCCTTCGAGGTGGCGCCATGAGGGACGAGGACATGGAAGGCCTGCTCGGGGCCTGGCTGCAGGCGGCCGGCGCGGGCGACCGCGCGGCCTTCGAGCAGCTGTATCGCCACTTCCAGCCGCGCCTGACGCGCTTCATCCAGCGCTGCTGCTCGCGCCAGCATGTGGTGGACGAGGCGGTCAACGATGCGCTGTGGGTGGTCTGGAAGGGCGCGGGCGATTTCCGCGGCGACTCGCGGGTGACCACCTGGGTTCACGGCATCGCGTATCGCTGCATGCTCAAGGCGCTGCGGGACCGCGAAGTGGCGCAGGAGATCAATGCCTCGGCCGTGCCGGACGAGGAGCTTGCCCAGGCGGAGCCGTTCTTCGACGAGGGCCCCGACCGCGAGCTGCGCGACTGGATCCACCAGGGACTTGCCGCCCTGTCGATCGAGCAGCGCACGACGGTGGAGCTGGCCTACTGCCAGGGCGAGTCCTGCGAGGAGATCGCGCGGATCATGGTCTGCCCCTCGGGCACGGTGAAGGCCCGCCTGGTGCGCGCGCGGGAGAAGCTCAAGGACGTGCTGCCGGCGCTGGCGGAGGCGGCGATCGGGACGCGCGGCCACTGAGGCCAGTCAATCGCGGCGCCGCAGCGGCCCACGAGGCCCATCGGATCTCGCCGTCCAGCGCGTTGGCGCGTTCGCTTCGCCGCCGCCCGCTTCGCGTCCGTCTCGCCGCCGTCATCGCGATGTGCCTATCGTCATCGCCGGCCGAACCCCATCACCCCACACTCGGCCAGGGAGCTTTCATGACGACCACCCTTGCGTCAACGACACCTCCGGCGAACGGGACGATTCCCGCTCATGCCGCCTCCGTTTCAGCCGACATCCCCACGGTCATCCGCGACTGGCGCCGCGAGGCCGCGCTGCGGCTGGGCGCCAGCCCCGAGGTCGCGCGGCACTTCGGCGCCACCGGCCTGATCGAGCTGGCCGGGCAGCCGCTGTCGCTGCATCCGCTGCATGACGAGCCCGCCGGGGCCTGGCTGGCCGTCACGCGCGCCGCGCGTCCGGAGGCGGTCGGCGAGGACGCCTGGTGCGATGCGCTGCTGCTCGCCACCGGGCAGGCGCTGGTCGCCTCCCACGCGGCTTGCGGGCTGAACGACGACGGCGAGGCGGTGCTGATCCTGCGCACCGCCGCCGGGCATGCGCATCCCGATCTGCTCGCGGTTGAACTGGCCGGCTTGCTGCAACTGCGGCAGGCGCTGCTCGAGGGCGTGACGGCGCGTGCCGGCGCGGCGGCAAGCGCTGGAACGGCCGTGACCGCCGTGCCTGCCGCCGGACCCGTCGATGCGACGCCGAGCCGCGGCGCCGATGCGGCTGATGCAGCCGATGTCGAGACGCCCTTCCTGGAGGCCCCCGAGCGCGTGCTCGTGCGCGTGCACGGGGCCTTGCTGCAAGCGGGCCTGCCCGCCGCGGAGGCGCTGGCCGGCGCGCGCAGCGGTTCGTTCACGCTGGACGGAGTGTCGATCGGCCTGGCCTGCGAGGACGGGACCGACACGCTGGTGCTGGTCGCCGACCTTGGCGCCGAGGCGCTGGACACGCTCGAGCGGCGGCGGCTCGCG
This sequence comes from Roseateles chitinivorans, assembly GCF_002761755.1. Lineage (GTDB taxonomy): Bacteria > Pseudomonadota > Gammaproteobacteria > Burkholderiales > Burkholderiaceae_C > Roseateles > Roseateles chitinivorans. Next base: position 11,751 of record NZ_PEOG01000107.1, read on the forward strand.
CTGCAGGCCAACACGACGCTGATGGCCTTCGCCGGCGTCGCCGTGGCCCGCGAGCGCGGCCG
>NZ_PEOG01000108.1 GCF_002761755.1 Roseateles chitinivorans
ATCCTGCTGGAGCAATGCGAAGGCGTGCTGCTGTTGATCGACGACACCGCCCACGATCCGGTGGCGGACCTGGCGCACTACCACGCGCTGCTGATGCGGCCCGGCCAGAAACGCCGTCCGTGGATGGCCGCGTGACCAAGGGCGACGTGCTGGGTGCGATCGAAGGCGGCGCCAAGCCGGCCGCGATCCCGGCCCCGGTGCAGGCCCCGACCGCGCCGGCCGCCAAGCCGCTGCCGGCGGTGGCTGCCCCGGCCGCGGTCAACCTGGGCGATCGTCCGGAACAGCGCGTGCCGATGAGCCGCCTGCGCGCCCGCATCGCCGAGCGCCTGCTGCAGTCGCAATCGACCAATGCCATCCTGACCACGTTCAACGAAGTGAACATGGCTCCGGTGATGGAGCTGCGCAAGAAGTTCCAGGACAGCTTCACCAAGGAACACGGCACGAAGCTGGGCTTCATGAGCTTCTTCGTCAAGGCCGCGGTCCACGCGCTGAAGAAGTACCCGGTGCTGAACGCCTCGGTCGACGGCAACGACATCGTCTACCACGGCTACTTCGACATCGGCATCGCCGTCGGCTCGCCGCGCGGCCTGGTGGTGCCGATCCTGCGCAATGCGGACCAGATGAGCTTCGCCGACATCGAGAAGAAGATCGCCGAGTTCGGCAAGAAGGCGCAGGAAGGCAAGCTGGGCATCGAGGAGATGACCGGCGGCACCTTCTCGATCTCCAACGGCGGCACCTTCGGTTCGATGCTGTCGACCCCGATCATCAACCCGCCGCAGTCGGCCATCCTGGGCGTGCACGCGACCAAGGACCGCGCCGTCGTCGAGAACGGCCAGATCGTGATCCGTCCGATCAACTACCTGGCGATGTCCTACGACCACCGCATCATCGACGGCCGTGAGGCCGTGCTGGGCCTGGTCGCGATGAAGGATGCGCTGGAAGATCCGGCACGTCTGCTGTTCGACATCTGATGGACGCGAGGCGGATCACGGCGAAGACATTGGGGGCAGCTGCCCTCGGCGTTTTCGCGTGTCTCCCGCCTGTGTTCGGATGCGCGATCGAGGGCGAGTACCGGATGTCGTGGGTCAAGACGCATGGTGGCGGGCCGCTCCCCGAGTTGCGCATCGTGCTGTCGGGCGTCCCGGCACAGGACCGCGAAGTGCTGGACGGGATGCCGGCCGAATCGGCGGCGGATTGCCGATGGCACGTGCAATCCTCACGACCGGTCAGCGATCGGTATTTTGTGAAGGTCGCCGATATCGGGCGGGCGAAACTGGATGCGCTGTTTGCGTCTGCACGTCCGGCGCTGGACTGCTACCAAAACGATCTGGCGGTGATCTGCAGGAACCCGTCCGGCGAGCCGCTTACCGCAGTCTGTTCACGGGAGCGCGGGACGCATCCTCTGATTGACCCGGCGAACGGGATCGACTGGCTGGTCGAGCATTTCTGTTCCGTGAGCGGGTCCGAGCGCGAAGACTTCGAGATCGCCAGGCGCATCGACGTTCCGGCCGCCGAACTCATCGGCGCTGTCGGGTATCAAGGTATTTTCAGACTCGAAAGAATTCAGAAATGAGCAAGCAATTCGACGTCGTCGTCATCGGCGGCGGCCCCGGCGGCTACATCGCGGCGATCCGCGCGGCCCAGCTGGGCTTCAACGCGGCCTGCATCGACGAGTGGAAGAACGACAAGGGCGGTCCCGCCCCCGGCGGCACCTGCACCAACGTCGGCTGCATCCCGTCCAAGGCGCTGCTGCAGTCCAGCGAGCACTTCGAGCACGCGGGCCACGGCTTCGCCGACCACGGCATCTCGATGAATGACCTGAAGATCGACATCGCCAAGATGATCGGTCGCAAGGACAGCGTCGTGAAGCAGAACAACGACGGCATCCTCTACCTGTTCAAGAAGAACAAGGTCACGTTCTTCCACGGCCGCGGCTCGTTCGTGGCCGCCAAGGACGGCGCCTATGAGGTGAAGGTCGCCGGCGCGACGGAAGAGACGATCACCGCCAAGCATGTGATCGTCGCCACCGGCTCCAACGCCCGCCAGTTGCCGGGTGCCCCGTTCGACGAAGTCAACATCCTGTCCAACGACGGCGCGCTGCGCATCCCGGCCGTCCCCAAGAAGCTGGGCGTGATCGGCTCCGGCGTCATCGGCCTGGAAATGGGCTCGGTGTGGCGCCGCCTGGGCGCGGAAGTGACGATCCTGGAAGCGCTGCCCGCGTTCCTGGGCGCCGCCGACGAGTCCGTCGCCAAGGAGGCCGCCAAGGTCTTCAAGAAGCAGGGCCTGAACATCGAGCTGGGCGTGAAGATCTCCGGCGTCGAGAACGGCAAGTCCGGCGTGACCGTGAAGTACACGGACGCGAAGGGCGCCGAGCAGTCGCTGGCGGTGGACAAGCTGATCGTCTCGATCGGCCGGGTGGCCAACACCATCGGCCTGAATCCGGAAGCCGTCGGCCTGAAGCTGGACGAGCGCGGCGCGGTCGTCGTGGACGACGAGTGCAAGACCAACCTGCCCAACGTCTGGGCGATCGGTGACGTCGTGCGCGGTCCGATGCTGGCGCACAAGGCCGAGGAGGAGGGCGTCGCCGTCGCCGAGCGCATCGCCGGCCAGCATGGTCACGTCAACTTCAACACGATCCCCTGGGTGATCTACACCAGCCCGGAGATCGCGTGGGTCGGCAAGACCGAGCAGCAGCTCAAGGCGGACGGCGTGGCCTACAAGGCGGGCCAGTTCCCGTTCCTGGCCAACGGCCGCGCCCGCGCGCTGGGCGACACGACCGGCTTCGTCAAGTTCCTGGCCGATGCCAAGACCGACGAGATCCTGGGCGTGCACATCATCGGCCCGATGGCCTCGGAACTGATCTCCGAAGCCGTCGTCGCGATGGAGTTCAAGGCCTCGGCCGAGGACATCGCCCGCATCTGCCACGCGCACCCGTCGCTGAGCGAGGCGACCAAGGAAGCGGCCCTGGCCGTGGACAAGCGCACGCTGAACTTCTGAGCCTCGGCTCGAAGCGCCACGGACGCGTAGGAGAGGGGCGGCGCGAGTCGCCCCTTTTTTCTTGCGCCGACGCGCGCGGGCACTCCGCCCGATTTCCCGATCGCGATCCCGATCCCGTGACCTGAACTTCGCCGCATGACCACCGTCACCGAGCTCTACCACCAGACCCTGGCCGAACGCGGCTACACCGCCGATCCGGCCCAGCTGCGTGCCGTCGCCGCGCTGCAACGCTGCCAGGATGAATGGGCCGCCTACAAGGCGCGGCGCTCCAATGCGGTGACCAAGCTGCTGGTGCGCCCGCCGCTGCCACGCGGGGTCTACATGTTCGGCGGCGTCGGCCGCGGCAAGAGCTTCCTGATGGACTGCTTCTTCCAGGCCGTGCCGCTGACCCGCAAGACCCGGCTGCACTTCCACGAGTTCATGCGCGAGGTCCACCGCGAACTGCAGGAACTCAAGGGCATCCAGGATCCGCTGGACGAGCTGGGCAAGCGCATCGCGCGGCGCTTCCGACTGATCTGCTTCGACGAATTCCACGTCGCCGACGTCACCGACGCGATGATCCTGTACCGGCTGCTGGATGCGCTGTTCAAGAACCGCGTGTCCATCGTGACGACGTCCAACTTCCATCCCGACGGCCTGTATCCCAACGGGCTGCATCGCGACCGCATCCTGCCGGCGATCGAGCTGCTCAAGGCCAACTTGGAAGTCATCAACGTCGACAACGGCACCGACTACCGGCAGCGCTCGCTGGAGCATGTCGAGCTCTATCACACGCCGCTGAACGCCGACACCGAGGGCGCGCTGACGGCGGCCTTCGAATCGCTGGCCGAGGCCCGCGACGAGGATCCGGTGCTGCACATCGAGCACCGCGAGATCCGTTCCCGGCGCCGCGCCGGGGGCGTCGTGTGGTTCGATTTCGCCGAGCTGTGCGGCGGCCCGCGCTCTCAGAACGACTACCTGGAACTGGCGACGCAGTTCCATACGCTGATCCTGTCCAACGTGCCGGCGATGCCGCCGCGGCTGGCCAGCGAGGCGCGTCGCTTCACCCTGCTGGTGGACGTCCTGTACGACCGCCGCGTGAAGCTGATCATCTCCGCGGCGGTGCCCGCGGAGCAGCTCTACACCGAGGGCCCGCTCGCGCACGAGTTCCCCCGTACCGTGTCGCGGCTGCAGGAGATGCAGTCCAAGGAGTACCTCGAGCTCGAGCGGCGCGAGGTCGACACGCGGCTGACCTGAGCGCGTGTGCGCGGGCCAGGGTCGCCCTGTCGCCGCGGGATGTAGGGAAGTCACCGGCGGCGGCTTCGCCGGCAAGGGGGCTGGCGGATGCGATGATCGCGCCCATGACTTTCCGCTTCGTTCTCGCCGCCGCGTCCGTCGCGCCGATCGCGCTGGTCGCGCTGTATGCCGTGTCCCCCGCCGCCCATGCCGCGGAGATGACCCGCGCCGAGATCGATGCCGCCCGCGCCCGGATCGAGCAGGCCTACCAAGCCCGGGTGAAGGAGTGCAACCAGCGCTTCATCGTGACCGGATGCCTGGAGGAGGCGCGGGACGAGCGCATCCGGCAACTGCGGCCGCTGGACCGGGTCGAGCACCAGGTCAACGCCGAGGAGCGCCAGCGCCGCAGCGCCGCGGCCCGTGAGCGCGTCCAGGAGAAGGAACGCGAGGCGGCTCAGGACGAGGCGCGCCGCAAGACCGAATCGGTACGGGAGGCGGTCCAGCCGGCGTCGGCGCCAGCGGTGCCCGGCGCACGCACGCCGCGCGCGAATCCCGAGCTGCATCAGCGCCGCGAGGCGCGGCAGGAAGCGGAGGCCAGGGCCGAGGCCGCCAAGCGCCGCGAGGCGGCCGCGGAGCGCCGCCAGAAGGCGCTGGAGCGCCAGCGCAAGGCCGCTGACCTGCAGGTCCGGCAGGCGGAGAAGGCGGCGTCCGCCGCGTCCGCGCCGGCGGGCAAGAACACCAAGCCGCCGGCGGCCCATCTGCCGACGCCCTCGGCCTCCGACATCCGCGCGCTGCCCAAGCGCTGAAGACGCGCTGAAGGCGCTGGCGACGTTGCAGCGGCCGAGGCGGTCAGCCCGGTTCGCCAGAAGCGAAACGCCGGTCATCGACCGGCGTTCTCATTGGTGCTGCGGAGGGCGTGTTACTCGAGCGGATCCAGCCGCACGATGGCCAGCGACAGGTTGTCGCCGGTGCCCTTGGCGCGCTGGCGCGCCTTGTTGACCAGCAGCTCCGCGCCGTCGCGCGGCGGCAGGCTGTGCATCACCGTGCCCAGTTCGGCCGGGCTGAAGTAGTGCCACAGGCCGTCGCTGCAGGCCATCAGGCTGTCGCCGTGCTCCAGGCGCTCGATGAAGGACTCGACCGGCGTCGGCTCCTGCACCGTACCCAGGCAGGCGGTCAGCAGGTTCGATTGCGGATGCACCAGCGCCTCGTCTTCGGTGATCTGGCCTTCGTCCACCAGGCGCTGGACGTAGGACTGGTCCAGCGAGCGCGTCACCATGTTGGGGCCGCGGAAGTGGTAGAGGCGGGAGTCGCCGGTGTGGATCCAGAAGCAGCGGCGGTCGGCCGTAAGCAGGTAGGCGGCCAGCGTGCTGTGCGGTTCCTCCTCGGCCGAGATCGCCGTCAGGCGGATCATCAGGTGGGCTTCCGAGACGATCTGGCGCAGCAGCTCGGCCTCGTCCTCCTCGCCGGGGACGAAGCGCTCGAACAGCTGCTGGGCGGTCAGGATGACCTGGTCGGCGGCCTTGCGGCCGCCGCTCTTGCCGCCCATGCCGTCGGCGACGATGCCGAGCACGCAGCCGCTCTGGCGCGGATGGGCGATGACCTGGACCTGATCCTGCTGGTACAGACGATCGCCGCGATGGATGCCGGTGGCGGCGCTGAGGCGAAAGCCTGGGGTAGTGCGACTCATCCCAAAACTATAATCGTGCGGCTCGGCGTTCCGGCCGAGTGGTTCCCCGTTTATGGATGAACAACTTCACTCTCCAGCCCGACGTCTGATCGAACTGCGCATCGCGCATGCCGAGCTGGATGGCCGCATCGACGCGCTGATCGGCGCGTCGACGCTTCGCGTGATCGACATCGGCGGGGAAGGCACCGGCATCGCCGTGCCGCCGGTCGACGACCTCACGCTGCGCCGGCTGAAGAAGCAGCGCCTGGCCCTGCGCGACGAGATCGCGCGGCTCGAGCGGGCCAGTGATCCCGATGAGCCGGCCTGACCGTCACGATCCCGACACCGACGACTCGACCGACGCCCTGATGGCCGATGCCCCCTGGGGCGCCGCCGAGGCGACGCCGGCGCTGGCGGCTTCGCGCGCCCGCGCGGCGGCCGAGGCGCTGCGCCCGGGCGAGCTCGAGCAATCGGTGGTCGCGGCCTTCGACACGGGTGGGCCGCTGTCGCGCCACGACCCGGGCTATTCGCCGCGCGAGCCGCAGCAGCGCATGGCGCTGGCCGTCGCGCAGGCGATCGCCGGACGGGACACCCTGGTGGTCGAGGCCGGCACCGGCGTGGGCAAGACCTTCGCGTACCTGGTGCCGGCGCTGCTCAGCGGCGGCCGCACCCTGATCAGCACCGCGACCAAGAGCCTGCAGGATCAGCTGTTCATGCGCGACCTGCCGAGGCTGCTCGACACCTTCGCGCTGCCGCTGCGCGCTGCGTTGCTGAAGGGGCGAGGGAGTTACCTCTGCTTGCACCGGCTGCAGCAGGCGCGCCACAGCGCGGAGCTGCCGGACCGACGCGCGGTCGCGCAGCTCGCGCGCATCGAGCGCTGGGCGATGACCACGCACACCGGCGACTTCGCCGAGATCGACGGCCTGGACGAACGCTCGCCGGTGATCCCGATCGTCAGCTCGACGCGCGACAACTGCCTGGGCACCGATTGCCCGTCCTATCGCGAATGCCATGTGGTGAAGGCGCGGCGCGAGGCGATGGAGGCGGATCTTGTCGTCGTCAACCATCACCTGTTCTTCGCCGACCTGGTGCTGCGCGACAGCGGCGTCGCGGAGCTGCTGCCCAGCGTCGAGGTCGCGATCTTCGACGAGGCGCATCAACTGCCCGAGGCGGGTCTGAACTTCCTGGGCCGGATGCTGGGCAGCGCGCAGCTGTTCGACTTCGCGCGCGACATGCTGGCGCAGGGACTCGCGCATGCGCGCGGGCTGCAGGAGTGGCAGGCGATCGCCGGTGGTGTCGAACGCGCCGCGCGCGCGTTGAGGCTGGCCTGCGCCGGTGGGCGCGAACTGCGCGGCGTGCTGAAGCTGCGCTGGAACGAATGCGATGGCCGGGCCGATTTCGATGCGGCGCTGGGCGAGGTCGCGCGGGCGGTGGAGTTCAGCGTCGACGCGCTGGCCACGGTCATGGAAGTCGGGCCCGACCTGGCGCGCCTGCATGAGCGCGCGGTCGAGCTCTACAAGACGGCGCAGCTGTTCGCGCGCGCGCCGGATGCGGGCGCGGTGCGCTGGGTCGACGTCGGCACGCACCAGGTGCGCCTGATCGAGTCGCCGCTGGACATCCGGGAAGCGATGCAGGAAGCGCTTGCGAGTACGCCCAAGGCGTGGATCTTCACCTCGGCGACCTTGGGCGAGGATGATGCGCTGAGCTGGTTCACCGAGCCGGCGGGTCTTGGCGAGGCTCGCACGCTGCGTGTGGGCAGTCCGTTCGATTACGCGGCGCACGCGCGGCTCTATGTGCCGCGGCATTTCCCGAAGCCGTCCGAGCCGGATCACGGCGAGTCGGTCGGCTGGCTGGGGGCGCGGCTGGCGGCGCGGCTCGGTGGGCGCACCTTCATCCTGACGACGACCTTGCGTCAGTTGCAGACGGTGGCCGAGGTCCTGCGTCAGCGCTTCGAGGAGGGCGGGCACCGCATCGAGGTGCTGGTCCAGGGCAGCATGCCGAAGCGGCAGTTGCTGCAGCAGTTCATCGATCAGCCGGCGTCGGTGCTGGTGGGATCGGCGAGTTTCTGGGAGGGCATCGACGTGCCGGGCGATGCCTTGCAGTGCGTGCTGATCGACAAGCTGCCGTTCCCGCCGCCGAACGATCCGCTGGTCGAAGCGCGGGTGGCGCGACTCGAGTCGGAGGGCCGCAACCCGTTCATGGAGTACTTCGTTGCCGAGGCCGCGATCGCGCTCAAGCAGGGCGCGGGCCGCCTGATCCGCACGGAGTCCGATCGTGGCCTGCTGGTGGTCTGCGACCCCCGTCTGGCCGGCTCGCACTACGGCAAGCGGTTGCGCGAGGCGCTGCCTCCCATGACGCAGGTACCCGACGAGGCGAGTGCCCAAGCCTGGCTCGCCGAGCTCAAGACCACGCACGACACGCGATAGCCCCCAACAGAGAAGCCCGCTTCAAAGCGGGCTTCGATCCACCGACTGCTACTTCGATGGAGATCTGGTGGCCAGACGCCTGCCAGACTAGGCGCGAGGGGCCGCCGCATAGCAGCGCTATGCAAGGCCCCGAGCAACGACGTCTGGCGGGCGTCTGGTCACCAGATCTGCCACCAGGCTTTGTCTTTGGGTTTGGCCTTGCCCGTCGTCAGGTAGGAGCTGTCCGGGAAGCTGGCCACGAGCACGCGGCGGGTGTCGTCGCGCAGCTGGGTCATGCCGAGCTTGTCGTAGCTCTGCATCATCAGGAACAGGGCTTCCTCGAGCGCCGGCGCGTACTGGAACTCCATCAGCGCGGCCTGCCCACGATTGGCCGCGGCCAGGTAGGCGCCGCGGTTGTAGTAGTAGCGCGCCACATGCACCTCGTAGGCCGCGAGGCTGTTGGTGATGTAGTCGATGCGGATGCGGGCATCCTCGGAGTACTTCGATTCGGGGAACTGCTCGACCAGTTGCTTGAACGCCTGCATCGAGTCGCGCGCCGCCTGCTGGTCGCGCTCGGAGATGTCCTGGCGCGCGATGCGGCCGAACAGGCCGAGGTCGTCGTTGAAGTTGACCAGGCCCTTCATGTAGAGCGCGTAGTCCAGCGCCGGGCTGGACGGATTGAGCTTGATGAAGCGGTCCAGCACCGTCACGGCCTGCACGCGTTCACCGCTCTTGTAGTTCGCCCAGGCCAGGTCCAGCTGCGCCTGCTGGCCCAGGGTCGTGCCGGCGGCGCGGCCCTCGATGCGCTCCAGCGTCTTGATCGCCCGGTCGTAGGAGCCGGAGAGCATGTCCTCCTTGGCCTCTGCGTACAATTTCTCCAGGTTGGCCTGGGAATTCGGGTCCTCCTTGGGGGCCGACGAACAGGCCGCCAGTCCCAGCACGGCGGCGGTCGCGGCGGTCATCGCGGCGCAGCGCCACGCGGCGCGCCAGGTACCGGACGGCTCGACAGATTCCGCGGTCCGGCGGCGCAACACCCAAGTCTCGATCATGGTCCACAGGGCGCGCGCGACGGCGGCCCTCATCTGAAATTGGAGCGGCGATTATATGGTTCAGGTCGGCCACGGCCCGGCGCCTGAGGGCAGGCTTTACCCGGGCGAGGCCTCGGGTGGCGAGGGCATCGACGACGTCCAGGAGGTGGGCATCGACGCGCCCGAGCGCCGCGAGGCCGAGGCCGGCCGCGACGAGCTCGCGCTGCGCCTGGACAAGTGGCTGGTGCGGCTGGCGCCGGAGTTCTCGCGCAGCCACCTGCAGGGCCTGATCGAGCGCGGCTGCGTGACGCTGGACGGCCAGCTCGTCACGCAGGCATCGCGCAAGCCCAAGCTGGGCCAGCGCCTGGCCGTCGAGCTGGTGCCGACCGAGGAGGCGCTCGCCTTCCGCGCCGAGCCGCTGGACCTGGACATCGTCTTCGAGGACGAGCACCTGCTCGCGGTGAACAAGCCCGCCGGGCTGGTGGTGCATCCGGCGGCGGGCAATTGGTCCGGCACGCTGATGAACGGCCTGCTGGCCCATCACCTGAAGGCGGCGACGCTGCCGCGCGCGGGCATCGTGCATCGCCTGGACAAGGACACCTCCGGGCTGATGGTCGTCGGCAAGACACTGCCGGCGGTGACCGCGCTGGTGCGGATGATCGCTGCGCGCGAGGTCCACCGCGAATACCTCGCCCTGGTCCATGGCCGCACGCCGGACGAGTGGATCGTCGAGGCGCCGATCGGCCGCGATCCCCAGTCGCGCACCCGCATGGCGGTGGTCGGAGGCGGCAAGCCGGCGCGCACCGATTTCTTCAAGCTGGCCGAGGGTGAATGGCAGGATGCCCGGGGCCTGGGCCGGACCGTCTCCGCGCTGCATTGCGTGCTGCACTCCGGTCGCACCCACCAGATCCGGGTGCATGCCTCGCATCGAGGTCATCCGCTGGTGTCGGACGCGCTGTACGGGGGCGCCGAAGCGCTCGGCGTGCCGCGCCAGGCGCTGCATGCGGCGCGGCTCGGTTTCGAGCATCCGATCACCGGCGCGCCGATGCGCTTCGAGACCCCGTTGCCGGAGGAACTGGCGTCGGGTTGGCGCGTCGCGGGTTTGCCCGATCCGGTGTTCTGAGAGGAGTCCGCGCGCCCGCGCTACAATGCCCCCAATTCTTGCGCGAGAACGTGCGCAAGACGGCGGCGGGGCGGCAGTCGACCCCGTCCGCAGCGCAGGCCGCGGACCGACGCGGCGTCCGTCCCACCGGCCGGGACCGTCCACTGAACGGCGGCCGATGGAGCGAAGAGCTCCCAAGCAAGCAGATCGAACCCGTCCAGCGCGGCCCGTTGCCACCGCTGGCGCCCAAGATGGCGAAACACACCGATTTGACCGGTCCCGAGGCCGGCGTCATGAGCTGAGCCCATGGACACGCAGGAGGCCAAACGGGTCCTGGAGACGGCGCTGCTGTGCGCGCAGGCGCCGCTGACGCTGCGCGAGATGCGTTCGCTGTTCGTGGACGAGCTCAATGCGGACAGCGTGCGGTCGCTGCTCGACGAGCTGCTGCGCGAGTGGGAAGGGCGGGGCGTCGAGCTGGTCGCGCTGTCCTCCGGCTGGCGCTTCCAGAGCCGGCCCGAGATGCGCGAGCATCTGGACCGGCTGAATCCGGAGAAGCCGCCGAAGTATTCGCGGGCGGTGCTGGAGACGCTGGCGATCATCGCCTACCGTCAACCGGTGACTCGCGGCGACATCGAGGACATCCGCGGCGTGATGGTGGCGGCGCCGATCATCAAGCAGCTCGAGGACCGCAACTGGATCGAGGTCATCGGGCATCGCGAGGCGCCGGGCCGGCCGGCGCTGTTCGCGACGACGAAGCAGTTCCTCGATGACCTGGGGCTGCATTCGCTGGAGCAGTTGCCGGCGCTGATCCAGGGCGGCGACCCGACGCCGATCGCCGGGGCGTTGCAGGCCTCGCTGCTGGAGGAGCCGCCTGGCGACGTGGTCGTCGAGATCGAGCCGGATGAGGCCACCCCGGTGGCCCTGACGGCCGAATCGACGGCGACTGAATCGGCAACGACTGAATCGACGGCGGCCATGGCGCCGCCGTCCGAGGGTGACGGTCAGGCATCCGAACTGCCCGAAGCGGCGGCGCAGGCCGCCATCGAAGACGAATCCAAGCCGGCCGCCTCGCGCGAGCCGGGTGAAGAACCACCGGCCGGGGCTGTCAACCCCGAGCCCACTTGACGCCCCGGGAAGGGGCCGTGTCCACCGCTGACAAGGTGCAAGCCGACACATGAATTCCAACGAAATCGACGATTCCAAGCCCGAGACGCTGACCGCCGCTGCGGCGGACACGCCGTCCGAAGCGCCCGCGAAGCCCAAGCGCACCCGCAAGCCGGCCGCGGCCCCGACGGAGGGCGCCGACGCTGGCGCCGCGCCCGCGGCCGAG
>NZ_PEOG01000109.1 GCF_002761755.1 Roseateles chitinivorans
GCCCATCAGCGGCGCCGCGATCGGCGCCGCCAGCGAGCGGGCCAGCAGGCGGCGGCGCGTCAGCCGCGCGGCATCGGATGGGCCGGCCTTCGGCGCATCGACATCGTGCGCCATGGCCTCAGAACCTGCCGGTCAGCGTCAGGTAGAACTGACGCGGCGCGCCCGGCAGCAGCGTGGCATAGGTGCCGTTCGGGTCGCTGTTGGTGAAGCCGTTCGAGCCGATCGTCGAGATGTAGTGCTTGTCGAACAGGTTGGTGACGCTGGCCTGCAGGCTCAGCTCGCGCAGCATCGACACGTTCTTCATCTTGTAGCCGGCGCTCAGGTTGACCAGCGTGCGGTCGGGCACCGAGGCGTCGTTGGTGTACGAGTAGTAGCGCTTGGACATGTAGTCCACGCCGATCGTGCCGAACAGCGCGCCATCGTCGTAGCCCAGCTGCGACTTGATCATCGTGTCCGGCGCGTCCGCCACGCGCTTGCCGCGGATCGCGACGGTCGTGGTGCCGCTGACGACGTCATCGCGGTAGGTCGACTTGGACAGGCTGACGCTGTTGTACCAGGTGAGGGCGGAGGCGAGCCGGAAGGAGATCGCGCCCTCGATGCCGGTGGCGCGCACGTCGCCGACGTTGGACAGCACCACCGGGTTGCCCTGGATGCCGGTGCCCTGCTGCACGCTCAGCAGGCGGTCCTTGAAGTTGACCAGGTAGGCGCTGACCGAACCTTCGTAGCCGCGGCCGCTGGTGCGCCAGCCGGCTTCGAAGGTGTCGGAGGTTTCCGGCTTCAGCTTGTCCTTGATGGCGTTGAAACCGGCGGCCGAGGTCGCGAACGGCGAGGTGCCGGTGGCGGCGCCCTGGTACGCGCGCATGTTGCGGGCGATCGTGCCGTAGAGCTCGTTGTTCGCGGAGAGCCGGTAGTTGATGCCCAGTTGCGGGAAGAAGCCCTTCTCGGCGGTGATCGAGCCGGACGGCATGTCGCTGCCGGCCTCGAGCTGGCCGTCGATCTTGACCTTGAGCGCCTTGAAGCCGGCGCCCACCGTCAGGTTCCTGCTCAGCGACCAGGTGTCCGACAGCGAGAACTGCGAGGTCTTCGTGTTGAACGCGTACTGCCACTGCGTCCGGAACGGGTTGCTCGGGAAGCGGTAGACGCTCGTCGACGGCGATGCGGCATAGAAGCGGCGAGCCTGGTCGAAGTCGTTGTCTTCGAACCAGACGCCGGCCTTGACCAGGTGGTCACCGAGGTCGAACTCGGCGTTGGACACGACGCCCCAGCGGTGGATGCCGTACTCGGTGGTGCGCACCGAGATCGGCGTGCCGTCCGGCGAGGCCTGGTAGGGCGTGAACCACAGGCCCATGCCCTTGTTGCGGTGGTAGTAGGCGGTGGTCTTCCAGGTGATGCCCTGGGCCAGGCGCAGGTCGGCCGTGGCCCCGGCGAGGTCGTCGTTGCGCAGGCCGGCCCCGGCGTAGTACTGGTCGTCGCAGGCGGCGACGTAGGTGCTGCCATTGGCGCCGCAGAGCGTGTTGGCCGCGTTGACCGCGCCGGCGAAGTCCGGATAGAAGTTGTCCAGCGTGTCGCCGCGGCGCTTGATCAGGTCCAGCGACAGGTCCTGGTAGTCGACTTCCTTGCGGCGCGAGGTGTTGACGAAGGCCGACAGCCGGCTGTCGCCGATGGCCTTGACCCACTTGAGGTTCCACTGCGCCTGCTTCTGCTGGCCGTGGCCCTTCCACTTGTCGGCATCCTGGTCGGCGTAGCTGATGAAGAACTCGCCCAGCGCCGAGCGGCCGCTGTCCACGCGCAGGAAGGTGCGGCGGGCGGAGTCGCTGCCGACCGTCTGCGAGGCCCGCAGGCCGAAGCGCTCCAGCGGGTCGCTCGAATAGAACTGCAGCGTGCCGCCCAGGTTGCTCGACGAGGCCGCCTCCAGCGCGCCCGCGCCCTGCGACAGCGACGCACGGCCGACGTTCTCGCTCGCGATCGCGCGGCTGATGTGCAGGCCGTTGAAGTTGCCGTAGGACATGTCGCCCAGCGGCACGTCGTCGAGGGTGAAGCCGAGCTGGTTCTGCGAGAAGCCGCGCACGGTGAAGCGCGTCGACCACTCGTAGTTGCCCAGGCCGTCGGCGGACTGGAAGTTCACACCGGGCAGGCGCGCGACCGTCGCGAGCGGGCTGCTGCCGGCCAGCGCGTTGTCGAATTCGGCCTGGCTCAGGCTCTGGACGGAGCGCAGCTGGCCGCGTCCGACGGAGACGGTGACGCGCTCCAGTTCGGAGCGCTCGCCACCGGTGGCGGTCGCGTCGGTCCTCGGCATGTCGGCGGACACGGGGGCGGCAGCGGCGGCAGGCGCTGCGGACTGGGCGGCGGCGGGGAGGGAATGGGCCAGGCTCAGGGCGAGGACCAGGGCGGTGGGCATCGGGTGCTTCATCGGGCGCGTGCGGTGAGGGGAGGAATCGGGAAATCCGAAAGCCCCGCACTGTCACCAGCAACCGCGACAGAACAACGACAAGCCGCGGCAACCGGCAGCGTCCGCATGCGCGCTGCTGGCGATCCGCCACATCACAAATGAATCTTCAAGCTGTCATAAAAAAACGCCCCGGATTGCTCCGGGGCGTTCGAGGCGTTGCTTCCGACGCGACTGGCGCTGTTCAGAACAGCGCCATGCTGAGCTTGCGCCGGTACTGGTCCACCAGCGGATCCGCTGGCGCCACGGTGCTCGGCCCGGACAGCTGCAGGCCGCCGGCGCCGGCTTGCGGGGCGGTGGCGCCGTGCGCCGGCTGGGCCGGCTTGGTCATGATCTCGAGGATCGCGACGTAGGTCTTGCGCGCGAGCTGGTCGTTCCAGGTCTTGTCGCGCATGATGATTTCCAGCAGTTCGTCCATCGCGCCGGTGAAGTCGCGGCCGGCGAAGAGGCCCTGCGCCAGCGCGAAGCGCGCGTCGAAGTCTCGCTTGTTGGCCGCGATCGCGGATTGCAGCGCCGCCGGGTCCAGGCCCTGCTCGGCACGTTCCGCCGCCGCGATCCATGCGGCCAGTGCCTGGAAGCGCGCATGCGGCGTGATCGTGTCCGCCGCCAGGTGGGCGACCGGTGCGAAGGCCGCCTTGGCATGCGCGAGCTGGTCATCCTCCAGCAGGGCTCGGATCAGGTCGAAACGCGCGACCTCGTTCGACGGATCGGCCTGCACCGCCGCCTGCAGCTTCTGCAGCGCACCGTCGGCGTCGCCTTCCTCGAGCAGCGCCTGCGCCTCGGCCAGGTCCTCCTCGGCCTCGAGCGCCTCGCCGGTGGGCACGTGGCGGTCGAGGAACTCGCGGATCTGGGCCTCGGGGATCGCGCCGACGAAGCCGTCCACCGGCTGGCCGCCGACGAACATCACGCAGAACGGGATCGACCGCACGCCGAAGGCCTGGCTCAGCTGCGTCGCGATCTCGGGCTGGTCATCGCTGTTGAGCTTGGCCAGCTTCCAGCGGCCGGCGTAGGCCACCTCCAGCTTCTCCAGCATCGGGCCGAGCGTGCGGCAGGGGCCGCACCACGGCGCCCAGATGTCCAGCAGCACCGGTTGCTGCATGGACGCCTGCAGCAGGTCGGCTTCGAAGTTTTGGAGGGTGATGTCGGTCATGGTGGGGGAGAACGGAACAGGCCGGCGACGCTCGCCAGGCGGCAAGAACGGCACCTGAGGCTGCCCGCCTACAATTCAAGGTTTCACGATTTGACAGATCGAGGACCGACCCGTGAGCAGCGCCACCACTCCCGACATCGCCCCCGTCATCGGCGTGGTCATGGGCTCCAGCAGTGACTGGGAGACCATGAAGCACGCCGCCGACATTCTCACCGAGTTCGGCGTGCCGTTCGAGGCGCGGGTGGTTTCGGCCCATCGCATGCCCGACGAGATGTTCAGCTATGCCGAGCAGGCCGAGGCCCGCGGCCTGAAGGCCATCATCGCCGGCGCCGGCGGCGCGGCCCACCTGCCCGGCATGCTGGCGGCCAAGACGCTGGTGCCGGTGCTGGGTGTGCCGGTCGCGAGCCGGCACCTGCAGGGCGTGGACTCCCTGCACTCGATCGTGCAGATGCCCAAGGGCATTCCGGTGGCGACCTTCGCGATCGGCACCGCGGGCGCCGGCAATGCGGCGCTGTTCGCCGTGGCCGTGCTGGCCCGCGACAACCCCGCGCTGCGCGAGCGGCTCGACGCGTTCCGCAAGCGGCAGACTGCCGCCGCGACCGCGATGACCGAGGAGCTGCGCTGATGCCGCTGCTGCCGGGCGCCGCCACGCTGGGCGTGCTGGGAGGCGGCCAGCTGGGCCGCATGTTCGTCCATGCCGCGCAGGCGCTGGGCTACCGCTGCGTCGTGCTGGACCCTGACGCGGCCAGCCCCGCCGGCGCCGTCGCGCAGGACCATCTGAAGGCCGATTACCTCGACGCCGCCGCGCTCGAGGAACTGGCCCGCCGCTGCGACGCGATCACCACCGAATTCGAGAACGTGCCGGCCCGTGCGCTGGAACAGCTGGCGCGCAGCCGTGTCGTCGCGCCAGGCGCTTCGGCCGTGGCGATCTGCCAGGACCGGGCCCGCGAGAAGGCCCACTTCGACGCCAGCGGCGTCGCCTGCGCACCCTATGCGGTGTTGCGCTCGTCCGCCGACCTGGCGGCCGTGCCGGACGCGCTGCTGCCGGGCATCCTGAAGACCGCCCGCCTGGGCTACGACGGCAAGGGCCAGCGCCGCGTGGCCGACCGGGCGCAACTGGCCGCCGCGTTCGACGAGCTCGGCCGCGTCGACTGCGTGCTGGAGCAGATGCTGCCGCTGGCGCTGGAGCTGAGCGTGCTGGTCGTTCGCGGCGCGGGCGGCGAGGTGGTCACCTACCCGGTCCAGCAGAACCTGCACCGCGACGGCATCCTGGCGGTCACCGAGGTGCCGGCGCCGGACGTCGATGCCGCGCTGCAGGCGCAGGCGCGCCGGTCCGCCGCCGCGATCGCGACCGGGATGGGCTACGTCGGCGTGCTGTGCGTCGAATTCTTCGTGCTGAAGGACGGTCGCCTGGTGGTCAACGAGATGGCGCCGCGGCCGCACAACTCCGGCCATTACACGATGAACGCCTGCGACCTGTCGCAGTTCGAGATGCAGGTCCGCGCGATGGCCGGCCTGCCGCTGCGCGAGCCGCGCCTGCATTCCCCGGTGGTCATGCTGAACCTGCTGGGCGATCTGTGGTTCGATGGCGCCGGCCGTGAGCGCGCGCCCGACTGGGCCGGCGTGCTGGCGCTGCCCGGCGCCGAACTCCACCTGTACGGCAAGGCGCAGGCGCGCGCGGGCCGCAAGATGGGCCACCTGAACGTGATCGGCGCCACCGCCGAGGAAGCGCGCCAGCAGGCGCGCCGCGCCTGCGCGATCCTCGGCCTGCCGGACACGTGGTGACGGAGGTCGGCACGATGGTGCTCGACGGCCGATCGCCCGAGGCGGTGCGCGAGACGGCGCGGGTGCTCGCCGCTGGCGAACTGGCCGGCGTGCCGACCGAGACCGTCTACGGCCTGGCCGCACGCGCGGACCGCGACGAAGCGGTCGCGAAGATCTTCTCGGCCAAGGGCCGTCCCAGCGACCACCCGCTGATCGTCCATGTGCTCGACGAGCAGGGCGCGCGCGTGTTCGCGCAGGACCTGCCGCCGGTCGCGCACCGGCTGATCGAAGCCTTCTGGCCGGGCCCGCTGACGCTGATCGTGCGACGCGTCCCCGGCATCGCCGCGGCGGCCGCCGGCGGCCAGGACTCGGTCGGTCTGCGCTGCCCGTCCCACCCGGTCTTCCGCGCGCTGATGGCGGAATGCCGGGCCCTGGGCGTCGAAGGCCTGGCCGCGCCCAGCGCCAACCGCTTCGGCCGCGTCAGTCCGACCACCGCCGCGCATGTCGCCAGCGAATTCGAGCCCGGATTGACCGTGCTCGATGGCGGGCCCTGCGAGGTCGGCATCGAGTCGACGATCGTCGATGTCAGTCGCGGCGGCCTGGTGCTGCTGCGGCCCGGCGTGCTGACGCCGGCGCAGCTCGAGGCCGCGGCCGGCATGGCTTTACATGCGCCCGACGCCCAGGCGCCGCGGGCCTCGGGCACACTCGCGGCGCACTATGCGCCGCACGCGACGGTCCGGCTGATGTCCACCGACGCGCTGCGCGAGGCGCTGGCAGGCGAGTGTCCGGCGGGGCTGGCGGTATATTCCCGCACGTCCTTCGCCGGGACGGGCGCCGCGCCGGCGCTGCAACGGGCGATGCCCGCGCACGCGCGGGCCGCGGCCCGGCAATTGTTCGCCGTCCTGCGCGAGCTGGACGCGGCCGGCGCGACGGAGATCTGGATCGAGGCGCCTCCACAGGAGGCCGCCTGGGATGGGGTGCGGGACCGCTTGTCCCGCGCGGCGGCGGCCTTTTCGCCCCGCTGAGTTTTCGAGATTTGGAGAGTTCATGAAGAGTCTGAAGCGCCACCTGGCCGTGCTGCTGGGTGCGACCGCGATGCTGGCGGCCTGCGGCGGCGGCGGCCAGCAGATCGACCCCTTCCGTCCGACGCGGATCATTGCCTTCGGTGACGAGGCCAGCGCGCTGCGCAGCGATGGCAGCAAGTACTCGATCAATGGCACCGACACGACCACCGGCGCGGTCACCTGCGGCCTGAATCCGGTCTGGACCCAGTCGCTGGCCAACTTCTTCGGCCTGGTCTTCGGCGAGTGCAACGCCGACAAGCTGGCCACGCCGACCGGCCGCATGTACGCCGCGGCGGGGGCCAAGGTCGCCGACGTGGCCGCGCAGGTCGACCGCCAGTTCGCCCTCGACGGCTTCAACAGCAAGGACCTCGTGACCGTGCTGGCCGGCGCCAACGACGTGCTGGAGCTCTACGCGCAGTACCCGGCGCAGGACGCCGGCACCCTGGGCAACGCGGCGCAGGCGCGGGGCGAGCAACTGGCCGCGCAGGTCAACCGCATCGTCGACGCCAATGGCCGCATCATCCTGTCGACCACGCAGGACATGGGACTGTCGCCGTTCGCGATCAGGGAGAAGGCCACCCACGCCGACACCGACCGCGCCGCGCTGCTGTCCGAGCTCTCGCGCCGCTTCAATGCGGGCCTGCGCCTGAAGATCCGCAACGACGGGCATTACATCGGCCTCATCCTGACCGACGAGCTGATGGGCACGATGAGCCGGTATCCGTCGATCTACGGTGCGTCCAACTCGACCGATGCCGCCTGCCTGGCGAGCTCGCTGCCGCCGGTGTGCACCGACAAGACGCTGGTCGCCAACGCCACTGCCACCTCGCACATGTGGGCGAGCGACCGGCTGATCGGGCCGGTGATGCACACGCAGATGGGCTCGCAGGCCGCTACGCGCGCGACGAACAACCCGTTCTGACGGCGTGCTGCGCCGGCGGGATGCCGGCGCGCTCCCTTCCTTTCACGCGACCATCACGCCGGCCTGACGCGCAGTTGGCGCGCAGCGCCGGGTGCTCGCGCAAAGCGTGGATGGACACCGGCGCCCTGCCGGCCCTCCGCGGCGCGGGCGCGTCGCGCATCACCGCGCGGCGCCCTTCCTTCAGCCCTGACAAGACCTGGCCCCGCAGCGCCCGGCATCGCTTGCGGCGAGCCGCCGCCGGCAAGTTCGATGCCTGTCGCAAGACGCAGACATCGCGTCATCCGCCTTCGCACAGTCATCACGCAAGTGTTGCGGCCGCGCCGCGCGCAGGGGCAGGTTGTGCGTCCCGCAGCGTCGCGACGCTGGCATGCTGCCGCCTGTCAGGGTTTTCCTTTTGCGGGCGCCGTGTATCGAGCGCTTACAGTGATCCCTGAGAAAACGAACGACCGTTCGATTTAATGCCGACCGCGATCGCCGGGACGGCGTGAACGACGGAGACAACCCCTGGAGAAGTCCGAATGAACAGCCAATTCAAACTGGCCAGCCTGACCCTGGCCGCCGCGGCATTGCTGAGCGCCTGCGGCGGCGGCAGCTCCGCTGCGAGCGACGATCCCCCGCCCGCGCGCGGCGCGGTGCAACTGGGCGTCGTCGCCTCGACGACCCCGGTGACCAAGGCGCAGATCGATGCGGGCACCGCCGCCAAGGGCATCGGCGCGCTGGCCGGCGCGGCGCAGTGCGACGTCGAGATCCGCTACGTCTACTACTCGACGCGTGACCCGCAAGGCGTGGTCGCGATGGCCTCGACGGCCGTGTTCGTGCCGACCGGCACCGGCGCCGCCTGCTCGGGCAACCGTCCGGTGGTGCTGTACGCCCACGGCACGACCACCGACCAGACCTTCAACATGGCCCAGGTCGACAAGAACGCCGAGGGCTCGCTGGTGATGGCCTTCTACGCCGCCCAGGGCTTCATCGTCGTCGCGCCGAACTACCTCGGCTACGACCGCTCCGGCCTGCAGTACACGACCTACCTGAACGCCGAGCAGTCGGCGATCGAGATGGTCGACGGCCTGCGCGCCGCCAAGACCTACCTGAATGCCGACAGCGCGGTGAAGCCGTCGGCCAAGCTGCTGATCGCCGGCTACTCGCAGGGCGGCCATGTGGCGATGGCCACGCAGAAGGCCATCGAGCGCGACTACGCGTCCGAGTTCACCGTCACCGCCGCGGCGCCGATGTCCGGCCCGTACAACCTGGTGAAGTTCGGCGACGTGATCACCACCACCGGCCCGGTCAATGCCGGCGCGACCTTGTTCCTGCCGCTGATGCTGACCAGCTACCAGAAGGCCTACGGCAACATCTATGCGTCGCCGTCCGACGTGTACCAGTCGCCGTACGACAAGACCGCCGAGACGCTGTTCCCGACGAAGTCGACCATCACCCAGCTGATCCAGGAAGGCAAGCTGCCGAACGACCCGACCTTCACCAAGCTGTTCGGCACCGGCGGCCTGCTGACGGACTCGTTCCGCGCCAACTACGCGACCTCCAACTACCGCAAGGCGCTGCAGACCAACACGCTGCTGGGCTGGACGCCGAAGGCCCCGGTGGCGATGTGCGGTGGTTCCAACGACCCGACGGTGTTCTTCTTCAACACCACCGATGCGCAGGCCGACTTCGCCTCGCGCGGCAAGGCCTTCCCGGCCTCCAACCTGGAGAGCGCGGCCTCGATGCAGTGGGCCGGCGCCACGACGGCGGCCACGATCGCCGGTGGTTTCGCGCAAGCCAAGGCGGCGACCTCCGCGGCCGCCGGCGGCGGCACGGCCGGCGCGGCCGCGGTCCAGGGCGCCTACCACGGCACGCTGGTCCCGCCGTTCTGCAATGCGCTGGCACGCGGCTTCTTCCAATCGGTCCTGGCTGCCCAGCCGTAATTCCCGGCGACCAGAACGGAGACACCATCCATGAACAAGAAAATCACCCTGATCCTGGCCGCCTCGCTGATGGCGCTGGCAGGCGCTGCGCGCGCCGAGCAGCCGGCCGTCGGCACCCACACGTTCTACCTGGGCCTGGCCCACATCGACGTGAACAGCAAGGCCGGTCCGCTGGAAGGCGGCAGCCGCCAGTTCCCGGCCCCGGGCGCGCAGATCCGCGTCGGCGACGCGACCACCACCGGCTTCGGCTACACCTACCGCTTCGCGCCGAACTGGAGTGGCGAGATCGTGCTGGGCATCCCGCCCTCGCACAAGATCTACGGCAACGGCGTCATCAAGAACGCCGGCCAGATCGCGGTCGTGCGCCAGATGCCCCCGACCGTGTTCGTCAACTACCACCTGGGCGAGTACTTCACCAAGGTGCATCCCTTCGTCGGCGTGGGCCTGAACTACACCTACTTCGAGAAGAAGCGCAGCACCCCGACCGGCGACGCCATCAGCGGCGGCCCGACCCGGATCACGCTGGAGAACTCCTGGGGCGCCGCGGCGCACGTGGGCTTCACCGTGCAGTACACCAAGCAGTGGTCGCTGACCGCGACCGCGGCCTACGCGGACGTGCGCAGCAACATGCGGTCGTACACGACGACGAACAGCGGCGTGGAAGAGCTTCACACGAAGATCAACTTCCGCCCGATGGTCTACACGATGTCGCTGGGCTACTCGTTCTGACGGACGGCCCTCGACCGCGTGACCCACGCGGTCGGGGGCTCGCCCCGCCCCGGGCCGCCCGGGGCCGATACACTTGCCGCATGAGCGTGTTGCTGGCCCTGGATAGCTCGACCGAACACATGGCTCTGGCCCTCGTGGGCCAGGGCCATGCTGCTTTTGTGGACGCCGATGGCGGGGCGCTGGCCTCCCAGCGGATGGTCCCCGAGGCGATGGCGCTGCTGAAGCAGGCCGGCGTCGCGCTGGCCGAAGTCGACGCGATCGGCTTCGGTCGCGGTCCCGGCGCGTTCACCGGGTTGCGCACCGCCTGCTCGGTGGCGCAGGGCCTGGCCTTCGGCGCCGGCAAGCCGGTGCTGGCGCTGGACAGCCTGATGCTGGTCGCCGAGGACGCGCGCCAGCAGCTCGCCGCCCGACAGGACGGCGGCGACGCGGCCCCGCTCGACGTGTGGGTCGCGATGGACGCCCGCATGAACCAGATCTATCTCGGACGCTATCGCTGGGAGGGCGCGCGCTGGTCGGCGCGGCTCGAGCCGGCGCTGGTCGACCTCGAACCGCTGCGCGCGCTCTGGCGCGAGACGCCGCCCGCGATCGTCGCCGGGAGCGCACTGGGCGCCTTCGAGCTCGACACCGGCGCGGCGCTGCGCGTGCCCCAGACCGCGTCCCGCGCCCGCGCCCTGGGCGCGCTGGCGCTGCAGGCCTTCGAGGCCGGGCAGGCCGAAGACGCCGCCCAGGCGCTGCCGCTCTATGTGCGCGACAAGGTCGCGCTGACGACCGCCGAGCGCGAGGCCGCCAAGGCCGAGGCGCAGGGATCGGTGCCGCGATGAGCGCCCAGCCCAAGGACCTGGCCTGGCCGCCGTCGCTGCAATCGCTGCAGCCGCTGCGCGCGGTCGACCTCGACGAGGTGATGGCGATCGAGGCCGTGGCCTACAGCCACCCGTGGACGCGGGGCAACTTCATCGATTCGATGGCCGCGGGTTATGCCGGCTTCGTCATGCGCGACGAACAGGCGCGGCTGTGCGGTTATTTCCTCGCGATGCAGGTGATCGACGAGATGCACCTGCTCAACATCACCGTGCCACCGGAACGGCAGGGCCAGGGCCTGGCGCGCCGCATGCTCGACGCGCTGGGGCTGCTGGCGCGGGCGCGCGGCTGCCACCAGGTCTGGCTGGAGGTGCGCGAGAGCAACCTCCGCGCGCGCCGGCTGTACGAGCGCTACGGCTTCGTGCAGAGCGGCCTGCGCCGCGGCTACTACCCGAGCGCCAGCGGCCGCGAGGACGCGCTGCTGATGACGCTGCGCCTGACGGAGCACCCCGCATGAGCTGGACCGATCGTCAACGCGCGATGCTGGAGGCGATGGGCC
>NZ_PEOG01000110.1 GCF_002761755.1 Roseateles chitinivorans
CGCGGCCGCGGGTCGTCACGGCGACCGCCAATCGGCCGCCGCGCGGGCAGTGACGCAGTGCGTTGTGCAGCAGGTTGCGCGCGAGCTCGCGCAGCGCCCACGCATGGCCGCGCACCGGCGAGGGCTCGGTCGACAGTTCGAAGTCCAGTTCCGCGTCGGCGATCAGCGGCGCCAGGTCCAGCGCCACCTCGCGCACCGTCGCCGCCAGGTCCAGCCGCGGCGGATCGCCTTGCTGGCGCAACTGCTCGACCTTGGCCAGGGCCAGCATCTGGTTGGCCAGCGCGGTGGCGCCGTCGACGGTCGCGCCGATCTCGTCGATCGCCTGCGCGGCCGGCACGTCGCCACGCCGGGCGGACTGCACCTGCGCCTTGAGCACCGCCAGCGGCGTGCGCAGCTGGTGCGAGGTGTCGCGCACGAAGCGCTTCTGGTGGGCGAGCAGCCCGGCCTGGCGGTGCCAGGCCTCGTTGATCGCGGCCACCAGCGGCGCGAGTTCCGCCGGCACGCCCGGCATCGGGATCGGGTCGACGTCGTCGTCGGCGCGCGCGGCGATCGTGCGGCTGAGCGCTCGCACCGGCCGGGTCGCGAAGAGCACCACGCCCCACACCACGATCGCGATCACCGCCAGCAGCGCGGCCTGCCGCCACAGCGTCGAGACCAGCACCTGACGGGCCAGCGTGCGACGGATCTCCAGGGTCTCGGCGACCTGGATCGTGGCCACGCCCAGGCCGGCGGCGCCCGACACCGGCTGCTTCAGCACCGCGATGCGCACCGGCTCGCCCTGGTAGACGTCGTCGTAGAAATCGACCAGCGCCGCATAGGCGCCACGATCGGGCAGCTTGCCGTGCCAGGCGGGCAGGTCGTCGAAGCCCGACACCCACTCGTCCTGGAAGCCGGTGACGCGATAGAACATGCGGCTGCGGTTGTCCGCCTCGAAGGCCTCGAGCGCCGCGTAAGGGACCTCGGACACGAGCCGCGGCGCGTCGGGGGTGCCCTGCACGTCGAGCTGCTCGCCGATGGTCTTGGCCGAGGCGAGCAGCGTGCGGTCGTAGGCGGTGTCGATGGCGCGCAGGGCGTCCTGGTAGAGCCGGTGCGCATTCGCGCCGATCAGCAGCCCCACCGGCACGAGGATTCCCAGCAGCAGCCGGCTGCGCATCGAACTCAGCCAGCGTCGGCGCGGTCGCGCGCCGCCGGTCCACGCCCCGCCGGTCCGCGCCTTGCCGCCGGTGCGGCCGTCGCGCTCGATGCCGCTCACGCCATCCACCCCGTTCACCTCGCGCGCGCTCAGTCGGGCGCCTTCAGCAGGTAGCCCAGGCCCCGCAGCGTGACCAGCCGGGCGCTGTCGGCGGGCAGCCGCTTGCGCAGCCGGTAGGCGACGACCTCGACCGCATCGGGCTGCACGTCCAGGTCGTCGGCGAAGACGATCTCGGTGAGCCGCTCCTTGGCCACCGCCTGGCCCGGCCGTCCCAGCAGCGCGCGCAGCAGCGCGGCCTCGCGCGGCGGCAGGTCCAGCGGCAGGCCTAGGTGATAGATCGCGCCACTGTCGGCGTCGACGCGCAGGCCGCAGAAGGCCTCGTCATCGTGCGCGCCGCCGGCCGACGGCGCACCGCCCGCACCGCGGCTGCGGCGGGCGAGGGCGCGCACCCGGGCCTCGAGCTCGTCCAGGTCGAAGGGCTTGGGCATGTAGTCGTCGGCGCCCAGGTTCAGGCCGAGGATGCGATCGCCCACGGTGCCGCGCGCGGTCAGGATGATCACCGGCGTGGTCAGCTGCGCGGCGCGCGCCGCGGAGAGGAGCTCCAGCCCGTCGATGTCGGGCAGCGACAGGTCCAGCAGCACCACGTCCGGCGGCTGCGCGCGCCAGCGTTCCAGGGCGGGCCGACCCTCGGAAAAGCCCAGGACCTGGATGCCGCGGCGCTCGAACGAGCGGGCCACGGTGGTCTGCAGCGCGGCGTTGTCCTCGACGAAAAGCAACCTCATGCCCGGCAGTGTCCGCCAGGGGCCGCGCGGCCGCCGCTCAGGGTCAACCCTGAGCTTTCCGACAGCCGAATGAAAGCCGCCATGTGCACGATTCGCGGCGACAACGACGTCGGGAGCGCGCTCTGCCCCGGCGCGACAACCAAGGAGACACGAGCATGCGTCGAGACCAGTTCCTCAAGTCCGCGGCCGCCTTCGCCGCGCTGGGCGCCACGGGCGCGCTGCCGCTGAGCGCCCAGGCCGCCGCGGCACTGAAGATCCTCGTGCCCGCCAACCCGGGCGGCGGCTGGGACATCACCGGCCGCGCGCTGGGCAAGGCCCTGCAGGACGCCGGCGCCGCCGGCGCGGTGACCTTCGAGAACAAGGGCGGCGCCGCCGGCGCCATCGGCCTGGCGCAGTTCGTCAACGCCGCCAAGGGCGACCCGAACGCGATGATGGTCATGGGCGCGGTGATGCTGGGCGGCCTGATCACCAGCAAGCAGCCGGTCACGCTGACGCAGGCCACCCCGATCGCGCGCCTGACCAGCGAGTACAACGTCTTCGTGCTGCCGGCCAACTCGCCGTTCAAGACGATGAAGGACGTGGTCGAGGCGCTGAAGAAGGACCCCGGCTCGGTGAAGTGGGGCGGCGGTTCGCGCGGCGCCACCGAGCACATCGCTGCGGCGATGCTGGCGCGCGAGGTCGGCGTCGACGCGACCAAGGTCAACTACGTCGCCTTCCGCGGCGGCGGCGAGGCGGTGGCTGCGATCCTGGGCGGCAACGTCTCCATCGGCGGCAGCGGCTACAGCGAGTTCCAGCCCTACATCGAGAGCGGCAAGATGCGTCCGATCGCGATCACCGCGCCGCAGCGGATCAAGGGCCTGGACATCCCGACGATGAAGGAGCTGGGCTACAACGTCGAGATCGGCAACTGGCGCGGCGTCTACGGCGCCCCCGGCATCACGCCGCAGCAGCGCCAGGCGCTGATCGACATGGTGGTCAAGGCGACCAAGTCCAAGGCCTGGACGGAAGCGCTGGAGAAGAACGGCTGGACGCCCGCCGTGCTGACCGGCAAGGCCTTCGAGGACTTCGTCGACGGCGAGTTCGCGTCGCTGCGCGCGATCATGCACAAGTCCGGCATGGTCTGATCCCGGGAGGCCCGCCATGTCCGACTCTCCCTCCAAGGCCGTGGCCGGCCACCCGTCCGCCACCGTGCCCGGCGCGGCGCCCGTCGCGCCGGATGTCGTCGATACCACGCCGCACCCGCTGTACCAGACGCTGGTCGGCGCGGGGGCGGTCGCCGTCGGCGCGGTGATGGCCATCGGCGCCGCCGCGATTCCCGGCGACGCCGGTTACGGCGGCGTCGGTCCCAACGCGCTCCCCTGGTTCGTCGCGGTGGTGCTGATCGTCTGCGGCGCCTGGCTGGTGTGGGAGTCCCGCACCGGGGGCTTCCGCCAGATGGAGCCGCCCTCGGGCGCGCCGCGCGCGGACTGGATCTCCGCGGCCTGGGTCGCTGGCGCGGTCATCGCCAACGCGGCGCTGATCACCACCATCGGCTTCGTGCTCGCCTGCACCCTGTGCTTCGTGCTGGCCGTGCGCGGCCTGCGCCGCGCCGAGGGCAAGGGCCACGGCGGCGCGCCCCAGCTCCTCATCGACGTCGTCACCGGGCTGCTGATCGCCGCACCGGTGTTCTGGCTCTTCAACAAGCTGCTCGCCCTCAACCTGCCGGCCATCACCGCCGGCGGCTGGCTCTGAGCCTCCTGGAGTCCTGACATGCAAGACCTCTGGACCCACCTGATGGGCGGCTTCGCCACGGCCGCCTCCGGCGCCAACCTGATGTGGGCCTTCATCGGCTGCGCCTTGGGCACGGCGATCGGCGTGCTGCCCGGCCTCGGCCCGGCCGTGACCGTGGCGATGCTGCTGCCCATCACCGCGCAGGTCGATCCGACCGCGTCGATGATCTTCTTCGCCGGCATCTACTACGGCGCGATGTACGGCGGCTCGACCACGTCCATCCTGCTCAACACCCCGGGCGAGACCGGCACGATGGTGACCGCGCTGGAAGGCTTCAAGATGGCCCGCCACGGCCGCGCCGGCGCGGCGCTGGCCACCGCGGCGATCGGCTCGTTCTTCGCCGGCACGATCGCCACCGTGCTGGTCACGCTGTTCGCGCCGGTGCTGGCGGACTTCGCCGTCACCCTCGGCCCGCCGGAGTACTTCTGCCTGATGCTGCTGGCCTTCACCACCGTCAGCGCGGTGCTGGGGCAGAGCACGCTGCGCGGCCTGACGGCGCTCTTCATCGGACTGGCGATGGGCCTGGTCGGCCAGGACCAGATCACCGGACAGATCCGCTACACCGCCGGCGTGCCGGAGTTCCTCGACGGCATCGAGACGGTGCTGGTCGCTGTCGGCCTGTTCGCGGTGGGCGAGACGCTCTATGTCGCGCTCTACGAAGGCCGCAGCAACCTGACGATGAACACGATGGGCCGGGTGCACATGACGCGCCTGGAGTGGAAGCGCTCGATCCCGGCGTGGATCCGCGGCACCGGACTGGGCTTCCCGTTCGGCGTCATCCCGGCCGGCGGCACCGAGATCCCGACCTTCCTGAGCTATGCGACCGAGCGCAAGCTGTCCAAGCACAAGGAGGAGTTCGGCACCACCGGCGCCATCGAAGGCGTGGCCGGACCGGAGGCGGCCAACAACGCGGCGGTGACCGGCACGCTGGTGCCGCTGCTGACGCTGGGCATCCCGACCTCGGTGACCGCGGCCATCCTGCTGTCGGCGCTGCAGAACTACGGCATCCAGGCCGGGCCGCAGCTGTTCACCACCTCCTCGGCGCTGGTGTGGGCGCTGATCGCGTCGCTGTACATCGGCAACGTGATGCTGCTGGTGCTGAACCTGCCGCTGGTGGGCCTGTGGGTGAAGCTGCTGCGCATCCCGCGCGCGCCGCTGTATGCCGGCATCCTGATCTTCGCGACGGTGGGTGTGTACGGCATGCGCCAGAGCGCCTTCGACCTGTACCTGATGCTGGCCATCGGTGCGATGGGCGTGGTGATGCGGCGCTTCGACTTCCCGACCGCGCCGGTCGTCGTCGGCATGATCCTGGGCCCGCTGGCCGAGGCGCACCTGCGCAATGGCGTGGCCATCGGCGGCGGCCACTGGGGGGTCTTCTTCGAGCGCCCGCTGTCGGCGGGGCTGCTGGCGATCGTGGTGATCGTGCTGCTGCTGCCGCGCACGCTGAAGTGGCTGGGCGCGCGCAAGGCGCGTCAGCAGGCGGCGACCGCGCTCGGCTGAGCGCAGCGCCACGCGCGCCACATGCGCCACATGCGCCAAGGGCCCCCGCGGGGGCCCTGTTCCATTGGGGCGGCGATCAGCGCGAAGCGCCGGCGGTGATGGCGGCCTCGCGCTGCCGGGCGAGGTCGGCGGCCTGGGCTTGGTCGGGGACGACGGTGGTGGGCCAACCCTGCAGGTGCTGCGTGGCGATTGCCGCGAGCGCGCGGATGTGGGCCGGGCGGTCGTTCAGGCAGGGGATGTAGCTGAAGCGCTGGCCGCCGCTGTGCAGGAAGGCCTCGCGGGCCTCCATGTCGATCTCCTCGAGCGTCTCGATGCAGTCCGCCGAGAAGCCCGGGCAGATCAGGTCGACCGACTTCAGCCCCCGTCCCGCCAGCTCGCGCAGCGTCGGCTCGGTGTAGGGCTCCAGCCAGCGCGCCTTGCCGAAGCGGCTCTGGAAGCTCACCTTGTACTGCGCTTCCGAGAGCCCCAGCGCCTCGGCCAGCAGGCGGCCGGTCTTCAGGCATTCGCAGTGGTAGGGATCGCCCAGCGCCAGCGTGCGCGCCGGCATGCCGTGGAAGCTCATCAGCAGCAGTTCGCCGCGCCCCTCGGCCTTCCAGTGGGCGCGCACGCTCTCGGCCAGGGCGGCGATGTAGCGCGGGTCGTCGTGGTAGCGGTTGACGAAGCGGAACTCCGGCAGGTGACGATGCGCGAGCGACCAGCGCGCCACGTCGTCGACGACGCTGGCCGTCGTCGCGCCCGAGTACTGCGGATAGGCCGGCAGGATCAGCACCCGCGTGGCGCCCTCGGCCCGCAGCGCATCGAGTTGCGATGTGATCGACGGGTTGCCGTAGCGCATCGCCGGCAGCACCTTGACGCGGTGGCCCTGTTCGC
This sequence comes from Roseateles chitinivorans, assembly GCF_002761755.1. Classification (GTDB taxonomy): domain Bacteria; phylum Pseudomonadota; class Gammaproteobacteria; order Burkholderiales; family Burkholderiaceae_C; genus Roseateles; species Roseateles chitinivorans. The sequence goes on from NZ_PEOG01000110.1 coordinate 6,115, forward strand.
CGAGCAGGCCCTGCAGCAGCGCGGCCTGCTTCTTCGTCCAGACCAGCAGCGGCGAGCCGTCCCGGGTCCAGATGCTGGCGTACTTCTTCGCCGACTTCGCCGGCCGGGTGCGCAGGATCACGCCGTGCAGGATCGGCCACCAGGCGGCCTTGGGAATCTCGATGACGCGCGGGTCGGAGAGGAACTGCGCCAGGTAGCGGCGGGTGGCCTCGGGCGTCGGGGCGTCGGGCGTGCCCAGGTTGACCAGCAGCACGCCGATCGTCGGCGCGCGCCCATGCACATGATCGGGTTCAGGAAGAAAGCTCATTGGAATTCGGGGACCGCGACGGTGTGGAGCCGCGAGTGTGCAGGAAGGCGGGCGTCCGGGACGCCGGAGGGTCGAGGCGCCGGGCCGGCAGCCTCACAGGCCGCCGCGGCGCATCAGCAGCGGCGAGCTGGCCTCGGCCAGGTGCAGCACCTCGAAGCGCACCGTCGGCGCCTGGGTTTCCGACGGTGGCCCGCCCAGGCCGATCGCACCCGCGCCGTGCAGCGTGCAGGAGCCGCGGCGCAGGCTCAGCGTCTGGCCGCCCGCGCCGAAGCGCACGAAGGTACCGTTGTAGCTGAGGTCGGTCAGGCTGAAGCTGCTGCCTTGCCAGTCGATGCGGGCATGCGATCGGCTGACGCGGACGTCGGTGATGCAGTAGGTCGCCTGCGTGCTGCGGCCCAGCACGATGGGCATCTGCTCGATGTCGAAGACACGGTCCAGGTCTTGCCAGACGAGGCGGATGCCCTCGGGCGCCGCGCTGCGGACGATCTCGCCGAACTGGGTGGCCGCCGCGTCGCCGCGGCCCTGGTCCAGCACATAGATGTGGACCGGCTCGGCACGGCCGCGCACGCTGATGTGGTCCAGGCTGCGGAAGCGCGACTTCTGCGCGCTGGTCAGGCCGTTGACCACCTCGGCGGTGACGACGGTCTCGCCGTCGCCGGCGTGGTCCAGCAGCCGGGCCGCGACGTTGACCGCGTCGCCGAAGCAGTCGCCGTGGATCTCGACCACCTCGCCGCGCGCCAGCGCGATCTGCAGGTGGGTGTGGCGCAGCCGCTCGCTGCGGGCCGAGGTCTTGACCAGCAGTTCCTGCATCCGCATCGCGGCCTTGATGCCGTCACGCGGATTGTCGAAGGCGGCCATCAGGCCGTCGCCCAGGGTCTTGATGATGTCGCCGCGGTTTTCGTCGACCGCCTGGCCGATCAGCGCGACGGTCTGCGTCACCAGCCCGGAGGCTTCCGCGTTGCCCAAGGTCTCGAACAGCGCCGTGCTGCCGCGCAGGTCGGCAAACAGGACGGAGCGCTCGCGGATCTGGGTCATCGGCCTTGCAGGAGCTGAGGTGTGAAGGAAGTCTCAGTGTAGCCGCGCCACCCTGGCCGCCGCGTGGTGATTAGCCCTCGCCTCGGGGGCCTGTCGGCCCCGGTGCGACACCTCCCCCAACGTGCGGGCGGTTGACGGAACAGCACCCGAGGCGGCCCGGGGGCACCCTGCAAAAGAAAACCGGCCCGCGTCCGAGGACGGGGGCCGGTGGATCGGGCAAACCCGGTGCCCGCGAGGGCGGCCGGGTCGACGAGCTCAGGCGCGCATCACAGATTGTCCAAGTACGTGCGCAGCTTGTGGCTTCGCCGCTCGCTGAATGCCGACTGCGTCGTCATCCGCCTGCGGCGGGCACGCACTGGGGCAATCACAGATTGTCCAAGTACGTGCGCAGCTTGTCGGAACGCGACGGGTGCTTCAGCTTGCGGATCGCCTTGGCCTCGATCTGGCGGATGCGCTCGCGGGTGACGTCGAACTGCTTGCCGACTTCCTCCAGCGTGTGGTCCGTGCTCATCTCGATGCCGAAGCGCATGCGCAGCACCTTGGCCTCGCGCGGGGTCAGGCTGTCGAGGATGTCCTTCACCACCTCGCGCAGGCCGGCCTGCATCGCGGCCTCGATCGGCGCGGTGTTGTTGGTGTCCTCGATGAAGTCGCCCAGGTGGCTGTCGTCGTCGTCGCCGATCGGCGTTTCCATGGAGATCGGCTCCTTGGCGATCTTCATGATCTTGCGGATCTTGTCCTCCGGCATCTCCATCTTCTCGGCCAGCGTCGGCGCATCCGGCTCGAAGCCGAACTCCTGCAGGTGCTGGCGCGAGATGCGGTTCATCTTGTTGATCGTCTCGATCATGTGAACCGGGATGCGGATCGTGCGGGCCTGGTCCGCGATCGAGCGGGTGATGGCTTGGCGGATCCACCACGTCGCGTAGGTCGAGAACTTGTAGCCGCGGCGATATTCGAACTTGTCCACCGCCTTCATCAGGCCGATGTTGCCTTCCTGGATCAGGTCCAGGAATTGCAGCCCGCGGTTGGTGTACTTCTTCGCGATCGAGATGACCAGGCGCAGGTTGGCCTCGATCATTTCCTTCTTCGCGTCGCGCGAGGCCTTCTCGCCTTCGTTCATCCGCTTGTTGATGCCCTTGAGGTCATCGAGCGGCACCACCGCCTTGCCCTGGATGTCGATCAGCTTCTGCTGCAGTTCCTGGATCGCGGGCAGGTTGCGCGACATGATGTTCGCGTAAGGCTTGCCCGAGGCCACTTCCTTCTCGGCCCACTGCAGGTTCAGCACGTTGGGCGGGAAGGTCTTGATGAAGTGGTCCTGCGGCATGCCGCACTTGTCCACGACGATCTTGCGGATCTCGCGCTCGAAGCGGCGCACGTCGTCGACCTGCGAGCGCAGGATGTCGCACAGCTTCTCGATGGTCTTGACGGTGAAGCGGATCGTCATCAGCTCGGCGCTGATGGCCGCCTGGGCCTTGTTGTAGTTGGGCGACTTGTAGCCGTCCTTCTCGAAGGCCTTGCGCATCTTGTCGAAGTTGGACGCGAGCGAGTCCAGCTTCACCAGCGCCGCGTTCTTCAGCTCTTCCAGCTTCTTGGTCAGGGCCTTGGAGCCGCCGGCGCCGTCGTCGTCGTCCTCTTCGTCGAACTCGTCGAAGTCTTCCTCGGCGACGTAGTCGTCCGCCTCGTCATCGGAGACGAAACCGTCCACCGCCTCGGAGATCTGCATCTCGCCGGCGCGGATCTTGGCGGCCATCGCCAGGATCTCGGCGATGGTCGTCGGCGAGGCCGAGATGGCCAGCATCATCGCCTGCAGGCCGCCTTCGATGCGCTTGGCGATCTCGATCTCGCCCTCGCGCGTCAGCAGCTCGACGGTGCCCATCTCGCGCATGTACATGCGCACCGGGTCGGTCGTGCGGCCGAATTCCGAATCGACGGTGGACAGCGCGGCCTCGGCGGCTTCCTCCGCTTCCTCTTCCGTCGCCGTCGGCGAGGTCGAGCCCTGGATCAGCAGGGTGGCGGCATCGGGCGCCTGCTCGTACACGGCGATGCCCATGTCGTTGAGCATCGACACGATCGCCTCGAGGATTTCCTCGTTGATCAGCTTCTCGGGCAGGTGGTCGTTGATTTCCTGATGGGTCAGGAAACCCCGCGTCTTGCCCATCTTGATGAGGGTCTTGAGCTCCTGGCGGCGCTTGGCGACTTCCTCTTCGGTCAGCGCGGTCTCGTCCAGGCCGAACTCGCGCATCAGCGCGCGCTCCTTGGCGCGGCTGACCTTCATGCGCAGCGGCTTGGCCTTGGGCTTGTCGTCGCCGACTTCCTCGACCTCGGCGACCTCGGTGTCCGCGTCGACCTCGGCCTCACCGTCGCCTTCGCCCTCCGCATCGACGTCGGCGAAGTCCTCGTCCTCTTCCTCGACCTTGGCCTTGCCGGCGGGCTTCTTCGACTCGGTCTCGGCCTTGGGCTTGCGGCCGCGCTTGGGCTTGTCATCGGCCGAAGCGGTGGCGGTCTTGGTGGTCTTGGCGGCGGCCTTCGCGGCCGGCTTCTTGACTTCTTCGGTTTCTGCGGCGGCGGCCTTGGACGCGGTCTTTTTGGCGGTCATGCAGTTCCTCGGTGGCTCGGGGCCAGTAGGTGAATGCGGGGAAATTCGCGGTGATGCAGGCAATGCAAACGGCCACCTGCGTCGCCGGCGCCCACAAACTCCCGGCACTTGCGGGCTATGCGGCGCGGACGAGCCCAGGCGGCTCGAACTCGTGCCCTGGACGACAGGTCGGGACGAACCGACCGCCATTCAAGGCTTGGCGCGTGAAGGCTAGCGTGAACCGTTGAAGTTGCAGCCCAGGCGGTAAAGGTTGGCCACTTTGAATATGAACCCAGGGTCAGCTGGGGGGCCGGGACCGGTTGGCGCTGCGGTCACTCTTGACGCGCGAAAACCCTTGATTATCTGCGAAATCCGTAGTTTGGTCAAAAACGTGGTTTCAAGCGCCGTCGGATCCACGGCCAGCGCCTGCCGAAGCGCCCGTCCAAGCGCCCTCAAACGCGTTCAGTCCGCCTTCAATCCGAGGTCAACCCGCTTCAAAGCGCCGTCTTCAGGTCCCGGATCTGCTGCTGCAGCGCCTGGAAGCGCGCCATGTCCGGCTGCGGGCTGCGGGCGATGCGGTCGGCATCGGCCTGCAGCTTGCCGATCCACAACTTGCGCAGGGTTTCGCGGAATTCGGCTTCGAGGTGCTCGTCGCCGGGCGGTGCAGTCAGCGGACCGCCGCTGACGCGCTGGGCGAGGTCCATCAGGTCCGCTTCCTGCAGCGCGACCTGCAGCACGGCCCAGGGCGTCGGGCCGTTGTCGACCAGGAAGCGCTCGAGCCAGGCGATCAGCTGCCCGTGCTCGCCGGGCAGTTCATGCAGCAACTGCAGGTCCTGTTCGCCGATCTGGTGCCAGAGCTCGCCGTGCAGCAGCAGCATCCGGACCGCGAGGTTCATCGGCGCCGGCGGCAGCTCCAGCGGCATGCCGATGGTCGGGTCCTGGTCGCGCCTGCGCCACTCGCCCTTGCCGCTCCACTTGCCCTTGCCGCCCTTGCCCTTGAAGTCGCCCTTCGGTTCCCACTTGCGCGGCGGCTGGCCCTGCGGCGCTGCGCCGGAGGCGACGCCCACATCGACATCGTGCGGAATGTGGACCTCATCGGCGCCGTGCGAGCCCTCGTCGCCATAGGCCGAGGCGGGGATGTCGAAGTAGGGGTCCTCGTGGACGCTGTCCGTCGACGGGACGGCCGCGCGCGCTGCCGGTCTCGGCGCGGGGGCCGGGGCCGGTCGATCCACGCGCGGGCGGGCGCCC
>NZ_PEOG01000014.1 GCF_002761755.1 Roseateles chitinivorans
CTGCCGACGCCCGCGCCGAATGCCGTCCCCGCGCAGGCGCGCACGCTGCAAGTCGCGCCCGCCGAGATCCACGTCGAGGACGGATTCCCCGAGCTCGACCGCGCCACCGACGTGCTGGTCGCGCCGCTGCGCGGCCAGCGGCTGCCGGTGTCGGCCCTCTACGCGCTCGCCGACGCGATCGAGGCCGCCTACCGCGAGGCCGGCTACCCGTTGGTACGCGTGGTCGTGCCGCCGCAGTCGGTGAAGGATGGCGGCGTCTTCGCGCTGCGCGTGGTCGACGGTCACATCGAGCGCATCGACACCGCCGCCGTCCCCGAGCCGGCCCGGCATGCGGTGGAGCGTTCGCTCGCCGCGGTGCTGGGCCGGCGCCGGCTGCGCGGCGACGAGCTCGAACGCGCGCTGACCCTCGCCGGCCGCGGTCCCGGCCTGCAGCTGCGCAGCGCGCTGGGCGCCGGCCAGAAGATCGGTGGGGCGGTGCTGGTGCTCGAAGGCGAGCATCGGGCGACCGCGATGACCGTCTCGGCCGACCGCCGCCTGAGCGAGTCGCTGGGGCCCTGGCAGACGACGGTCCAACTGCGCCTGAACCAGCCGCTGCGGCGTGGCGAGCAGTTCTACGCCTATGTCTCCGGCGGCAAGGACTGGGGGACCGCCTGGCGCGACGATGCGCCGCGGCGCGTGCTGGGTGGCGGCGCGATCGTGCCGCTGACGGCCGACGGCCTGAGCCTCAACCCCGAATTCACCGTCTCGGACACGCAGCCACGCGTGCCGGCCGGCAGCCTGCGCTCGCGCAGCCAGCTCGAGCGCTACAGCCTGCGCCTGCTCTACCCGCTGCAGCTGACGCGCAGCCAGGAGATGAACCTGACGGCCACGCTCGATGCCAGCCGTCAGGTGGACTCGCTGCCCGATTTCGACTTCACGATGAGCGAGGACAAGCTGCGCGTGGGCCGCCTCGCCCTCGACTGGACCCGCAACGGCGACGCGGCCCGCTGGCGCGCCGGCGTGACGCTGTCGCGCGGCCTGCCCGGACTGGGCGCTCGCACCGCGGCGGACCTCGCGGCCACCGGCATCCCGGTCTCGCGGCCCGGCGCCAAGCCCTACTTCTCCAAGCTGGAGGCCAACGCCAGTGTCGACCTGTCGTTGCCGTGGGGGCTGAGCGCGCGCAGCTCGGCGCGGATGCAGAGCTCGCTGGGCGGCGTGCTGCCGAGCGCTGAGCTCTTCAGCCTGGACGGCGAGGAGGCGCTGTCGACCTTCCGTTCGGGCGCGATCTCGGACGACAGCGGCTGGACGCTGCGCCAGGAGGTCTCACGGGCCTGGTCGCCGACGGTCGGCGGCGCCGGCCTGTTCCTGCAGCCCTACCTGTTCGCGGCGCTGGGCCGGCCGATCTCCAAGCTGCCCAGCCTCGGTCACCGCCTGGCCGCGTCCGGCGGCGCGGGCCTGCGCACCCAATGGCGCGGCGTCGACCTCGCCATCGAGGCCGGCCGCCGCCGTTACCGCCCCTTCGGCATGGACGAGTTCCAGGCCTTCGTGAAAGCGCAAGCGCAGTTCTGACGACCATGCCGACCCTCACGCCCTCCCCCCTGCCCGCCACGACCCCGTCCAGCAGCGACGCCGACTCGCGCCGGCGCCCGACCCGTCCTCCGCGGCCTGGACACCGTCCCCGCCTCACGGCGCTCGCGGCCGCGATGCTCGCCGGCTTGCTGCCGCTCGCCGGTGGCGCCCAGACCGCCACGCTGCCGATCCTGCCGAAGAGCGGCAGCGTCAGCGCCGGTCAGGCCGTCATTGGCGCACCGGCCGGCAGCCGACTCGACATCCGGCAGCTGTCGCAGCGCGCCGTGCTGCGCTGGGACAGCTTCTCGATCGGCGCTGGCAGCGCCGTCGAGTTCAAGCTGCCCAGCACGCAGGCGGCCACGCTCAACGTCGTCACCGGTCCGCTCGGCAGCGAGATCGCCGGCTCGCTCAAGTCCAACGGCAGCCTCTTCCTCATCAACCCGCAAGGCATCGCGATCACTCCGACCGGCGTCGTCGACACGCGCGCCGGCTTCGTCGCGTCGACGCTGGGCCTGTCGGAGGACGACTTCATGGCCGGGCGCCTGCGCTTCAACGGCCGGGGCGGCAGCGTCCTCAACCAGGGCGTGATCGCGACCGGCGACGGCGGCCAGGTGGCGCTGCTGGGTAGCCATGTCCAGAACGACGGCGTGATCCTCGCCCCGCTGGGCAAGGTGGCGTTGGGCAGCGCCTCGGCGGCGACGCTGGACTTCTCCGGCGACGGCTTCCTGCAGGTGATCCTGCCGGCCGATGCGGTCGACGGCGACAGCCGGCCGCTGATCGAGAACAACGGCCGCATCGCGTCCGGCAGGGTCGCGCTGCGCGCCGCCACCGTCCGGGAGGCGCTGCGCGAAGCCATCCACCTGCCCGGCGAGATCCGCGCGACGACGCTGTCCGGCAGCGACGGTGCGATCGTGCTCGACGGCGGCGTCGGCGGCGTGGTGCGCCTCGGCGGCACGCTGGATGCGTCGTCGGCGGAAGGTGTCGGCGGACGCATCGACATCACCGGCCAGCGCGTCGCGCTGGAGGGCGCCACGCTCGACGCCAGCGGCGCGACGCGGGGCGGCCTGGTGCGGGTGGGCGGCGCCTTCCAGGGCGGCAAGGCCAGCGGCGCGCAGGCCGACGGGCATGAGCAGTTTCTCGACCGCTTCGGTGCGCTGCCCTCGCTGGCATCGGCCGATCGGATCTCGGTCGATGCCGAGAGCCGAATCGATGTCTCCGCGCGCGCTCGGGACGGGCGGGGCGGCACCGCCGTGCTGTGGAGCGAGCGCGCCACGCGCATGCTGGGCCACCTGGACGCGAGCGGCGCCGCAGCGGGCGGCGCGGTGGAGATCTCCTCCGCCTCGACGATCCAGTCCATTGCGCTGAGCCGCATGACGCTGGGCGCCGGCGCACGGCTGTTGCTCGACCCGCAGGACATCGTGATCGACGACGGCGTGTCGCCCACGCCGCCCGGCGACATCGGCTACGGCGACGCGTCCGGGATGACGACGACCTTGAACTCGGCCGACCTGACCGCGTTGCTGGGCAGCGGCGTCAGCGTCCGCCTGCAGGCGAGCCAGGACATCACTTGGTCGACCTTCTTCGCCAGCGTGACCCGTGGCGCGACACCCGTCGGCGACCTGAGCCTGGCGGCGGGCCGCTCGCTGACGCTCAACGGTGCCTTCAGCAATGGCGGCGGTCACTGGACGCTGACCGCCAACGACACCGCCGCGCACGGTGTCGTCGATGCGGAACGCGGCGCCGGTCCGGCCACGCTGGACCTGTCGAACGCGCGCTTCATCACCGACAACGGACCGCTGACGCTGCTGCTGGCCGACGGCGCCGGCAACACCGAACGCACCGCCGGATCATTGCGCCTCGGTGGCGTCAATGCCGCGTCGCTGAGCGCCACGGTGATGCCGACGGCATTGGCCGCGGACAGCTCGCGCGCCGAGTTGATCCTGCAGGGCGACGTCTCGGTGGCCGGGACGGCCACGCTGAGCGGCCCGCTGCGCGTCAGCGGCAGCAGCGAGATCGCAGGGCGCTCGGTGAGCTGGCTGACCGAAGGGAGCGACACCATCGTCGGCGAAGGTGGCTTCCGTTTCGTCGAGAACGGCGTCGTCACGCGGCTCGCGCGGCTGGGCAGCGTCGATGCGACGCGCGTGGCGCTGGGCAACGACACCGGCGCGCCGGTCATCCGCGTCTACGGCGATGCCGATCCCGATGCGGATCACCTCGGGCGCGCGCCGGTGCATGCCGTGGGCGGCATGCCCGCCTCGGTGGAGGGGTTGCTGGTCCCGGGCTCGCTGAACGTCGCGGGCCCCGGCGCCGCCGCACCGGTCGGCAACGGCACGCTGACGCTGTCGGCGACCAGCTCGGCAGCCATCGAAGCCGGCGTCGTCGGCAACTTCTTCATCGACCTGAGCGCGGCGACGATGCCGCTGTCGATCACGCGCCGCACGCTGACGCCGACCGTCTCCAACGGCAGCTACATCTACGGCTCGCCAGCCGCGGTCCTGCAACTGGCCGGCCTGGTGAACGGCGACAGCGTCGTGCCGGTCGCGACGCTGGGCTCGCAGGGTGGCGTCGCGATGGGCGTGAACGGCGCCGGCTATGGCTTCGGCGACCGGGTCGGCGCCGGTGCCTGGAACTTCATGCTGACGGGCCTCGACGGCGCCGCGGCATCGAACTACACGCTGGACCTGTCGGGCCCGGTGAGCGGCTTGCTGTCCATCGCGAGGAAGCCGCTGAGCTACATCGTCGGCAACGGCTCGCAGACCTATGGCTCGACGCACACGATGCCGGCCGCCGTGCTCGCCGGCGTGCTGGCCGGCGACGACGTGTCGCCGGTCGTCGGCCTGTCGCCCGGCGGCCTGCCTGCTGTGGCGGGCGATCGCCTGGCCGCCGGCAGCTACGCCGCCTCGGTGACCGCGCTGAACGGCGCCTCCGCGGCCAACTATGCGGTCGGCACGGTCAACAACAGCGACGGCGTCTACCGTGTCGACCCGAGGCTGGTCACCTGGTCGGTCGGCGCGGGCAGCGGCATCTATGGCTCGCCGGGCACGCTGGGCGTCGCCACGCTCAACGGCGTGCTCAGCGGCGACACCGTGAGCGGCTCCGTCTCGCCGATCACGAGCGGCGGCGCCCCCTTCACGCCCGACGCGATCACGCGCGCCGGGACCTACGCCGAGATCGTGTCCGCGCTGACCGGCCCGCAGGCCGGCAACTACGCGCTGGCCGCCAGCGGCAACACACCGGGACAGTTCGTCGTCGCGCCCAAGCCGATCACCTACACCGGCGGCGTGGTGGATCAGGTCTACGGCACGCCGCTGGCCTCGCCGACGCTCAACGGCATCCTGGCGGGCGATCTCGTCGGCGGTTTCCAGAAGGTCGAGGTGCTGCGCGGAGACGCCGCCAGCGGCCAATCGCAGGCCTGGCCCGTGGGCCAGTACGCCACCACCCTGCTGTGGCTGACCGGCGCCGATGCCGGCAACTATGTGATCGCCGGCAGCGGCAACTCGGCGCTGACCGTCAATGTCACGCCAAGAACGCTGACCTACGTCGCCGCCTCGGGCAGCAATGTCTACGGCACGCCACCGATCGGGGCGACGCCGACGCTCAGCGGCGTGCTGCCGGGCGACCAGATCGCCGCCCTTCCAACGCTCCAGGCCGGCGGCACCACCTCGACGCTCGATGCGCGGTCGCATGCCGGCACCTATGCGTCCATCGTCACGAACGGCTCGTTGTCGGGCGCCGGCGCCGGCAACTACGTCATCGCGACGAGCGGCAACACGCCGGGCGCCTGGACCGTCGCGCCCAAGCCCGTCAACTGGCAGGTCAGCCAGGGGTCGAGCGTCTATGGCGATGCGCCCGCCAATGCGGTCGTGCTGGACACGCTGCCGGGCGACTCGGTCCGCCCGACGGTGGTGGCGCTGGACGGCAACGGCAACCCCGTCGCCCGGCCCACCGTCGGCGGCAACTGGTGGGCGGGCGTCGGCGCCTTGACCGGCCCGGATGCGGGCAACTACGTGCTCGCCAGCGGCGGCAACGCGATCGGCGCGCTGACCGTCACGCCGCGCCCGGTGACCTTCTCGGTCGCCAACGCCACCGCTGTCTACGGCAACCTCGCCACGCCCGGCGCGGTCACGCTCGGCAATGTGCTGGCCGGCGACTCGGTCGGCTACACCACCGCGGTGCTGTCGGGCTCAACGCCGATCACGCTGACCGAGCGCACCGGCGCCGGCGCCTACGCCGAGGTGGTGACGGCGCTGACCGGCAACCCGAATTACCTGCTGGCCGCCAGCGGCAACGCGCCCGGCACGCTGACGGTGCAGCGCCGCCCGGTCGGTTACATCGCACAGGATGCCTCGTCGATCTACGGCACCGCGGCCGCGACGGCTCCGGTGACCCTGCAAGGCGTGCTGGCCGGCGACAACGTCAGCGCCGGTCCCGTTGTGCTGCTCGCGACCGGCGCCACGCCGACCGAGCGCACCGCGGCCGGCACCTGGGCGCTGGGCCTGCGCAGCCTGAGCGGCGCGGACGCGGCCAACTACCTGCCGAGCGACGCCGGCTCGACGACGGCCCACCTGACGGTGGCGCCCAAGCCGGTGACCGTCACGGTCGAGGGCTACTTCGGCCTGTCCGGCGGCTACCGCGACAGCTTCATGGATCGCACGCTGCCGTACACCGCGGCGGGCACCGCCACGCTGCCGGGCGCCCAGGGCCGCATCGATGGCGCGCTGCCCGGCGACCAGGTGACGGTGACCACCGCCATCACGCCCATCGCGCGGTCGGGCAGCGGCCGGATCAACGCGGGCACCTACAGCTTCACCGGCACGGGGCTCGGCGGCGCGGACGCCGGCAACTACGTCATGGCGCCGTCCGGCAACCGCTTCGCGACGCTGACGGTCACGCCGGCCCTGGTCTCGAATTCGGCCTGGGTGCAGGGCGCGGACATCAGCCAGCGGGAGCCGATCTACGGGTCCGCGGACCAGTACCGCCTCAAGACCTTCCTCGGCGGCGTCTATGCCGGCGACGACGTGGCCCTCAACGCCTGGGCGAACCTGCCCGGCGGGCGCTCGAACACCTTGCCCGCCCGCCTGGTGCCCGGCTGGTACGGCGTCGACAGCGAGTTGCAGGGCGCGGACAAGGGCAACTACGTCATGGCCGACGTGTCCTCCAGCGCCTTCCATGTCGCGCCCAGGCCGATCACCGTCACCGTCGGCAACAGCACCAGCACCTACGGCGACGCGTTGCAGCTGTCCGCGAGCACCCTCCACGGCGTGCTGGACGGCGACGCGGTGTCGGTGACGACGGCCATCGCCGGCGCGTCCTTCACCAACGGCAGGATGTCCGCCGGCCAGTACGGCGTCTTCGCCACCGGCCTGACGGGCGCGGAGGCGGGCAACTACACGCTGAAGCCGGAGAACTTCGGGGCGCCCGGCCTGCCGCTGTCGGAAAGCGGCCGCCTGACCGTGCTGCCGCGCGGCCTGGACCGCGCGATGGACCCGGGCAGCCTGAGCATCACCTATGGCGACGCGCTGCCGCAGCTGCGGATCGTCGGCGGCGTGCTGCAGGGCGACGAGGTGTTCATGACCAACGTCGTCGTGCCGACCGAGATCCAGGGCCTGCCGGTCGTCTCCGGCCGGGACACGGCGCTGTCGACCACGCTGTCCGCCGGCACCTACCGCTACGTGCCGCGGCTGAGCGGCCGCGACGCGGCCAACTATGTCAGCGGCGGCGACGCCGGCACCGTCACCATCGCCCGCAAGCCGGTCACGGTGACGATCGAGCCGATCAGCACCGTCTACGGCAGCTACGTGGCGCCGTCCGTCTCGGTGTCGGGGCTGGTCAACGGTGACCAGACCTGGGTCAAGCCCGACTTCCAGATCGCCGGCGCCGGCTCGGTCTACAGCGAACGGACCAACGCCGGCAACTACATGCAGACGGTGACCGGACTGCACGAGGAGGGGCCGGCCGGCGCGGTCGACCTGAGCCGCAACTACCTGTTCGTGTCCACCCCGGGCGCCTCGGCGCCGCTGACGATCGCCCGCAAGCCGCTCGTCCATGTGCCGTCGACGGCGACCGCCGTCTATGGCGACGCGAGCACCGCGCTCGGCACCCTCTCGGGCGTGCTGTTCGGCGACGATGTCGGGGTGCGCGTCGATGCCGGTGGGACGCTGTCGTCGACCGCCATCGGCAAGGGCAACGGCTCGCTGGCCTACACCGGGCGCCTGGATGCGGGCGACTACAGCTGGACCGCCTCGCTGACCGGCGCGAAGGCCGGCAACTATGCGGTCTCGATCGGCGGCGCGTTCACCGTGGCGCCGCGCGAGGTGGTCTATGGCGTCTCGAACTGGGCCATCACCTACGGGGGCTACAGCGGCAGCCTGTCCTGCAGTCGCGACGGGTGCGCGGCATGGAACACCTCCCCCCATGACAACACCGGCACCGCGACGTTCCAGGGCGTGCTGCCCGGCGATTCGATCGCGGGCACCGTGGGCATCGTCGACTTCACCGGCCGCCGCGTGGCACTCGACAACAACACCCCGGCCGGGCAGTACTTCGAGGTGGTCACCGGGCTGACCGGTCCGTCGGCGAAGAACTACCGCATCGCCGACAGCGGCAGCCTGCCGGGCCTGCTGACGGTCAAGCCAATGCCGCTGAGCTACAGCGTCACCAGCGCCGTGTACCTGAACGGCCTGGTGGGCACGCCGGGCATCGCGACGCTCAATGGCCCGGACGGACCGTTCAGCGGGCCGGACGTGCATCCGGTGGTGACCGCCTTCGATCCGCAAGGCCGCGTCGTGAGCGACCTGAGCCAGCTGACGACGGGCCGCTACACCTTCGTCGTCACCGGCCTCACCGGTGCGGACGCCAGCAACTTCACGGTCCTGGGCAACGACAGGACCTGGATCGGCAAATTCCTGCCGAACAACGTGGGCACGCTGGACGTCTTCAGCTCGGCGACGCTGGGCCAGCACTTCGGCGACACCGCCCTGCAAGTCCCGCCCATCCCGCAGATCCCCCAGCCGCCGCAGACGCCGGCGGTGGAGGCGCCGCCGCTGCGTGGCTGGGTGCGCAGCGGCCAGACGGGTCAGACGGAGGAGTTCGGCCGCAACATCACGCAGACCGGCGCCGACGGCAACGTGGCGATCGGGCTGACCGGCGTCGGTGCGAGCGGCAGCGCCAGCGGCGCGGTCGAAGCCGGCGTGGACCTCGGTGGCGCCGACCTGTCGACGCAGGCCAGCGGGGAGATCACCGGCCTGGCCAAGTTCGGCATCACCGGCGTGCGCCTGGAAGCCGGCGCCAATGCCCATGTCGACGTCACCATCACCACCGGCCCGGGCTATGTGACCTTCGGCGCACAAGGCGATGCCTATGCCATCGGCAGCCTGAACCGCAACGGCGTGCGCATCGGCGCCGAGGCACGCGCCGGCGTGACCGCGCAGACGGGTGTCGGCGGCCATGTCGACGGACTCGGCGATGCGAACGTCGACGCCGCCGTCAGCACCTTCGCCTTCGCCCGCGCCGATGAGCAGTACACGGTGCGGGACGGCCAGGTCGTCCAGCGCTTCGACAACGCGGTGGGCGTCGGCTCGTCGGCAGGCATCTCGGCGGGCGTGGCGGGCAGCACCGGGTCGGTCGGCGGTGGCGCGACGGTCTATACGCCTGGCTCGATCGGCGGCACCTTCAACTACTCGGTGGGCATCTCGGACGGGGCGATCAGCGTCTCGCTGGATCTGGGTGCCCAGCTCGGCTTCGGCGGCCTGGGGCTGTCGCTGAACTTCTCGATCGACCCGATGGGACTGGCCGGCGCGCTCACGCATTCGCCGATCGGCGAGCTCGTCGTGAACGCCTTCGGCCTGAATCACCAGGAGCCCAACAGCCATTACTCGGAGGCCGACTCGCGCCATGCGGCGTCGATCAGCGATCCGGTCGAGCGCTACAACTACCTGGCGGGCAACACCCGATGGCGGGACCGTCCCTGGGACTACGCTACCAATGCCAACGCCAGGACGGACTGGGACAACATGCAGAACTTCTTCAACACCTACAACTCGCTGATCGACCGCACGCAGGCGCTGATCAAGAAGGAACAGGCCGACCAGACCCGCTTCCTCGATCTGCTCAAGACCGACCCGAAGGCGGCCGTCGAGCTGGCCCACTCCAGCAATTTCGCGCAGGCCAACCTGGCCGAGGAGTCGTCGCTGCGACTGCTTGCCGCGCAGATGGGCGTGCAGCTCGCCGTGGTCGAGGGCCAGGTGACCTACGTCGCCGGTGGCAGTCGTTGAGGGCGATGAGATGAGCACCCTTCCAAATTGGCATCGGCACGCGACCCGCGCCTGGCGGCGTCCGATCGGCGTGCTGCTGGCGATGTTCACCGCGGCGGCCGGCGCAGTGCCGGCGACCACCGATGCGCCATTCGAGGTGTCGCTGACCGGCCAACCCACGCGCTACCTCGTGGCGGGCGCGCCTTACGAGGTCACCGGCCACGGCCTGGCCCGCTTCGGCATGACGGCCGCCGAGGTTCGCGGTGTCATCGGCCGCGAGCATCCCGAGGCGCTCGCCTCGCTGCGCGAGGACGCCGATCCGGAAACCGGGGGCATCGCCTGGACGATCCGCGTGTCATCGCTGGCGCCGGCCGCGATGCCGGGCACGCTGCGCTATCACTTCGGCGCGGAGAGCGGTCGGCTGGTCGCCGTCGATGCCGAATGGGCGAGCGACGGCCCGTCCACCCCCGGGCAGCGCGCGGCGCTGATCGGGGCCGCGCAGGCGGTCGGCGCGACGCTGGCCGGCTGGCGTTGGCCGCCCCTGGCGACGACCCGCGGGCGGCTGCTGCCCGACGGCACCTTGATCGTGTTCGCCGGCAGCGACTTCCAGGGCGCGGGCGTCGAGATCCGGCTGACCGGCGTCGATGTGGACGTCGAAGCGCGCGCCCGCACGGCTTCTTCGACGGCGCGCCCCCGCGAGCACCGCGTCGCGCCGCCCGGACCATCGATGCTGCGCCTGCGTCTGGCCGCGCCCGCCACGGCGGCGGCCGTCGTGGCCGCGGCGTCGGCACCGCCCGCTGCGGGGTCCGGCGCCGCACGCGCCGTCGCGCTGCATCGCGTGACCGGCTTCCGGTCGGCGCGCTTCGGCATGAACGAGGAGGAGCTCCGCGCCGCGATCGCCCACGACTTCGCGCCGGCGGCGGACGCGCTGCAGACGGTCGAGAACCGGGCGGAAGGCACCCGTGCGCTGGTCGTGCGGCTGGCCGCGCTCGAACCGGGTCCCGGCGCCGCAACGGTGAGCTACATCCTGGGCACGGTCTCTCAACGGCTGACCCACGTCAACGTCGTCTGGTCGACCGGCGACACACCCGACGAGGCGCTGCGCCAACGCATGGTGGACGCCGGCGGACGACTGGCACGCTATTTCCAGCAGCTGGGCTGGCGACCTGGAACCACCACCTCGCGGTTGGCGCCCGACGGGAGCTACGCGGTGCTCTTCGCCGGCGTCGATGCGCAGGACGCGGCGCTCGAGCTGAAGATCTCCGGCGTGACGACGCAGCGCCGCGGACAGGCCGCCGTCACGCCGAAAGGTCCGGCCGTGCTGCGCGTGGCCTACTACGCGACGACGGGCGCGGCAACGCCACCGTGACACCGCGCGGCACCGTCCGGGGCCACGGCGACCGGGCACCGCTCAGGCCTTGGTCCGCGACCCGAGGTCGACGATGGTCGAGGCCCGCCGTCAGCCCATGCGGCGCCGGCTCTGCTTGTGCGCGTACATCGCCGCGTCGGCCTGCTGCATCAGTTCCTCCAGCGTCAGCGGCCGGTCGCCGGCCATCGCGGCGTCGCCGACGCTGAAGTCCAGCGCATAACCGCGCTGGGCCCTCAGGTTGAGCGCCCCGACCTGCGTGCGCACCCGTTCCAGGGCCGGCGACATCTGCTCGGTCGCCGTGCCGCTGAGCAGCACCACGAACTCGTCGCCGCCGGTGCGCGCGATCACGTCCGACGCCCGCAGGCAAAAGCGCAGGATGTCCGCAAAGGACTTCAGCGCCCAGTCGCCCTCCGCATGGCCGTAGCGGTCGTTGACATGCTTGAAGTGGTCGAGGTCGAAGTACAGCATCGTCGCCGGCCACTGCTTGCGCCGGCACAGCGCCAGCACATGCCCGGCCTGCGATTCGAAGCCGCGCCGGTTCGCCAGCCCGGTCAGCTCGTCCACCATCGCCATGTACATCGCCGCGAACTGCTGTTCGACCATGAAGGCCAGGTCGCGCAGCGTCGCCTGGTCGTCCTCGTCGAAACCGCGCGGCACGTGGTCGATCAGGCACAGCGTGCCCAGCCGGTGGCCGCTCGGCGCCCGCACCGGGCAGCCGGCATAGAAGCGGACATGCGGTGCGCCCGTCACCAGCGGGTTGTCGACGAAGCGCGGATCGGCATGGGTGTCGGGGATCAACAGGATGTCGTCCGACAGGATCGCGTGGCCGCAGAAGCTGACGTCGCGCGGCGTCTCCGGCACGTCCAGGCCCTGCGCCGACTTGAACCACTGCCGGTCGGCGTCCACCAGGCTGACCAGCGCGATCGGCACCTGGAACAGGCGCCGGGCCATCCGCGTCAGGCGGTCGAAGCGTTCCTCGGGGTCGGTGTCCAGCACCCGCAGCACGCGCAGCGTGGACAGCCGGGCATTCTCGTCGTCGGGCAACGGCGCAGCGATCATGGGGAAGGTCCCTGCCTGTGCGGAAGAGGAAGGAGCTCGCGACGCGCCGTCCGCGGCAGGTCGGGACCGGGTGAACGGCGGGCCCGCCGATGTGCGGGACAATCGAAGGCTCCATGAGTTCGTCCAAGCATCATCCCGTCCCGCTCGACATCCTGCAAGAGGTGTTCGGTTACAGCGCCTTTCGCGGCCAGCAGGCGGCGATCGTCGACCACGTGACCGCCGGCGGCGACGCGCTGGTGCTGATGCCCACCGGCGGCGGCAAGTCGCTGTGCTACCAGATCCCCGCGATCGCCCGGCAGCGCGCCGGCCATGGCGTCACCGTGGTCGTCAGTCCGCTGATCGCCCTGATGCACGACCAGGTCGGCGCGCTCGAGGAAGCGGGGGTCGAGGCCGCCTTCCTGAACTCGACCCAGACACTCGAGGAAACCCAGCGCATCGAACGCGAGATGCTGGCCGGCCGCCTGACGCTGCTGTACGCGGCGCCGGAACGCGTCAACACGCCGCGCTTCATCGCGCAGATGCAATCGCTGTACGAGCGCGGCCTGCTCGCGCTGTTCGCGATCGACGAGGCGCATTGCGTGAGCCAGTGGGGCCACGACTTCCGCAGCGAGTACCTGTCGTTGTCGCTGCTGCACGAGCGCTTTCCCGATATCCCGCGCATCGCGCTGACCGCGACCGCCGACGACATCACCCGCGCCGACATCATCGAGCGGCTGCAGTTGGAAGAGGCCCAGGTCTTCGTCGCCTCGTTCGACCGGCCCAACATCCGCTACCTGATCGTCGAGAAGGACAGCCCGCGCGAGCAGCTGCTGCGCTTCATCCAGGACGAGCACGAGGACGAGGCCGGCGTCGTCTATTGCCAGAGCCGCAAGAAGGTCGACGAGACGGCCGAATGGCTGCGCGCCAAGGGCATCAATGCGCTGCCGTACCACGCCGGCATGGAGCAGGACCAGCGCAAGCGCCACCAGGACCGCTTCCTGCGCGAGGACGGCATCGTGATGGTCGCCACCATCGCCTTCGGCATGGGCATCGACAAGCCCGACGTGCGCTTCGTCGCCCATCTGGACCTGCCCAAGAACATCGAAGGCTATTACCAGGAGACCGGCCGCGCCGGCCGCGATGGCTTGCCGGCCCAGGCCTGGATGGCCTACGGCCTGGCCGACGTGGTGCAGCAGCGCCGCATGATCGACGAAAGCCCGTCCAGCGACGAGTTCAAGCAGGTGCAGCGCGGCAAGCTCGATGCGCTGCTCGCGCTGGCCGAGGCCATCGACTGCCGCCGGGTGCGGCTGCTGGCCTACTTCGGCGAGGACAGCCAGCCTTGCGGCAACTGCGACAACTGCCTGAATCCGCCCGCGACCTGGGACGCGACCGAGGCGGCCCGCATGGCGCTGTCGTGCATCTACCGCTTCCATCAGGTCACCGGCTTCAGTTTCGGATCCGGCCACCTGATCGACGTGCTGCGCGGCAAGGAGACCGACAAGGTCGCCCAGTACCGCCATCACGAGCTGTCGACCTGGGGCGTCGGCGCGGCGCTCAGCGAGCAGCAGTGGCGCGCGGTGATCCGCCAGCTGATCGCGCTGGGCTATGCGGTGACCGAGGGCGAATACAACACGCTGTCGCTGGGCGGCGATGCCAAGGCCGTGCTGCGCGGCGAGGTGCGGATGCTGCTGCGGCAGCCCGCGGTGCCGACGCGCAAGAGCAAGTCGAGTCGAAGCAGCTCGTCGTCGAGCCGGCGCTCGGAAGCCGAGGCGGACCTGGATGCCGCGGCGCAGGCGCGCTTCGACGCGCTCAAGGCCTGGCGCGCCGAGGTGGCGCGCGAGCACGGCCTGCCGGCCTACGTGATCTTCCAGAACGTCACGCTGGCCGAGCTGGCGCGGGCGCAGCCGCGCTCGCTCGACGAGATGGCCGGCATCAGCGGCATCGGCGCGAAGAAGCTCGAGGCCTATGGCGAGGCGCTGCTGCGGGTCCTCGCCGAGGACTGAGCCGCCTGGCCCGTCGATCGCGTCACGCGATCGTCATGAACAAAAAGAAGAAAGCCCGGCGGTGCCGGGCTTTCTCGTTGGCGATCGCTACAGCTGAACCGTCGCGGTCGCCGCCGTCACAGCGCAACCGCCAGAGTTCAGCAGAGCTGGGTCGTGCAGCCGACCGGCAAGGCCGAGGCCAGTTGCTGGCCGTCGGCCGAAGTGTCGCGGCGGCCGGTGATGTAGACGGTGGGCAGCTGTTCGCGCTTGGCGGTGATGACCACCGGATCCAGCGTGATGACAGCGGCGCGTTGCTCGCGCTGTTCCTGCACGTGCAGCAGGCTGACGGCGATCGCCAGCGTGGCGCCGATGCCGAAGGCAAAGGCCTTGAAGCTGGTGCGGACGGTCTTGAAAGTGGTGGTGCTCATGTCGATCTCCTTGAAGGGGTTGCGTGTGTCAGTGAAGTCAGTGTCGTCATCGCGCCGCCCTTCCGCGAGCCGCAGGCGACGAATGCGCGCGGCGACGGAGCGAACTGCGTGGAACCGCGACGAATGGATGAACCGACCTCGTCGATCGCCGGAGGGCCCCATTCCATCGATGTTTCCGGTGATCGCGTCGCCTGTGTCCGCGGACAGGTCGGACACTGCGGACACCTGCGGGCGAGGAAAAAAAGAAGCCCGCTGGTCAGGCGGGCTTCGAAATGCCGGGGAAGCGTGGCGTCTATCGGAGCGCAGGCCGCGGGGTCATCCGCGCGGCTTGCTGGCCTGTTCGGCCTGAGGTCCCGGCATGGTCTGCTCGGCCCAGTGCAGGGGCAGGGGGTTGGACGGACGCGCAGCCTCGTTCGCATCCGCCAGCCACAGGGCGATGACGGCAGCGCTGGCCACGGCGGCCAGGGCGGTGAGGAAGGTCTTGGCGGCGTCGTTCATGGTGGTCCCCCTGCGGTGCGATCCCTGTCCTGGAAATTCAACGAGGATGCACTGTGCGCCGCCACCGGCGGCAAGGCCACGGCGACGCGACGAATTGCCGCTATCGCGCGCCGAAATGCCGGTCGGCGGGGCGAATGGAACTCGGGGGGTGGACGGTCAGCCGCGCGCGAGCCGCGATGCCCCAGCCTGGGGCGGCCACACGGCGAGGCGCTCGGCCAGCGCGGCGGCCGGCTGCGGCCGGCAGTAGAAATAGCCCTGCTGCTGCCAGCAGCCCAGCGCCAGCAGCGCATCGCGCTGGGCCTCGGTCTCGACGCCCTCCGCCACCACGTCGATGCCCAGCGCCTCGGCCATGCCCATCATGGCCCGCACCAGCGCGCGGTCGTCGGCGCTGCTGGGCAGGTCCCGGACGAAGGCCCGGTCGATCTTCAGCCGCGCCGGGCGCAGCAGCTTCAGATAGGCGAGCGAGGAATAGCCCGTGCCGAAGTCGTCGACCGACAGGCTCAGCCCCAGCTCGGACAGGCGCGCCAGGGTCTGGAGCACCGTATCGGTATCGGTCAGCAGCGAGCTCTCGGTGAGCTCGATCGCCAGCTCGCCGGGAGTGACCGCGTGGCGGCGCATCGCCTCGGCGATCCGCTCGGCCAGCCGCGGTTCGCGGAACTGCAAGGCCGACAGGTTGATCGAGATCGGTCCGGGATGCCGCCCCGAGGCCTTCCAGCGCGCCAGCTGCGCGCAGGCCTGCTCGATCGTGCTCCAGCCCAGGTCCAGGATCTGCCCGGTTTCCTCGGCCAGTTCGATGAACTGGCCCGGCATCACCAGCCCGCGCTGCGGGTGCTGCCAGCGCATCAACGCCTCCAGCCCCGACCAGG
Organism: Roseateles chitinivorans; assembly: GCF_002761755.1. Lineage (GTDB taxonomy): Bacteria > Pseudomonadota > Gammaproteobacteria > Burkholderiales > Burkholderiaceae_C > Roseateles > Roseateles chitinivorans. Next base: position 15,982 of record NZ_PEOG01000014.1, read on the forward strand.
CGCCGGTGCGGGCGTCGACGACGGCCTGGTAATGGAGCAGCAGTTCGTCGCGCTCGAGCGCCAGCTTCAGCTCCCGCTCGAGCTCCATCCGCTGCACCGCCGCCGCGTCCATGTCCTGCTGGAAGAAGCTGTAGCGCGAGCGGCCCAGCTGCTTGGCGCGGTACATCGCCAGATCGGCATGCCGCACCAGGGTGTCGAAATCGTCCCCATCGCGCGGGAACAGCGCGATGCCGATGCTGGCCGACACGCTGGCCACGCCACCCTCGAGTTGCAGCGGCGCATTCAGCGCCTCGATCAGGCGCTGCGCCGCGGAGGCGACATGCTCGCTGGAATCGCGCATCAGCAGCAGGAACTCGTCGCCGCTGACGCGGCAGGCCAGGTCGGACTCGCGCACCGCCTGGCGCAGCCGCTCGCTGGCCTGCAGCAGCATGCGGTCGCCGGCGGCATGACCGAGCGAATCATTGATCGCCTTGAACCGGTCCAGGTCGACGAAGAGCAGCGCCAGGTGGCTCTGCTCGCGCCGAGCGACCGCCGCCTCGTGCAGGAAGACTTCCCGGAACAGCGTCCGGTTGGGCAGGCCGGTGAGGTGGTCATACATCGCGAGCTGATGCAGCTGCGCGTTCTTGCTCTCCATGTCCGCCAGCAGGCCGGCGATCTGCTGCCCCATCTGGTCCAGATGCACGCCCAGCTGCCCCAGCTCGTCCTTGCGGTTCCAGCGCAGCCGGGGCACCGGCTGGCGCTCGGCGATCGCATTGGCCAGCCGCTTCAGCCGATCGATCGGCCGGACCATCCTCAGATAGAAGACCATCAGCACGATGCCCACGCCGACCGCCACCTGTGCGGCCACGATCAGCGCGGTCTGCCGCCGCCCTTCGTCGAGCATGCGTTCCTGCGCGGCATCGTCGAACTGCACCCGCAGGCTGCCCAGCACCTGTCCCTCGCGCTGGATGGTCGCGGCGAGCGTGACCGTCGGCCAGCCGGGGCTGCACTTGGCGCGGACGATGTCGCGGGTGTCGGCCCGCTCCTCGTTGAGCTCGACCGCGCAGACGTTGACGTCGGACAGCAGCTGGTCGAGCGCCCGCTGCACCGCCGGGCTGTCCACCGTCCACAGCGGCTCGATCAGGCCGTTGGCGGCCAAGGTGAGCACGGCCGCGCGCTGGCCCTCCAGCACCGGCTCGAGGCTGCGGCGGATGAAGGCGTCGCTGTAGGCGAGCAGCGCCAGTGCCGGCGCCGCGATCCCGATCACCACCGCGAGCAGGATCACACTGCGCAGCGACAGCGACGGCGCTTTGAACTTCATCGAGGAAGGGAGGGGCTGCGGGAGGATCCGGCGATTCTGCACCCCCATGTGGCCGAAGGGCCCCCGCAAAGGCGGGGTCGCGGAGAAGGATTTCGGCATTCCTCCCGCTGCCATGCGATGTCAGCAGGGATCGGCGCGGGAACGGGGCTGGCCCTATCATGGCGAGTTCGCCTCCAGCTGTGTCCGGCCCCATGTCCACGAAAGTCCCGCCCGCCGTCCCCGCCCCGTCCGAGCCCAGCGCCGCGCCGCAGGCGGACCCGGGCCCGGGCCGGTACCTGGGCCAGGCGCTGGGCCGCGTCGGGGACGAGCCGCCGATGATCCGCGTCCGCGGCGCCCGCACCCACAACCTCAAGAACATCGACGTCGACCTGCCGCGCAACCAGCTGGTCGTCATCACCGGGCTGTCGGGATCGGGCAAGTCCTCGCTGGCCTTCGACACGCTGTACGCCGAGGGCCAGCGCCGCTACGTGGAGAGCCTGTCGGCCTACGCGCGCCAGTTCCTGCAGCTGATGGACAAGCCCGAGGTCGATGTGATCGAGGGCCTGTCGCCGGCGATCTCGATCGAGCAGAAGGCCACCAGCCACAACCCGCGCTCGACCGTGGGCACGGTCACCGAGATCCACGACTACCTGCGCCTGCTCTACGCCCGCGCCGGCACGCCGTTCTGCCCCGATCACCACCTGCCGCTGGAGGCCTCGAGCGTCGGCCAGATGGTCGACGCGGTGCTGGCCATGCCGGACGACTCCCGGCTGATGGTGCTGGCGCCGGTCGTGCGCGACCGCAAGGGCGAGTTCATCGAGCTCTTTCAGGACCTGCAGGCGCAGGGCTACGTGCGTTTCCGCGTCGACGGGCAGACCGTCGAGGTGCCGGACCTGCCGGCGCTGAAGAAGGCGGAGAAGCACGACATCGACGTCGTCGTCGACCGCATCAAGCTGCGCCACGACAGCGCCGACTCGCTGCGCCAGCGCCTGGCCGAGAGCTTCGAGGCCGCGCTGCGCCTGGCCGACGGCCGCGCGCTGGTGCTCGACATGGACAGCGGCACCGAGTCGATCTACTCCAGCAAGTTCGCGTGCCCGATCTGCAGCTACTCGCTGCCGGAACTCGAGCCGCGGCTGTTCTCGTTCAACTCGCCGGTCGGCGCCTGCCCGTCCTGCGAGGGCCTGGGCCTGGTGACCGTCTTCGATCCCGAGCGCGTCGTCGCCTTCCCGTCGCTGAGCCTGGCCAGCGGCGCGGTCAAGGGCTGGGACCGGCGCAACGCCTACACCTTCTCGATGCTGGAATCGGTCGCCAAGCATTACGGCTTCGACATCGAGCAGCCCTTCGAGGAACTGCCCGAGCTGGCGCGCCAGGTGCTGCTGCAAGGCTCCGGCGAGGACGAGATCACCTTCGTCTACCAGGCGGAAGGCGCCAACGGTCGCAAGCGCAGCGTCAGGCGCTCCCACCCGTTCGAGGGCATCCTCCCGAATCTGCAACGGCGTTTCCGCGAGACCGATTCCGCCGCGGTGCGGGAGGAACTCGCCCGCTACCAGAGCGCCAAGCCCTGCCCGCATTGCGAGGGCTCGCGTCTGCGGCGGGAAGCACGCCACGTGCTGCTGCAACCGGCCGATGCCGCCGAGGGCGAGCGCGGCAAGCCGATCTACGAGGTCGAGCATGCGACGCTGCGCGAGGCGCTGAACTACTTCGAGGGCCTGAAGCTCAAGGGCGCGAAGGCCGAGATCGCCGACAAGGTGATCCGCGAGATCGCCTCGCGGCTGCACTTCCTCAACGACGTCGGCCTGAATTACCTCAGCCTGGACCGCAGCGCCGACACGCTGTCCGGCGGCGAGGCGCAGCGCATCCGCCTGGCCTCGCAGATCGGCTCCGGCCTGACCGGCGTGATGTACGTGCTGGACGAACCCAGCATCGGTCTGCACCAGCGCGACAACGACCGGCTGATCGCCACGCTGCGCCGGCTGCGCGACCTGGGCAACTCGGTGCTGGTGGTGGAGCACGACGAGGACGCGATCCGCGCCGCGGACCATGTGCTGGACCTCGGTCCCGGCGCTGGCGTGCATGGCGGGCGGATCATGGCCCAAGGCACGCCCGAGGAGGTCGCGGCGAATCTCGAGTCGTCCACCGGCCGCTATCTCAGCGGCGTGGAGCGCATCGAGGTGCCCAAGCGCCGCCATTCGCTGCAGGACAGCGCCGATCCGCGCACGCTGAAGATCGTCAATGCGCGCGGCAACAACCTCAAGGGCGTGACGGCCGAGTTCCCGGTCGGCCTGCTGACCTGCGTGACCGGCGTGTCCGGATCCGGCAAGAGCACGCTGGTCAACGACACGCTGTACGCCGCCGTGTCGCGCAAGCTCTACCAGAGCCATGCCGAGCCGGCCGAGCACGACGAGATCGAAGGCATGGACGCCTTCGACAAGGTGATCAACGTCGACCAGTCGCCGATCGGCCGCACGCCGCGCTCCAATCCGGCGACCTACACCGGCCTGTTCACCCCGATTCGCGAGCTCTTCGCCGAGATGCCGACCGCGCGCGAGCGCGGCTACGGCGCCGGCCGCTTCAGCTTCAACGTCGCGGGCGGGCGCTGCGAGGCCTGCCAGGGCGACGGCGTGCTGAAGGTGGAGATGCACTTCCTGCCCGACGTCTACGTCCCCTGCGACACCTGCGGCGGCAAGCGCTACAACCGCGAGACGCTGGAGGTGCTCTACAAGGGCAAGAACATCTCCGAGGTGCTCGGCCTGACGGTGGAAGACGCGCTCGCCTTCTTCAGCGCGGTGCCGACGCTGGCGCGCAAGCTGCAGACGCTGATGGACGTCGGCCTGGGCTACGTCAAGCTCGGCCAGAGTGCGACGACGCTCTCGGGCGGCGAGGCCCAGCGGGTCAAGCTGGCGCTGGAGCTGTCCAAGCGCGACACCGGCCGCACGCTGTACATCCTGGATGAGCCGACGACCGGCCTGCACTTCGCCGACATCGCGCTGCTGCTCAAGGTCGTCCACCAGCTGCGCGACGCGGGCAACACGATCGTGATCATCGAGCACAACCTCGACGTGATCAAAACGGCGGACTGGCTGATCGACATGGGGCCGGAAGGCGGCTCCGGCGGCGGGCGTCTGCTGGTCGCGGGCACGCCCGAGGACGTCGCCGCCTGCGAGGCGAGCCACACCGGCCGCTACCTCAAGCCGCTGCTCGCGCGCGGCTGAGGCGCGCCCGCTCTCAGGCGGCGCGGCGCTTCGCCGCGAAGGCCAGAGCGCCCAGGCCCAGCACGAAGAGCAGCCAGGTCTGCGGTTCAGGCACGCCCGGCACGACAGGCAGGTTGCCGTTGCCGCCGCCGTTGAGCGGCAGTTGCGGCAGCGTGATCACGCCGGGTCCGCCAACGCCGGTGGGTGGCGCCACGGTCGCGCCACCGCTGCTGCTGCCCGGTGTGGGCGCGATCAGGCTGGTGTCGGAGGTGGCTGTCGGCGGCAGCGCGGCCGTGCGCGAGAAGCTGCCCGGATCGCCACCGCCGCCGTCGGCCGCCGCACCGGCGGCCGGCGGGTCGAACATCAGCGGCTCATCCTCGGCCTTGGCGGTCGGAGCGCCCGCCGCGGCCGGCTTCAGCGGTCCGCGCGCGATGCGGCTCACATTGCGGCACACGGTCGGGACCAGGATGCATTGGCCGTCCTCGCAATAGACCAGGCCGCGCTCCAGCGTCTGCGCGGTCCACTTCGTCCGCGTGACGGTGCGGCAGACCGAGCCGGCGCCGAAGTGCATGTCGCGGATCTCGCTCGCGTACTCGTAGCGGCCGACGATGCTGTCGCGGTGGATGTCGACGATCTCGTCGTACTGGCGCGTCGCCATGCGCGCCTTGAGCTTGGCGCGGGTCGCCGCCGGGATGTCCTTGTACCGGTCCACGGCCGCGACGAGGTCGCCCATGAAGGGATTGACGCCCGGTTTGTCCCAGGAGCAGTTGGGCAGCGTCACCGTGGACGCGGCCAACGCGAGTGCGGCCACCAACGACATGACTGTTCTCTGTTTCGGCGGCCGCCTCCGCGAGGTCTCGTCGGGGTCAAGCCTTGCCGTTTGTCTTTCCTGTTTCCATCGGTGGGTTTGAATCACCGGATGTGACAGGAGCTGCGGCGGAGTGTAGGCAGCGAAGCCCCGCTGCATCGGCCCCTCCCCCTCAGCCGGGGGTACGGTCCCGCGTGGTTTTTGTCACAGTGTTCCCGCAGATCGCACAGGCGGTGAAGATGCGGTGATGGCATGGACAACACTGCCCGTCCAGACAATCGCTGGTATCGTGCGTTGTCCCCCGCCTGCCCCCGCCATGTCGTCCCCCACCGCCCCCCGCCACGTCCTCTATGTCGAGGATGACCGCATCAACATCGTGCTGATGGAGGAGGTGTTCCGCCTGATGCCCGGCTGGACGCTGGACGTCGCCGAGACCGGTGCCCAGGCGATGGAGATGCTGCCGCGCGTCATGCCCTCGCTGGTGCTGATGGACATGAACCTGCCCGACATGAACGGCCTGGAACTGATGGCGCTGGTGCGCGCGGACGTCCGCCTGGCCCAACTGCGCTGCATCGCGCTGTCGGCCGACGTGATGGACGACCAGCGTCAGCGCGCACGCGCCGCGGGCTTCCAGGATTACTGGCTCAAGCCGATCGACGTGCGCCAACTGCGCGCCGCGCTCGAGCGGCTCTGACGCGCTCGCCGCGCGCGCTCCCTGCAGGAGCGCGCGGACGCAAAAAAGCCCGCGCGAGGCGGGCCTTGTCCTGAACGCAGAAGAGGCCTTGCGGCCTCCGCGCTCAATCCTTCAGGTGGCTGTTGATCAGGCGGGTCATCTCGAACATGTCGGCCTTGGGCTTGCCGAAGATTTCCTTCAGCTTCGCGTCGGCATTGATGACGCGCTTTTGCGCAGCGTCCTGCAGGTTGTGCTTCTTGATGTATTCCCAGACCTTCTTCACCACGTCGGTACGCGGCAGCGGCTTGTCGCCGACGATCGCGGCCAGCGCGGGGCTGGGGGTCAGGGCCTTCATGAAGGCGGCGTTGGGGGTGCGCTTCTTGGCGGGAGCGGCAGCCTTCTTCGCGGGAGCTGCCTTCTTCGCGGGCGCGGCCTTCTTCGCAGGTGCCGCCTTCTTCGCGGGAGCGGCGGCCTTCTTCGCCGGAGCCGCCTTCTTGGCCGGTGCCGCCTTCTTGGCGGGCGCGGCCTTCTTCGCAGTTGCCATTTCGATTCTCTCCATCAAGGGTTGTTGATGTGCCGGGCCCTGGTGAAGGTCTGACGCCTTCGGTACTCGTTGGCACCCTGCGCGGGCAATGGTACTGCGCACCTCTCCCATTGAGAAGGCTCTGGCAGGGGGAAAACGGCCTCGAAGTCAACGCCGTCCCCCGTGTTTGTCGCGGGCGCGCATCAATCTCCGCATGTCCGACACGCACGATGCCTGCGCGCCTACGGGGTTCCCCGTGGTCCACGTGCCGTGCGCCTCACGACGCCGTCACCATCGGTGGACGGCTCAGTACACGTCGCGCCGGTAGCGCCCCTCGCGGATAAGCCCGTCGACATCGGCCTCGCCGAGCGTCTCGCGCAGCACCGCGTCGACCGCGCCCGCCATGCCTTGCAGGCTGCCGCAGACGTAGATCGCGGCGCCCTCCGCGATCCACTCGCGCAGGCGCGGTGCCTCACGCGCGAGCAGGTGCTGCACATGCACACGCTCCGCCTGGTCGCGCGAGAAGGCCCAGTCCACGCGGGCCAGCACGCCGTCGCGCTGCCAAGCCTCGATCTCGTCGCGGTAATGCGCGTCGTGTGCCGACTGCCGTTCACCGAAGAGCAACCATGCCGGCGCGGCGCCGCCGATCCCCGTGTTCATGCGGCTTGCCGAGCGCGCCTTGAGGTGCGCGCGCAATCCTGCCAGGCCGGTGCCGTTGCCAACGAGGATCAGCGGTCGGTCGGTGTTCGTGCCGATGCGGAAGCTCGCGTGCGGACGCAGGCGCAGCGCGACGCCGCCGCCGATGGCGAGCCGCTGCGTCAGCCATCCCGACGCCAGGCCCGGCGTGCCGTCCTCGCGCGCGGTGCGGCGCACCATCAGCTCGACATGGCCGTCCGCGGGCAGCGACGCGATCGTGTATTCGCGCGGCCGCCGCGCGTCCTCGTCGGTCGCATCGGCGGCTTCGCCGGCGACGCTCACCTGCACGAGATCGCCGGCCTCCCAGACGGGCAGCGACGATCCGTCCGCCGGCACCAGCTCGAGGTGGAACACCGGTCCACCTTGACTGCCCGGATTCAGATGACGACGCTGGGTCAGGCGCCAGGACGTGAACACCGGCGCCTCCCACTCGGCCAGGTCGGCGGTGCCGGCCAGGTGACTCAGGCGTTGCCGCCATTGCGACAGCGCGTGTTCATCGGCCCGATCGGCCTCGATGCGATCGAACATCGACCGCGCGCCGCGCTCGCGCAGCCAGGCGTCGAGCGCGCGTCCGAAACCGCAGAAGTGGGTGTAGGTCGCATCGCCCAGCGCCAGCACGCCGACCTGCAGCGAAGACAGGTCGAGGCCGCCGGCCGCGTCCGACGCTTCCGCCGCCATGAGGTCGCGCGCGAACGGCGCCGCGCTGTCGGGCGCGTCGCCTTCGCCGTAGGTGCTGGCGATGAAGAGCGCGTGCCGCGCGCCACGCAGCGCATCGCGATCCACCTCGCCGAGCGCGGCGACGCGCACCGGCATGCCGGCCAGGTGCAGCGCCTTGGCGGTCTGCCAGGCGATCTGCTCGGCCTGGCCGGTCTGGCTGGCATGCAGCACCAGCACCGGCGCGCCCGCGTCGGCGGCCGGCAGCAGCGCGGCGGATTCCTCGGCCGCCTGGCGTCGCCGGCGGCGATGCCGCCACCAGACGGCGGCGCACATCAGCAGGTAGAGCGCGAGCAGCAGCAGCGCCGCCGCGGGACGGGACAGGATCGCAGCCATCAGAGCATCAGCGCGCGCATCGCGGCGGAGAAGCGCTCCTCGAAACCACCGCCCTCGATCGACGGGCGACGCCGCACGAGCCGTGCGGCGAGGCCGAGCCGGTCGGCCAGCGCGAGCCCCTCGTCGGGACCGAGCACCATCAGCGCGGTCGACCAGCCGTCGGCGGCCATCGCGCTGTCATGCACCACGGTGACCGACGCCACGCCGTGCTCGACCGGTCGCCGCGTGCGCGGATCGATGGTGTGGGAGCGCCATTGCCCATCGGCGTCGGCAAAGCATTTGCGGTAGTCGCCCGAGGTCGCGACCGACAGGCCGTGGAGCGCGATGCGCAGCGGCGCCAACCCGCAGTCGGCCGCAGGCGGCTCGAGGTCGACCCACCACGGCTGTCCATCCGGCTTCAGGCCGGCGCCGCGCAGTTCCCCGCCGATCTCGACCAGGTGATCCGGCAGGCCCAGCGCGCCCAGCACATCGGACACGCGGTCGACGGCGAAGCCCTTGGCGATCGCCGACAGGTCCAGGGCGACGCCGCCGGTCTGCACCAGCGTGCGACGCTCACCGTCCCACGGGAGCGCGTCCCAGCCGCAGTGGACACGGGCGCAGTCCTGGGCGGACGGCGGCTGGAAGCCCGCCTCGTCGTGGCGCGGCGCGAGCGCCGTCTCGCCCGAGGGACCGAAGCCCCACAGCGCCACCAGCGCGCCGGCGCTCGGGTCGTAGGCGCCACCGCTGGCGGCCGCAATGCGCAGTGCCGCGTCGAGCACCGTCGCGAAGCCATCGGGCAACCGACACACCGTGCCGGCGGGCGCGCGGTTGAAGCGGCTCAAGTCGGAAGCGGCGTCCCAGCCGCTCATCTGCGCGATCACTTCGTCGCAGGCTCGGACGACGGCCGCCTCGATCGCGGCGAGCCGCAGGCCGCTCGGTCCGATGAAGCGCACCGACCAGGTCGTGCCCATCGTCTCGCCGTCCAGCGCGTGCAGCACCTGCCCCAGCGCGGGCGGCTCGCCGTCGATGCGCAGCGGGACCAGCACGCGCGGCTCGGGCGCGAGGCCCGGCGTCCGCGCGTGGGCCGTCCCGCTCGCCGGGCTCACTTCGGCAGCACCTCGAAGGTGGCGCTGACGCCGGCGCGCTGCACCGGCGCCTGACGGGTGCCGGTCGGCGCGTTGGGGCCGCGCGCCGGACCGGTGCTCGCGCCGAGGAAGTAGCGGCCGGGCTCGGCCCACTCGACGGTGAACTCGCCCTGGGCGTCGGTCTTGAGCTCGACCTCGCCGAACTTGTAGCGATAGCGGTTGCCTTCGCGCACCAGCTTCAGCTGCACGTCGGCGGCCGGCTTGCCATCCAGCAGGAGACGGAAACGGGTCTTGTCGCCATGGCTCAGATCGGTGACCGGTCCCAGCGGCAGCAGCTCCAGGCCGTCGCCCTCGGGCTTGAAGTCGACCTTGCCGGCCTCCTCCTTGCTGACGAAGGTCTGCTGGCGATTGGTCATCACCGTCAGCGCGGTGATCTCGGCGTCGGCCGGCACGTCCTTGGCGAAGCTCGCCGGCGTGCCGCGGAAGCGCTTGGTCTCGCCGCCCTGCTTGTAGCTGCCCATCATCGACTGGCTGACGTTGCTGATGCGCCAGGTGCCGTCCTGCGTCAGCTTCACGTCGAAGCTCTCGCGGTGGCGGGCGGTGCTGCGGTTCTCGGCCTCGACGGACTTGCCGTCCGGCGCGGTGATGCGCAGCGTCTCGAGCTTGAGCGCGCGCTCGAAATTGAAGAGGTCTTCCGAGACCGCCGCGTCGAACGAGGCGACCGGCTCCTTGCCGTCGAAGGCCGCCTTGTTGGGCAGCAGCCAGGTCATGTGCGCATGCGCGGCCAGCGGCAGCAGCGCGGCGACGGCCAGCGCGACGGGGGCGAGGCGGGAAGCGATCGAGGTCTTCGTCATGGTGGAGTGCTCCGTGTCTTGTCGGTGGACGGCGGCCGCTCAGGGCTTGACGTTCAGTTCCAGCGCGCCGAGCTCATGCTCGCCCTGCGCCTTGGCGGTGGCCGCGGCCTTGACCGGCCAGGTCAGCGGCAGGCGCTGCACCTCGCGCCCGCCGGCTTCGCGGCTCGACTCGACGACGATGTCGTACTTGCCCGGGGGCAGCGCGGCCAGCGCGGGGTGCGTGTCCAGCGAGATCGCATGCTCGCCCGGCGCGCGCGTCGCGGCGCTCACGCCGTCGGCGGGCACCGACAGGTTGCGGCCGCCCTGGCGCCACCACTGGCGCATGTCCTTGAGCCACTTGGTGCCGGCGTTGTTCTGCTTCTTGATGTCGTACCAGACCGCCAGCTGCGCGACGGCCGGGCCGGATTCGCCGGCCTTCTCGACCCAGACGGCGATGTAGGGGCGGTGGTACTCGGCCACGTTCAGGCGCGGCAGTTCCAGCTTGAGCTGGACGGTGGCGGCCCAGGCGGACGAGCCGGTGGCCAGGGTGCCCAGGGCACCGATCGTGAGGAGGGTACGACTTGCGGAGCGATTCATGGTCGATGTCTCGGTGAAAGGTCGGGAGGATCCTGGCGATGGCTCGGAACGGGAGAACGGTGGGAAGACCAGGCCCGACGCGCCGCGGCGGGCGCCGGTCGAGGACAGGTCCGGTCAGTGGATCAGCAGCAGCGCCAGCAGCGCGGGAATGACGAGGCCCAGGCCGACCAGCGGCCAGGTGCTGGGCCGGCTGACCGCATGGAACTTCAGGATCAGCAGGCCGGTGATGGAGAACAGCAGGCAGGCGACGGCGAAGAGGTCGATGAACCAGCTCCAGGCCACGCCGGCATGGCGCCCCTTGTGCAGGTCGTTGAAATAGGAGATCCAGCCGCGATCGGTGTCCTCGTACTCGACCTCGCCGCTGTCGCGCGCGATCCGGACCCAGGCGTCGCCGCCGGGGCGCGGCATCGCGAGGTAGACCTCGTCGCGGTTCCACTCGGCGTCCCGGGCATCGATCGGCCGGCCGAGTGCCTTCGCCAGCCAGGCACGCACCGGTGCGGGCACAGCGGCCTTGCTGTCGGCCTCGTCGGCCGAGCGCGGCTTGAGCGTCGCGGCGAGCTCGGCGGGCAGTTGCGCGGTCCTGCTGACGATCGCGGGCTTGGACTCGATGTCGGCGGCATGGTTGAGCGTGATGCCGGTGACCGCGAACAGGATCATGCCGATCAGGCAGATCGCCGAGCTGATCCAGTGCCACTGGTGCAGCTGCTTGAGCCAGGCGGCGCGCGCGGCGGGGCCTCTGCCGGGCTTGGCGGAGGAGGAGGAAGACATGTCGGCCGGCGTCATCGGAACGGTCTCGCGTGCTCAGGTCTCGGCCCAGAGCCGGAGCAGGTTGTGATAGTGGCCGGTGAGGGCGGTGGTCTCGGCATCGTCGCCGAGCCGGCCGCGCAGCTTCTGCACGGTCTGGTCGAGCTCGAACAGCATCGCCCGCTGCCAGTCCTGGCGGATCAGGCTCTGCGTCCAGAAGAACGAGGACACCCGCGCGCCCCGCGTCACCGGCGTGACGCGATGCAGGCTGGTGCTGGCATAGACGATCAGGTCACCCGCGGGCAGCTTGACCTCGTGCGTGCCGTAGGTGTCGACGACCTCCAGCTCGCCGCCGTCGTACTCGTCGGGCTCGCTGAGGAAGAGCGTCGAGGACACGTCGCTGCGCAGGGGCTGGTCGGTGCCCTGCTGGCGCATGATCGCGCCGTCGATGTGGAAGCCGTACTGCTCGCCGCCCTCGTAGCGGTTGAACAGCGGCGCCAGGGTGCGCAGCGGCAGCGCGGCGGAGATGAACAGCGGATGCCGCGCCAGCACCTGCCGGATGTGGGCGCCGATCTCGCGCGCCACCGGATGGTCGACCGGGAGCTGCCGGTTCTGCTTGACCTTCGCGCCCTGCTCGCCCACGGTGGCGCGGCCGTCGGTCCAGTCGGCGGCATCCAGGAGCTTGCGCATCTCGCGCACGTCCTGCTTGCTGAGCACTTCGGGGATGTGAAGCAACATGTCCGGATCGATTCGATTCAGGGGCGGGACGGACGAACGGCCCGCTCCCGCCAGGACGGGAACGGGCCGCGCGTACGCTACCTCAATCCGCTCAGAAGCCGATGTTGGCCATCAGCGTCACGGCACGCGGAGCGCCCAGCACCAGACGGCTGCCGCCGTTGTTCAGCGAGGACATGTATTCCTTGTCGAACAGGTTGGTGACGTTCAGCTGCAGGCTGAGGTTCTTGTTGACGCGGTAGGCGCCCATCAGGTCCACGACGGTGAAGGCCGGCAGGGCCGCCAGGCCGTTGGCCGGCGCGGCGTTGACGGTGACGATGCGCTTCTGCTCGGCCGTGTGACGCACGCCGCCGCCGATGGTGAAGTCGTTCCACTGGTACGAGCTCCACAGCGTGGCCGACCACTTCGGCGTCCAGCGCACGCCATCGGTGGTGGTCTGCACGCCGGTCGTCGAGTTGAAGCTGCGCTGGCTCAGCGCCTTGGCATCCATGGTCTGGAAGCCGGCGGTGATCTGCCAGAAGTTGGTGAGCTGGCCGACCGCCGCCAGCTCGATGCCCTGGACGCGGGTCTTGCCGCTCTGCGTCGCGACATTGGTCACCGCGTCGACGCTGACCTGGCCGTCGTTCTCGGTGCGGTACAGCGCGGCGGTCAGGTTCAGCCGCTTGTGCAGCAGGTCCCACTTGGTGCCGACCTCGTAGTTCTTGGTCTCCTGCGCTTCGGCGGCCGTGGAATTCTGACCCGAGGCGGCCAGCGTCGAATTCGCGCCGCCGGGCGGCGTCAGCGAGTTCGCGGCAGCGGCGTAGACGGTGCCGTTCTCGGACAGCTTGTACAGCGCGGCGAGGTTCCAGCTGGTGACCCACTTGCCGGTGTCGAGCGCGCCGGTGGAGGCGCTGCTGTACTTGACCTTGTAGTGCTCGGTGCGCAGGCCGGCGGTCAGCTTCAGCGCCTCGGTCACCGAGATCGTGTCCAGCGCATAGATCGCGGTGGTGGTCGTGCTGCCCGAGGTGTCGGCGGCGGCATTGCGCACCGAGCCGCCCAGGTCGACATTCGGGTTCGGGTTGTAGAGGTTGGCGACGTTGGTGCCGGCCGGGACCACGGCGGTGTAGCCGCGGTTGTCCTGGCTCTCGTGCATCAGCTCGATGCCGGTGGACAGGTCGTGCTTGATGCCGCCGGTCGCCACCGTGGCGTTGACGCTGGTCTGGTTGGCCAGGATCTCGTTGGTCTGGTTGACGCGCTGGCGCGAGCGGCTGATCGTCCAGGTGCTGCGGTCGGCCGGGTTGACCGCGACGATCGAGTTGATGCCGGTGACCAGGCGGTCCATGTAGGTGCGGCCGTAGCGCGAGACGTTGCGCACCGTCATCTGGTTGCCGATGTCCATCTCGAGCTTGGCGGTGACCATGTCGGCCTTGACGTCCTCGTAGTCGTGGACGCTGCCGTAGAAATTCTTGCGGTCGACCTTGGGCGCGGCCATCAGCGCGGCGGCCTGGGCCGGCGTCACCGTCGCGGACGACACCGCCGTGTAGCCGGGCCAGCCGATCGTCGGGATGCCGCCGTCCGGTCGGTTGTTCTGGCGCAGGTGCTGGGAGTACAGGAAGAAGCGGGTCGGCGTGTTCAGGCCGAAGGCGATCGACGGCGCGATGCCGTAGTTCTTGCGCTTGACCTCGTCGCGGCCGGGGACGCCGTAGTCCTGCCACACCGCGTTCAGGCGCACGGCGCTGTTGTCGAAGATCTTCTGGTTGACGTCGACCGAGGCGCGCTTGCGGCTGGCGTCGCCGATCGTCACCGAACCGTCGATGAAGTCGTCGATCTGCGGCAGCTTGGTGATCAGGTTGATGTAGCCGGCGCTGGCGGCGCGGCCGGTGTCGGCGCCGGCCGGCCCCTTCACCACTTCGATCTGCTCGACGTTGAACACGTCGCGGGTGACCGCGCCCAGGTCGCGGATGCCGTCGACGAAGGTCGAGGTGCTGGCGCTGAAGCCGCGCATCTGGAAGGTGTCGCCGGCGGAGGTGTTGCCGTTCTCGCCCAGTTGCATCGTGATGCCCGGGGTGTTCTGCAGCGCCTCGATCAGCGAAACGGCGCCTTGCTCGCGCAGCACTTCCTTCTTGATCACCGAGATCGTCTTGGGCGTCTCCAACAGCGGCTGGGTCAGCTTGGACGAGGCGCTCTTGTCGGCCTTGTAGGCGGACTGGGCGGTGCCTTCGATCTTCACCTGCGGCAGGTAGGGCGCGGCGGATGCGGAAGAGGCGGTCGAGCCGGCGTCGGCGGGAGCGGGGGATTCGGCGGCGTGGGCCAGGGGGAGGGTCAGGGAGGCGGCCAGTGCGGCCAGCGGGGCCACCGCGTGCTTGCGGCTCTTGATGTAGCGGGACATGGGGGATCGAGCTCCGGGGGGAGAAGTTCTTATGGAATCGGCTCGGCTGGCTGCGCGCTGGCGGCGTCGTCCCGACGCTTCACGGCGCACGGTGGCGGGCCCCTCCCTGATCGCGACTGGCTGGCGGTGGCGGGTGATTGAGGCCGGTTCCGGACTCAAAGGCCGCAAATGCTAAGCATTCTCATTTGAACGTGTCAAAGATTTGCTGCCCGGCAGCAGTTACGCGTGGCGAACGCGCGACGCCGATGTTTCTGCTCGGTAAAGCAAAACCCGCGGGACGCTGTCGCGTCGCGCGGGTTCGAAGGGGGGGCGGCGGGCGGGATGACCGCCAGCTGGTCAGCGCGCCGTCAGTTCAGCGCATCCGGCGACTCGTTCGAGCGATGTTCCGGCAGCTTCGGCGCAGTGCGCAGGCTCCAGACCATCGTGATGGCGAGGATCGCCACCACGACGCCGAGCGACAGCAGCACCGGGATCTTGATGACGTCGATCAGCATCATCTTGGCGCCGATGAAGACCAGCACCACCGCCAGGCCGTAGCTGAGCAGATGGAACTTGGACGCCATCGCCGCGAGCAGGAAGTACATCGCGCGCAGACCCAGGATCGCGAAGATGTTGGAACTCAGCACGATGAACGGATCGCTGGTGATCGCGAAGATCGCCGGGATCGAGTCCACCGCGAAGATCACGTCCGTCATGCCCACCAGCGCGATCACCAGCAGCATCGGCGTGGCGATGCGCTTGCCGTTCTCGATCGTGAAGAAGCGCTCGCCGTCGAAGTTCTTGCTGACCGGCAGCACACGGCGCAGCAGCTTCAGCGCGGGGTTGTCCTCCAGGTCAGGCTCCTTCCCCGCCGCCCACCACATCTTGACGCCGGTGATCAGCAGGAAGGCGCCGAAGAGGTAGAGGATCCAGTGGAACTGCGCGATCAGCCAGCCGCCCACCAGGATCATCACCGTGCGCAGCACGATGGCGCCGATGATGCCCATCATCAGCACCCGCTTCTGGTAGGCCGACGGCACCGCGAAGTAGGTGAAGATCATCAGGAAGACAAAGATGTTGTCGACCGCCAGCGATTTCTCGATGAGATAGCCGGTGATGAACTCAAGCGCCTTGGTGTTGGCGAGGGCCGTGTCGCCGGTACCGTCCCTGACGGCCCACCACAGCAGGCCCATGAAGGCGACGCTCAGCGCCACCCACACCAGCGACCAGTTGATCGCTTCCTTGACGCCCACTTCGTGCGCGCCCTGCTTGCGCAGGACCACGAAGTCGAGGAACAGCGACACCACGACGATGCCGACGAAAACCACCCACAGCCAGGTGGGCACGATCGTGCTCATGAAGACTCCTTGCAAGAACGGGAGCGGCTGTACCGATCCCCGAAACACTCGCGGCAATCGAGGGACCGCCGTCCGGCCAAAAGGTCTTGCAAGGCTGGCGCGGCGCGGGTCGGGAGACCTCGTTCCGGCGTCAGGCGCAGGGCCCGGCTGCCTTCATGGCAACGTACTGACGGGCGTCTGCCGCGGCATGGGCCGCGTGGCTACTCCCCTTTTGGAAGGTTCGGATTATCTTGTGTTGTTGAACATTTCAATTTCGTATTTTCCTGATGACGGCTGCCGGTATGCTGAGCGGCATGAAAACGCTGACCCGTTGGCTGCTCCTGGCAGCCGCGCTGCTGCTGGTGGCGCATCTCTACCCTGGCGTCCAGGTGAAGGGTTTCGTCACCGCGCTGATCGCGGCCTTCGTGCTGGGCTTGTTCAACACGGTCCTGCGACCGGTGCTGGTCCTGCTGACGCTCCCGGTGACGCTGCTGACGCTGGGACTGTTCCTGTTCGTCATCAACGCGCTGCTCTTCTGGGCCACAGCCAGCGTGCTGGACGGCTTCACCGTCGCGGGATTCAGCGCGGCGCTGATCGGCTCGCTGATCTATTCGCTGTGCGGCATGGCCATCGACGTGCTGATCGAGCGGCTGTTTCCCGACAGCGAGTGAGCGGCTCGTCGCTGCCGCCGAGCGCCCTCCGTCGCTCATGAAAAAAGGCCGCTCATCGAGCGGCCTTCGTTCTGGCGGCGCGAAGGCACGCTCAGGGTTCGGCGCCGGGCGGCACTCCGCGGGGATACATCTCCATCAGCATCTGGCGGCGCTCATAACGAAGATCGCGCAGCCGCGAGTCGATCACCGACGCCTCGAACTGGTCGGCCGAACGGGCGCGGCCCTGGCGCTCCGCCGACGCGAGGCGATCGATCGCGCCAGTGATGTCGCCGAGCGCCGCGCGGTTCTCGCCTTGCGCCCGCAGGGAACGCAGCGGCTGGCCCAGCTGTTGCCACAAGGTGCCACTTTCCTGCCAGGCCAGCGCATCCTGCGCGTGCAGCGCGAGGTGCGTCTGCAGCGCCTCGGCCGCCTCCCGCTTCACTTCGGGCCGCGGGTCCGCCTGCGCCAGGTCCGCGCGGATCATCAACATCGGGCGCGAGCGCTCGTTCTTCAGCGGCTCCAGCGCCGCGAAGCCGGCTTCAGGCTTGCCTCGCGCGACCTCCAACTCGGCATGCGCGTAGACGAGCAGCCGCTTCGCCCCCGCGTCGGCGCCAAGCAGGCCCGCCAGCGCATCGGCTGTCTTCAGGGTCGCCTCCGCGCGGGAGAAGTCCCGCAGCTTGATCGACGCGAGCGCGCTGGTGTAGCGCGCGGCGAGCTGATCGATGTTCTTCTCGCCAGCTCTCGATCCGGCGTCCAGGCCCTGGAGCACGCGCCAGGGATCGGTGCGCTGGTCCATCAGCACGCGGGCGCGCGCGGCCATCAAGGCGTGCTCCGAGGTGCCGACCAGCTTGGTTTGTCCAGCCGTGCCCAGCCGCGCCCGCGCCTCGCCGATGCGCTCGCTGGTCAGCGGGTGACTGCGCAGGTAGGGATACGCCCCTGAATCCATCAGGTGATAGGCCTGCTCCATGCGCTCGAACATGCTGGCCATGCCGGCGGGCTGGTAGCCGGCCTGCGTCATGACCTGGAAGCCCACCCGGTCGGCCTCGCGTTCCATGTCGCGCGAGAAGTTCAGCTGGGCCTGCGCCGCCGCGGCCTGACTGGTGACGATCGCGGCCTGGGCGCCGTCGACGCTGCGACTCTTCGCGGCCGCCAGGATGCCCAGCAGCAGGCCCACGGTGGCCAGCGCACTGGTGCGCGCGTCGCCGACGATGCTGCGCGCGATGTGCCGCTGGGTGACGTGCGACAACTCGTGCCCGAGCACCGACGCCAGTTCGTCCCGCGCGCCCGTCATCGCGATCAAGCCCAGGTGCACGCCCACATAGCCGCCGGGCAGCGCGAACGCGTTCACCGAGCGGTCGCGCACCAGGAAGAGTTCCCAGGCGAAGCGGTCGCTGGTGTCGTCGCTGATGTTGCCGAGGCGCCGCGCCGCGTTCACCAGCGGCTGCCAGGTGTTCTGCGCGTACTCGAGCAGCAGCGGATCATCGATGTAGTCGGGGTCCGGGCGGATCTGCCGCATGACCTGGTCGCCGAGCTTCTTTTCGGCGCCGATGCTGACGTCGGCGGACACCGAATCGCCCAGGGCGGGCAGGTTGACCTGCGCGGCAGCGCCCTGGCCGAGCAACGCCGCGCTGAGCAGCACCGCCACGCAACGACGGCTGAAGGGAATGGGGTTCGGTCGCTTCAAGGGATCTCCAGGGCGGGAACTATGATGACGCCTCTTCGGTTTCGCGATTGTTGCCGCGCCCATGAGCTCGCCTCTGACCCATTTTGACGCTGACGGACAAGCCCACATGGTGGACGTCTCCGGCAAGGATGTCACGCACCGCGTGGCGCGCGCGGCGGGACGCATCCGGATGAAGCCGGAGACGCTGGCCTTGATTCGCGATGGGAACGCGAAGAAGGGCGATGTGATCGGCGTCGCCCGCATTGCCGCGATCCAGGCCGCGAAGCGGACGTCCGATCTGATTCCGCTGTGCCATCCGCTGCCGATCACGCGGGTCGCCGTCGAGTTCGAACTCGACGCGGCGGCGAACGCGGTGGTCTGCACCGCGCAGGTCGAGACGCTGGGACGAACCGGTGTCGAGATGGAAGCGCTGACGGCCGTGCAGGTCGGGCTGCTGACCGTCTACGACATGTGCAAGGCCGCGGACCGCGGCATGGTCATGGAGCAGATCCGGGTGCTGGAGAAGCACGGCGGGAAATCGGGCGACTGGACCGCCGAGGTCTGACTCCTCAGCCCCTATCCGCTTGGCTCGCCCGATCAGCGTAGTTCGCGGAAGCTGTACTCGCGCTTCGGCGCTTCGCATTGGAAGGGCTTGGCTGCGGCGCCCAGTTGCGCGACCTCGTCGCATTCGTTGAGCCACTCCTCGCTGGCGACGTTGCGGAACTCGCGCAGGCGCTGGACCAGGTAGCGTGCCTTGTCGGTCTCGCCGACCGCGTTGAGCGATTTCGCCCAGGCCATCAGCAGGCGGGTGTCGATCAGGTGATGGCCGGTCTGCCGGGCCGCGGCCAGGGCCACGGCTCCCGGCGGTTGTACCGTGGCTTCGGCGTAATCGGCTTGGAGCGCGAACAGTGGCGAACGCTGGCCAGCGGCGATGCGGTCGTCGAGCGAAGCCGCACCGGCCGGCGGCGCGTAGATGTGCACGATGCGCAGGTAGTCGATCACGACCAGCGGCACGGCGGCCGCAACCACAAGCCCGAGCGCCGCCAGCCATGGTCGGCGCTGACCGGTCGCCGACGTCGGCTCGGCGACATCCCCCCCCGCCAGGCAGAGCCCATAGGCGAGTGCAGCCGGAAGGAGGAAATAGGCGTACCAGAGGGGGTACTCGAACTGGCTGTGGAGGCCGATCATCGCGACCAGCATGGCCGCGCAACGCGTGGCCGCGCTTCCGCGCACGGCGCGGGCGAAGCCCTTCCACAGGCCCACGGCGAGCAGGGCCAGCGTGAGCAGGCCCAGGGGCAGCCCCATCTCGACGAGCAATTGCAGTTCGAGGTTGTGGGTGTGATCGAAGAACGCGACCGGGCGGTCCGGGAACGGCGTCATCGTCCAAGCGAAGTTGAAGTCTCCCCAGCCGGAGCCGGTCAGCGGGTAGCGCTCCAACAGGCCGATCGCGTTTTTCACGATCGCGATGCGCGACGGAGAACCTGCACCTTCCTCGGACACGCGGGACTGGGCGCCGAAGGCGTGATGGCTCAGGGCGGTGTAAGCCTCAAGCAGCCCCCAGCCGATGGCGAACATGATCAGCGTCGATCCCAGCGCGATGCGCACGCGCGGGGCGAGCCGGGCATCGACCGCGCCCCAGAGGGCGAGCATCGCCACGCCGATCATGCCGGTGCGGGAGGCGCTGAGCAGGACGCAGAAGACGAAGAGAAAGAGCAGCACGTGCAGCGCGACGGTGCCGCGCAGCGCCCCCCCCAGACGACGGGCAAGCCAACCCCCTTGAGCGAGCCACACGGACGCGACGCAGGCCCACATCAGCAGGCTCGCGAGGTGATTGGGCTGGCGCATGTTGCCGACCGCGCGGCCCACGAGCCCCGAGCGCGCGATGAAGGTGCCGTCTGCCAGGGACGGGAAGAACATCTGGACGAAGCTGACGATGACGCTCAGCACGCCGGCACCGACGAGGGCGATGCAGAAGAGCGTCAGCACCTGGTCTCTCTGGTTGGCCACCACGGCCCGACCGGTTTGCACTGCGAGCAACGCACCGAGCAGCATCGCAATGCTGGTCAACGACATGGACCAGGGGAGTCCATGGGTGAACGGCGCCGCCAAGGCGACGGCGGTCATCAGCAGCAGGGAGAGGGACACGCCGTCGTTGCGCCAGCCTGCGCGCAGGGAGCGCCCCCACGCGAGACCGGCGACCAGCAGTCCCAGACCAGCGAACGCCGTCAGTTGGTTATAGAGCGTGGCTGACGGCGTCTGGTTGTAGGCGATCAGCGGGGCGAGCGTGACGCCAAGCAGGAGGCCTAGCAGGGTGAGGAACTGGCGGTGCGGCTCCATAGCCGTGGCAGGGAAATCGGCGGCGGGCGCCATCGCGGAGAGCGTCATGGACGATCCGGGTAATGAGGTAAGGGCGGAACTCTACCGCCCAGCAGCCAGTGCGACCGCGCCGCGATGCAACGGCAGGTTCAGAAACCGTCGACTGCTGCGAAGCCGATAGGATCGCCGGTCGACCTGTCCAGCAGCACAGACCAATCCGTGCGACGCGCCAGCATCGGGATGTAAATCAGTTGCTCGATGGGCTTGCCGGTCTTGGCAACGGCGGCGCGAAGTTCCGCCGCTTGGGCAGGGTGCTTCGCCAGTAGCTCGGTCACCGGCTTACCCACTCTCAGCGCCTGTGCGCGGCCGCGCCCATCCCACTCCTGCCAGAAACTCGGCCGCATGCCAAGATCCGCGCCGCCAAACGCCGTGAAGATGGCCTCCATCTTCTCTTCGTCGGTGACATCGCGAGTGTTTGCCAGTCGCGGGCCAGTCATCGACAGCGAGCGCAGGGACTCGGGCGCCTTCGGAAGTTCCTGCTCGATCACGCTGGCGGCGATCACGGCGCGAAAGCGGTCTCCTTCGAGGGCAAGCACCACGGGCCTAGCGATAAACATGGTGTGCGCCCCGAAGGCCAGTCCTGCCAATTGCAGAGCCACAACCACCGTCATGTCTCTCCACAGCTCGCCGGGCGGTTTGCGCCGGTCAAACACGACGAGCGTGATCAACGGGCCCAGGACGGCGTCCACGCCCACGATCAACAGGAACAGGCCGGTGCCGCCGGACACCTCGCTGTATGGCCACGGATACCAGAGCAGGAACACCGCAGCCGCGACGGATGCCGCCACGATCAGCGTGAAAGTGAAATGGAGCAACGACGCCTTGAGGCGTCCGCGCAGCGTGGGCATCATGGGCGAAACCGAATCGGAAAAGCGCCGATTGTGGCGCGCCAGAAATGACAAACGGGGCCTAGGCCCCGTTGTTCATCCGTGAACGGACTTATTACTTGCAGCTTGCGGCCACGTACTTCTTGTCGATCGTGGTCGAGCAGACCCACTTCAGGCTTTCCTTCGTGCCATCCTGCGAGGCCGTCAGGACAATGTCACCCGTCGCATCCGGCACAGTCGACGTGGCGGTGATCACGCCAGCAGCATAGGTCACGCCGCTCACGAATTGGCTCTTGATGTTCTCCGTCGGGATGTCGGTCTGCAGCTGCGGGATCGAGCCCTTGACGGTGAAGAACTCCTGAACGGCGGCCTTCGGCTGGGTCGCGGCAGCCATCACTTCCGAGACCTTGGTCTTGGTGATGTAGTCACGATACGCTGGCAGAGCCACAGCAGCCAGGATACCGATGATCGCCACGACGATCATCAGTTCGATCAGGGTGAAACCTTGTTGAACGCGCTTCATAAACACTCCAAAGAGAGATTAGGGGTAGAGACGAGTCCTGTGTACGCAGGGGCCGTGCCAGCCGCCTTCCCTCTCCACTCCGTGACCCACTTCACGGCCTGTCGGAAGCGGCCTGACTTCAAGTGACCATTTTTGTCAGTCGATCTGCCACGATTTGTCAGCCGCTTGGCCCCTGCCAAACTTTGTCGCCCGAGGCATGTCGCCCCCGAAACGAAGCCGCCCGCAGCGAAGACCAGTGCGGGCGGCGGACGTGAGGAGGAGCCAACTTCAGGCTAGCGAGAACTCCTGGAAGTTCTCCAGAGCAGAGAGGCGATGCGTCGTACGCAGAGCCATCACCGCCTCCATCACCGCCTCCCGCTCACCGGGCTTGATGTGGGTGATGTGTACGTCAATCGAACCGCCCAGCTTCGCCAGTTCATCCCGCAGGGTCGTCGGGCACAGGTGTTTGCTGATGCCGGCAAGTCCGCATTCATCGTCGCCAAACGCGCATTCGATGACCAAGTGGGCAACCTTGATCTCCGACAGCCGCTTCCAGAGTGCCGGATTCGGACCGGTGTCCCCAGTGAAGACCCAGTGTCCGGTGGCGCCTCCGTCGACGGCAAAACCAACGGCTGGCACCGTATGCGCAGCGGTGAGCACCTCGATGTGGCGACCGCCGCCCAGGTCCAGGCGGTCACCCACCGCGAACTCGTGGAAAGTCAGCGCCGGCCGCTGGGGCGAGGGCAGACGGGTGAAGTCCGGCCAGATCACGCCGTTGAACACATGGGCCCGGAGCGCTTCCAGCGTTTCCGGAAGCGCGTGGACCTTCACCGGCGGGCGACCCGCCTGTGCGCGTCGGCGCTGGACCGTGTCGGCCAGCAGACCAATCGCCAGGACGTGGTCGAGATGCGAATGCGTGACCAGGATATGGTCGACCTTGGCCATCGCCTCCACGGTGAGCTCGGCCACGCCGCTGCCGGCGTCGATGAGTACATCGTCGTCCAACAGGAACGAAGTGGTCCTGTAGCCGGCCGCCAGGGCGCCGGCGCAACCGAGCACGCTAATCTTCATGCGCGGGACTTTAGAGGCAGCGTTGCGCGGCGCTAAGCGCCGAATCCTCGAATCGGGGACTTATTGCCGTCGCTTACGTGACGCCGCCGTTGTGCCGTGAAAACCTGCACGCGTGTCGGTAATCGACCGACAGCGCCGAATCATCTCGATACAGGATTGGCGGCGATCCACCGCCCGATGTCGCCGAAACGGCCGTGAAAAAGGGGCTCGCGAGCCCCTTGATCAATCCCGTGAAGCGAGAAGCCTCAGACCTGCACGAACTGCATCTGCGTGCCGGCCAGCTCGATCACGTCACCGTTTTTCAGCGGGACCGACTCGGCGGTCAGCGGCGCGCCGTTGACCACCGGTCTGGCGCCCCCTTCGACGTGCGCGAAGACATAGCCGCTGGGCCGCTTGGTAATCGACGCGACCTGCACGCCGGGCTTGCCGACCGTCGTGACGACCTTCGTCAGCGTAACCTCACGACCGGCTGCCGGCCCGTTCAGCACCTTGATGGCCGCAGGCGCAGTCGAGACCGGCGCCGGTCCCAAACCACCGAACGAAGACGGCAGTCCAAAACCGCTGCTCGGGGCCGTGCCCGGGCGCAGGATCATCGTCTTCTCGTAATCGGCGTTGTCCTCGACCAGATACTTGATCTTGTACTTCCCGACTTCGATCACGTCGCTGTGCGAGAGCAACTGCTTCTTGATCGCCTTGCCGTTGATGTACGTCCCGTTGGTCGAGTTCAGATCCTCGATGAAGACATCCGCGCCAACCATCTGCAGCACGGCGTGCTCGCCGCTGACCGCCAAGTTGTCGATGACGATGTCGTTGTACGGCCGACGGCCGAGCGTGGTCTTGTCCTTGGTGACCTGCACTTCCTTGATCACCACGCCGTCGAGCGACACCACCAGCTTGCCCATGCTTGACCTCGAGTCCTGTCTTTATTTGTAGCGGGCCGCCTCAACGGCGCCCATTGTTACGACTGAATGGCCACCACGCCCATGGCTTGGTGCGACTTTCCGCGCGAACCAGAACGATCGCAATATTATCCTTGCCGCCCATGTCATTGGCCGCGTCGACCAGCGCCTGCGCGGCCTCCGGCAGGTCTTCGTGGCTTTGCAACACCTGCGCCACGCTGGCGTCATCGACCATGTCGGACAGCCCGTCGCTGCAGAGCAGGATCTGGTCGCCCGGCAGCAGCTCATGCTGATGGACTTCCAGCATCACCGTATCCTCGACCCCTACGGCCCGTGTCACCAGATTCTTGTTGCTGCTGAAGACAGCTTCTTCGGGCGTCAGTAGACCCGCATCGATCTGTTCTTGCAGCAACGAATGGTCACGCGTCAGCTGGACGAGTTGCCCATCGCGGAAGCGGTAGGCGCGGGAGTCGCCCACATGCCCCAACAGCAGGCTCTGTTCCCTGAAGACCGCCAGGACCAGCGTCGTGCCCATGCCGGCATAGCGCGGATTGGTGTTGGCGGCGTTGAAGATCGCCCGATTGGCGTTGTCGACGCAGATATCCATCGCGCGCCGAACATCGATGTCGGTCGCATGCTGGCCGGACTCGGCAAGCCAACGGCCCAGTTCCGACTTGATGAAGGTCGTCAGCATCTGGCTGGCGACTTCCCCGGCGTTGTAGCCGCCCATGCCGTCCGCGAGAACCGCCAGCCCGACGCCCGGCTCCAGGGCAACCGAGTCTTCATTGTTGTCGCGCACGCGTCCGGTGTCGGTGGCGCTGAAGAACTCCAGGGTCATGTCTTGCTGGCGGGATCGGCTGGGGGAAGGGGATTGTGCACTGCGCCCTGGGACTGTAGCCGCAAAGTTCGCTCGAATGCCTGTCCCGCTGGCGGGGGGGGTGTGGCGCCGGTGCTATTGGCCAGCGCCACTGGAATCTGGCTCAAAACTGCCTCCAGGTCCTGCGCCATCAGATCGCCGCGCTGGTAGCGCAGCTCGGGGCGTTTCTCGAGGGCGAGCGCGACAACCAGGGCCAGGGATTCCGGCAATTCCGGGCGCAGCCGACGAATGTCGGGCGCCGGTTGGTTGGTGATTTGATGCATCAGCGTGGCCATCGACTCGGACTGGTGAGGCAGATGGCCAGTGAGCAACTGGAACAGCATCGCGCCCAGCGAATACAGGTCGCTGCGTCCGTCCACCTGGAGGCCGGCCAGTTGTTCCGGCGACATGTACGACGGCGTGCCCAGCACCAGCCCGGTCCGCGTGCGGCTGCCATCGGCAACACGCGCGATGCCGAAGTCCATGATCTTCACGCTGCCGGACTCGCGCTCCAGCATCACATTGGCCGGCTTGATGTCCCGGTGCACGACGCCATGACCATGGGCGTACTGGAGTGCCCGCGCCAGCCGGGCGCCGAGCAGCAAGACCTCCCGCAAAGGGAGCAACTGCCCCGCTCGCGTGTGGTGGCTGAGGTCCTGGCCGACGACGTACTCCATGGCGATCCAGGTATCGCCGGCGCATTCGCCGGCGTCCAGGACGCGAAGAATGTCGGGGTGGTCCAGGTGCCGCGCCGCGCTGGCTTCCCGCATGAAGCGGTCGCGGACGTCGATCAGGTCCTCCGGCGCGAATTCACGCTGCAACGCCAGCCGCTTGATCGCGACCGTGGCGCCGCTGCGCCGGTCGACCGCACGGTTGACCACCGCCATCGCTCCGCGGCCGAGCTCCGCGCCGATCGCGTAGTCGTCGAGCGCCACGCCGGCCGCGCGCGGCATCGGCTGCGTCGTCGGCAGCGTGTCTGGCGCGCCATGGACGTCCTCGTCGGACGCGCCCCGGCCCAGCAATCGCTTCAGGAAGCCGGAGGCGCTCATGACATGGCGGGCCTTTCGTCAGGCTTCAGCCGGCTTGCGCGCGGCCAGCAGCTTGCCGACGATCAGCACGAACAGCGCGCCGCCCACGCCCAGCGCGTAATAGACCTGCGGCAGCACTTCCGTGGTACCCGGCTTGTCGCCCGGCTGCATCGGCACCCAGCTGTTCAGCGCCGGATCGGTGACCAGCATCGTGCCGGCGATCCATCCCAGCAGCATCGCGCCCAGCGTGATCACGATCGGGAACTTGTCCATCAGCTTGATGACGAGCTGGCTGCCCCAGACGATGATCGGGATCGAGACCAGCAGACCGAAGATCACCAGCGGCATCTGGTGATGGGCACCAGCGCCTTCCGCGGCACCGGCGATCGCGATGACGTTGTCCAGGCTCATCACGAAGTCCGCGATGATGACGGTCTTCACCGCGCCCCAGAGCTTGTCACTCGCTTCCATCTTCGAGTGGTCGTCCTCGGCTTCCGGCATCAGCAGCTTGATGCCGATCCACAGCAGCAGCGCGCCACCGACCAGCTTCAGGAACGGCAGCTTCAACAGCGTCAACGCGAAGAAGATCAGCACGACGCGCAGCACGATCGCGCCGGCGGTGCCCCACATGATCCCCTTCGTGCGAAGGTTCGGCGGCAACTTGCGGCAGGCGAGCGCGATGACGACGGCATTGTCGCCACCCAGCAGGATGTCGATCAGGATGATCTGGCCGACGGCGAGCCAGAACTCGGGGCTGGTGAACATTTCCATGGAAGGGAACCCGCGCCGGGCCTCGCGCAACGAGGGCCCAGTCTAAAGCGTTGGAGGGACGAACGAGAGAAGGGGCCCAGTGGGCCCCTTCCTTGGTTCAGGGGGTGCGCGTGGATTGTCCTCGCCCTCCCCCCGTGATCGCAGTGCGTGAAATTACGCACCGACGATCTTCTTGCTCAGGTTTTTCCTGCTGCTTACAGCAGGCCCTTCAGCAGCTTGCCCATTTCGGACGGATTGCGGGTCACGGTGAAGCCGCACTCTTCCATGATGGCGAGCTTGGCATCGGCCGTGTCGGCGCCGCCCGAGATCAGCGCGCCGGCGTGGCCCATGCGCTTTCCGGGAGGGGCGGTGACGCCGGCGATGAAGCCGACGACCGGCTTCTTCATGTTGGCCTTGCACCAACGGGCGGCTTCAGCCTCGTCCGGGCCGCCGATCTCGCCGATCATGATCACGGCGTCGGTGTCCGGATCGTCGTTGAAGGCCTTCATCACGTCGATGTGCTTCAGGCCATTGATCGGGTCGCCACCGATGCCGACAGCCGAGGACTGACCCAGGCCGATCTCGGTCAGCTGCGCGACCGCTTCATAGGTCAGCGTGCCGGAGCGCGAGACCACGCCGATGCGACCCTTGCGGTGAATGTGGCCGGGCATGATGCCGATCTTGATTTCGTCGGGCGTGATGAGGCCGGGGCAGTTGGGGCCCAGCAGCAGCGTCTTCTTGCCGCCGGCGGCTTCCTTGGCCTTCATCTTGTTGCGCACTTCCAGCATGTCGCGGACGGGGATGCCTTCGGTGATGCAGATCGCCAGGTCGAGGTCGGCCTCGACGGCTTCCCAGATCGCGGCAGCTGCGCCCGCGGGCGGCACGTAGATCACCGAAACGGTCGCGCCAGTCTGCGCAGCGGCTTCCTTGACCGTGCCGTAGATGGGGATGTCCGAGAACTTCTCGCCCGCCTTCTTCGGGTTCACGCCGGCGACGAACGCGTTCTTGCCGTTGGCGTAGGCCTGGCAGCCCAGGGTGTGGAACTGACCGGTCTTGCCCGTGATGCCCTGGGTGATGACCTTGGTGTCCTTGTTGATGTAGATGCTCATGTCGTATTCCTTGGCTGGGTCTGCGGCTTACTTGACGGCGGCGACGATCTTGGTCGCGGCTTCGGCCATGGTGTCGGCGGCGATGATGGGCAGGCCGGACTCGGCCAGCATCTTCTTGCCCAGCTCCTCGTTGGTGCCCTTCATGCGGACGACCAGCGGCACGTTCAGATTGACGGCCTTGCAGGCGGTGATCACGCCTTCAGCGATGGTGTCGCACTTCATGATGCCGCCGAAGATGTTGACGAGGATGCCCTTCACCTCGGGGTTCTTCAGCATGATCTTGAAGGCCTCGGTGACCTTCTCGGCCGTGGCGCCGCCGCCGACGTCCAGGAAGTTGGCCGGCTCGCCGCCGAACAGCTTGATGGTGTCCATCGTGGCCATGGCCAGGCCGGCGCCATTGACCAGGCAGCCGATGTTGCCGTCGAGCGAGATGTAGGCCAGGTCGAACTTGGAGGCTTCGATCTCAGCCGGATCTTCTTCGTCCAGGTCGCGGTAGGCGACGATTTCCGGGTGACGGAACAGCGCGTTGGCGTCGAAGTTGAACTTGGCGTCCAGCGCGATCAGGTTGCCCTTGGAGTCGCAGTTCAGCGGGTTGATCTCCACCAGCGACGCGTCGGTGTCCATGTAGCACTTGTACAGCTTGGCGAACAGGTCGACCGCCTGGTCCACCGAAGCGCCGGTCAGGCCGATGGCGGTGGCGATCTTCTTCGACTGCTCGGCGGTGATGCCGGTCAGCGGGTCGATGTACTCGGTGATGATCTTCTCGGGGGTCGAGTGGGCGACTTCCTCGATATCCATGCCACCTTCGCTCGAAGCGATGAAGGCCACCTTCTGCGTACCGCGGTCGGTCACCAGCGAGACGTACAGCTCATTCTTGATGTCCGCGCCTTCCTCGATGTACAGGCGGCGGACCTTCTGGCCGGCCGGGCCGGTCTGGTGCGTGACCAGCTGCATGCCCAGGATCTGCTCGGACAGCGCCTTCACGTCGTCCAGGCTCTTGCCCAGCTTGACGCCGCCACCCTTGCCGCGACCGCCGGCGTGGATCTGCGCCTTGACCACCCAGACCGGGCCGCCCAGCTTCTGCGCGGCTTCGACCGCTTCTTGCACCGTGAACGCGGGAATGCCGCGCGGCACCGGCACGCCGAACTGGCGCAGGATTTCCTTGCCCTGGTACTCGTGAATCTTCATAGGGAGGTCTCGCTTGATGGATGAATCAGGAAGAGGCCGCCGATGCCGCGGACGCTCCGCGATGCCGGCGTTGAGATGGGGTTTGCAGCGCCGGATTCAGCCGAGCCTCCGCGACAAGGATCCCGTCGTCGCGGCCATAGACCCTCACGTCGACAGTTCGGCGACGTTGCGGCGGATGGCGCTCGGGGGAGGCGGTGAAAGACATAAACCGATGCAA
This sequence comes from Roseateles chitinivorans, assembly GCF_002761755.1. Classification (GTDB taxonomy): domain Bacteria; phylum Pseudomonadota; class Gammaproteobacteria; order Burkholderiales; family Burkholderiaceae_C; genus Roseateles; species Roseateles chitinivorans. The sequence continues at coordinate 44,995 of NZ_PEOG01000014.1, forward strand.
ACACGCAAAAACACGCCCGCGGACGAACGCCGGCGGGCAGATTTGCGAAGCCGAAAATGTAGCATGCTGCGTTGCATCAAGCCCTTGGCGCGGTTGTGACGCGCACTGGCGTGGGCTTGTCAGCGGCCCGCAAGGTGCTCATGACGCACGAAGTTTCAGGCGGTTTCGGCGCGTCTGTCACCGCTTCAAGTGTCGCTATCGGCGGCCGCTCGGCGCACCGCCTTGCGGGCGAGTTCAGATCCAAAGCCCCGACCCATCAGGAAGCGCAGCTGCTTGGCTTCCGCGGCAGCGTCCACCGGCGCCCCGTCGCCAAACTTGCGCCGTAACACCTCACAGGCACGCTCAAGTTCTCCCGCAGCCAGCGCCGAACGCTGCTCCGCATCGAGCGCCAGGCCATGCTGGGACAGTTCCTGCTCGATGCGCCGTTGGCCGAAGCGCTGGGAGCGAGCATGGATGCGCGACTCGACGAATCGCGACTCGTCCAGATAGCCGTGCGCCTTGAGCCAGTCGAGGACAGCGTCCACCTCCTCGGCCAGGCCAGCCGCTTGCGCTTCGGGGTCCTCAGAGGCCGGCGCCTCGGCAAGCCCTGCGCCACTTGCCCTGGGATCGAGGTCGGGACCGACCCCGCTGGCCGAGGACTCGATCAGCGCGTCTCGTCGATCACGGGCAATGCGCAGCAGCTTGCGCCGCAGTTCCATCGCGCTGTGCTCGCGTCGCGCGAGCAGCGCCACGGCTCTGGCCCGGAGCGACAGGGGCTGCGAGGCCGACCCTCGCCGGCTCCCGGACGGAGTCATGCCGTCGCCCCGCTGCGCTTACTCGGCGTCGCCAGGCGCGGCGCCCAGCAGCGGGATGCCCAGGGATTCGCGGATCTTGTTCTCGATCTCGACCGCCAGGTCAGGGTTCTCGCGCAGGAACTCGCGCGCGTTGTCCTTGCCCTGGCCGATCTTCTCGCCGCTGTAGGCGTACCAGGCGCCGGACTTGTCGACGATCTTCGCGGTCACGCCCATGTCGATGATCTCGCCCTCGCGGCTGATGCCCTCGCCATAGAGGATGTCGAACTCCGCCGTCTTGAACGGGGGCGCCACCTTGTTCTTCACGACCTTGACCTTGGTCTCGGAGCCGATGACTTCCTCGCCCTTCTTGATCGAGCCGATGCGACGGATGTCCAGGCGGACCGAGGCGTAGAACTTCAGCGCATTGCCGCCGGTGGTCGTCTCGGGCGAACCGAACATCACGCCGATCTTCATCCGGATCTGGTTGATGAAGATGACCGTGCAGTTGGTCTTCTTGATGGTGGCGGTGAGCTTGCGCAGCGCCTGGCTCATCAGACGGGCCTGCAGGCCGGGCAGCGCGTCGCCCATTTCGCCTTCAAGTTCCGCCTTGGGCGTCAGCGCGGCGACCGAGTCCACGATGATCAGGTCCACCGAACCGGAACGCACCAGCGAGTCCACGATCTCCAGCGCCTGTTCGCCGGTGTCGGGCTGGCTGATCAGCAGTTCCTGCAGGTTGACGCCCAGCTTCTGCGCGTACTGGACATCCAGCGCGTGCTCGGCATCGATGAAGGCGCACACGCCATCCAGCTTCTGCATCTGGGCGATGACCTGCAGCGTCAGCGTGGTCTTGCCGGACGATTCCGGACCGTAGATCTCGATCACGCGGCCGCGAGGCAGGCCACCGACGCCCAGCGCGATGTCCAGGCCCAGCGAGCCGGTGGAGACGACCTGGATGTCCTCGATCTTCTCGCCTTCGGCCAGCCGCATGATCGAGCCCTTGCCGAACTGCTTTTCGATCTGGGCGAGGGCGGCCTGGAGGGCCTTGGCTTTTTCGGTGTTGGCGTTCTTCACGGGGGCGTCCATGCAATCTTCTCCTGTTGGCTGCGGCGGATTATGGCGCAATCTGTATATCTGTACAGTACTTTGTCGAACCGCACCGACCGGCTTTGAGGCTTCGGCGGCGTCGATGCAGGCATGTTAGGCCGCAGGTGGCTCACAGGATGAGCCAGGCCGCGCGACTCCCTCCTTTTTCCGCCAAAGAGGTGACGCGCCTCCGTCAAGCTGTCGCCGCCCTGACCAACTCCCGGCCGCACCGCCCAACGACGGCTCGGAAACGCCTAGGGAAGCGCAGCGGACCGCTCCCTAGAATGTCTCCATAACCAGAGGGGACGACACATGCGCATCTTGATCGCCGAAGACGACCAGGTCCTGGCCGATGGCCTGCTGCGTTCGTTGCGGGCCTCGGGCTGCGCCGTCGACCAGGTCGGCAGCGGCAGCGAGGCGGACGCCGCGCTCGCCTCGCACGAGTTCGACCTGCTGATCCTGGACCTCGGACTGCCGAAGCTGCATGGGCTGGAAGTCCTGCGTCGGCTGCGCGCGCGCGGATCGGCTGTGCCGGTGCTGATCCTGACGGCGGCGGATAGCATCGAGGAGCGCGTCAAGGGGCTGGACCTCGGTGCCGATGACTACATGGCCAAACCCTTCTCGCTGCAGGAACTCGAGGCCCGTGTGCGCGCGCTCACGCGCCGCGGCCTGGGCACCGCCTCCAGCGTGATCCGCCATGGCCCGCTGACCTTCGACGCCACCGGCCGCGTCGCCTACATCAACGACCAGATGGTGGAACTGTCGGCGCGAGAGTTGTCGCTGCTCGAGGTGCTGCTGCAGCGCGCCGGACGTCTCGTCAGCAAGGACCAGTTGGTCGAGCGCCTGTGCGAGTGGGGCGAAGAGGTCAGCAACAACGCGATCGAGGTCTACATCCATCGGCTGCGCAAGAAGATCGAGCAGGGGCCGATCCGCATCGCGACGGTGCGCGGGCTGGGCTATTGCCTTGAGAAGATTCCCGGCTGAGGAACGGCACGTCCCGAAGGGCCCGGGCGCACGCTTGACCAAGGACGCGCGGCATGGCGGGTGAATCGTCCGGCCATCGCTCCTTGTTCGGCGAGATCCTCGACTGGATGCTTGCCCCGCTGCTGGTCATCTGGCCGATCAGCGTCGCGTTGACCTGGCTGGTGGCGCAAGGCATCGCCAACAAGCCCTACGACCGCGAGCTCGACGAGATGGCGCGCACCCTCGGCCTGCAGGTCGTCACCGAGCCCGGTCCCGGCGACGCGTCCGCGCGACGCGGGCGGTCGCGCTACGCACTCGCGCCGGAGGCCGCGGCGCTGCTGCGGGCGGATGAGTCCGACACGATCTACTACCAGGTGCTGGGCCTGCGCGGCGAACTGCTGAGCGGCGACGCCCAGTTGCCGGTGCCGGAGGTCGAGCCGCCGATCGTGCCGTGGGAGGTGAATCGACGCTTCGACGAGGTCAACAACGAGGCGGTGCGGGTGTCCTACCTGTGGGTGGTGCCGGAGGGGATGGCGGGCGGCGACAAGATGATGCTGGTCCAGGTCGCGGAGACGCTGGGCAAGCGCTCGCGGCTGACCAACGAGATCATCAAGGGCGTGATCCTGCCGCAGTTCGTCATCCTGCCGCTGGCGGTGCTGCTGGTGTGGCTGGCGCTGGCGCGCGGTATCGCCCCCCTCAACGACCTGCAGCGCCGCATCCGCTCGCGCGACAGTTCCGATCTCAGCCCCATCGACGAGCAGCGCATCCCCGACGAGGTCGCCCCGCTGGTGCAGGCGATCAACGACCTGCTCGAGCGGCTCGATCAATCGATCCGCGCGCAGAAGCACTTCCTGGCCGACGCCGCGCATCAGCTCAAGACGCCGTTGGCGGGGCTGCGGACGCAGGCGGAACTCGCGCAGCGCGAGATCGACGAGGGTCGCAGCTCGCCAGCGGAGCTGCGCCGCTCGCTCAAGCAGATCGCGGTATCCAGTCAGCGTGCGGCGCACATGGTGAACCAGTTGCTGGCGATGGCCCGCGCCGAGGACCAGGAGCATGCCGCGCGTCGCAGCGAGGTTAACCTCGCGGTGCTGGCGATCGAGACGGTGCGGGACTTCGTGCCGCGGGCGATGGAGAAGCGGCTGGACCTGGGTTACGAAGGGCCGGAGGCGAGCCAGGCGGGGCTGCGCATCCACGGCCATCCGCTGCTGATCCGCGAACTGATCCGCAATCTGGTGGACAACGCGCTGCTGTACACGCCCAGTGGCGGGACGGTGACGGTGCGCGTGGTGGAGGACCCCTTCGGACAGGTGTGCGTGCTGCAGGTGGAGGACTCGGGGCCAGGCATCGCGGAGGCGGAGCGCGACCAGGTCTTCCAGCCGTTCTACCGGGCGCTGGGCACCAACGTCGACGGCTCGGGGCTGGGCTTGGCGATCGTGCGCGAGATCGTCCAGCAGCACGACGCCGAGATCGCGGTCGACGACACGCGAGCACGACGTCAGGCAGAGGCGGAGGGCGTCGGTCCTGGCGCTCGGTTCACGGTGCGCTTCGCGGCGCATCCGCTCGCCAACGGGGCGCATTGAATCGGGACCTTGAACCAGGCATATCGAACGCCTCCACACATCGATCAGCCGGTGCCTTGGACCGGGAGTCCACGCAGGGTCATCCGTCAGTTCAGGCTAGCGACAAGCACTGAGCGCTTTCGAAGAATCACGCCTTCCTTCTCAAATGAAGCAGGTGGATTCGATGGCTTACCAACTTCCCACGGCGACAGCGATGCGAATGACGAGCGACGAGTTTCTGCTCTGGAGTCCGAACGACGACAAGCGGTACGAATTGATCGACGGCCACGTCATCCAGATGACGACCAGCATCGACCGGCATCAGACGGTCGCGGGAAATCTCTGGGCTGAGTTCCGGGCCCACCTGAGGGGGAAACCCTGCACGGCCTACATGGCGTTGGATGTGCACATCGACGAATCGAATTGCCTGGTACCCGACGTGTTCGTGTCTTGCGGCACCGCCGATCGCAACAGGCCCCGCGGCAAATCGAACGTGCCGCTCGTCGTCGAGGTCTTGTCGCCGAGTACCGCCGCCTTCGATCGGAAGGGAAAGTTCGCCCGCTATCGCCGAATGAGCGCGTTGAGGGAATACATGTTGGTCGACGTCGAGAAACTTGCGACCGTCGTGCACCGCCGCTGCGAAGACGGTGCCTGGGAAATCTTCCGTTACTCCGCCCCGGCCATCGTCCGATTAGCCTCGATCGGGCTCGATATCGCCAGCGACCTCATCTTTGCGGATCTCGAGCGTGCAGCCTGATTACCGCTGCGTGCCGCCACGGCTCTTGGCGATCGACATCAGCATCCCCAGCGACAACCCCAGCGTCACCATCGCCGTGCCGCCATACGAGATGAATGGCAGCGGCACGCCGACCACCGGCAGGATGCCGGTCACCATCCCCATGTTCACGAACACGTAGGTGAAGAAGCTCAGGGTGATCGCCCCGGCGAGCAGCCGCGAGAACAGCGTCGGCGCTTCGTGCGCGATGACCAGTCCGCGCAGGATCAAGGCGGTGAAGCCGAGCAGCAACGCCAGCGCTCCGATCAGGCCGAACTCCTCGCCATAGGCGGCGAAGATGAAGTCGGTGGTCCGCTCCGGGATGAACTCCAGGTGCGTCTGCGTGCCCTTCATGAAGCCCTTGCCGGTCACGCCGCCCGAGCCGATCGCGATCTCGCCCTGGATGATGTGGAAGCCCTTGCCCAGCGGATCCTTGGTCGGATCGAGCAGCGTGCAGACGCGGTCCTTCTGGTAGTCCTTCAGCACCACCCACTTCACATCGGGCTGGCAGATCTGGTCCTCGCTGAAGACCAGCGCGGTGATGCCCGCCCCGGCCAGCACCAGCGCCGGAATGATCAACTTCCACGACAACCCGGCGAAGAAGATCACGTACAGGCCAGCGCCCAGCACCAGCAGCGAGGTGCCGAGGTCCGGCTGCTTGGCGATCAGGCCGACCGGCACTACGAGCAGCACGAAGGCGGCGACGAAATCGGGCAGACGCAACTGGCCCTCGCGCTTCTGGAACCACCAGGCCAGCATCAGCGGCACCGCGATCTTCAGCATCTCCGAGGGCTGGATCACGACGCCCACATTCAGCCAGCGCGTCGCGCCCTTCTTGCTGATGCCGAACAGCGCCACCGCCACCAGCAGCGTGACGCCGACCGCATAGAGCGGCAGCGCGAGCTGCATCAGGCGCTGCGGCGGCACCTGGGCGGTCACGAACAGCACGCCCATCGCCAGCACCATGTTCCGCGCGTGATCGACGAAGCGCGTGCCATGGTCATAGCCGGCCGAGTACATGCACATCAGGCCCAGTCCCATCAGCCAGCCCATGGCGAGCAGCAGCGGGAGGTCGAAGCCCTGGAACAGCGGCTTCACGCGCTGCAGCAGGCTGGGTTTGCTGAAGACGGCGCTCATCGTGAAGCTCCCGGGTTGGGTCGCGGCGCGACCGGCGCGAGGCGGCGCTCGGCGGCGGAGCCTGGTATCGCGGCCGGCACCGCCGACGCCGGGACAGCGGGTCTGGGCACCCGGCTCGCGGGGCTGGACGCCTCAACCGATGCCGCCGCTGCGGACGCTGAGGACGCCGATGCGTCCGGCACGCTGGCCGCGGCGCCCGGCAACGGGATGTCCTCGACGCGGCGCGGCGTGCCGATCGGCGCGCCGACCTGGCCGACCCGCACCTTGGCAATGTCCTCTTCGCTCGGATACGTGCCGGTCAACACGTAGTCGAAGACGCGCCGCGCGATCGGCGCCGCCGACTCGGAGCCGAAGCCCGCGTTCTCCACGATCAGCGCCAGTGCGATCGTCGGTGCCTGGTAGGGCGCGAAGGAGATGTACAGCGAATGGTCGCGCTTGCGTTCGTCCGCCTTGATGCTGCTGTAGGTCTGGCCGGCCCGCAGGCCGACCGCCTGCGCGGTGCCGGTCTTGCCGGCGCTCTGGTACTGCGCGCCGGCGAACACCATCCGCGAGGTGCCTTCCATCGTCACGTCGTGCATCGCGTTGCGGATCACGTCGACGTCGGCCTTGCGCAGCGCCAGCGGCGACAGTGCGTCGCTCGCGGTGCGGCGCTGCACATGCTTGACCACGTCCTCGATCTCCCGCACCAGCCGTGGCCGATAGCGTTCGCCGCCGCTGGCCAGCGTCGACATCGCGGTGGCCAGCTGCAGCATCGTGAAGTTGTTGTAGCCCTGGCCGATGCCCAGCGAGATCGTCTCGCCCGCGTACCACTTCTGCTGCTCGGGCCGCTTGTAGGCGCGGCGCTTCCACTCGGTGCTGGGCAGGATGCCGGTGACCTCGCCCAGCAGGTCGATCTCGGTCTTGCGACCGAAGCCGAAGGGCTCCAGCTGGTCGTGGATCATGTCAACGCCCATCTCGTTGGCCAACGAGTAGAAGTAGACGTTCGACGAGGTCACGATCGCCAGCCGCATGTCCTTCGGGCCGGCGCGGTCGCCGGTCGCGCTGCCGAAGGTCCGTCCGCCGAAGCTGTAGGTCAGGTTGTCCTGGACCACCACATTGGCCGCGCGCTTGCCGGTGTTGAGCGCCGCCATCGCCATGTAGGGCTTGAAGGTCGAACCCGGCGGATAGGTGCCGCGCAGCGCCCGGTTCAGCAGCGGCTTGTCGATGTCCTCGTTGAGTTCCTTCCAGCTGTCGGCGTCGATGCCGTCGACGAACAGGTTGGGATCGAAGGTCGGCTTGGACACGAAGGCCAGCACCTCGCCGTTGCGTGGGTCCATCGCCACCAGCGCGCCGCGGCGATCGCCATAGAGGCGCTCGACCAGCGCCTGCAGCTTGATGTCGATCGACAGGTGCAGCGTGTTGCCCGGCGTCGGCGGGCGGTTGCGCAGCCGGCGGACGGCCCGGCCACCGGCACTGGTCTCCATCTCCTCGAAGCCGGTCTGGCCGTGCAGCTCGCGCTCGTAGGCCTGCTCCAGGCCCAGCTTGCCGATGTATTCGGTGCCGCGGTAGTTGGCGATGTCCTCTTCGGACCAGTCCTCCATCGCCTTCTTCTCGACCTGGTTGATGCGGCCGATGTAGCCCAGCAGGTGCGCCCCGACATCGCCCAGCGGGTAGTTGCGGAACAGCCGCGCCTTGATGTCCACGCCGGGGAAGCGGAAGCGCTGCGCCGCGAAGCGCGCGACCTCGGTATCGGTCAGCTTGGTGCGGATGGGCAGCGACTCGAAGTTCTTGCTCTCCTCCATCAAGCGCTTGAAGCGGCGGCGGTCGCGCGGCTGGATGTCGATGACGGCGGTGAGCGCATCGATCGTGCGCTCCAGGTCCGGCACCTTGGAGGGGGTGATCTCCAGCGTGTAGGCCGAGTAGTTGCTGGCCAGCACGACGCCATTGCGGTCGACGATCAGGCCGCGGTTGGGCACGATCGGCAGCACGGTGACGCGGTTGGTCTCGGCGCGCTCGAGCAGCGAGTCGTGCTGCGTGATCTGCAGGTAGACGAGCCGGGCGACGAGCAGCGCGAAGCAGAACAGCACGAACGCGGCCGCGGCGACCAGCCGCAACCGGAACCGGCTCAGCTCCGCCTGGAGATTCTTGATGACCGTCATCGCGGGCCCGTCCTCGGCGCGCTCAGAGCGGGCGGTGCGCGTCGGGATCCGGCGCGCGACGCTGCGGCGCGAGCAGCAGCGCCGCGGCGATCGGCCACAGCGCCGCCTGCAGCACCGGCGCCAGCACCAGGCTCCAGCCGGGCCACATGCCGCCGACGATCAGCCGCACGATCACCGCGATCGCGGTCGCCAGCACGAACAGCGGCAGCACGTGCAGCGCCTGCGCGCCGAGCGAGAACCAGAGCAGCCGGCGATGCAGCGCGACCGCGCCGAAGGCCAGCAGGCTGTAGGCCAGCGCATGCTGGCCAAGGAGCGCGCCATGGTGGACGTCGATCATCAGGCCGAAGACGAAGGCCCAGCCCACGCCGACGCGCCGTGGCTGATGGACATTCCAGAACACCAGCACGATCGCCAGCACGTCCGGCATCCAGGGCTGGCGGCCGACGGGCACCATGTCGACCAGCAGGCCGACGACCAGGCTGAACGCGATGAACAGGGGATTGGCGGGCAGCAGCAGCTGGCTCGCGCCGCGCGGCATGATCATCGGTGGGCTCCCTTGGGGGCGGACGCGGCGCGACGCGGCTTGGCGCCGGCATCGGCCGCCGCGGCGCTCGCGGCGCTGGCCGCTTCCTGCGCGGCTTCGATGCGGGCGTCCTCCTGGCCCTGCAGCGGCTCCAGCACCAGCACATGCCGGGCGCTGTCCGGCTGCGCGACCGGCGCCAGGCCGACGCGGGCGAAGCTGGTGTCGCCGCGGCGCTCCACCTCGGCAACCTTCGCCACCGGCAGCCCCGGCGGGTAGAGGCCGTCCAGGCCGGAGGTCGCGAGCGCGTCGCCGGCCTTGATGTCGGCGTTGGCGGCGATGAAGCGCAGCTCCATCACGCCGCGTTCGCCGCCGTAGGCGACGCCGCGCTGCTGGGTGCGGGTGTTGAGGACCGGAATGGTGGCCTCACGGTCGGTCAGCAGCGTGACCTCGGCCGAGAGCGGATAGACCCGCGTCACCTGGCCGAGCACGCCGGCGTCGTTGACCACCGGCGCGCCCAGTCGCACGCCGCGGTGGCTGCCGCGATCGATGACGATGCGGCGCGAGAAGGGATCGGGCGCCTCGTAGAGGACCTCGGCGGCGAGCCCCTTCACCGGCAGGGCATCGCGCAGGTCGAGCAGCGCGCGCAGCCGCGTGTTCTCGGCCTGGAGCTGCGCGGCGCGACTCAGGATCACGGCCTGCGAGGCGAGTTGCTGGCGTGCCTGGTTCTCGGCCTCGGTGGCCTTCTCCATGCCGCGGGCGTAGTCGCCGGCCTGCTCCCAGGCGTCGACGGGCGCCAGCAGCGCGCGCTGCAGCGGATGCAGCGCCAGCGCCAGGCCCGCGCGGGCGGGAGCGGTCAACTGGAAGCGCGAATCCGCCACCATGAGGAACACGGCCAGCGCGGCGCAAAAGGCCAGCTTCGTCAGCGCGGACGGGCCTTCGCGAAACAGCGGCGGTGGGTTGCGATCCAAGGTGCCGAGAGGCATGAAGATCTCAGCAGGGGAGATTCAATGCAAAGCGGCCCGAAGGCCGCACCCATCACTCGTTGGTGAAGATCGACCCGAGGCGCTCCATGCGCTCGAGGGCCATGCCGCAGCCACGCACCACGCAGGTCAGCGGGTCTTCGGCGACCAGCACCGGCAGGCCGGTTTCCTCGGCCAGCAGGCGGTCCAGGTCGCGCAGCAGCGCGCCGCCGCCGGTCAGCATCATGCCGCGCTCGGCGATGTCGGCGCCCAGCTCCGGCGGCGTCTGCTCCAGCGCGTTCTTCACCGCCGAGACGATCTGGTTGAGCGGATCGGTCAGCGCTTCCAGGATCTCGTTGGACGAGATGGTGAAGCTGCGCGGCACGCCTTCGCTCAGGTTGCGGCCCTTGACCTCCATCTCCTTGACCTCGGAGCCGGGGAAGGCGGAGCCGATGTTCTTCTTGATCGCTTCCGCGGTCGGCTCGCCGATCAACATGCCGTAGTTGCGGCGGATGTAGTTGATGATGGCCTCGTCGAACTTGTCGCCGCCGACGCGGACCGAGCCCTTGTAGACCATGCCGCCCAGCGAGATCACGCCCACTTCCGTCGTGCCGCCGCCGATGTCGATGACCATCGAGCCCGACGCTTCCGACACCGGCAGGCCCGCGCCGATCGCCGCGGCCATCGGTTCCTCGATCAGGTAGACCTCCGAGGCACCGGCGCCCAGGGCGGCGTCGCGGATGGCGCGTTTTTCGACCTGGGTCGAGCCGCAGGGCACGCAGATGATGATCCGGGGCGAGGGACGCAGCAGCTTGGTGTCGTGCACCATCTTGATGAACTGCTTGATCATCTGCTCGGTGACCACGAAGTCGGCGATCACGCCGTCCTTCATCGGGCGGATCGCCTCGATGTTGCCAGGCACCTTGCCCAGCATGGCCTTGGCTTCGTGGCCCACGGCCTGGATCGTCTTCTTGCCGTTGGGACCGCCTTCGTGGCGGATGGCGACGACGGACGGTTCGTCCAGCACGACGCCTTTTCCGCGGACGTAGATCAGCGTGTTGGCGGTGCCCAGGTCGATGGCGAGGTCGGTGGAGAAGTAGCGGCGCAGGGAGGCGAGCATGTGTGTGGGCAAGGCCAGGACGGGACGCTTCGGCACCTGGAGCCGCCAGTCCATGTCGAACTACACGCAATCGGCGGCATTCGACGGCATCAGGCGGCGTTCGTCTGCGTTCTGTCCGGGCGGCTGCGATTCGGGGCGGTTCGGGTCGGGTAACCGCGCGGACCGGCGGCGTCCGCGCGAGCGAGATTCCTTGCCATAAGCAACGAGGCTGCAGAAGCAGCCCCGGCGCCATGGAGATAAGCGGGGATAATAACTGATCACCCCTTGGTTTGGCCCGTCTGCAAGGCTTCCGTCAGCGTTCGGCGAATGTTTCGCACGCCCGGCGGACCGCTGGTCCGGACCGGCCCTCGAGCACATTCCCATGGCACTCACCCACGACGACGTCAGCCGGATCGCCAAACTGGCCCGGCTCGAACTTTCCGGCGACGAACAGGCCGCGCTGCTGCCCCAGCTCAACGGCTTCTTCTCGATCGTCGAGCAGATGAGCGCGGTCGACACCAGCGGCGTCGATCCCCTCTACACGCCGCTGTCGGCGGTCCAGGAAGTGGCCCTGCGGCTGCGCGAGGATCGCGTCACCGAAACCGACCAGCGCGCGCTGAACCAGCGCAGCGCTCCCGCCGTCGAGGACGGCCTGTTCCTGGTCCCGAAAGTCATCGAATGACCGCCCCCCTGCATCAACTCGGCGTCGCCGAGCTCGGCCGCGCCTTGCGCGCCAAGACGGTCTCCAGCACCGAACTGACGCAACATCTGCTTGCGCGTGTTGCCGCGGCGAAGGATCTCGGCGCCTTCCTCCATGTGGATCCGGACTACGCGCTGACCCGCGCCAGGGACGCCGACGCGCGGCTGGCCGCCGGCGAGGCCGGCGCGCTGATCGGCGTGCCGCTGGCGCACAAGGACATCTTCGTCACCCGCGACATGCCGACCACCGCCGGCTCGAAGATGCTGGCGGGCTACCTGAGCCCGTTCGACGCCACCGTGGTCGAGCGGCTCAACGCCGCGGGCACCGTGTCGCTGGGCAAGCTCAACTGCGACGAGTTCGCGATGGGCTCGGCCAACGAGAACAGCGCCTACTTCAAGGCGCTCAATCCCTGGGACCGCACGCGCGTGCCGGGCGGCTCCTCGGGCGGCTCGGCGGTCGCGGTGGCGGCTGGCCTGGTGCCGGCCACGACCGGCACCGACACCGGCGGCTCGATCCGTCAGCCCGCCAGCTTCTCCGGCATCACCGGCATCAAGCCGACCTATGGCGTGTGCTCGCGCTACGGAATGATCGCGTTCGCGTCGAGCCTGGACCAGGCCGGCGTGTTCGCCCGGTCGGCCGAGGACTGCGCGCTGCTGCTGTCCACGATGAGCGGCTTCGACGAGCGCGACGCCACCAGCGTCCAGCAGCCGCCGCAGGACTTCAGCGCCCAGATGCTGGCCCCGCGCGACGGCGCGACCGCCGCGCAGCCGCTCAAGGGACTGCGCATCGGCCTGCCGAAGGAGTTCTTCCCGGCCGCGCTGTCCGCCGACGTGAACAGCGCCGTGCGCGCCGGCCTGGCCGAGCTGGAAAAGCTCGGCGCGACGCTGGTGGACGTGTCGCTGCCCCGCACCGAGCTGGCGATCCCGGTCTACTACATCATTGCCCCGGCCGAGGCGAGCTCGAACCTGTCGCGCTTCGACGGCGTGAAGTTCGGGCACCGCGCCAAGACCTACGGCAACCTGATCGACATGTACGAGAAGACCCGCGCCGAAGGCTTCGGCGCCGAGGTCAAGCGCCGGATCATGATCGGCAGCTACGTGCTCTCTCATGGCTACTACGACGCCTACTACCTGCAGGCGCAGAAGCTGCGCCGCATGATCGCCGACGACTTCCAGCAGGCCTTCCAGCACTGCGACCTGATCGCCGGCCCGGTCGCGCCGACGGTCGCCTGGAAGCAGGGCGAGGGCGCGGACGATCCGGTCAAGGCCTACCTCGCCGACATCTTCACCCTGCCGGGCTCGCTGGCCGGCCTGCCCGGCATGAGCGTGCCGGTGGGGCTGGGCGAGGGCGGCATGCCGGTGGGCCTGCAGCTGCTGGGCAACTACTTCAAGGAAGGCACGCTGCTGCACGCCGCGCACGCGCTGCAGCAGGCCACCGACTGGCATCGCCAGACCCCGGCCGGCGTGTAACGACAACGAGTCTGTGATGAGCAAGAACAGCCAACTGGTGCGGGGCTACGAGGTCGTGATCGGCCTGGAGAACCACGTCCAACTCTCGACCGTCTCGAAGATCTTCAGCGGATCGTCGACCGCCTTCGGCGCGGCCCCCAACACGCAGGCCAGCGCGGTGGACCTGGCACTGCCGGGCACGCTGCCGGTGCTCAACCGCGGCGCCGTCGAGCGCGCGATCCGCTTCGGCCTGGCCGTGGGCGCCAAGGTCGCGCCGCTGTCGATCTTCGCCCGCAAGAACTACTTCTATCCCGACCTGCCCAAGGGCTACCAGATCAGCCAGTACGAGATCCCGGTGGTCCAGGGCGGCCAGATCGAGTTCTTCGTCGGCAACGAGAAGAAGGTCGTCAAGCTGACGCGCGCCCACCTCGAGGAGGACGCCGGCAAGAGCCTGCATGAGGATTACCACGGCCAGTCGGGCATCGACCTGAACCGTGCCGGCACGCCGCTGCTGGAGATCGTGTCCGAGCCCGAGATGCGCTCCGGCGCCGAGGCCGTCGAGTACGCGAAGACGCTGCACGCGCTGGTGATGTGGCTGGGCATCTGCGACGGCAACATGCAGGAGGGCTCGTTCCGTTGCGACGTGAACGTGTCGGTGCGCAAGCCCGGCCAGCCCTTCGGCACCCGCCGCGAGATCAAGAACCTCAACAGCTTCCGCTACCTCGTGGACGCGGTGAACTACGAGGTCAACTGGCAGATCGACCAGATCGAGGATGGCCTGGAGATCCAGCAGGCGACGGTGCTCTACAACCCCGACACCGGCGAGACCCGCTCGATGCGCACCAAGGAGGATGCGGCCGACTATCGCTACTTCCCCGATCCGGACCTGCCGCCGCTGATGATCGGCGCCGACTGGGTCGAGCGGGTGCGCGGCGAGATGCCGGAGCTGCCGTCGGTGATGGCCGCGCGCTTCCAGGAGGTCGACGGCCTGCCGGCCTACGACGCGACGATGATGACGCAGAGCCTGGCGACGGCTCGCTTCTACGAGGCGGCGCGGGACGCCTGCGGCGCGCCCAAGCTGGTGGCCAACTGGGTGATGGGCGAGATCTCGCGGCGTCTCAACACCGAGGAGCGCGCCATCGACGACGCCCCGGTGACGCCGGCGCTGCTGGCCGCGCTGATCAAGCGCATCCAGGACGGCACCATCTCCAACAACGCGGCGAAGCAGGTCTTCGAGGCGCTGTGGACCGGCGAAGGCCGGGATGTCGATGCGCTCATCGAGGCCAAGGGCCTCAAGCAGATGAGCGACACCGGCGAGCTCGAACGCATCCTGGACGAGGTGCTGGCGGCCAACGCGAAGTCGGTCGAGGAATTCCGCGCCGGCAAGGAGAAGGCCTTCAACGCGCTGGTCGGCCAGGCGATGAAGGCGACCAAGGGCAAAGCCAATCCTTCGGCCGTCAACGAGCTGCTGAAGAAGAAGCTCGGCGCCTGATCAGGGCCCTGAAAGCACAACGCCGGTGGAGCGATCCACCGGCGTTCTCTTTTTTGGAGTCGCCGCTGTCAGCGACCGCTGGCGGACGGCGCCTGCGGCGCCGCTTTTTCCAGCGAGCCCGGCGCGGCGCCGGCCCACAGCCGTTTCAGGCGAGCCAGCTCCTCGTCATAGAACCTGTTCACGCGGCCGATCTCGGCTTTCTGGTTTTCGATCGATTCACGCTGTGCCGCCGCCGCGGCGTCGTTGGCCTCGAGCTGATGCTGCAGCTTGAACGGCACCCGCTTGCCCTTGTAGAACTCGGCCTCGTCGAGCAGCGGCTTGCGCTCGACGGCGAGCGCCTGCAGGCGTTTCTCGGACTGCCGCATCGCCTCGCGGATGTCGTCGAGCGCGGCCTCGCGGGCCTTCTGGTGCGCGGCCTGATCGGCGTAGCGCTGCAGCAGGTTGCGGTCACGCCGGATCGCGTCCTGCTGGGCGGCACGCTGGACTTCCTCGGCGCGTCGGCGTTGCTCCGCGGACGCCTGCTCCTCGGGTGACATCGCGGGCGGCAGCATCCGGCGCACCGAGCCGTCGGAATTCAGCACGCGCTGCTCGCGCGTCTGGCACTCGGGAATCGGCCGGTCGGAGGTCAGCCGGCGGCCGTCGGGCGTCGTGCAGGTGTAGATGGTCGGCGCCGGCGCCTTGGTCTGCGCCACGACCGGACTCGCCAGTCCGCAGCCCAGCATCAGGACGCTGGCGAGGGCCGCGGGCGCGGCCGGTCGGGACAGCAGGCGGCGTGAGATCGAAGGACGCATCAGACTCCGTAGCGATCGCGGTAGGCATGGACCGCCGCCGCATGCGCGGAGACGGCGGTACTGCTGGTCGTCTGCAGATACTGGAGCAGGTCCGACAGCCCTGCAATCGCGACCACCGGCAGCTTCAGCTGGTCGCGCACGTACTGTACCGCCGACCACGGCAGGTCCTGCCCGTTCTCGGCGGCCTTCTCCTGGCGGTCCAGCGCGATCGTCACGCCGCAGGGCGTGGCACCGGCCGCTTGGATCATCGAGATGGACTCGCGCACCGAGGTGCCGGCCGAGATCACGTCGTCGATGATCAGCACCCGGCCCTGCACCTTGGCGCCGACCAGCGTGCCGCCCTCGCCGTGGTCCTTGGCTTCCTTACGGTTGTAGGCGAAGGGCTTGTTGTGACCCAGCCGCGCCAGCTCGATCGCGACGGCCGCGGCCAGCGTGATGCCCTTGTAGGCGGGGCCGAAGATCATGTCGAACTCCAGGCCCGAGGCCAGCAGCCGCTGCGCATAGAACTGGGCCAGGCGACCGATCTTGAGGCCGTCGTCGAACAGGCCGGCGTTGAAGAAGTAGGGGCTGAGACGACCCGCCTTGGTCTTGAACTCACCGAAGCGCAGCACGCCGGTCTCCACGGCGAAGGCGACGAATTCCTGGGCCAGGGTGTCCTGGGGTGCGGCGGTGGTCATGGCGGGCGCGACGTCGAGACGTGACAGTGAAAGTGGGGCGGAATTGTAGGACGCGGGTTCGCGCGGCCTGGGGGCTTCACAGGACAGGCTGTCGCTGGAATCGAGGCCTACCAAGCAAAAAGAAGGCCCGCTCCGTCGCCGGAGCGGGCCTGCTTCTTGCAGGGCGGCCACGGCCGCCCCTTGAGGGGAACAGCGTCGGCCGATCAGAAGATCGCCTTGAACTGCACGCCGTAGGTCCGCGGGTCGTTGATGAAGCCCGTGTTGTTGTTGAAGTCGATCGCGCCGGTGATGCGGATCTGGTTCGTGATGTTGCGGACGAAGATCGCCGCCTCGTACTTGCCGTTGTTCCAGATGTAGCCGCCGCGCAGACCGCCTTCGGTCAGCGCCTTGCCGGTGAACTCCTTGGCCTCGTACAGGAAGAAGTTGACCTTCGAGCGGTAGGCCCAGTCGGTGTAGATGTAGAACTCGTTGCCGGCCGCGGTCGGGAACGCGTAGCGCGCGGTCAGGTTGGCGACCCACTTCGGCGCGTTCGGCAGCGGATTGCCGTCGATGCTGTAGTTGGTCGTCGAGCCCGCCACCAGCGGATCGGTCATCGTGCAACCGCCGCCGCAGGCCGGCAGCGACAGGCTCGGGTCCTTGATCTTGGTGTTGTTCAGGCTGCCGCCGACGGTGATCAGCAGCTGGTCAATCGGCAGCAGCTCCAGGTTGAGCTCGACGCCGTTGCCTTCGGCCTTCTTCGCATTCAGCAGGCGGTTGGCGTTGCTCTGGCCGCCGACGGCGGTCAGCTGCAGGTCCTTGACGGTGTAGGTGAAGGCGCTGGCCGACAGGCGCGCGCGACGATCCCAGAAGTCCGACTTCACGCCCACCTCGTAGGAGGTGACGTTCTCGGGCGTCGCCTGCGACTGGCCGGCGAAGCGCGAGGCGCCCTGCACCGACGACGCGCGGAAGCCGGTGGCCACGCGGGCATACAGGTTGGTTTCCTTGGTCAGCGCATAGGTGCCCGACACGTCCCAGTTCCACTTGGAGTCGCCGGTGTTGGCGGTGACGCCGGTGCTGGTGTTCAGGTCGGTGTAGCTGCTGGTGACCTTCACATCCTTCTTGTCATGGGTGAAGCGCAGGCCGCCGCGCAGCTGGAAGTCCTGCGTGACCGCGTAGTTCACCGAGCCGAACGCGGCCCATGCGGTGTTCTTCTGGTACGTGTCGACGTAGCCGGCGGCCGCGCCGGTGGAGGTCGTGTAGTCGGTGCTGCGAGCGGTGTAGCGCTCGTCGAAGAAGTACAGGCCGCCTTGCCAGCGCAGCGGGCCGGCCGCCGCGGACTCGACACGGAACTCCTGCGTGATCTGGCGATGGCCGCTCATCGAGCTGGAGGACTCGGCCGGGAAGCCCGCCTGGCCTTCCTGGGTGTACGGCTTGGTGCCGCCGTAGAGATAGCCGCCGTCCACATCGCCGCGGCTGAACGGGCGCACCGACTCGTAGCCGGTGATCGAGTACAGGTTGATCGCGCCCAGGCCCCACCGCAGGCGTGCGCTGCCGCCGGTGGCATGCAGGGTCTGCTCGTTGACGCCGTCGGTGTACGCCTTCTCGGGATCGAAGCCGTCGACCAGGTCGTTCGTGCCGGGCTTGATGATCGACGCGCGGAACAGGCGAGCGCTGCCCTTCAGGTCACGGCCGTGGAAGTTGAACAGCGCGCTGAAGTCCTTGTGCGGCTGGTACAGCGCCTGCAGGCGCACGGCGCGGTCGTCGTAGCCCTCGAGCTCGCCGGTCTTGCCGGTCGGGACCTGGTTCTTGACCCAGTCGTCGCGGTGCTGGATCTGCGCCGAGATGCGGGCGGCCCAGTCGCCGGTCAGCGGCACGTTGGCGGCGCCTTCCAGGCTCATCGTGCCGTAGTTGCCATAGGAGACGTTCAGGTAGCCCTCCTGGCGCTGCGACGGCTTCACCGAGTCGAACTTGACCACGCCGGCCGGCGTGTTGCGGCCGTAGAGCGTGCCCTGCGGACCGGCGACCACTTCGACGGCGGCCAAGTCGAAGGCGGGGAAGCCCTTCAGGATCGGGTTCTCCTGCACCACGTCGTCATAGACCAGCGAGACCGGCTGCGACGCGTTCAGGCGGAAGTCGGTGTTGCCGTAGCCGCGGATGTAGAAGCGCGGGAAGGCACGGCCGAACGAGGATTCGATGTTCAGGCTGGGCACGCGGCCCGACAGGAAGCGCACGTCCTGACCGCCGGAGTTCAGCACGTCCAGCTTCTCGCCGGAGATCTTGCTGACCGCGTTCGGCACTTCCTTGATGTTCTCGACCCGGCGCTCGGCGGTGATGGTCACCGTCTCCAGCTGGCCTTTCTCCTTGGCCGGCGCGTCGGTGGCTTCCTGGGCCAGCGCGGGCCAGGCGAGCAGGGCCAGCGACACGGCCGCGGCGGCCTCGCGCAGGGCCGGGACGGCAGCGCGCTGGGTGGCGAATCGATTCATGAATGGAACTCCGGGGGAAGGATGGGAAACCGGGGAGGCCGGCGGTGTCCCGACGCGTGCTCCGGGTTCACAGCTGGCAAAAATGTGGGCGCGGGGTAGCGCGGTGGACGCGAATCTAGCAAGTTCGTCATAAACACGTCACCCCACGCACCGCGATGGTGCGGTTTGTGTTGCCCAAACACTGCACCCGCTCGCGTGTCGCCCGAATGGGCGTCGACGGCGCACGGGGACCGCGCCATGTGGTGCAGCCCCTGAGGCTGCCGCGGCCCCGGTTCCGCCGCTGCTGCCATCTTTGGCGGGAGGCTTTGCGATACTGCCGCCCTCTTCCAGGGCCCCCTCCATGCGCTTCATCACCCTCAACCTCAATGGCATTCGCTCCGCCGCCACCAAGGGCGTCTTCGACTGGCTGCCGCCGCAGCAGGCCGACGTGGTCGGCGTCCAGGAGCTGAAGGCGCAGGCCGATGTCGTCGAATCGCAGTTCGCCGGCTACGACACCCTCAGCGGTCACTTCCATTACGCCCAGAAGAAGGGTTACTCCGGCGTGGGCCTCTATACGAAGGAGACGCCCAGCGACGTGATCGTCGGCTTCGGCAGCCCGGAGTTCGACCTGGAAGGTCGCTGGGTCGAGAAGCGCTTCGACAAGCCCGGCCGCAAGCTCAGCCTGATCAGTTGCTATTTCCCGAGCGGCTCCAGCGGCGAGGAACGCCAGGCGGCGAAGTTCCGCTTCCTCGCGGAGATGTACCCCTACCTGATGGCGCTGCGGGCCGAGCGCGAGTTCATCCTGGTGGCCGACGTCAACATCGCCCACAAGGAGATCGACCTCAAGAACTGGAAGGGCAACCAGAAGAACAGCGGCTTCCTGCCGGAGGAACGCGCCTGGATGACCAAGCTGCTCGAGCAGGACGTCGGGCTGGTCGACGTCTTCCGCGTCCTCAACGACAAGCCCGAGCAGTACACCTGGTGGAGCAACCGCGGCCAGGCCTGGGCGAAGAACGTGGGCTGGCGCCTGGACTACCACCTGGCCACGCCCGGCATGGCCCACCTGGCCACCCGCGAGGCGATCTACCTCGACCAGCGCTTCAGCGACCACGCACCGCTGACGATCGACTACGACTTCAAGATCTGAAGCTGGCGCATCTGGTCACGCCCCCTCCCCCTGCGGGGCGAGGGGATGAGAGACGGCCGACGCCGTCCCAAGGTGTCAATCCACCTTCGCGCCGGAAACCTTCACCACCTTCGCCCACTTGGCGGTCTCGCTCGCGATGAGCGCGGCGAACTCCGCGCTGGAGCCACCGCCCGGCACGGCGCCCTGTGAAGCCATCCGCTCCTTGATCGCCGGCGTCGCCAGCGCCTTCGCGGCCTCGCGCTGCACCCGGGCGACCTGGTCGGCCGGCTGGCTGATCGGCGCCAGCAAGCCGAACCAGGACGAGGCCTCGAAGGCCTTGAGCTCCGGCACGCCGCTCTCCGCGATGGTGGGCAGGTCGGGCAAGGCCTCGCTGCGGCGCGCGCTCGTGACCGCGAGTGCCTTGAGCTTGCCGGACCGGATGTGCGGCAGCGCCGAAGGCAGGTTGTCGAACATCAGGTCCATGTTCCCGCCCATCAGGTCCAGCAGCGCCGGGCCCGAGCCGCGATACGGGAAATGGATCATGTAGGTGCCGGTCAGGCTCTTGAACAGCTCGCCCGCGAGGTGGATCGACGTGCCGTTGCCGCTGGAGCACATGTTGAGCTTGCCCGGCTGGGCCTTGGCCACCCGCACCAGGTCGGCCACGGTCTGGATGCCGTATTTTTGCGCGTTGGCCGGATTCAGCACCAGCACATTGGGCACCGCGGCGACCAGCGTGACCGGCGCGAAATCCTTGACCGGGTCGAAGGGCATCTTCGGATAGAGCGAGGCATTGATCGCGTGCGTGCCCACGGTGCCCATCAGCAGCGTGTGCCCGTCGGTCGCATGCGCCACTTCGGCCGAGCCGGTGTTGCCGCCCGCGCCGGGCTTGTTCTCGATGATCACCGGCTGGCCGAGGGCCTTCTGCAGCTCCGGCGCCATCGCGCGCGCCAGCAGGTCGGTGGTGCCGGCCGGCGGGAAGGGCACGACGATGCGCAGCGGCCGCGAAGGCCAGGCCTGCTGCGCGCGGGCCAGGCCCGGCAGGCAGGCCGCGGAGGACAGCGCGAGCAACGCGCGACGGTTCAGGCTCATGGGGCGTCTCCTCGTGGTGATCTCGATGCAGGTCGTCGGGGGGCGATGCGATCTCGATGCGGCGTGGACGTCCGGCCCGCCTGGCTAGTGCGCCGCCTCCGGCGTCTCGGGCGGTTCCGGGCCCAGGAGGGTCTGCAGCTGCACGCGCTCGGAGCTGCAGGCGGCATCGAAGTCGGCCTCGATCTGGATCAGCGCCTGGGCGTCGCCGGCCTCGACGGTGACGATGCCGCGCGCGCGGTTGCGGCCCTGCGACTTGGCCGTGTAGAGCGCCATGTCCGCCCAGTTGACCGCCTGTTCCCAATGCAGGGCGAGCTGGGCCGGCGGCAGCGGGAAATGCGCGAAGCCGATCGAGCAGGTCACCCGCAGCGCGCCGGCCGCGGTCTGCACCGGCTGCTCGCCGACGATGAAGAGGATGCGCTCGGCCAGCAGCTGCAGCTGGTCCGGCGCGACATTGCGGGCGAAGACCAGGAACTCCTCGCCGCCCCAGCGCACGACCAGGTCCTCCGACCGCACCGCCTGCGCGATGCGCCGCGAGACCTCGACGATCACCGCGTCGCCCGCCGCATGGCCATGGCGGTCGTTGACATGCTTGAAGTGATCGATGTCGATCATCAGCAGTGCGCCGGTGAACATATCCTTGGCATGGCGGTCCATGACCGCGAGGAAGTGGCGCCGGTTGGCGAGGTCCGTCAGCGGGTCGCGCTCGCTCTGGGCCCGCAGCAGGCTCTGCTTGGCCTTGAGCTTGCGGTTGGCCTCGCGCACGCGCGCCAGCATCACGCCCATCAGGATCAGCGACAGCCCCAGCAACGCCGCCAGACCGACGCCGACATACTGCGCCAGCCGCCGGTTGCCGAGCTCGCGGTCCTTGAGCGTCTGCTCGCGGCGCAGCAGCTCCAGGTCGCGCTGCCTGGCCTCGCTGTCGTACTTGAGCCGCAGTTGCTGCAGCGAGGATTCGCGGTTGCGTCGCGCCGTCTCCGCGCTCAGCGCGCGCTCCTCGTGATAGAGCCGCAGGGCCTCCTTCCACTGTCCGACCTTCGCATAGGCCTCGCCGAGCTCGCGCAGCTGCAGCGCGCGCCGCACCGGATCGAAGTCGCCCTGCGCCAGCTCCAGCACCCGCGCGATCTCGCGCCGCGCCGGTTCGAACTGGCGCTGCAGGACCAGCGCGACCGACAGGTTGTGGCGCAGCGTGCGCTCGACCGTCTGGTCGTTGTAGGACTGCACCACCGGCAGCGCCAGCCGCGCGAGCTGCACCGCCTTGGCAGCCTGGTCGGTGTGGATGTAGGCGTCGAGCAGGTTGTTCTGCAGCAGCGCGACGTCACGCCGCCCGCCGGACTGCTGGGCAAGTCGCAGCGCCTCCTCCAGCGCGGCGAGCTGCTGGCTGCGGTCGCCGCGCCGGGACGCGACCATCGACTCGACCATCTTCGCCCGGCTCATCGCGGCCGCGTCGCCCTGCGCCGTCTGCCAGGCCTGCGCCATCCACTGCTGCGCGGTCGCCGTCTCGTCGCGGACCTGGCTGTTCACCGCGAGCGAGCCCATCATCACGCCGGCCGCGGTCGGGTCCTGCAGCGCCTGGGCCAGCGCCAGCGCGCGGCGCAGCGAGGTATCGGCGAAGGCGTACTCGCCGCGCGCGCCCTGCGCGCGCGCGATCAGCCGCAAGGCCTGCAGCGCGACGCGCGCATCGCAGTCCGCGGGCACCGTCTGCGCCGGTTGCGCTGGACACGGCGGCGCCAGCGCCTCGAGCGCCTGTCGCGCCATGTCGCCCGACCGGCCGGTCTGGCCCTGGCGGTCCTGCAACTCGGCCAGCAGCATGCGTGCCAGCGGCTGACCGCCGGGCCGCTGCTCCAGGTCCGACGCGATGCGACGCACCGTCTCCGGGTGGCCAGCGTAGACGGCATTGCGTCCGAGCGCGTAGTCGAGGTGCAGGCGCTGCCCGGCATGCGCCGGATCGGCGGCCAGCGCGCGCAGTTGCTGAGCGGCCTTCTCCGGCTCGTTGTAGCCGTAGCGGTCCAGCTGGGCGAGCTGCGCGTCCAGCGCGCGGTCCGGAATTGCCGCGCGCGCCGCCGTCCCGCCCAGCAGCGGGGCCAGCAGCGCGGCCAGCAGGAACGCGGCAACCGGCCGGGTCATGCGCGCCCCTCCTGCACCGGGCCGAGCAGACTGACCAGCTGCACCTGGCCCTGATGCCAGGCGGACTCGATGCGGCCCGCCAGCGCCAGCAACTGGTCGCGGTCGCGCGCCTGCATCGCCGCGACGCCGTAGGCCTTGTTGCGGCCATGGGCCTTGGCCATGTACATCACGGTGTCGACCAGGTCGATCGCCCGCTCCCATTCCAGCGTCAGGTCCTGAGGCGCCATCGGGAAACTGGCGAAGCCGATCGAGGCGCTGATCGGGATCCGAAGCGGCCCGTGGTCGACCGGCTGCCCGCCGATCTGGTCGAGCAGGCGCTGGCCGAGCTGGCGCGCGTCCTCGGTGGCTTCGGAGTTCACCAGGATCAGGAATTCCTCGCCGCCCCAGCGCACGACCAGGTCCTGCTCGCGCAGCACGCTGCTCAGGCGCCGCGCGACCTCGACCAGCACGGTGTCGCCGGCCGCATGGCCCCACTGGTCGTTGATGCGCTTGAAGTGGTCGATGTCGATCAGGAACAGGCTGCCGCGCAGACCGCCCTCGCGCGTGCGCTGCGCGATGGCCTGCTGGAAGTGCCGCCGGTTCGCCAGACCGGTCAGCGGGTCGCGCTCGCTCTGCACGCGCAGCGATTCGTTGGTCTGCGCAAGCGCGGCGTTGGTGCGGCGAATGCGGCGGTAGGCCAGCGCCAGCAAGGCGCCCGAGAGCAGCACGCAGCCACCGACCTCCGCCCACAGCTTCAGCTGCAGGTCGCGGGTGCGGATCTGCTCGGCCTTGAGGCTGTTGTCCTGGTTGAGCAGCCGGATCTCGCGCTGGCGCTGCTGATCCTCGAAGCGCGCCTGCGCCTCGAGCACCGCCTTGCGGGTCTCGTCGCGCAGCACCGCATCGAATTCCTTCCGGGCGCGGTGATAGGCGTCGACCGCGCCAGGCAGATCGTCGGCCTTCTCGAGGTAGCCGCCCAGCTCCAGCCAGGCCTCGGCGGTGTAGCTGCCGGCCTCGCGTTGCGCGTCCATCGTGATGGCTTGCAGCACATCGCGCTTGCCCTCGTCCAGCCGCTTCAGCCCGATCTTGGCGATGCCCATGTTGTGGCGCGCCAGGATCTCGGTCGAGATCTCGCCATCCTCGTGCGCCAGCGCCAGACTCTGCGTCGACAGCTCCAGCGCCCGGGCGTAGTTGCCGCTGCGCAGTTCGTAGTCGGCCAGGTTGCCCAGCGCCAGCGCCTGCAGGCCGGGCGCCTGCGCCTCGCGGGCGTACTGCAGCGCCTGCTCGCGGGCCTGCTGGCTCAGGCGCGGGTCCTCGTCCTGCGAGTGGACGATGCCCAGGATGGTGTGAACCGAGTACATCAGCACCGGGTCCGGGTCCTGCTGCGCGGCCTCGAGGGCCTCGCGCGCGGCGCGCAGCGCATGGTCGAACTGCTGGCTGCGGAAGTAGTTGAAGGCGAGCGTGGCGTCATTGGTGGCGGCACGCCAGCGCGAGCCCATCGCGCGCGCCTGCTCCAGCGCCTTCAGGCCACTCTCGACCGCCGCGTCGACCTCGCCGTAGTCGCCCTGCATGTAAGCGCGCAGCTCGGTCGCGCGCCACAGCATCCGGCGATCCGCCTTCGCCGCATCGATCTCGGCCAGGCCGCCGAGCAGGCGCACGCCGGCACCCAGCTCGCCATTGGCCTTCAGCCATTGCGCCCGCGCCAGCATCAAGGCCAGCGGGATCTGCGCGCGCACCGGCGAGGTCTCCGGCCAGGCCTTCAGCGCCTCCACCGCGGCCTCATGGCCGGTGCGGTCCCGCAGCTGGGCCAGCAGCGCGGCGCGTTGGCTCAGCGCCTCCAGTCGCTCGCTGCTGCCAGGCGCGGCGCGGGATTCGATCGCCTGCAGCTCACGCAGGTGCTCGCGCGGGTGCGCCGAGGCGATGCGCTCCTGCTGCTCGAGCTCCGCCTGCAGGGCCCGGTCCTGGACGCCGGCGGCCGAAGCCGCCGCGTCGCGGGTGTTGTCGGCGCTGCCCTGCGGTCCGCAGCCGCTCAGCAGCGGCATGGCGAGGCTCAGGGCCAGGGCGAGCACGGCGGCGCCTTCCAGCGCGCGCGCGCAGGGGCGTGCGCCGGGCCGGCCGGCCGCCGTCCTCGCCTGCTCCGTTGCTCGCAACACCCCAAGCATGCTCATCGTGCTGATGTCGAGTTGTAGGTCTGGTGACTTGAGCGCCGATCCCCTGGTTCGCGTGAAGCGTGCACGAGTTGACGCCCATGCACGCGACGCG
Organism: Roseateles chitinivorans; assembly: GCF_002761755.1. Taxonomy (GTDB): domain Bacteria; phylum Pseudomonadota; class Gammaproteobacteria; order Burkholderiales; family Burkholderiaceae_C; genus Roseateles; species Roseateles chitinivorans. The sequence goes on from NZ_PEOG01000014.1 coordinate 70,130, forward strand.
GGGGTCAGTCGGTGCGGCCGCGCCTCAACAGCGCATGCAGCAGGATCGCGCCGAAGGTGGCAGTTCCGATGCCGCCCAGGGTAAACCCGCCCATCTTCAAGGTGAAGTCGCCGGTGCCGATCACCAGCGTGATCGCCGCCACCATCAGGTTGCGGGGATCGCGGAAGTCGACCTGGTGGTCGACCCAGATCCGGGCGCCGGCAATCGCGATCAGGCCGAACACGACGATGCTGACCCCGCCCATCACCGCCAGCGGGATGGCCTGGATCAACGCGCCGAACTTCGGCGAGAAGCCCAGCGCCAGCGCCATCAGCGCGGCGAAGACGAAGACGGCGGTCGAGTAGATGCGGGTCGCGGCCATGACGCCGATGTTCTCGGCATAGGTGGTGACGCCGGTGCCACCGACGGCGCCGCTGGCGATGGTCGCGAGGCCGTCACCGACGAAGGCGCGGCCCAGGAACGGCGACATGTCGCGGCCGGTCATCGCGCCGACCGCCTTCAGGTGGCCGAGGTTCTCGGCGACCAGGATGAGCGCCACCGGCGCGATCATCAACATCGCCGCGCCGTCGAAGACCGGCGCATGGAAACCCGGCAGGCCGAACCACGGCGCGGCCGCGACCCTGCTGAGGTCGATCGGCGTGCCCAGGCCGAAGCCGTTGGTCAGCAGCGCATAGATCAGGCTGGCCTGCACCAGGCCTGCCAGGATCAGCAGCCGCTGCAACATGCCGCGCGCATGCACCGCCACCAGCGCGACGCTGATGAAAGTCGCGGCCTGCATCCAGGCGTCGAAGGGCGTCGGCGCCATGTTCTTGATCGGGACCGCCGCCAGGTTCAGGCCGATCACCGCGACCACCGCGCCGGTGACCACCGGCGGCATCAGTCGCTCGACCCAGCCGCTGCCGGTGGCCGAGACGAGCAGGCCGATCGCGGTGTAAAGCAGGCCGCAGGCGACGATGCCGCCCAACGCCAGCGGCAGGTTGGGATTGGGACCGCTGCCGGCATAGCCGGTCGCGGCGATGACCACACCGATGAACGCGAAGCTCGAGCCGAGGTAGCTCGGCACCCGGCCGCCGGTCAGGAAGAAGAACAGCAGCGTGCCCACGCCGCTCATCAGCACGGCGACGTTGGGATCGAAGCCCATCAGCAGCGGCGCCAGCACGGTGGCGCCGAACATGGCGATCACATGTTGCAGGCCGAGGGCCGCGGTCTGCGGCCAGGACAGGCGTTCATCGGGGGCAATCGCCTTCTCGGGGCCGACGGTCACGGGCCGCCAGCGCATCAACCACGCCATGGACTTTCCTCAATGGGACAAGCCAGGGAGTGTAAGGAGGCCCCATGACATCGCCACTCCGGGCATATCCCGTGACTGGGCGGCCCGACGGAGGCTTGACGGGGTGGCGCGTGCCATGCACGCGCCGGCGCTCAGAACAGCACCATGTCGCGGTTGTGGCGCGGCAGCATGCGCAGCAGCCGGCGCCACGACACCCAGGCGCGCCACAACGCGCCGCCGGTCAGCAGGCTCAGGATCAACAGGATGGTCATGACGCAACTCCTTGGGGCTCGGGAACACGGAACAATTCGCACGATCGTGCGAAATTCAGGCGAAAGCGTGAAATGGGCATGGCGTGGCGTGGCTGTCAGCGGGACGCGTCGGAGGCCGATGCGGGCAGCGCCGTCAGCATCGGGGCCATCAGGCGTCGGTAGCTGGTCCAGGCCCGCTCGACCGCATCCGGTGTGCGCAGGAAGCGCACCTCCCGGACCAGCGCGGTGAAGAGGCCGTCAAGTTCGAAGATCAGTTGGTCGAGATCAGCGTCCTCGCGCAGTTGTCCCGCGTCCTGCGCCTGGACCAGCGTGCGGCGCAGCGTCGAGCGCCAGCGCCGGACGCCGTCGAGCAGGCGCTCTCGCATCGCGTCGTCGCGATCGTCGTATTCGAAGGCGCCGGCCACATACAGGCAGTTGCCGTGCGGTCCGCCGACGCGCCCCAGCCAGGCGCGCACCATGGCATCCATGCGGGGCAGGCCGCGCGGCTCGCGCAGCGCCGGCAGGATGACCTCCTGCTGGAAAGTCTTCTCGAAGGCATCCAGCACCGCGGCCTGCAGCGCCTCCCGCGAGCCGATGCGCGAGAAGACACCGCTCTTGGACAGGTTCAGCCGCTTGGCGACCTCGCCGATCGACAGGCTGTCCAGGCCGTCGAGGCGGGCCATCTCCAGCGCGACATCGACGATGGCGCTCTGCGTCAGTTCGCTGCGGGCGGTCTTGGCTTCCATGGCGCGCAAGTTAGCACGGTCGTGCGAAACCCGCCGGAGGCCGGGAATGCCACGGATGTCGGCCGGGTTATTCGTCGGGGTGGTCCGGCTCGGTGCGCCCGTCCTGGGGCGACACGCGTGGGGCGGCGACATCGGCGTCCGGCGCCGTGTCGTCCACCGCCTCATCCGGGCCTTCGGTCGCGCCGGCCGGAGGACGCCCGCGGCGCGGTGCCGGGGAAGGCGCCGGCTTGATGCCGCGTCGCTTGAGCGCCTCGCGCAGCAGCAGCTCGATCTGGGCATTGGACGAGCGCAGTTCGATCGCGGCCAGCCGCTCGATCTCCTCCCAGAGCGCGGGATCGAGGCGCAAGGGGAACTGCTTCTTGCCGGGACTGCCCATCGGTGAGTCGCTCCGTCGTCAGGGCGCTTGACGGCGACCGGAGCCGCGCGGCCCGGGTCGTCCGCGAGGCGACGCGGTCGCTGCCTCGGTCGATGCCGTCATGTGCATGCGCGCCTCGCCGCGATCAGTTGTAGAGCGTGCCCGCGTTCACGATGGGCTGCGTGTCCTTGTCGGAGCACAGCACCACCAGCAGGTTGGAGACCATCGCCGCCTTGCGCTCGTCGTCGAGCTGGACGATCTCCCGCTCGCTCAGGCCCTTGAGCGCCTCCTCGACCATGCTGACGGCGCCGTGCACGATCTTCTTGCGGGCGCTGATGATGGCCTCGGCCTGCTGCCGGCGCAGCATCACCTGCGCGATCTCGGGTGCGTAGGCCAGGTGGGTGAGCATCGCCGTCTCGACGCCGACCCCCGCCGGCTGCAGGCGCGCCTGCAGCTCCGAGATCATCGCGGCCATCACCTCGTCGGCGCCGGCGCGCAGGGTGATCTCGCGGCTGTCCAGGTCGTCGCCCTCGTCGTAGGCGAATTGCGATGCGACGTGGCGGATCGCCGCCTCGGCCTGGATGCTGACGTACTGCTCGAAATCGTCGACCTCGAACACGGCACGCGCCGTGTCCTCGACCCGCCAGACGATGGCGGCGCTGATCTCGACCGGGTTGCCGCGCTTGTCGTTCACCTTCAGCGTCGGCGCGTCGAGGTTGCGGGCGCGCAGCGACAGGCGGCGCTTCATCATGAACAGCGGGATCGTCCAACGCAGCCCCGATGTGCGGTCGGTGCCGATGTAGCGGCCGAACAGGGTCAGCACGCGGGCCTCGTTGGGCTGCTGGATGTACAGGCCGGCCAGCACGATGACGCCGCCCACCACCAGCGCCAGCTGCGGCAGGCCGACCGCGCCTTCGCCGAACGCGACGAAGCGCCAGATCGCGACGGCCAGCAGGCCCAGGCCGATCAGCAGCGCGGCATAGCCGTTGGCCGTGCCGGCGCGCCGCTCCAGCGGGGCCGGCGCGGCGCCACGGGCGGGCATGTTCTTCGGGACTGCGGTCGTGCTCATCACCAACTCCTCCAAAAAGGTGATATCACTTTATGCGCAACCGCCCGGGTCGCGCAAGGGTGGAGGTGGAACTCCCCCCAAGCGGGGGATCGGACGAAGGACCGGCCCGGAAAACAGAAAGCGCCCGCGATGAGGGGCGCTTTCGAGGGGGAGCGGGGGCGTCCGCAGGCGCGGCGTCCGCGGAGGCTCAGCCCTTGCGGGCCAGCGGCAGCAGGAAGTTGGCCACCGCGATGCAGCGCTGGCCCAGTTCTTCCTCGCTGACGCGCAGGCCGAAACCGGCCATCGCCGGCGAAGTCAGGAAGCGGCCGCCGATCGCGACGGTCGGCACGCCGTCGATGTTGTACTGGTCCTGCAGCTTCGTCGCCTGCTGGACGCGGGTCTGCACGGTGAAGGAGTTGTAGGTCTCCTTGAACTTGGCCGGATCCACGCCCAGCGGCGCCAGGAACTTGGCCATCGCGTCCACGTCGGTCAGGCTCTGGCCGCCGCGATGGATGGCATTGAAGATGGCCGGACGCACCTGCGCTTCCTTGCCCATCGCCTCGAGCGTGACGAACATCTGCTGGTGGATCTTGACGTTCGCGCGGAAGGCCACGTGGACCTTGCGGTACACCACGTCGGCGGGCAGCTGCTTGGCCCAGGCCTCGATCGTCGGCTCGAAGACGTAGCAGTGCGGGCAGCCGTACCAGAAGAACTCGATCACCTCGATCTTGCCGGGCGCCGAGCCGGGCACCGGCTTGGCCAGGCGCTGGTACTGGCGGCCTTCGATCGGGCCGCCCTGCGCCTGGGCGGGCGCGCCGCTCAGCAGCAGGCCACCGCCCGCGGCGGTCGACAGGGCCGTGAGGGTGTTGAATTCGCGACGCTTCATCTTCGATTCCTTGGTAGTTCCGCGACGACCGGCGCCGCAGCGGCCGGCCATCCTAGAAAGTCAAACTTAGGGTGGCATTAACCACCGCCCGGCGACTCAGCGCTGGATCGCGACGAGGTTGGCCTCGACGCCAGCCCCTTCGAGCTTCTTCTGCTGCGCTTCGGCCTCGTCGCGGGTGTCGAACGGTCCCAGGCGCACGCGGAACACCGTGCGGCCCGCCTGTTCACGTTCCATCACCTTGGCCGAGAAACCCTGGATGGCCAGCTTGGCGCGCTGCTGCTCGGCGTCCTCCATGCGCGTGTAGGCGCCGGCCTGGACGAAGAAGCTGCCGCGCGACCCGTCGGCGCGGGCACCGTCGGCGGTGCGGGTCTCGGCGGGACGCTGCTCGGGCTTGGCGGCCGGCGTGGGCGTCGTCTGGGCCTGCGGCTGCGCGGCGGGCGCGCGCTCGGCGGGGCGACCCTCGACGGCGGGCGCGGCCGTCGGACCGGCGGTGACCTGCGGCGCCTGGGCGGGCGGCGGCACGACCGCCGGCGTCACCACGCCCGACGCCGCCTTCGCGCCGGCACGGCCGGCCAGCGGTGCGTTCGGATCCCAGTTCCGGTTGCGTTCGGCTTCCTGGGCGTCCTGCTCCGCGGTGCGTTGCGGCAGCTTGTTGACGAACGGCACCGGTGCCTTCGTCACGTAGAGGGCCACGCCCAGCGCGATCCCCAGCCCCAGCAGCAGGCCCACGATCAGGCCCATGGCGAATCCGCCGCGCTGCTTTTGTTTGCTCATTGCTGCTCCTGCGAGTCACGTTCCATCGCGTCCGGGGCCGACACCCCCAGCACCGCCAGCGCGTTGCGCACCACCTGCCGCGTCGCGGCCAGCAGCGCCAGGCGCGCGCGCGTCAGGGCCGGGTCGTCGCCCAGCACGCGTTCGGCGCCATAGTAGCTGTGCAGCGCGCCCGACAGATCGCGCAGGTAGAACGCCACGTCGTGCGGGGCCAGGTCTTGCGCGGCCGAGGCCAGCATGCGCGGATAGTCCGCCAGCTTGAGCATCAGTGCGTACTCGGTCGGCGCGGTCAGCAGCGAGAGATCGGCCCCGGCCAGCGAGGCCTCGTCGTGGCCCTGCTCGACGCCCTTGCGCAGCACCGAGCAGATCCGCGCATGCGCGTACTGCACGTAGAACACGGGGTTCTCGTCGTTGGCCTTGAGCGCCAGGTCGACGTCGAAGACGAACTCGGTGTCGGCCTTGCGGCTGATCAGGAAGAAGCGCACCGCGTCGCGGCTGGTCCATTCGATCAGGTCGCGCAGCGTGACATAGCTGCCGGCGCGCTTGGAGATCTTGACCTCCTCGCCCCCCTTCATGACCGTGACCATCTTGTGCAGCACGTAGTCCGGGAAGCCCTCGGGGATGCCCACGCCGGTGGCTTGCAGGCCGCCGCGCACCCGGGCGATCGTGCCGTGGTGGTCGGTGCCCTGGATGTTGATGCACTTGGAGAAGCCGCGCTTGAACTTGTTCACGTGGTACGCGACGTCCGGCACGAAGTAGGTGTACGTGCCGTCGGACTTGCGCATCACGCGGTCCTTGTCGTCGCCGTACTCGGTCGAGCGCAGCCACAGCGCGCCGCCCTCCTCGTAGGTCTTGCCGTTGGCGACCATGCGCGCGACCGCCTCCTCGACCTGGCCGCCGGTGTACAGCGACGATTCGAGGAAGTAGTTGTCGAAGCGCAGTCCGAAGGCCTGCAGGTCCAGGTCCTGCTCGTGGCGCAGGAACGCGACGGCGAACTGGCGGATCGAATCGAGGTCCTCCGGATCGCCCGACGCGGTGAACTCGCGATCGTCGGCCTTGACCGTCTCCTTGCGCAGGAAGGCGTCGGCGATGTCCTGGATGTAGTCGCCGTTGTAGAAGTTCTTGCTCTCGGGATTCGCGGCGTCCGTCGGCCAGATCGGATCGCCCGGCTTGAAGCCCTGGGCGCGCAGCTGCGTGCTGCGCGCGAGGGTACCGATCTGCACGCCCGCGTCGTTGTAATAGAACTCGCGGCTGACATTCCAGCCCTGCGTCGCGAACAGCTGGCACAGCGAATCGCCGAGCGCCGCCTGGCGGGCATGGCCGACATGCAGCGGCCCGGTCGGGTTGGCGGACACGAACTCGACCAGCGCCGAGGTGTCGCGTCGGGGCTGGTGTCCGAAGCGCTCCGCCGCGGCGAAGACCTCGGTCACCACCGCCTGCTTGGCCACGGGCTTGAGGCGGATGTTGATGAAGCCGGGGCCGGCGATCTCCAGCGCGTCGACCCAGCGCTCGAAGGCCGGTTGCTCTTGCAATTGGGCGATCAGCGTCGTCGCCAGTTCGCGCGGGTTCTTCTTCAGCGCCTTGGACAGCTGCATCGCGGCCGTGCAGGCGAAATCGCCGTGAGAGGCTTGCTTGGGGGTCTCGAATGCGGCCACCGGCGCGGCGGCGACGAGGCCGGCGTCAACGGCCTCCTGGCTCAGGCCCTGGAGCACGGTGCCGAGGGCGGCGAGCAATTCCTGCTTGGCTTGGATCATGGCGTCGCATTTTAGGGGACCTCCCCCGTAAGAGACCGTACGCCCCCTTGCCGGCGCCCTCCTCGTGGGGCAGGATGCCCCTCCGATGAGCGCCCCCGTCGATCCACGCCCTGCCAGCTTTTCCGATTCGACGCTCGGCGGGCTGGCCGACCTGCCGGAGCAGATCGGCAAGTACCGCGTGCTGCGCCGGCTGGGCGAGGGCGCGACCAGCGACGTCTTCCTGGCGATGGACGACTTCAAGGGCCAGGAAGTCGCGATCAAGCGCATGCGCGCCTGGTCCGGCGGCGGCCCCGCCGAGGAGGACACGCTCAGCATCCGCTTCTTCGCCGCCGAGGCCGCGCTGGCGGGCCGGCTGCAGCATCCGAACGTGGTGCAGATCCTGGACGCGGTGCAGGACGGCGACCTGCCCTACCTGGTCATGGAGTACGTCCATGGCGTGACGCTCAAGCACTTCTGCCGCAACGACCGGTTGCTGCCGCTGGACCAGATCGTCGAGCTGGGATTCAAGTGCGCGATGGCGTTGTCCTACGTGTTCCGCCAAGGCGTCGTGCACCGTGACATCAAGCCCGCCAACCTGCTGGCGGTGCTCGACAGCCAGGGCCAGGTGACCGACGTGAAGGTCAGCGACTTCGGCAGCGCGCTCAACCTCAATGCGGACATGACGCAGGTGCACCGGGTCGGCTCGCTGGCCTACATGCCGCCGGAGCAGATCGAAGGCGGCGATGTGGGCGCGCAGGCGGACATCTATTCGCTGGGCGCGGTGCTGTACCACATGGTCTGCGGCCGCCCCCCCTTCGACGCGCCCAACCAGATGGCGCTGATGCACCAGATCTATCACCAGTCGCCGCAACCGCTGCTCGGCCAGCGCGGGGGCGTGACGCCGGAGCTGGACGCGGTCATCCAGAAGGCGCTGGCCAAGCATCCGCACGAGCGCCATGCCGACTGGGAGGCCTTCGGCCAGGCGCTGTCGGAGCTGGTGGCCAGGCAGCTGGTACCGCTGGCGCGCCTCAACGAGGTCAAGGATTCGGAACGCTTCAACCTGTTGCGCGACCTGGAGTTCTTCGCCGGCTTCGGCGACGTCGAGCTATGGGAAGTGGTGCGGCGCGCGCGATGGCGGCGTTATCCGCTCGACCACCTGCTGTTCAAGAAGGGCCAGGAAGGCAACACCTTCCACATCATCACGCAGGGCGAGGTCGAGGTCTGGCGCGACGGCGCGCTCGTCGCGACGCTGGGCACCGGCACCTCGGTCGGGGAGATGGCCTACCTCGCGCCGAACCCCGACCTGCGGCGCCACAGCACCGACATCCGGGTGACCCAACTTTGCACAACCGTGTCCTTCACGCCCGATTCGCTGGGCCAGCTCAGCCCCGAGTGCCAGCACCGCTTCGATCGCGCGTTCATCCAGGTCCTGGTCAGGCGACTCCATCTGGCGCATGAGGCGCTGGCGTCTCCGCGCCGGATCATGTGAGTCAGATGCCGACCGGTCCTTCCAGGCCGCCGCCGCATCCACGTCAACCGACCCGAGTCAGTGGGTCTCTTGACGGGCATCAATCGCTATTGAGAGCCGCTCGTGGGTGTGCTCCACTGCCCCCAGGTCCTTCCCCAAACCCCTGTAGCCCCGTAGGAGAGAGTGATGAAACGCCTGACCCCGACCTCGCTGTTCGCCGGCGCGCTGCTGGCGCTGGCCGCCCTGGGCGCGCACGCCGCGGACGACGCCAAGAAGGCGCCGTCCGAGAAGCAGCTCAAGCAGCAGCAGCTGATGAAGTCCTGCAATGCCGACGCCAAGGACAAGACCGGCGACGAGCGCAAGGCCTTCATGAGCAGTTGCCTCAAGGGCGAGACCGCGCCGGCCAAGACCGCGCAGCAGACCAAGATGACGACCTGCAACGCCGAGGCCAAGGGCAAGACCGGCGATGAGCGCAAAGCCTTCATGAAGGAATGCCTCTCGGCCAAGTGACGCAACGCCGCAGCGGGCGCTCCGCGGTGTTGCAAATCCTCGCCATAGCGCCGCTATGGCTGCGGTTTGCGCCTAGCGGAGCATCCCGCTGCAGCGTCGCGTCACTCGGCCGATTTCAGCGGGTTCGTTCCGTTGATATCGGCAGACAGCGGTACGTCATTTGGTCAGCACGCCGCGTGCGAGCATCACCGCCGCGATCGGGATCAGGATCAGCAAATGGGCCTGGATCATGACCAGGCGTCGGGTGGCACGCACGTCGGCATCGCTCGGCAGGCCGGCACCGCCATCCAACGCCTTGACCCAGCGACGGTAGGTCAGCGTCGGCTTGATCGAGATCAGGCCGATGACCAGGAACATGCCGAACTTGAAATGCAGCAGCGGCTGATGCCAGTACCAGCCCAGGCCCTTCATGCCCCACCAGGTGCGGGCCAGGCCGGTGAGCAGCACCGCAACGGCAGTCACGCCGTAGATCACGTCCAGTCGCGACAGGCGCCGCACCACCGCCGCGTTCATCCATTCGCTCCGGCATAGCGCCGCCTGGCTGGAGAGGAACACGACCAGGCTGAGGATCGCCACGATGTGCAGACCGGCGAGCAGGGCTTCGAGCGTCATGAGGTCTCCGGTGATCAGGGTTCCCAGGTGGCGGCGCGCGCCCAATGGTCGGCGCTGCCGTAGTGTTCCTTCAGGAAGTCTATCCAGAGCCTCACCCGCAGCGGCAGGTGCTTGCGCTGGGGCAGCACGGCGAAGATGCCGTTCGGCGGCGCCGCGAAGTCGTCAAGCACGCTGACCAGTTCGCCAGCACGGAGGGCGGCGGCCACCTCCCAGGTACTGCGCCAAGCCAGCCCGAGGCCCTGCCGACACCAGTCGTGCAGCACCTGGCCATCGCTGCAATCGAGCCGACCGCTCGGCCGCAGATGCTGCACCTGGCCGTCCACGCGGAAAGCCCAACCACGCGTCTGGCTGGCATCGGAACTCAAGGTCAGGCACTCGTGCCGCATCAGCTCGGACGGATGGCGCGGCGTGCCGGCGCGTCGCAGGTAGGACGGTGCTGCCACGCAGAGCCGGCGGTTGTCCGCCAGCCGCATGCTGATCAAGCTCGAATCGCTGAGGTCACCCACCCGCACGGCGCAGTCGAATCCCTCGTTGACGATGTCGACGACCCGGTCGCTGAGATTCAGCGAGAGGCTGACTTCTGGATGCCGTGCGAGAAAGGCCGGCACCAGCGGCGCGACATGACGACGACCGAAACCCGCCGGCGCGGTGATGCGCAGATGACCGCTGGCCTTCACGCCGCCGGCGCTGACGCTGGCCTCGGCGCTCGCGAACTCGACCAGCAGGCGTTGGCAGTCCTCCAGGAAGGCGGTGCCCTCATGCGTCAGGGTCAGCTTGCGGGTCGTGCGCAGCAGCAGCTTCACGCCCAGCCGCGCCTCCAGTGCGTCGAGGCGACGTCCCATCACCGCAGGCGCCACGCCTTCGGCTTGTGCCGCGGCCGTCAGGCTGCCCTTGGTCGCGACCAGCACGAAGGACTCGATCTGTTTGAGGCGGTCCATGGCCGTTGATTGTTGGACCGTTGCGCCGTCGCAAGCAATGAATGGAGACCCGATGCGTTGTTATTTGTGCAAAAAAGTCAGGGATCCCCGACCAGCATCGACATGAATCGACGGCCTGTGGCGGCCTAAAGTCGGTGCGTTCCGATCGGGGAGGACCGCGCACCGGCCCGTATCTTGCCCCGCCTTCCAGTCGCCGTTTCCTTCGCATCTTGGGAGCCGCCATGAGCGCACGCAGCCAACACCACCGCCTCCAGGTCGACACCGCCCTGGCCCGTTTCATCGAGACCGAGGCGCTGCCCGGCACCGGCATCGAGCCCGCCGCCTTCTGGCAGGGCTTCGACGCGCTGGCCCATGACCTGGCCCCCAGGAATGCCGACTTGCTGGCGGAGCGCGACCGATTGCAGGCCGAGCTCGACGGCTGGCACCGAGCCCACCCCGGGCCGATCCGCGACATGGCGGCGTATCAAGCCTTCCTCCAGCAGATCGGCTACCTGGTGCCCCTGCCGGCCGATCCGAAGGCAACGACCGCCGACGTGGACGCGGAGCTCGCAATCCAGGCCGGCCCCCAACTGGTCGTTCCGATCTTGAATGCGCGTTACGCGCTCAACGCGGCGAACGCGCGCTGGGGCTCGCTGTACGACGCGCTCTACGGCACCGACGTCATTCCCGAGACCGATGGCGCCGAACGAGCCGGCGGCTACAACCCGGCCCGCGGCGCCAAGGTCATCGCCTTCGCGCGCCAGGTGCTGGACCAGGCCGCGCCGCTGGCGGGCGCCTCGCACGCCGACGCCACCGGCTACCGCGTCAACGGCAGCGCGCTCGCCGTCGCCCTGAAGGACGGCCGCGACGTCGGACTGGCAGACCCGGCGCAGTTCGTCGGCTACCTGGGCGACGCCGCGTCGCCGACAGCCGTCCTGCTGCGCCATCACGGCCTGCACATCGAAGTGCAGATTGATCGCGCCTCGCCGATCGGCCAGACCGATGCCGCCGGCGTGTCCGATCTGCTGATGGAGTCGGCGCTGTCGACCATCCTCGACCTCGAAGACTCGATCGCCGCCGTCGATGCCGAGGACAAGCTGCTCGCCTACCGCAACTGGCTGGGAATTCTGCGGGGGTCTCTGACCGAGGAAGTCAGCAAGGGCGGTCGCAGCTTCGTGCGGCGCCTCAACCCGGACCGCGTCTACAAGGCGGCGGGCGGCGGCCAGGACGTCGTGTTGCCGGGCCGTTCGCTGCTGTTCGTGCGCAATGTCGGCCACCTGATGACCAATCCGGCCATCCTGCTCGACGGCGGGCGGGAGATCCCCGAGGGCATCATGGACGCCGTCATCACGACGCTGATCGCGTTGCATGACCTGAAGCAGTTGTCGGGCTCGGGCCTGCGCAACTCGCGCCGGGGCTCGATCTACATCGTCAAGCCCAAGATGCACGGACCGGCCGAGGTCGGCTTCGCCAATGAACTGTTCGGCCGCGTCGAGCAGTTGCTGGGCCTGCCGTCGTCGACGGTCAAGCTGGGCATCATGGACGAGGAGCGCCGCACCAGCGTCAACCTGGCTGCCTGCATCGCCGCGGCACCCAGCCGCGTCGCCTTCATCAACACCGGCTTCCTCGACCGCACCGGCGATGAGATGCACACCGCGATGCTGGCCGGCCCGATGCTGCGCAAAGGCGACATGAAGACCAGCGCCTGGATCCAGGCTTATGAGCGCAACAACGTGCTGGTCGGCCTCAGCGCCGGCTTGCGGGGTCGGGCGCAGATCGGCAAGGGCATGTGGGCGATGCCCGACCTGATGGCTGCGATGCTCGAGCAGAAGATCGCGCACCCGAAGGCGGGCGCCAATACCGCCTGGGTGCCCAGCCCGACCGCCGCGACGCTGCATGCGCTGCATTACCACCAGGTCAGCGTGGCGCAGGTGCAGCAGCAGATCGAGGCGGAAGCGCCTGGCGTCGATCGCGCCGAACTGCTTCAGCGTCTGCTGACCATTCCGGTGACGGACACGCCGAACTGGTCCGATGCCGAGAAGCAGCAGGAGCTCGACAACAACATCCAGGGCATCCTGGGCTACGTGGTGCGCTGGATCGACCAGGGGGTTGGCTGCTCCAAGGTGCCGGACATCAACGGCGTCGGCCTGATGGAAGACCGCGCCACGCTGCGCATTTCCAGTCAGCACGTGGCGAACTGGCTTTATCACGGCGTCGTCACCGAACAACAGGTTCGGGCGACATTCGAACGGATGGCGGCGGTCGTGGACCGACAGAACGCCGGGGATGCCCTCTACGAACCGATGGCCGGTCGCCCGCAAAGCATGGCCTACCAGGCGGCGCTGGACCTGGTGTTCCAGGGAAGGGAACAGCCGAGCGGTTATACCGAGCCACTGCTGCATGCGTGGCGGCAGAAGCGGAAGGCCGGCGCAGCCCGTTAAGGCGCACAACACCGGCGCAACGCCGTCATCTGCTCGAATTCGCCGCCATCGTGCGGTGTACGTCGACGCTGTAGAAGCGGCCCCCCGGGCCGCTTCGTTGTTTCGTGCATGTCACTTTTGCCGTTTTGGACGTACTTGCCTTCCAGAAAACGTGCGTGACTTTCGGCATCGTCAGCCGGTAGTTGTTCGCAACGCGTCTCGCAATGGCGGGATTCCCGTAGGGTGCACCCCCAGGGTCGCCGGAAACACCTGTTCCTTAAAGTTTCTTCACCTTCGCGCAGCATCTGGTCACATGGCAGCCGCCAGCGACAGGATGCTGCTTGTCATTTTTGCCATTTCCGGAACAGGCATGTCCCACTCTCTTCGCCAAGTCAGCCTGGCCGCAGCGATCCTCGCGGCCTCGATGGGCGCGCACGCACAGAACGCGCAGCCCCAACAGCTGGAACGCATCGAAATCACCGGCTCCGCCATCAAGCGGTCCATCGCCGACGAAGGCGCGTTGCCCATCTCGGTCATCAAGGCCGATGAACTGCGCCAGTCGGGCGTGACCAGCGTCGAGCAGATCATCGACCTGCTGGCATCCAGCCAGTCCAGCAGCACCGGCTCCAATTCGATCGGCTCCAGCACCGGTGGCGCTGCATACGCCAACCTGAGAGGCCTGGGCACCAACAAGACCCTGGTCCTGCTGAACGGCCGCCGCATGACGGCCTTCGCCTTCGGCGCCACCGCGGTCGACCTGAACTCGATCCCGTTCGCCGTGATCGACCGCGTCGAGGTGCTGCGCGACGGCGCCTCTGCCGTGTACGGCACGGACGCCATCGGCGGCGTCATCAACTTCATCACCAAGACCAGCTACCGCGGCGGCCAGATCGTGCTGGAGGCCACTCGTCCGCAGGAGGACGGCGGCAAGAGAGAAGGCGGATCGGTGACGATCGGCTTCGGTGACCTGGACAAGGACCGCATCAACTTCTGGGCCTCGTACGACCAGCGTCGCCAACAACGCGTGCGCGCACTGGACCGCGATTTCGCGCGGACCGGCATCATCCCGTCGCGCGGCGTGTCCGGAAGCTCGGGGACCACCTTCCCGGGCAACTTCACGCAAGGCAACTTCGGCGGCAATCCGACCGCTCCGGGCTGCCAACCGCCACTGTCGCTGGTGAGCCCGACCAACGCGGCGAACTGCATCTTCGACTTCAGCTCGACGATCGACATCATCCCGGACACCAAGCAGGACACGCTCGCCGGCCGCTTCACCTTCAAGCTCTCGGACGACCACCAGTTCTCGCTGGAAGGCAACCAGACCGTCAACGACAACATCTCGCGCGTCGCGCCGGATCCGGTGACCGGCATCACGATGCAGCCGAGCAATCCATTCTTCCCGAGCACCTATCCCGGCATCAACCTGACCCAGCCGATCAGCGTGGGCTGGCGCATGGTGCCGGCGGGTCCGAGAACCAACGGCGCCCATGCCGAGGCGCAGCGGGTCGTGGCCGACCTGTCCGGCGTGCTTGCAGGCTGGGATTACCGCGTCGGGGCCCTGTACTCGCGCAGCACTGCCCGTGACGCCGCCGTGGACGGCTATGTGAACGCTCCGTTCGTGCGGGCCCAAGTTGCCGCCGGCAATCTGAACCCGTTCGGGGAAGCGACTCCCGCGCAACTGGCCATCATCCAGCAGGCCAAGCGCGCTGGCGTCTTCGCCAATGCTCTGGGCACCACCAAGAGCGTCGATGCCCGCGTCAGCAAGGAGATCTTCGACCTGCCGGGCGGTCGCGCGGCGATCGCAGTGGCCGGTGAATTCCGCAAGGAGTTCTACAAGAACGACACCAACGACGCCGTCGTGCTGGCGATCCCGTCGGCCGGTCGTTCGCCCAACCACGTCGGCGGCAAGCGGGACGTGAAGGCGCTGGGCGTCGAACTGCTGCTGCCGGTGCACAAGATGGTCGAGGTCCAGCTGGCGCTGCGAACCGACGACTATTCCGACGCTGGTCGCACGACCAATCCGAAGATCGGCCTGCGCTTCCAGCCGATGAAGGAACTGGCGTTCCGTGGTTCGTACAACACCGGTTTCCGCGCCCCCGCGCTGGATGACCTGTACGCGCCCAAGTCGGTCACCTTCACCGCCGGCGCGAAGAACGACCCGGTGCTGTGCGACGCCAACGGCAACCCGATCGTCGCCCTGGGCGGCATCGGCAGCCGCGACTGCCGCCAGCAGCCGCAGGTGCAGAACGGCGGTGACGCCAACCTGCGTCCGGAAAAGTCGAAGACCTTCACGCTGGGCGCGGTGTTCGAGCCGACCAAGGCGCTGACCGTCGCGGTGGACTACTGGAACATCAAGCTGCGCGACCAGATCGACGTGCTGCCGGTGGACACGCTGCTGGCCAACTCGACCCGCTATGCCGACCGCATCGTCCGATGCAACCAGGTGCCGGTGGCCGAGCAGGCCAACCTGCAGCGCTGCTCCGGGCTGTGGGTGAACGGCCCGGCGATCGCATACCTGATCACGCACAACGAGAACATCGGTCGCATCAAGACGGATGGCCTGGACCTGAGCGCGGCCTACAGCCAGAGCCTGGGCGGCTGGGGCAACCTGTCGCTGGCATATGAAGGTACTTACGTCCACAAGTACGAGTACCAGACCAGCCCCGAGGACAAGTTCAAGAGCCGCCTCGCTTACTACAACGACGCGAGCGTGATCTTCCGCTGGAAGCACAACGTCTCTGCCGCGTGGGCCATGAACAACTGGGGTGCTCGCCTGTCGGTTCGCCACCAGTCGGGCTACCGCGACCAGAACGATGCGACCACCGTTGTGGGCGGCCCGTCGTTCTACGGCAATGTCGACTCGTACACGCTGGTCGACCTGTCGGGCACCTACAAGTTCAACAAGGCCACGTCGCTGACGCTGGGCGTGAAGAACCTGTTCGACACCGACCCGCCGTTCTCGAACCAGTCGACGCGTTCGCAGCGGGGCTTCGATCCGCGCTATTCGGATCCGCTGGGCCGTGCGTTCTTCGTGCGGGCTGCTTACGGGTTCTGATCGGGTTTTATGAAAATCCCCGGCCGCTCTGTGGCGGCCGGACGACAGCCTGTTGCCGAGTCGCAACGGGCTGGGCGCATAACGTTTCCGGCTTTGTCCCCTTGCGACAAGGCCGGCCTCACCCTGCCCCTCGCCGGAAGTCACCCGTGACGCCGGTCAGGGCGGGGTTTTTCGCTTGGCGGTGCCGCCCTCGTCGCAGGGGTCGCCTCTGGCTCAATTAGTAGGAACCCGCGCCGATCAGCAAAGACCGTTCATTGACACTCTTTTCACACGGCATTCACGCATTCGAAATGCCAGAACGCCGTCCAGTAACGTTTTGCGCGCCGCCACGAGCGCCGCCGCTCAACACTTTAGGAGTGTCTTTTGAACAACAAACTGAACGCGGTGAGCTTGGCAGTCGCCGCCACCCTCGCGGCCGCGTCGTCGGCAGCCCTGGCCCAGGCGCAAGAACAAGCCCAGTTGGAGCGGGTCGTCGTGACCGGCTCGGCGATCAAGCGCATCGCCGCCGAAGGCTCGCTGCCCGTGCAGACCGTCACCCGCGCCGAAATCGAGCGCAGCGGTGTGACCTCGGTCACCGAGCTGATGCAGAACCTGTCCTCCGTGCAGGGCGGCTTCACCGAAGGTGACACTGTCGGTGGCGGCGGTGGCGGTCTGGCCACCGTATCCATCCACAATCTCGGCGGCGACCGCACCCTGGTGCTGCTGAACGGCCGGCGCCTGATCGGCGAAGCCGGCGGCGCGGTGGACCTGAACATGATCCCGCTGTCGATCATCGAGCGCGTCGAAGTGCTGACCGACGGCGCCTCCGCGCTGTACGGCTCCGACGCCGTGGCTGGCGTGGTGAACTTCATCACTCGCACCAATTCGCAGCGCAAGAACATTTCCGCCTTCGTATCGGTGCCGACCGAAAGCGGCGGCAAGGAGCGCAGTGCGTCGATCTCCGGGGGCTTCGGCGACCTGGAATCCAACGGCTTCAACCTGCTGTTCGGCTTGTCCATGGACAAGCGGGACGCGCTGACGGCTAGCCAGCGGGACTTCTCGAAGACCGGCGTGATCAACTTCGGTCACGACGGAAAGAACTACCAGTTCTTCAACGGTTCTCCGTCGGCGATCCCGGGTAACGTCAACGTCCCGGTCCGCAACCCCGACGGCACGATCGGTTCCGAGCTGCGTAATGTGTACCTCGCTCAGAACGGCGAGTGCGCACCGCAGAATGTGCGCGTCGACGACTCCTGCTACTTCGACTACGCCGGCACCGTCCAGGCCTTCCCCGACCGCAAGCGCACCAACCTGTTCGGCTCGGGCTCGGTCAAGCTGGGCGAGCACACGCTGCGCGCGGACCTGCTGCTGGGCAAGACCAAGACGAGCGGCAAGATCGCCGCGGTCCCCGGCGCCGTCGCCGTCGATCCGAATGGCCCGTTCGCCGCGCAACTGGCAGCGGTCGGCTACACGCCGGCCTACCTGCAGTCGTTGGGCCTGGATCCGAACCGCATCGCGTCGGTGTCCTATCGCGCCTTCGACCTGGGCAATCGGACCAGCACCTTCGATCGCGACAACAAGGCCTTCTGGCTGTCGCTGGAAGGTCAACTGGCCGGCTGGGACTACTCCGCTACGGCGGGTTACCAGCGTGCGGAAGTGGAAGAGAGCAATTCCGGCTATCCGCTCGCCAAGGCCTTCGGCGCATTGCTGCGCTCCGGCGTCTACAACCCGTTCGTGCTTCCCGGCCAGCAATCCCAGGCCGCCAAGGACGCCGTGTCGCAGATCATGATCTCCGGCGCCTATGGCGTTGAAACCAGCACGCTGGCCAATGTGGACCTCCGGGCCTCCCGCGAGATCTTCAAGACGGCGGCCGGCGGAGCCTACCTGGCAGTCGGCGCCTCGTTCCAGCAGGACAAGGTCGAAGACAACCCGGGCAAGGTGGCCCGCGGCGAAGGCGGCCCGAATGGCGACGACCAGCGGTTCGGCGACAGCACCGTCGTGATCCCCTACGACGCCAAGCGCGACACGATGGGCGCCTTCGCCGAACTGATCGTCCCGGTGATGAAGAACCTGGAGGTGACCGGCAGCGTCCGCTACGACAACTACCGCAATGTCGACAGCGCGACCAATGGCAAGGTCTCGTTCAAGTTCACGCCGACGCCGGAACTGCTGTTCCGCGGTTCATTCGGAACGGGCTTCCGCGCTCCGACGCTGCGGCAGCTGTACCGTCCTCTGCAGGAGTTTGGCGTGACGGCGACGCCGTACGAGTGCAGTCCCGGCATGGCGGCGATGGCCGCCAGCCTGGGCGCTGCCTGCCAGCCTGGCGAGAAGCAATACAACGTGTTTACCGGCGGGGTGAAGACAGTCAAGCCGGAAGAGTCTAAGCAGGCCACGCTCGGCTTCCGCGTCGAACCGACGTCGTCCTTCTCGTTCGGCGCAGACTGGTGGTGGGTCGGTATC
Source organism: Roseateles chitinivorans (assembly GCF_002761755.1). Taxonomy (GTDB): domain Bacteria; phylum Pseudomonadota; class Gammaproteobacteria; order Burkholderiales; family Burkholderiaceae_C; genus Roseateles; species Roseateles chitinivorans. Next base: position 88,611 of record NZ_PEOG01000014.1, read on the forward strand.
GACAAGACTTTCGGCTCGGTCGACGAGAACGAGGCCTTCAGCGATCCGCAGAAGTACTCCAATCTGTGGCTGGTCTACACCGATCCGGTTACGGGCGAAAAGTTCCTGGCCTACAACGCCAGCACGACCAACCTCGGCAAGTCGTACAGCTCCGGCATCGACTTCGACGTCACTGGCCGCGTCAACACGCCGTTCGGCCGCCTGACCTCTAACCTGCGCGCGACCTACATGCTGGATCGCAAGGTGCAGCTGCTCGCCAACGGCGAGTACTTCTCCGATGTGGCTGAAAACCACGCCGCGCTGGGCACGGTCACCTTCCGTTGGAAGGGCCAATGGTCCAACACGCTGCAGACCGGCAACTGGGCGCACACGGCCAACATCAACTTCCAGTCGGGCTACAAGGACTTCCCGACCTTCGTGACCGATCGCGATGATCCGAACCCGGCGACCAACGAGCATCTGGTCCGCCTGAAGGTGAAGCCGTACGCGACGCTGGATTGGCAGACGGCATACACCTGGAACAAGCAGCTGACCCTGGCCCTGGGCGTGAAGAATGTCTTCGATAAGCAGCCCCCGCTGTCGCTGCGTGCCAATGGCGGCCACATGCTGGGCTTCGACTATCGCTACTACAGCCCGATGGGCCGCACCATCCAGGCGCGCGCGAGCTACGACTTCTAATCCGGCAGGCGATTCGCCGCTTGCGGCGAGCTCCGAACCGCACACAAGGGACCCCTTTAGGGGTCCCTTTTTTATGGCACTGCCATACGCACCGACGCATTGGCAACTGGTACGGAACCAAATAGAAGGTGAAGTAATGTTGCCATTGCCGCGTCGATAGCGCCAAGTCATTGAATCACAATGGCTTTCTTATAGTCAGAGAATTCGATTTCACATTGCGCGTTGCTATTTTCATACGAGCCTTCTCACCTTCTTCACGCAATACAAACGTGGTATCAACGCTTCGTGCGAAATTCAGTCGTTTTGCGTCTCTTCAGATATCCGACATTTCTGTGAGAGTAAATGCCGCGTAAATGCGAAAACTGTGGCGCAGGCACGACCGAAAAGTCATCCGAGATTAAGGAAAAACCCGCAAAGAATGCAGGTTCGACAGGTCGCCGTCAGGATTCGGTGCGCTTTACGAACAGCCGCCTATGACCTATGGGGATTACTCAGCACACTTTTGCACAGGCCTCGCGATGCGAGGCCGTTTCAATTCCAGCTCGCCGCACCCACAAGGAGGGCGGGCGCTCTCCCCTAGAGGTGCATATGTACAAGCTGAACGCGGTGAGCCTGGCAGTCGCCGCCACCATTGCGGCCGCGTCCTTTCCGGCGCTGGCCCAGGAACAACAAGACCAGAGCCAGCTCGAGCGGGTCGTCGTCACGGGGTCCGCGATCAAGCGGCTCGACGCCGAATCGTCCGTGCCGGTGACGACCTTCAAGATGAGCGACATCCGTCAGCAGGGCCTGACGACGGTGGAACAGATCCTGAGCACCCTCACGGCCAGCCAGAGCAGCCTGGGCACCAGCCAGGCGGTCGGCTCGTCGACCGGCGGCGCCTCCTTCGCCGACCTGCGCGGCATCGGTGCAAACAAGACGCTGGTGCTCCTGAATGGCCGCCGGATCGCCAACAACGCCTTCGACGGCTCGGCGCCCGACCTGAACATGATCCCGCTGGCGGCCATCGAGCGCATCGAGGTGCTGCGGGACGGTGCCTCCTCGCTGTACGGCACGGATGCGATCGGCGGCGTCATCAACTTCATCACCCGCTCCGACTACCAGGGCGGCACCGTGACGCTGGGCTTCGATTCGCCGCAGCACGCCGGCGGCAAGACCCGCAACGCCAATGCCGGCTTCGGCTACGGCGACCTGGACAAGCAGGGCTTCAACCTGTTCGGCTTCGTCGACCTGCAGAAGCAGGACCCGATCGGCGGCACACAGCGTGACTACAACACGCGCTTCGTGGGCGGCAAGTCCGGCTCCACCCTGCCGGCCAACTACTACCAGGACGGCAGCACGATCTACAACCCGGCCGCCCCGACCTGCGCCAGCGGCATTTTCCTTGTGCCGAACGCGGACCAGACCTCCTGCACGATGTCGACCTCGCGCTATGTGGACTACGTGCCCGAGAGCCAGCGCGCCTCTGCGATGCTGAAGGGCAGCTTCAAGCTCAACAACGACCACACCTTCGGCGCCGAGTACTTCATCACCCGCTCCGAGGTGAAGACGCGCATCGCCCCCGTGCCGTACGGCTTCCTCGTGCAGAACCGCCTCCGTCCGGACGGCTCCGCGAACCCGTTCTATCCGACCAATCCCGCGCTGAGCTCGACCTATGACGGCGACGGGTATGCCGGCCAGACCATGACCGACGGCGGCGCGACGATCCAGCCGGGCTACATCACGCTGAAGTGGCGTGACGCCCCGAACGGGCCGCGTGGCGACAAGAACACCAACACGCAGCAGCGCCTGGTGCTGTCGTTGGACGGCACACTGGCGGGCTGGGACTACTCGGCCGGCCTGAGCTACAACCAGAACAAGGTCACCGAGGACCTGATCAGCGGCTATTCCGACGGCAACAAGATCACCGAAGGCATCCTGACCGGCATCATCAACCCATTCGGCGACCAGGATGCGGCCGGCACGGCCTACCTCCAAGGCGCCAACGCGCTCGGTCGACTCATGATCGGCAAGGGCCGCACGACCAACCTCGACGCGCATGCTAGCCGTGAACTGGGCGACTGGCTGGGTGCCGGCCGCGCCGCCGCCCTGGCGCTGGGCGCGGAGTTCCGCCAGGAGAAGTTCACGCAGGACGCGCAGGACGCGTATGCGCAGACCGTAGTCGCCTCGACCGGCATCGACCCCAACATCTACAGCTCCGGCAAGCGCGACGTCTACGCCGTCTACGGCGAACTGAACGTGCCGCTGCTCAAGACGCTGGACGTCACCGCCGCGATCCGCTACGACAAGTACAACGACTTCGGCAGCACGACCAATCCGAAGTTCAGCTTCCGCTTCCAGCCGTCCAAGGAAGTGCTGATCCGCGGCTCCTACTCGACCGGCTTCCGCGCCCCGTCGCTGTATGACCTGCACGCTGCGCCGACGTACACGAACTCCAGCACGGTCAACGACCCGCTGCTGTGCGCCAACGGCGGCACGACGATCAACCTGTGCGATGCCCAGTTCATGGTCCGCAACGGCGGCAACGACCAGCTCAAGCCGGAAAAGAGCAAGAGCGCGTCGCTGGGCTTCCAGTTCGCGCCGCTCAATGACCTGAGTTTCGGCGTCGACTTCTGGTGGCTGCGTGTGAAGAACCTGATCGGCGTGATCGGCGATGCTTCGCTGTTCGACCCGAACAACCTGGACAAGTTCGGCCAGTTCTATCACCGCAACTCGCAGGGCCGCCTCTCGGTCGACGGGTCGCAGTGCCCGGGCACCGATTGCGGCTATGTGGACGTGCGCCAACTCAACCTGGGTGGCAACAACACCAATGGCTTCGACCTGAACGCGAACTACCGTTTGCGCTTCGCCGGCGCCGGCAACATCGTCCTTGGCCTGAACAGCACCTACGTGACGAAGTACGAGTACCAGGACCTGCAGGATGGGCCGTGGAATCAGAACGTCGGCGTCTACTCCGGTGCCGGCCCGGTCTTCCGCTGGCAGCACACCATGTCGGCCGTCTGGTCCTATGACAAGTTCACCGTCGGCCTGACTGGTCACTACAAGTCCGGCTACATCGACGTGACACCGACCAACCATGTGGGCAGCTACACGACGGCAGACCTGTATGCCTCCTGGCGTCCGATCAAGAGCGCCTCGTTGACGCTGGGCGTGCGCAACATCGCGGACCGCGATCCTCCGCTGACCTTCCAGACCCAGGTTTTCCAGGCAGGTTACGACCCGCGCTACACGGACCCAACCGGCCGCACCTTCTACGTCCGCGGTTCCTACGACTTCTGATTGACAGGAAATCCGACACAATCCGAGGGCCCCATCCGGGGCCCTTTTTCTTTGTCCGGATCCGTTCTCCGCCGTCTCCGTTCACGTATGTCCGAATTCCTATCCACTCCGCCGTCGCAGTGCCAGGTCCTCATCATCGGCGCCGGCCCCGCCGGCAGCGCCACGGCGCGCTGGCTGGCCCGGGCGGGCGTGGACGTGGTCTTCGCCGACCAGCAGCCGCTGGGTCGCGACAAGGTCTGCGGCGACGGCCTGATTCCCGACGCGCACCATGCGCTCGATCGGCTGGGCCTGCTGGACCGGGTGATGGCCAAGGCGCAGCGCTCGGCACACGTGGGCTGTGTCGGACCGCGCGGCGGCCGCATCGACGTCCCCGGTCACCTCGCCGTGCTGCCGCGCAAGCAGCTCGACGAGATCCTCAACCTCGGCGCGCAGGAGGCCGGCGCGCGCTTCCTGGCGCCGGCGCGCTTCGAGGCGGCGCTCGAGGACGCCCAAGGCCGGGTGCGCGGCGCCCGCTTCTCGATCGACGGCCAGCCGCACGAGATCGCCGCGGACTGGGTGATCCTGGCCACCGGCGCCGTGCCGAAGGCGCTGACCGCCGCCGGCATGTGCGAGCGCCACACGCCCAGCGGCGTCGCGCTGCGCGGCTATGTCCGCGCGCCGTCGATGGTCGGCGAGATCAAGGCGCTGGAGGTCGTCTGGTGCAAGCCGGTGCAGCCGGGCTACGGCTGGATCTTCCCGGCGCCCGACGGCAGCTTCAACATCGGCGTGGGCGTGACCGACAGCCATCAGGACCTGGCCGGCAAGGGCCAGAAGAAAGACGTCAACCTGCGCGCCATCTTCGACGCCTTCGTCGCGCATTACCCGCCCGCCAGGCGGCTGATGGCCGAAGGCGAACTGATCGGCGAGCTCAAGGGCGCGCCGCTGCGCTGCACGCTCAAGGGCGCGCGCTGGACCCGCCCCGGCCTGCTGGTGACCGGCGAGGCGGCGGGCTCGACCTACTCCTTCACCGGCGAGGGCATCGGCAAGGCGATGGAGACCGGCCTGCTCGCCGCCGAGGCGATCCTCGCGCACCGCGGCACCGCCGACGGCTTCGATGCCCAGGTGCGCGCCCAGTACGAGCAGGGCCTGCGCGCGCTGCAGCCCAAGTACGACCTGTACGAGCGCGGCAACCGCGTCAACCGTTTCCCGTGGCTGGCCGACCTGCTGATCTGGCGGGCCAAGAAGAGCCCGCGCCTGCTGCAGCGCATGAGCGGCGTGCTCAACGAGACCAGCAACCCCGGCAACCTGGTCAGCCTGAAGGGGATCACGCGGCTGTTCCTCGAATGAGCGCCGCGACCTGAGCCTGGAGAGACCGCGATGTGCCAGCTGATGGGCATGAACGCCCGCCGACCCACCGACGTCATGTTCAGCTTCGCCGGACTCGCGACGCGGGCCCATGAGCACAAGGACGGCTTCGGCATCGCCTTCTTCGAGGGCCGCGGCCTGCGGCACTTCGTCGATCACCACAGCGCGCGAGTGTCGCCGCTGGCCGAGCTGGTCAAGACCTACCCGATCCGCAGCGACGTCGTCATCGCGCACATCCGCAAGGCGACGCAGGGCGTGGTCTCGCTGGAGAACACCCATCCGTTCGTGCGCGAGCTCTGGGGCCGCTACTGGGTGTTCGCGCACAACGGCGACCTGAAGGGCTTCGCGCCGCGGCTGCATGCCGCCTTCAAGCCGGTCGGGCAGACCGACAGCGAGCAGGCCTTCTGCTGGCTGATGCAGGAGCTGGCGAAGGCCCACGCCAACATGCCGGCCATCGAGGAACTGAACCACACGCTGCGCGAGCTGCTGCCCCAGCTCAATCGCCACGGCACCTTCAACATGCTGCTGTCCAACGGCCAGGCGCTGTGGGCCCACGGCTCGACCCGGCTGCATTACCTGCTGCGCCGGCCGCCGTTCGGTCACGTGACGCTGCAGGACGAGGACCTGAGCGTCGACCTGGCCGCCAAGACCACCGAGGACGACCGCATCGCCATCGTCGCCACCGAACCGCTGACGCGCGGCGAGACCTGGGTGCCGATCGAGCCGGGAACGCTGAAGGTCTTCCTGGGCGGCGAACCGCTCTGCTGAGCCCGGATTGCGGGCCAGTCGTCCCCGCCAACCGCCATTCGCCGCATCCGGCGGTGTGTCCCCCACCCCTGGCCTAGACTCGCCCCATGACCTCGCCCAGCGCTCCCGCCGAAGCCGCCGCCGCCACCGCCGTGCCGGCCAAGCCCGCTGTCGATGCCGGCGCCGGGGTCCGCTTCGACTGGGCCTACTGGCTGTTCCCCGGCCCGCGCCGCCGCTTCTCCCCCGCCGAGATCGAGCGCTCCGGCCTGAAAGGCTGGTCCAGCGGCATCGATTGCTACGTGATGAGCAACGTGCTGGTGCTGGGACTGGTCTTCTACACGATGCTCCCGCGGCATCTGGCGCATGTGATCCTGTTCGGCGGCCTGGCGATGGCGTCGCTGGGCCTGGGCGTCGCGCGCTGGCTGTGGCGCCAGCCGACCCGCACCCGCTTCAACGGCGCCACGCTGGCGCTCAGCGTGCTGATGGTGCTGATCACGCTGGTGATGGTGAAGCTGGGCTTCCGCGACGAGGCGCGCGACCTGCTGCCCTTCGCCGCCGGCGGGATGACGCTGACGGTGTCGTCATGGTGGTTCCTGACGCTGTACCGCACGCAGCAGCTGGGTGCACGGCTCGCCGAGCTCGACGCCCAGGACGAACGCATCGCGATGGCGCAGCGGCTGGCGACGGCGCAGATCCAGCCGCATTTCCTCTTCAACACGCTGGCCTCGCTGCAGCACTGGGTGGACACCCGTGACGACCGCGCCGGCCCGATGCTGCGCTCGCTGACGCGCTACCTGCGCGCGACGCTGCCGATGTTCGAGCAGGACCGGTTGCCGCTCGAGCAGGAACTGCAGATCGTGCGCAGCTATCTGGACATCATGCAGGCGCGGCTGGGGCAACGGCTGAGCTGGTCGCTGGACACGGACGCCGGCGCCAGCGCCGTGATCGCCGGCGCCAGCCTGCCGCCGGGGACGCTGCTGACGCTGGCGGAGAACGCGATCACCCACGGCATCGAGCCGAGCCTGCGTGGCGGCCACATCGCCGTGCGGGTGAAGGCGGCGGACGGCCGGCTGCGGCTGGAGGTGCAGGACGGCGGCCAGGGCCTGACGCCGGGCGCCTGCGACGGCCTCGGGCTGGCCAACACGCGGGAGCGGCTGCAGGCGCAGTTCGGCGCCGAGGCCCGGCTGGGCCTGGAGCCCGCGCCGGACCAGGCGCCCGGCTGCCTGGCCTGGGTCGAGGTTCCGGCCGCCTGAGCGCGGCCCGCGACAGGGCGCACCGGCCTTGCGGCGGGGCGACGACACATCGAGGGGAGAGACAGACATGACGAAGATCCGCACGCTGATCGCGGACGACGAGGAAGGCCCGCGCGAGCAGCTGCGCGCGGCGCTGGCGCGACTGGCGCCTGAGCTGGAGATCGTGGCCGCCAGCGTCAACGGCTGCGACGCCTGGGACGATTGCCTCGAGCATGAGCCGCAGCTGTGCTTCCTCGACATCCGGATGCCCGGCATGTCCGGCCTGGAGGTGGCGCAGCGCCTGGCGCAGCTGGCGGAGCCGCCGCGGGTCGTCTTCGTCACCGCCTACGGGGATCACGCGCTGTCGGCCTTCGAAGCGGGCGCGGTCGACTACGTGCTCAAGCCGGTGGAGGACGCTCGCCTGGAGCAGTGCCTGCAGCGCCTGCGCCAGCGCCAAACCCAGGGCACCGTCGCGGATGCGGACGGCAGGAACGGCGAGTCGGCGGACCCGGCCGCCCTGCCCGCGATGCCGGCCGCGACGCTCGAATTGCTGCGCCAGCTGCTGCCGGCCCAGCGCCCCGCGATGCGACCCATCCAGGCCAGCCAGGGCCGCGAGATCCAGCTGATCTCGCCCGACGACATCCTGTTCTTCCAGAGCGACAGCCGCTACACCCGGGTGGTCCACCGCGATGGCGAGGCCTGGATCCGCACCGCGCTCAAGGAACTGCTGGGCGATCTCGATCCATCGGTGTTCTGGCAGGTGCACCGCTCGGTGCTGGTCAACAGCCGCTTCATCGCCAGCGCGACGCGCGTGGACGAGAACACGATGCAGCTGTCGCTGAAGGGCTGCGCGGAGAAGCTGCCGGTGTCGCGGCAGTTCCAGGGGCTGTTCAAGGGACAGTGACACCGGTCGGCGCCGAGCACGGGCGCGGTCGAGGTACAACGCAGCTTCTTCCACGAGGCCGCTGGCCTGACGGAGTCCCGAGCATGCGGAATGGCCACACGACCCCGCTCAGGCGCGAGCGCCCACGCGGACCCTGGAGCGACGCCGCGCGCGCTGCCCTGCTGCTGGTGATCGCGGGCCTGGGCGCCACCCCGGCGCATGCGCGCGTGACGCGCATCGTGGTCGACGAGGTGACGCCGCTGATCGGCGAGCAGCGCGGCTACGAGCGGCTGCGCGGTCGCGCCTTCGGCGAGTTGGACCCGGCCGACCCGCGCAATGCCGTGATCACCGACCTGCGCCTGGGCGCGGACCCTGACGGCAAGGTGCGTTACGAGACCAACTGGGTGATCACCCGACCGGTCGGCCGCAAGGCGGCGAGCGGTTTCCTCTGGCACGACGTGCCCAACCGCGGCGGCGAAGTCCGGCTGCAGCCCGGCGAGCTGGCCGCCGGCGACATCGGCCTGCGCAGCGGCTGGCAGGCCGACAACGCCGGCAGCACCGGTGTGCCACGCTGGCGTCCCGAGGCCGCGCGCCACCACTATGTCCGCGTGCCCATCGCCCGCGTCGATGGCATGCCGGTGACCGGTACCGTCATGGCGCGCATCGTCAACCGCCGCGGCCCGGACTCGCAGCCCTTGCTGGTGCAAGGCAACCCGGTGCCTTACCTGCCGGTCTCCCTCGACACGTCGCGCGCCACCTTGACGATCCACACGAAGGAGACGGTCGACGGCCGCATCACCACGGCCGGCGCGGTCGACCCGAAGGACTGGGCCTTCGCCCGCTGCGACGCCGAGCACCCGTTCCCCGGCAAGCCGGTCGACATCGATCCCTCGCGCGCGCCGGACAACCTGCCGATCCATGTCTGCCTGCGCGACGGCTTCCAGGCGGACCGCGTCTACCAGCTGACCTACACCGCGGGCAACGCGTATGTGCTGGGCGTCGGGATGGCGGCGTTCCGGGATGTCGGCGCCTTCTTCCGCCATGAGAAGGCGGACGACACCGGCACGCCCAATCCGATCGCCGGGCAGGTTCGAGGCAGCGCGATCCGCGGCGTCTCGCAATCGGGGAACATGGTCCGGCAGTTCCTCTTCATGGGCCTGAACCAGGACGAGGCCGGCCGGCAGGTCCATGACGGCGCCTGGGCGATCATTGCGGGCCGCCGCGTCGCGGCCAATGCCCGCTGGGGACAACCCGATGGGGTGCTCGAGCTCTATCAGATGGGCAGCGAAGGCCCCCAATGGTGGGTCGACTGGCCGGACCGCGTCCGTGAGCTTCCCGCCAAAGGCTTGCTGACGCGCTGCACCGCCAGCAAGACCTGCCCCAAGGTCATGGAGCATTTCGGCGCCGCTGAGGTTTATGCGCTGAAGCTCTCGCTGGAGTGGGTGGGATCGTCGGCCGATGTCGACATCCCGCTGGCGCCGGAGGTGCGCCGGTACTACGTCGCCGGCAGCCCGCATGGCGGCGGAGCGGGCGGCTTCCGGCACCCCGGAGGGACGACGCCGTTCAGCTGTCCGGGCAACCAGTTCGGACAGGCGACGCTGGCACCGAATCCGGTGCCGCATCGAGAGCTGCGCAATCTGCTGAGCGCGGCGATGCGCGACTGGGTGCTCAAGGGAACGCCGCCGCCACCGAGCCGATATCCGACGTTGGCGCGCGGCGAGCTGGTCGATCCGACGCGCGAGGCCATGGGCTTTCCGGCTGGCGTGCCAGGTATTCCGGACAGCGTCTTCAGGCCGGAGAACTTCGTGTTCCCTGTCTTCGATTACGACTGGGGACCGGACTTCGATCGCGTCGAGGCCGCTGGTGTCCCGGATCGGGTTCCGCCTGCGATCCGCCGGGTATTGCCGGCGAAGGTGCCGCGGGTCGATGCCGACGGCAACGAGGTCGGTGGCGTGCCGACCGTGCTGACGATGGCACCGCTGGGGACCTACCTCGGATGGAACATCACCGCCAACGGCATCCACGCCGGCCAGGTGTGCAACTACGCCGGTGGCTACGTGCCCTTCGCACGCACCCGTGCCGAGCGCGAGGCCAACGGCGATCCGCGCTTGTCGTTGGAGGAGCGCTACCGCGATCACGCCGGCTATGTCGCCGCCGTGCGGAAAGCCGCCGACCGCGCGCTGGCACAAGGCTTCCTGCTGAAGGCCGATCATGAGCGGCTATTGAAGGAGGCGGTGGCCAGCGACGTGCTGCGCTGACCCCGGATACGTCTTCCAGCAATTCGAGTCGTCCACCCACCGCAACCCCGGTGAAGTGGCATCAACGGCACAGCAATAGGCCGTATCAAGCCTTCGCTCCCTGAATGAACACTGGTCAGGCAGGCAATTCCGCCTGTCTTTCAATGCCAATTCAGGAGCAGACATGACCGAGCTTGAACCTCATGAAATCGACATGGTCTACGGCGGTGACCACTGGGGGTACGAAGCATCCGAAGACTGGGCGGCGATGGCCCGCAGCTACTCGTACGGCTCGGCCGGCTTCTGGGGGCCCTCATACCCGTCCTGTACCAGCAACGTCCAGGTGCAGACGCGCTCCGAGACCACGACCGGAGGCACTGGCGTCAGCATCAGCTTGTCCGGCACCTTTCCCTATGTCGGCGTCAACCTCACCCCCAAGGAGGTGACGACGCACACGGCCAGCGTCACCCGGACCGTCAACTGCACGTATTGATGAGGGCCATGACACGTCGCTGTGGGGCGCGTCACCCGATCAGGGTGGCCGCCCTTCTGCATCTGCTGGTCCGCTGCATGCTGTCGGCCGCATCGACGGCGGCTGCGATGCCCACGCAGACGGTCTGCGAGGCGTCCATCCTCGAGACCCCGACGTTGGTGGCATTCGAAGGTTGCATCGACCAGCAAAGCGCCAGACTCCTCGTTCGAGCGCTTGAACGCCACCCGTCGTCACCGTTGCTGGTGAAGTCCAGTGGCGGAGACGCCAGCGCCGCGATCGAAGCCGCGGCAGTGATGGCGCTGCTGCAAACCCGCCTGATCATCCGGGGCCAATGCCTCTCCGCCTGTGCCAACTACTGGTTGCCCGCCGCGGTGTCCGTCCTTGTGGAGGAAGGCAGCGTCATCGGCTTCCATGGCGATGTCCGGACCATCGCCCGGCATGATCCGCTGCCACCTTCATTTGGGCTTGATGCGCGGCAGGGCATGGCCCGGTTGGTGGAGCAGGAAGCGACATTGGGCAAGGCGATTCCGAGGGTGGAGGACCTGCATGCATTGCAGGCCATTCGCAGGAGCGGCGATTCTCTCCGCGTTCACCTGCGAGGCCGTTGGCAATCCTGCCCGGGGCTTCAGCTACCGGCGATCTGGGCCCCCACAGTGAACGCGCTGCGGGCCCTGGGATTCGTGAGCCGCATCATTCCTCACGATCCCGACTTCGAGCCACGGATCACCGCCGGCCATGATGAGCACGCGATGAGTGCCGGCAACGACGAGGGCGACCCCACTGCTCGATGCCTATGCACCGAAGCTCCGTGACCCGCAGGCCCCCTCTGCGAGCGCCTGCCTCGCCAGCGCGCGACGCCGGCCTGGCATTGACGGCGGAGCGCGATCTCCCCCGCCAGCACGATGTACCGCTGGCCACGTGGCTAGACGCGCAACGCTCCCGTCCAATCATCCCGCCGCACGTGGACCGGTACGGTCGCCTCTCCCTGAACCCTTCCTCCAGCACGATGCCGCTTGACCGCGCCGAAGAGATCGTGGGACTCGCTTGGCGACACCGATACATCGAAAGCCTGGACCACTTCGCGCGGCTTGGTCGTGCGCTGCAGGCGATCGCGTGCAGCGCCAGGCATGCACGATCTCCGATGGGCCGCATGCTCGGCCTCGTGCGTACCGCCACGAGCTTGGGACGCCTTTGCGTGCTGCAGCACCGAGACGGCGAGATCGCAGGGTTCTTCTTTGAAGTCCTGCGCCTCGCAGGCCTGCCCGACCCGATGGCCTTCGACATCGTCACCGGGCCGCGGCGCGAGGCCGCCGTGTTCGCAGTCAGGGCTGCCATCGAGGACGCGCAGCGGGTTCGCCTGGATCTGCTCGAGCCGGCGCCGATGGGGCAGGTGGACTGGCCAATGGCCAAGCTTTGGAAGCGCGAACCGCCCGACAGCCTTCGATTGCTCCGCCGCTTCCTTCAACCCCTGATCGGCCGTGCTTTGCGCGAGGACTGCCAGCAGACACATGGCCGCTTGTCGCGGACTCGATCGGAGCTCTTCAAGCCACACCTCCGCCAATCCATCTTCCAGGCGATCGACCGCGAGAACGACGGGCGCCTCGGCGCGACAGCGTCGTTCGTTCAGGCCTTCGTTGATGGCCACATCGCTCGCGGCCGGCGTGAACGGGCGGCCGCTGCAGCGGACCCCATGCGCGTCATCGCCTCGTTCGGCGGCAGTGCTCGCTGAACAGCCTTCGACCGCCGGCCCTCATCTCCGTCTCGCGGGAAGGGGGCCAGCGGGGAAGACGCTCGAAGCGCAGGCTCCTCAGCGGGCTGCGGCTTGCGGCGCGGGAGCCTCGGCCTCGATGCCGCCGGCCAGCGCCTTGTAGACGCCCACCAGCGAGGTCGCCGCCGCCGTCTGCGACTGCGCCAGCTGGTTGCGTGCGCTCAGCAGTTCCCGTTCGGCGTCGAGCACGGCGAGGAAATCGCTGATGCCGACCTTGAAGCGCTCCCGGGCGATGTTGGCGGCGCGCTCCGCCGAGACGGCCGCGTCGAACAGCGCCTGCGCCTGCTGCTGGCTGCGGTTGTAGGTCACCAGCGCGCCTTCGGTCTCCTCCAGCGCGGCGAGCACGGTGCGCTCGTAGCTGGCGAAGGCCGCCTCGTTCCGCGCGTCCGCCGCCGCGATCTGCGCGCGAATGCGGCCGAAGTCGAGCAGGTTCCAGACCAGTTGCGCGCCGAGGTTGTAGGCGTAGGCGGGACCGTCGTTGAGGTCGCCGATGCGCGAGGCGTTCTGGCCGATCGTGCCGCCCAGCGTGATGCGCGGGAACATCGCCGAGCGCGCCACGCCGACCCGCGCCGCCGCCGCAGCCGCCTGGGCTTCCGCGGCGCGGACATCCGGCCGGCGGCGCAGCAGGTCCTCGGGCGTGCCGATGCGGTCCAGCGCGATCGTCTTCAGCCCCGGCAGCGGCTTGACGTCGGACAGCTCCACATCCAGCGCCGTCGGCGGCTGGCCGGTCAGCACCGCCAGGCGATAACGGGTGCGGGCCAGTGCCATCTCCAGCGCCGGAATCGTCGCGGCCGTGCTCTGGACCAGCGCGCGGGCGCGCTCGGTGTCGAAGCCGGTGCCGCGGCCCGCCTCCTGGCGCCCGGACACCAGCTTCAGCGCGCCCTGCTGCGTGTCCAGCGACTGCTGGGCCACCCGCAGTTGCTCCTGCAGGCCACGCAGCTCGAAGTAGTTGCGCGCCACTTCCGCCGCGACGCTGACTTGCGCCGAACGCAGCCCCGCCTCGCCGGCGAGCAGGTCGGCCGCCGCGGCCCGGCGTTCGTCGGAGAGGCGGCCGAACAGATCGGCTTCCCAGCGCACGTCGAAGCCGACCGAGAACGCGTTGTTGGTCTGCGGGTTGCCTTGATAGTCCGGCGCCCGCACCCGCGCCGCGCCCGCGTTCAGGTCCACCGTCGGGAACAGCTGCGCATCGGCGAAACGCGACAGCGCGCGGGCCTCGCGCAGGTTGGCCGAAGCGATGCGCAGGTCGGTGTTGGCCTGCAGCGCGCGCTGCACCAGCCCGTCGAGCCCGGCGTCATTGAAGCCCTGCCAGAAGCGTCCTGCCGGCGCCTGTGCCAGCGTGCCGGCATCGCCCTGCGGCGCGTTGGCGAAGCCGGAAGCCAGCGGCACCTCGGACTGCCGGGGCGCCGGCGCCGTCGAGCAGCCGGTCAGCGCGACCGTGGCGGCCGCCGCGGCGGCCATCAGAGAGACTCGGAAGAACATCATGCGTGCCCCTTCGGCGAAGTGCCCTTGGGCGGGTCGGCGTCGTCGACGCCCGGATGGAACGGGTGCGCGGCCGCATCGATCTGGTGGCGCAGCTCGACCGCATGGGCGCGCTGCTTCTCGGTGCCCTTGCGCAGCAGCGCGTAGAACACCGGCGTCAGGAAGATGCCGAACAGCGTCACGCCCACCATGCCGGAGAACACCGCGATGCCCATCGCGCGGCGCATTTCGCTGCCCGCGCCGGTGCCCAGGATCAGCGGAATGACGCCGGCGCAGAACGCGATCGAGGTCATCAGGATCGGGCGCAACCGCATGCGGCAGGCATGGATGATCGCGTCGCTCAGCGCTTCCCCGCGTTCCTCCAGCTCCTTGGCGAACTCGACGATCAGGATCGCGTTCTTGCAGGCCAGGCCGACCAGCACCACCAACGCCACCTGGGTGAAGATGTTGAGGTCCCCCGCCTGCATGAACGGCGGGAAGTGCGACAGCCACACGCCGAACAGGGCCGACAGGATGCACATCGGCACGATCAGGATGATCGCCAGCGGCAGCGTCCAGCTTTCATACTGCGCCGCCAGCACCAGCACCACCAGCAGCACCGAGATCGCCAGCACCGCCGCCATCGTCGGGACCGAGAAGCTGCCCGCCTTGATGTCGCGGGTGAGCCGGTCCTGGTAGGTCAGCTCGGTCCACTCGTAGGTCATGCCGCGCGGCAGGTTCTTCAGGCGCTGTTCCATCTCCGCCTCGGCCTGGCCGCTGGAGAAGCCCGGCTTGGCGGCGCCGTTGATGTCGGCGCTCGGGAAGCCGTTGTAGCGCGTCACGCGCGTCGGGCCGAAGGTCGGATCGACGTTCATCAGCGCGCCCAGCGGCACCATCTCGTTCTTCTCGTTGCGGGTCTTCAGGTCGGTGATCGCGCTGGCATTGGCGCGGAACGGCGCGTCCGCCTGCACGATGACCTGGTAGGTCTTGCCGAAGCGGCTGAAGTCGTTGACGTACAGCGAGCCCAGGTTGATCTGCAGCGTGTCGTAGATGTCCTGCAAGCGCACGCCCATCTGCTTGGCCTTGGTCCGGTCGACGTGGGCGAACAGCTGCGGGACGTTGATGTCGTAGGTCGAGTAGGGCGTGCCGATGCCGCTCTTCTGGTCGCCGTAGATCGGGCCCAGCGTGCCCCAGATGGCGCCATACAGCGCCTGCTCGCCCAGGCCCGAACGGTCCTGGACCTGCACCTTGAAGCCGCCCGCGTTGCCCAGGCCGTCCACCGCCGGCGGCGGCACGACGAACATGCGAGCGCCCTGGATCTGCTGGATGGCGCCGTTGACCTTGCCCAGGATCGCGTCCTTGGACAGGTCGGCGCTGGTGCGTTTCTCGAAGTCGTCCAGGCCGAAGAACACGATGCCTTCGTTGGGCGCGGCCGAGAAGCCCGCGATCGACAGGCCCGGGAAGGCGATCGAGTCGCGGATGCCCGGCACCTTCAGCGCGATGTCGCTCATGCGCCGGATGACCTCGTCGGTGCGGTCCAGCGTGGCGCCGGCCGGCAGCTGCGCGATGCCGATCAGGTACTGCTTGTCCGGCGCCGGCACGAAGCCCGACGGAATGCGGGTGAACAGCAGCGCGGTCAGTCCCAGCAGCACCGCGTAGACGATCAGCGCGGCCGACTTGCGACGCAGGATGCCGGTGACGCCGCGGCTGTAGCCCTCGCTGCGGCGCTGGAAGAAGCAGTTGAACCAGTGGAAGAACCGGCCGAACAGCTTGTCCATCACCTTCATGATGGGGTCCTTGGGCGCGTCGTGCGGACGCAGCAGCAAGGCCGCCATCGCGGGCGACAGGGTCAGCGAGTTGAACGCCGAGATCACCGTCGAGATCGCGATCGTGACCGCGAACTGGCGATAGAACTGGCCCGACAGGCCCGGGACGAAGGTCAGCGGGATGAACACCGCGCACAGCACCAGCGCGATCGCGATGATGGGCCCGGAAACCTCCTGCATCGCCTTGATCGTCGCGTCGTGCGGCGTGAGGCCGTCCTCCAGGTTGCGCTCGACGTTCTCGACCACCACGATCGCGTCGTCGACCACGATACCGATCGCCAGCACCAGGCCGAACAGCGTCAGCGTATTGATCGAGTAGCCCAGCAGCAGCAGCACCGCGAAGGTGCCCACGATGGACACCGGCACCGCCAGCAGCGGGATGATCGATGCGCGCCAGGTCTGCAGGAAGATGATCACCACCAGCACGACCAGCAGCACCGCTTCGATCAGGGTGTGGATGACCTTCTCGATCGAGGTCGCGACGAAGCGCGTCGGGTCGTAGACGATGTCGTAGCTGACGCCGGCCGGGAAGTTGGCCTTCAGCCGTTCCATCGTGGCGCGGACGTCCTTGGAGATGTTCAGCGCGTTGGATTGCGGGGCCTGGAAGATGCCGATGCCGACCGCTTCCTTGTTGTTGAGCAGGCTTCGCAGCGCGTAGGTGCCCGGGCCCATCTCGACGCGGCCCACGTCGCGCACTCGCACCAGGCCGCCGGTGGCGGTGTCGGTGCGGATGATGACGTCGGCGAACTCCTCCTCGGTGACGAGGCGCCCTTGCGTGTTGATCTGCAGCTGGAAGTCGGTGCCCTTGGGGGCCGGCGGAGCGCCGACGACGCCGGCCGCGACCTGCGTGTTCTGCTCACGGATCGCGTTGGTGACGTCGGTGGCGGTGAGGCCGCGGCCGGCGAGCTTGGCCGGGTCCAGCCAGATGCGCATGGCGTAGTCGCCGGAGCCGAACACCTGCACCGAGCCCATGCCCTGCACGCGCAGCAGCTCGTCGCGCACCTGCAGCTGCGCGTAATTGCGCAGGTAGAGCGCGTCGCGCGAGTTGTCCGGGCTGACCATGTGGACGACCATGGTCAGGTTGGGGCTGGACTTCTCGGTCGTCACGCCGATCTGCCGGACGATGTCGGGCAGTCGCGGCAGCGCGCGGTTGATGCGGTTCTGGACCGCGGTTTCCGCTGCTTCGGGATTGGTGCCGATCTTGAAGGTGACCGTCAGCGTCATGCCGCCGTCGGCGGTGGCCTGGCTGTCGAAGTACAGGACGTTTTCCAGGCCGTTGATCTGTTCCTCGAGCGGCGTGGCGACCGTCTCGGAGATCACGCGCGGGTTGGCGCCGGGGAACTGGGCGCGCACGACGACCTGCGGCGGCGCGACCTCGGGGTACTCGGAGATGGGCAGCCGGAAGATCGCCAGCAGGCCCACCAGGAAGATGAAGATCGAGAGGACCGACGCGAAGCGCGGCCGCTCGATGAAGAAGCGGGAGATATCCATGAACGACCTCGCGCCGGGTTACTTCGACGCGGCCGGGGCGGCGGAGGCGGCGCCTTGCGGCGGGGCGACCGTGCGGCCCTTGTCGTCGAGCTTGGCCTGCTGCGGCGTGACCGGCGCGCCGGGCATCGCATGCTGGAGGCCGTCGATGATCACCAGCTCGCCGGGCTTGATGCCCTGGACCGCGCGATAGCCGTCGAACTGGGCGCCGACGACCACCGGCCGGGGTGCCACGATGTTGTTGGGACCGACCACCATGACCACCTTGTTGGCCTGGTCGGTGCCGATGGCACGGTCGGGGATCAGCGTCGCGGTGTAGCTGCCGGTGCCTTCGAGCTTGACGCGGGCGAACAGGCCGGGCGTGAAGGCGCCGTCCTTGTTGTCGAAGACCGCGCGGCCGCGAATGGTGGCGGTGGCCGGATTCAGGCGGTTGTCGACGAAGTCCATGCGGCCCTCGTGCGGATAGCCCTGCTCGTTGGCCAGGCCCAGGTGCACCTTGCTGGCCTGCTCGCGCTTGGCGCCGCCGGCGCGGGCCGCGGCGGCGTACTTGAGGAAGGTCGCCTCGCTGGCGTCGAAGTAGGCGTAGACCTTGTCGCTGGAGACCACCGTGGTGAGCACGGGCTCACCCACGTTGACCAGGTTGCCCGGCGTGACGTTGGCGCGCGAGCTGCGGCCGGTGACCGGCGCGCGGACCTGGGTGAACTCCAGGTTCAGCCGGGCCTGGGTCACCGCGGCCTCGGCGGCGCGGATGTTGGCGTCGTTGTTGCGGACGGCGGCCTTGAGCTGGTCGATCTCCTGCTGGCTGACGCCCTGGATGGCGACCAGCTTCTCGGCCCGGCCGAGGTCCGACTTGGACAGGTCGGCGGCGGTGCGCGCGGCGGCGAGCTGAGCCTCGGCGCGAGCGACTTCGGCCTGGAAGGGACGGGGATCGATGGTGAAGAGCGGTTCGCCCTTCTTGACCACCTGGCCCTCGCGGAAGTGCACCTTGTCGAGCGTGCCGGCGACGCGGGCGCGGATCTCGACGGTGTCGGGCGCTTCCAGGCGCGCGGTGAACTCATCGAAGTCCTGGACTTCGCGCGAGATCGCCGGGGCGACCGTCACGGGCGGTGGGCCGCCATGCTGTTGTTGTTGATCCTGTTGTTGTCCGCAGGCGGTCAGCAGCAGCGCCACGAAGGCGCCGGCGACGGCATTGCGATGGAAAGACGGTCCGACCATGCATCACTCCCGAAAACGCCCGCGGCATCTGTTGCACCGCAGCGTGCGGCGGAATGTAAGCGGTCAGTCAATGACCGCAAAGTGCCGAGGGCAATACCTGTCCCTAGGCCCTAGGACTTATTGAGACGTCATTGACTGCCTGGGCAAGGTTGTGCGTAAGTCTCGTGGGAGCGGCTGTCGGAAAACGTCAGGAGGATTGGGCAAGGACGCCGGACTCTCTCTGAAGAGAGCCCGCTCGCGCGCTCCCGCAGCGGCGCGAAATTCCCAGGGATTGAAGCGACGAGCGTTCCAAACGAGTGCGACCGGGCGTTCCGGACATCCCAAAAATGAACCGACCCGGTGCATCGCGGGCTCCTCCGCCGGCATGACGCCCCTGTACGAAGGCATAGGGGCAAGGACGCAAAGAGATGGTCCGACAGGCCGGCGCCCTGGTCGCCCCGCCACCGCCGCAGGCACCGGCGTGGGCGTGGGCGAGGCATGGACAAGCTCCTTCTCAGGACAGCCTCTTGGCCGTTCGCTTGGCCTCCTGAATCGCCGTCTGAAGCCGACGGCGCAGTGCTTCATTCGTGAGGTCCAGGCGCCCTCGACGAGGGTGGTGGGGCGATTGCCGGGTGCCGGTGCGAACCATTCGTCGTCGAAAGGCAGCGCATGCCGATTCACGAGGTCGAATTTGGTCGGCTTCACAAGACCTGTCTTCGCGCTCGGCTCGACCACGAATTCCCCGGGGAAGAGCATGTTGGTGCGGCGGGAGGTCGCGTAAGCCACCACGACCACGCTGCCCTTCGGCTCGTCGACGGCCTCCTCCACCTGAAGCACGAGTGCGGGCCGCTCCTTGGGTCCGGGCACTCCGACGCGTTCCGGAAACCGGCACTGAACGATGTCGCCCGACTTCGGCCGCGGCGTCCAGTACATGTGGCCTCACAGCAAGGTGTCCAGCACCTTCCCGCGCCGCCGGGGTTCTGCCTTGGCGATCGCCTCGTGATGTTTCTTCGTGAGCGGCATGAACTTCTCCAATTCCTGTTCGTTGAAAACCTCGTCCCTCAAGCGCGCGAGCGCGAAGAGGACGGTCTGGGTCTCGTTGAAACCGAGCTTCTTGGCCATCGCTCGCAAGGCGTCTCTCGACACCGTCGTGAGCGTGTCCTCCTTGAAGTTGAGCTTCAGCGCTTGTTGATTGGTGGCGGCTGGCATGAGGGCTCCGCAGGTTAAAGGGGTACGGGATGCATAAACAATAGCCAATCCTTATGTATCGCACAAGCTGCGGCTGGCGGGCCCGGCAATAAAAAACCCGGGCAAGCCCGGGTTCTTCGATCGATGAGCCCGCGAGGGCTCTTGGCGATGCGGTCAGTGCACGCCGTGCATCAGCTTCTTCATCCACGGGCTCAGCAGCATCAGCAGCACGCCGGCGGCGGCGGGGATGATGGTGAAGATCAGGAAGAAGGTGGACATCGAATAGGTCGACGAGATCGCGTCGATGTACGAGCCGGTCGCGCCCGCGATCTTGTTGGCGATCGCCGCGTTGACGAACCAGACGCCGAACATCAGGCCCAGCAGCCGCGCCGGCGCCAGCTTCGAGATGTAGGACAGCCCCACCGGCGACAGGCACAGCTCGCCCATCGTGTGCAGCAGGTAGGCCAGCGTCAGGAAGATCATGCTCACCTGCGCCGTCTTCGCGCCGGCCGGGATGCCCGACGCGCCGTACGACAGCGCCGCGAAGCCCAGGCCCAGCAGCACCAGGCCGACGCCGAACTTCACCGGGCCGCTCGGGTTCCAGTGGCGCTCCCACATCTTGCTGAACATCGGCGCCAGGATCACCAGGAAGAAGGAATTCAGCACCCCGAACCAGGTGGCCGGAATCTCCGATTGCTCCATCTGGAACTCACGCCCCAGCATCCACAGCGACAGGCCCCAGATCAGCGCCAAGGCCACCACCAGCAGGCCGTTGGAGAGCGCGTACTTGCCCTCCGTGCTGCGCGAGAGCTTGATCAGCAGCCAGCTCAGGATCGCCACTGGGATCAAGGTCATCAGCGAATTGACGATCTTGAACACCAGCCCGCTCGTGCCGACCAGGGCGCGGTCGGTGTAGTCGGCCGCGAAGATCGTCATCGATCCGCCGGCCTGCTCGAAGGCGAACCAGAAGAAGATGGTGAAGAACGAGAACACGCCGATCGCGATCAGGCGGTCACGCACGATGTGCGCCGGCGTGTCGTCGAGCGGCTCGCTCGCGTCCACCATCGGCGCGTCCTTGCTCGGCGCGCTGCCGATGTCGCCGAAGATGCCCTGGCCGAACCAGAACTGCAGCGCGCCCAGGATCATGAAAACCGCCGCCAGGCCGAAGCCGTAGTGCCAGCCGATCTTCTCGCCGATGTAGCCGCACAGCGAGATGCCGAAGAACGCACCCGCGTTCACGCCCATGTAGAACAGCGTGTAGCCGCCATCGCGCTGGCCCTCGTTGTCCTTGGTGTAGAGCTGGCCGACGATCGCCGAGATGTTCGGCTTGAACAGGCCGGTGCCCAGGATCACCAGCCCCAGGCCGACATAGAACGTCGCCTTCGTGTCGAAGAACAGCGCGATGTGGCCGGCCGCGATGATGAAGCCGCCCAGCACCACCGAGCGCCGCGTGCCCAGCATCCGGTCCGCGATGTAGCCGCCGATGATCGGCGTCAGGTAGACCAGCATCGTGTACCAGCCGTAGAGGCTGGTGGCCTCCTCGCGGGTCCAGCCCCAGCCGCCCTTGGTCGTGGCCGAGATCAGGTACAGCACGAGCAGCGCGCGCATGCCGTAGTAGGAGAACCGTTCCCACATCTCGGTGAAGAACAGGACGAACAGGCTGTTGGGCTGGCCGAGGATGGTCTGCCGCGCTCCGGGAGTTTGAATTGTGTTCAAACGACGCTCCGTGATGGATCGGTGACCCGGCGCTCCGGGTCACGGGAAGTCGCGTTCCAGGGATCAGAACGCGTTTGCCGCTGGTCCAGGCCCCGGACCGATCGATCCCTTGGGGCCCGCCAGCGGCAGGCGCGCCATTGTCAGCGAAAGGTCAGCTTCAACCGCCGCCTCGGGATTAGGGCTCACCCTAGGTCGCGCGCCGCTTTCCCTGGGGCCTTCGCACGACCTCCACGGCCCGTTCACCCCGCACCGACGGCTCAGGGGCGCCCCTCGCGCAGCAGGCGCAGGCCATTGAGCACCACCAGCAGGCTCGCGCCCGCGTCGGCCAGCACCGCCAGCCACAGCGAGCCGATGCCCGCCAGCGTCAGCGCCGCCACGACCGCCTTCAATCCCAGCGCCACCGCGATGTTCTGCTTGAGCACCGTCGCTACCCGCTCGGACAGGCCGATCAGTTCCGGCAGCTTGCGCAGGTCGTCCTGCATCAGCGCGATGTCGGCGGTCTCCAGCGCGGTCGCGCTGCCGGCGGCCCCCATGGCGATGGCGATGTCCGCCCGCGCCAGCGCCGGTGCATCGTTGACGCCGTCACCGACCATCCCGACCGGCCCCTGCGAGCCGGCCAGCGCCGCGATCGCGTCGAGCTTGTCCTGCGGCAGCAGCGGCGCCCGCACCGCGTCCTCGGGCAGTCCGAGCCGGCCTGCCATCGCGACCGCGCTGGCGCGTTGGTCGCCGCTGAGCATCGTCAGCGCCAGGCCGCGACCGCGCAGCGCGCGCAGCACTTCGGCGGCCTCGGGCCGCGGCGTGTCCGACAGCGCCAGCAGCGCCAAGGTCTGCGTGCCGCGCATCAGCCAGACCAGCGTGTGGCCTTGCGCCTGCAGCGAGCGTGCCGCGGATCGGGCCTCGTCGTCGACGGCGCCGCGCTGCTCGGCCAGCCGCTCGTTGCCGAGGGCGAAGCCCTGGCCCTCCAGTTGCGCGGTCAAGCCCAGCCCAGGCAGGTTGCGCAGATGCTCGACCGGCGCCAGCGCGGTGCCTAGCCGCTCTGCGTGTGCCGCGACGATGGCCTGCGCCAGCGGATGCGCGCTCCCGGCGTCGAGCCGCGCAGCGAGATGCAGCGCCTGGTCGGCACTCACCGACGGGTACAGCGGCTGCACCGCCGCCAGCTGCGGCCGGCCTTCGGTCAGCGTGCCGGTCTTGTCGAAGGCCAGCGTCTTCAGCTGCCGGGCGCGCTCGAGGTAGAGCCCGCCCTTGATCAGGATGCCCCTTCGGGCGGCCGCCGCCAGACCGCTGACCACGGTGACCGGCGTCGAGATCACCAGCGCGCACGGGCAGGCGATCACCAGCAGCACCAAGCCCTTGTAGATCCAGTCGCTCCAGGCGCCGAGGCCCAGCAGCGGCGGCAGCACCGCCAGCGC
Organism: Roseateles chitinivorans; assembly: GCF_002761755.1. Taxonomy (GTDB): domain Bacteria; phylum Pseudomonadota; class Gammaproteobacteria; order Burkholderiales; family Burkholderiaceae_C; genus Roseateles; species Roseateles chitinivorans. Next base: position 111,548 of record NZ_PEOG01000014.1, read on the forward strand.
AACCGCCACCAGCACCACTGCCGGCGTGTAGACGCGGGCGAAGCGGTCGATGAAGGCCTGTGTCGGCGCACGCTGCGACTGCGCCTGCTGTACCGCGGCGGCCATGCGGTCGAGCAGCGTGTGGCCCTTGTCCGCCGTCACCGTCATCTCCAGCAGGCCGTCGCCGTTGATGCTGCCGGCCAGCAGCGTGTCGCCGGGCGCCTTGTCGACCGGCATCGCCTCGCCGGTCAGCGCGGCTTCGTTCAGGCTGGATCGTCCGGTGAGCAGCCGGCCATCCAGCGGCACCCGCTCGCCCGGCGGTACGCGCACGCGCGCGCCGATCGCCACCTGCGCCGCCGGCACCGTGGCCCAGCGTCCGTCCTCGCCCTGGACCTGCGCCGTCTCCGGCGCCAGCTGCGTCAGTGCGCGGATCGCGTCGCGGGCGCGGGCCAGGCTGAGGCTCTCCATCATCTCGGACAGGCCGAACAGCCACACCACCATCGCCGCCTCCGGCCATTGGCCGAGCACGATGGCACCGATCACGGCCAAGCTCATCAGCAGGTGGATGTTGAGCGTCACGCTCTTCAGCGCGATCCAGCCCTTGCGCAGCGTCGGCAGGCCGCCGATCAGCATCGTCGCCACCGCCAGCGCAATCACCGGCGGGCCGGATTCGTCGAAGCCGGCGAAGGCCAGCGTCTCCGCCGCGATCGCGACGCTGATCCGGCTGGCGGTGCCGATGGTGGGCGAGCGGCCCGCGCCGTGGCGCTCGATCGTCGGGCCATCGCTCAGTTCCCTGCCGCGGCGGGCAGCAGCAGCGTCAGGCGGCCGCTGTAGCCCTGCGGACCGGATTGCAGCTCGGCCTCTTG
>NZ_PEOG01000111.1 GCF_002761755.1 Roseateles chitinivorans
GTCTCGCTGGCGGTGGCGGCGGGCGCGGAAGCCGCGTCCTGCGCCATGGCCGCCGGGGCCAGGCTGGTGAAGGCTGCCGCGGCCAGGGCCAGGCAGGCGAGTAGTTTCTTCATGATCGGGACTCTCTTCGTTGGATCTTTGGGGATCGGCGGACGCGACGGGCCGGGCGGCGGCGCGGCGCGGGACTGCAACGGACTGCGGAGCGGCCGCCCTCGGTGGCCGCGACGTTTCAGCGCTCGACCGGGACGCTTACAGCGCGTCCTGGCCGGTCTCGCCCGTGCGGATGCGGATCACCTGATCCAGCGGGGAGACGAAGATCTTGCCGTCGCCGATCTTGCCGGTGCGGGCGGCGTTCTCGATGGCCTCGATGACCTGCTCGACGACGCCGTCGGCGACGGCAGCCTCGATCTTGACCTTGGGCAGGAAGTCGACGACGTACTCGGCGCCGCGATACAGCTCGGTGTGGCCCTTCTGGCGGCCGAAGCCCTTGACCTCGGTGACGGTCAGCCCCTGCACGCCGATGGCGCTCAGGGCCTCCCGCACTTCATCCAGCTTGAAGGGCTTGATGACGGCGGTGATCAGTTTCATGACGTTTTCTCCTCGATGCGCGGCGCGGAGGGCGGCGCGGCCATCCGCCCGCGCTCTCCTGGTTCAGATTCAGAAGACCTTCTTGACGGACACGACCACACCGTTCTTGCCCAGGTCCTTGCCCTTGCCGCCGATGTAGTTGTCGGTGTTGGTGGCGACGAAGGCCAGGCCGAAGGTGAAGCCCTCGAAGTCCTTGTTGGCGGTCAGCGAATAGTCCGTGTAGCTGAAGTCGCCGTTGTTCTTGACCTTCTGGTGGCCGATGTGCGGCGTCAACGTCACCCCGCCGCCGACGTCGAAGGTGGCGCTCAGGTCGAGGTAGCCGCTCTGCTTGGAGTCGGCGAAACCGAACAGGTTGCTGATGCTGTGCGAGTACTTCAGCGTGGCCGGCCCCACGGTGACGGCGCCGTACAGCTCATTCGTGTTGGCGCTGGTGGCCAGCTTGTTGCTCGGGTAGTTGTAGCGGAGGAAGCCCACATCGACGGTGACGCCGGAGCTGACCTCGGTCTTGTAGCCGGCGTAGGTGTCGATCTCGACATCGGAGTCGCCGCCGCTGTCCTTGATCCACTTGATCGTCGAGGCCCAGGCGCCGATGTAGAAGCCGCTGGCGTGGGCATAGTCGACGCCGCCCTGCAGCGCGGGCTTGAGGCGCGACTGCGAGATGCCGCGATAGCGGTAGTCGGAGGTGACGCTGACGTTGAAGGACAGCGGGTTGGCCTCCTGCGCCAGCGCCGGGAGGGCGGTGGCGACGACGGTGGCCGCGATGGCGGCGGCGCGGACGGCGGCGAAAGGCTTCATGCGCGGGGGCTCCTGATTGTTGAGCGACTCTGGGCGACTGCTTCCGGACGAGGCTTTGCAGCTTTTGTGCCAAGCGACCGTCCCCCTTTGAAAGAGCCCCAATCCGGCTCATGCCGCGACGAACGGTTGCCGATACCGCCCCGTCAAGCGCCATCGCGCACCAAAAACATGCAGTAGCGGGGGAATGGTTAACCCTCGAAACGCCCCAACAGGGTGCTAGGCGTGAAATCCGGCGATGCCGACACTGCCGGCCTCATGACCCGAGTGGGTGCGGAAGGCCAGGTGCTGATCCGTGTCCGAGACACCATGGCGATGTCCCTTGCGATCATCCACAGCCGCGCGCTGGACGGCCTGTCGGCGGCGGCGGTGGAGGTGGAAGTCCATCTCGCCAATGGGCTGCCGAGCTTCACACTGGTTGGCCTCGCCGACCTGGAGGTCAAGGAGTCCCGCGAGCGGGTGCGCGCCGCGCTCCAGAGCAGCGGGCTCGAGTTCCCCGCGAACAAGCGCATCACCGTGAACCTGTCGCCCGCCGACCTGCCCAAGGAAGGCGCGCGCTTCGACCTGCCGATCGCGCTCGGGCTCCTCGCCGCCAGCGGCCAGATCGACGTCGAGCTTCTGGCCCAACTCGAATGCGCCGGCGAGCTGGGCCTGTCCGGCGAACTGCGGCCGGTGAAGGGCGCGCTGGCGATGGCGCTCGCGCTGCGCGCCACCAGGCTCGATCGCGAATTGATCCTGCCGCGCGGTTGCGCCGACGAAGCGGCTCTGGTGCAGGGGTTGGTCGTGCGCGAGGCCGCCCATCTGCTCGACCTCGTCAACGCTCTGCAGCCCGGCAGCGATGCGCCGTTGCCCCGCGTGCAGCGCGATCCGCCGCCGCCCGCCGACACGCCGCTCGACCTGCGCGACATCAAGGGACAGGCGGGGCCGAAACGGGCCCTGGAGATTGCGGCGGCGGGCGGCTTGAGCGTCCTGCTGGTCGGGCCGCCGGGCACCGGCAAGTCGATGCTGGCGCAGCGCCTGCCGACGCTGCTGCCGCCCTTGTCGGAATCCGAGGCGCTGGAATCCGCCGCGCTGCTGAGTGCGAACGGCCAGTTCCGGCCCTCGCTGTGGGCGCAGCGCGCGTTCAGGTCGCCGCATCACAGCGCCTCCGCCGCGGCCTTGATCGGCGGCGGCTCACCGCCGCGTCCGGGCGAGATCACCCTCGCCCAGCATGGGGTGCTGTTCCTGGATGAGCTGCCGGAGTTCCAACGGCTGTCGCTGGAGGCGCTGCGGGAGCCGCTCGAGACCGGGCGGGTCCACATTTCCCGTTCCGCGCATCAAGCGGATTTTCCGGCGCGCTTCCAGCTCGTCGCCGCGATGAACCCCTGCCCTTGCGGCCATCTCGGCAATCCGACCAAGGCCTGTCGCTGCACGCCGGACCAGGTCACGCGCTACCAGAACCGGCTCTCGGGGCCGCTGCTCGACCGCATCGACCTGACGGTGGAGGTGCCGGTGCTGCCGGCCGCAGTGCTCTCGGCCGCGCCGGATGGCGAGCCCAGCGCCACGGTCGCCGCCCGCGTCGCGGCAGCCCGCCAGCGTGCCGAGGCCCGGCAGGGCTGCGTGAACGGCCGGCTGGCCGCGGGTCAGCTCGACGAGTACCTGCGCATGACGCTGGAAGCCGAGGCGATGCTTCACCGCGCGTCGGCGCGACTGGCATGGTCGGGGCGCAGCTTTCATCGCGTGCTGCGGATCGCGCGCACCATCGCCGACCTGGCGGCGGACGACCTTGTCACGCCCACCCACGTCGCGGAAGCCATCCAATGGCGTCGAGCGCTGCCGGGCCGCGACGAATGAGGTTCGATGTGGGAGCGCCGAAAAGCAGAAGCGCCGGGCGAGGCCGGCGCTTCGGGGATCGCGGACGCCGGTGGGGCGACCGCGAAAGGGGTCCGACTTATTGGCGGATCAGCTGACCGTCGCTGACGCGCACCACGTCGCCGCTCTGCACGCCGGGGTCATGGCTGAACGTCATCGTGCGATTGCTCTGGTCGGCGTTGCGCATCTTCACCACCCAGACGGTCGTGCTGCGCTGGCGCTTCTCGATCTCGTTGCCGGCGTAGCCACCGGCCACCGCGCCACCGACCGTGGCGATCTTCTTGCCGGTGCCGCCGCCGACCGCGCTGCCCAGCAGGCCGCCGACCACCGCGCCACCCACCATGCCGATGCCGGTGCCCTGGCCTTCACGGGCCTCGGTGCGCACCGACAGGACGGTCGCGCAGGACGCGCACAGCCGGGATTCGGCCTGGCCGGCGCTGCCGTTGTTGTCCGCATAGCCGGTCGAGCCGCCATCGCGCGACTGCGAGCCACGATGCGAGTCATTGGCCGTGCGCTGCTGCACCGCCTGGTCGCCCGAGCGGCGCGCCGCGCGCGCCTCGTCGGCGGCATTGGCGCCGTTGCGATCGACGATGTTGCCCTGCTGCTCGGCCGCCGCGACCGGCGTGTCCGGCATCGACGGCGCCGACTGGTGCCGCCCCGCGAAGAACGCTGCCACGACCAGCACGGTGGCCCCAACTGCACCCGCCGCGATCTTTTGATTGGTATTCAACGCCATGATTCACCTCTTATGGTTTTCCCCTACCTCGGGGGACGAGCGAAGAATGCCACGCTGTTACAAGTCGCGGTGGCCGGTTCTTGTTCCGTTTGTAAATGGGTGAAACGCGGCCTGTAGGACAAGGCCGCGTCGTGCGCTTTTCGTTGCTCGGGCGCGTCAGCCCAGCAGTGGCGCCAGGGCTCGTTGCGCGTCCTGCGGATCTAGCGCCATGCGCGCCGCCCAGTCCGCCACCTGGTCGTCGCCGATGCGACCCACATTGAAATAAGTCGCTTCCGGATGCGCGAAGTAGAAGCCGCTGACGCTGGCCGCCGGCGTCATCGCCATGCCTTCGGTCAGCGCCATGCCGATCTCCTCGGCCTGCAGCACGCGGAACATGTCCCGCTTGACCAGGTGATCCGGGCACGCCGGATATCCCGGCGCGGGACGGATGCCGCGGTAGGCCTCGGCGATCAGCTGCTCGTTGCTGAGCGCCTCATCGGCCGCGTAGCCCCAGAAGTCCATCCGCACCCGCTGGTGCAGCCGCTCGGCGAAGGCCTCGGCCAGGCGGTCGGCCAGCGCCTTGAGCATGATCGCCGAGTAGTCGTCCAGGTCGTCGATGAACTGCTGCTCCTTCTTGTCCACGCCCAGGCCGGCGGTGACCGCGAACAGCCCGATGTAGTCCGGCACCGTGCCCTTGGCCGCGATGAAATCCGCCAGCGCCCGGTTGGGCCGGCGCACGCCGTCCACCACCGGCCGCTCGGACTGCATGCGCAGCCCGCGCCAGGTCATCAGCACCTCGGAGCGCGACTCGTCGCTGTAGATCTCGATGTCGTCATCGTTGACCTGGGCGGCCGGGTACAGGCCCACCACGCCGTTGGCCGTCAGCCAGCGGCCCTCGATCAGGCGCTGCAGCATGCGCTTGCCGTCGCTGAAGACGCGCTGCGCCTCGGCGCCGACCACCTCGTCCTTCAGGATCGCCGGGAACGGGCCGGCCAGGTCCCAGGTCTGGAAGAACGGGCCCCAGTCGATGCACTGCGCCAGCTCGGCCAGGTCGTAGTTGCGGAACTGGCGCCGGCCGATGAAGCGCGGCACCGGCGGCGTGTAGGTCGTGAAGTCGGCGCGCTGCTTGTTCGCGCGAGCCTGCGCCAGCGTCACCAGCGGCGTCTGCTTCTTGTTGGCGTGCAGTTCGCGGACCTTCTCGTAGTCGGACTTCAGTTCGTCGATGAAGCGCGTCGCGCGCTCATCCGACAGCAGTTCGGAGCACACGCCCACCGAGCGCGACGCGTCCGGCACGTAGACCACCGGCCCCTCGTAATGCGGCGAGATCTTCACCGCCGTGTGCACCCGGCTGGTGGTCGCGCCGCCGATCAGCAGCGGAATCTTCTTGACGCGGAAGTAGTCGTCGCGCTGCATCTCGGCGGCGACGTGCTGCATCTCCTCCAGGCTCGGCGTGATCAGCCCGGACAGGCCGATGATGTCGGCGCCCTCGACCTTGGCCTTGGCGAGGATGTCCTGGCACGGGACCATCACGCCCATGTTGACGACCTCGAAGTTGTTGCACTGCAGGACCACGGTGACGATGTTCTTGCCGATGTCGTGCACGTCGCCCTTGACGGTGGCGATGACGATCTTGCCCTTGGAGCGCACGTCCGCGCCGGCGGCGGCGAGCTGGCGCTTCTCCTCCTCGATGTAGGGCACCAGGTGGGCGACCGCGGACTTCATCACCCGCGCGCTCTTGACCACCTGCGGCAGGAACATCTTGCCGGCGCCGAACAGGTCGCCGACCACATTCATGCCGGCCATCAGCGGTCCCTCGATCACATGCAGCGGACGGCCGCCCTTGGCCCGGATGCCCTGCCAGGCCTCCTCGGTGTCCTCGACGATGAAGTCGGTGATCCCGTGGATCAAGGCATGCGACAGCCGCGCCTCGACGTCGCCCGCGCGCCAGGCCAGCTTGGCGCTGTCGTCCTTGGCGGCGCCCTTGACCGACTCGGCCACCTCCAGCAGGCGCTCGGTCGCGTCCTCGCGGCGGTTCAGCACCACGTCCTCGACGCGCTCGCGCAGGTCGGCCGGGATCTCGTCGTAGACGCCGACCATGCCGGCGTTGACGATGCCCATGTCCATGCCGGCCTGGATCGCGTGGTACAGGAACACGGTATGGATGGCCTCGCGCACCGGCTCGTTGCCGCGGAAGCTGAAGGACACGTTGGACACGCCGCCGCTGACCTTCGCGCCGGGCAGGTTCTGCTTGATCCAGCGGGTGGCGTTGATGAAGTCGACCGCGTAGTTGTTGTGTTCCTCGATGCCGGTGGCAATCGCGAAGATGTTGGGGTCGAAGATGATGTCCTCGGCCGGGAAGCCGATCTCGTCGACCAGCATCCGGTAGGCGCGCTCGCAGATCTGGATCTTGCGTTCGTAGGTGTCGGCCTGGCCGGTCTCGTCGAAGGCCATCACGACCGTCGCCGCGCCGTAGCGGCGGATCAGCCTGGCCTGCCGGCGGAATTCGGCCTCGCCTTCCTTCAGCGAGATCGAGTTGACGATGCCCTTGCCCTGGATGCACTTCAGGCCGGCCTCGATCACCTCCCACTTCGACGAGTCGATCATGATCGGCACGCGCGCGATCTCGGGCTCGGAAGCGATCAGGTTGAGGAAGCGCACCATCGCGGCCTTGCTGTCGAGCATGGCCTCGTCCATGTTGATGTCGATCACCTGCGCGCCGTTCTCGACCTGCTGGCGCGCCACGCCCAGCGCGGCCTCGAATTCGCCGTTCAGGATCAAGCGCGCGAAGGCCTTGGAGCCGGTGACGTTGGTGCGCTCGCCGATGTTCACGAACAGGGTCCCCGCGCCGATGGCCACCGGCTCCAGGCCGGAGAGCTTCATCGGGGGAACGGCGGTGCGGCCGGAACCGTCGGCGTCGGAAGCGTCGGAAGCGGGAGGGAGGGCGGACATGGCGGCGGCGCTCTTCGAGGCTGGAGGAAGCTGGATCGAGACGGGGCCGCGCAACTCACCGCAACCCCGCGCGGGGCGGGACGGTGAGCGTCGTTGTTCAGCGGGGTCCCGGGGTCCGACCGCGCCGTTCCGAGCCTGGCGGGCACCCGGATGACGGGACCTGTCGCAACGCTCCTCGGAAACCACCGCCGCCCCGATGCCGCGAATGCGGCATTGCTGGCAGCGGAAACGGCGTGCATTCTACCGGTCCGGCCCTGCTTTGTTCGTGCCGGAATGCCCGCCGACGCCCCTCACGCGCCTATGCTCGCCCGCAGCGCGCCACGGTCGAGGGAACCGGCGACAGCGCGACGACAGTCCGACAACGACAACAACGAGAGGGCGACGTCCAGTCGCCGGGAAGACGACGTGGATCTGGTCCAACTTCCATCAAACAGCCTGCGCGTGGGACAGGTGCTGACGTTCTCGCTGCGTGACGCGGCGGGGCACCTGCTGTTCGCCGCGGGGCAACCGCTGCCCGACACGCCGCAGGTCCGCGAGCTGCTGGCGCGCGGGCCCTGGGTACAGGCCCACGAGACGCGCGAGTACCAGCGCGCCCTGGCCCACAAGCTGGACACGATGATGCTGCAAGGTGCCTCGCTGTCTGCGCTGGCCAATGCGAAGGCCGAGTACAAGCCCACGCGGCCGATGCCCTTGCCGGTGTCGGCAGGACCGGCGCACACCGCCATCTGGGCCGACCTGCAGTGGCATGCGCAGCAGGTGCTGCGCGATCCGCGCCGGCCGGATTTCCTGCTGCGCCTGGCGCAGCTGCTGGACACCGTGCTGTCGCGCCTGAACCAGCAGCCCGATGCCTCGCTGGCGATGCTGGTGCACGACGCGGGCCAGGAGCCGCTGCAGTACAGCGCGCGGCATGCGCTGCTGTCGCTGGTGCTGGCCGAGATGACCACCCGGCAGCTCGGCTGGAGCGAAGGGCGCCGGCGCACCCTCGGCCTGGCGGCGCTGACGATGAACCTGGACAGTGGCGTCCAGCAGGACCAGCACGCGATGCAGCCGCAGGCGCTGGGTGAGGCGCAGCGCGAGCAGCTGGCCGGCCATGGCGACCGCGCGGCGGCCACGCTGCGCGAGATCGGCGTCGACGACGAGGCGTGGCTGAACGCGGTCCGCCTGCATCATGACGCCGGGCCCGGGCCGCTGGCCGGCCGCTCGGACGGCGAGCTGATGGCGCGCCTGCTGCGCCGGATCGACGTCTATGGCGCGCGCCTGAGCCCGCGCCGCAGCCGCCGGGCGCTATCGGCGGCGCAGGCCGCGCGGGCGGTCTATCTGGACGAGCTCCAGCAACCCGACGAGGCCGGCGCCGCGCTGATCAAGGCGATCGGCCTCTATCCGCCGGGCTCGCTGGTCCGGCTGACCAATGGCGAGGAGGGCATGGTGCTCAAGCGGGGCCACAGCGCCAGCGAGCCGCTGGTGGCGGCGCTGATCGGCCGCAGCGGCACGCCGCTGACCGTGCCGGTGCTGCGCGACACGCGGCTGCCGGCGCAGGCGATCTCCGCCAGCCTCGCGCCGCATGAGGTCCGCCTGCGCGTCCACATGGACGCGATGCTCAAGCTGTATTGAGGCGCGGGGGTGGCGAAGGCTCAGGCTTCCTCGGCGATCAGGCCGCTGAAGATCGGCTGACCCCAGCGTCGCGGCTGATAAGCGGCGACCTTCTGTGCGATCGCGCGGATGTGGTCGGGCGTGGTGCCGCAGCAGCCACCGGCGATGTTCAGGAAGCCCGCCGCGGCGAACTCGCCGACCAGACGGCCGGTGACATCCGGCGTCTCGTCGAAACCGGTGTCGCTCATCGGGTTGGGCAGGCCGGCGTTCGGGTAGCAGGAGATCGGCGTGTCGCCGGCCGCCTTCGACAGTTCCTCGATGTAGGGCCGCATCAGCGCCGCGCCGAGCGCGCAGTTCAGGCCGATGGCCAACGGACGCGCATGGCGCACCGAGTGCCAGAACGCGGTCACCGTCTGTCCCGACAGGATGCGGCCCGACGCGTCGGTCACCGTGCCGGAGATGATCACCGGCAGGCGCTCGCCGGTGTCCTCCATCAACTGGTCCACCGCGAAGATCGCGGCCTTGGCATTGAGCGTGTCGAAGATCGTCTCGATCAGGAACAGGTCGACGCCGCCCTCGAGCAACCCCTTGGCCTGCTCGTAGTAGGCGGCGCGCAGCGTGTCGAAGTCGACATTGCGCGCGCCCGGGTCGTTGACGTCGGGGCTGATGGAGGCGGTGCGCGGCGTCGGGCCGAGTGCGCCCGCCGCGAAACGCGGCTTGTCCGGCGTGCTGAAGGCATCGCAGGCCTGGCGCGCGAGCTTCGCCGCGGCGACATTCATCTCGTAGGCGAAGGCCTCCAGCCCGTAGTCCTCCTGCGCGACGGTGGTCGTGCCGAAGGTGTTGGTCTCGATGATGTCGGCGCCGGCGTCCAGGTACTGGCGGTGGATCTCGCTGATGACGTCGGGCCGGGTCAGCACCAGGAGGTCATTGTTGCCCTTGAGGTCCTTGGGATGGTCCGCGAAGCGGGTGCCGCGGAAGTCCGCCTCCGTCAGCTTGTAGCGCTGGATCATCGTGCCCATCGCACCGTCCAGGACGGCGATGCGTTGCGCCAGGAGCGCGGGCAAGGCGGCGCCGCGGGTGTAGGCGGCGGCAGGACGGGCGACGGTCGGGGCGTTCATGGGTCGCGATTGTAGGAAGCCCCCGCCCCGCCTACCGCCCGCAGGGCCTTCGCCGTGCGGCGCGGCACGCATCTCCGCACGCAAATGCTCCGCATCGGCGGCAGCCTATCGGCCGACGCACTCATCCGCCGAAGACCTTCCTCAGGATCGCACTGCCGGTGCCCACCGGGTCCTGGCGGATCTTCTTCTCCTCCTGGCCGATCATGAAGTACAGCCCGTCCAGCGCCTTGTCGGTGACATAGGACTGCAGGTTGGCATCCTCCTTGCGGATCAGGCCGAAGCCCATGGCCTTGCCGGCGACGGCGTTGTACTTCTCGCTCAGCGACTGGCGCTCGGTCGCCTTCGTCACGATCGGCAAGAAGCGGGTCGTCAGCGGCGCGCGGGTTTTGTCTTCGAAGAACTGCGTCACCGCGTTGTCGCCGCCGCGCACGATCCTCACCGCGTCCTCGACGCTGATGTTGCGCACGGTGTTGACCAGCAACTGGCGCGCTTCGGGCATCGCCTGCTCGGCGGCGCGGTTCATCGAGGTCACCAGCTCGTCGATGCGCCGGCCCTGGCCGGTGGTGCGCAGCAGCCGGGCCGCGTCCTTGAGCGCCCCCGGCAGCTCGATGCGCACCTGCGGATTGCCCAGGAAGCCGTCGGTGCGACCCAGGTTCGCAAGCGCCGCCTGCGCGCCGCGCTCCAGGGCCGCGCGCACGCCGGAGGCGGCATCGCCCTCGCTCAGGCTCAAGGCCATCGCCCAAGGCGAGGCGCATCCCGCGCCCAGCAGCGCGATCAGGTCACGGCGAAGCAGGTTCATCGAGGTCTCCTTCGTGGGTATCGGCCGCCTTGGCGGCCCTGGGCTGGACGGACGCCTCGTGCGAGGCCTCGTCCGTTGCACGCGGCGGCTCGTGGCTGTCTGCCGGCGGCGGCTCGTCGGCGGCATCGGCGTCACCATCGCCATCGCCATCGGCATCGGCATCGGTCGCGAGCGCGGACGCGTCCTCCGAGTCCGCGAGGTCCATGTCGATGGCGCCGAAGGGGCCGGGGCCGTCACCGAGTTTGAACTCGATGCGCAGGCTGTCGCCGGCTTCGAGCACGACCGGCTTGCCGAGCGCCGGCATGCCCGCGCCGACCAGCGTGCCGGCGCGCAGCGGCCGGTTGCGGGTGGCCTCGGCGAGCAGGTCGCCGAAGGACCACTGCATGCCGGCCTTCGCGTCGACCACCGCCTGCTTGCGACCGTTGCGCATGATCTGCAGCTGCAGCGCCGCGCGACCGAGGTACCAGGCACCGGGCAGCTCGTCGGGCGTGATCGCGACCGGCGCGAACTGCAGCGCCGGGCGGCTGTGCAGCGCCGGCCAGCCGTTGGCCAGTTCCTCCTGTTGTGCCGGCCGCAGCACCCAATCGCTGACCAGCATCAGCAGCCGGACCGATTCCAGCGCCTGCGACGGCACCGCGCCTTGCGGGAGGTCGCCGGTGATGACCGCGAGTTGAGCCTCGGGCTCCAGGCCCGGCGCGCGCAGGTCCAACAGGTCGGCC
>NZ_PEOG01000112.1 GCF_002761755.1 Roseateles chitinivorans
GCGCAGCGCCCACAGCAGCGCGATGCCGATCGGCAGCGCGGTCGCCGTCACGTTGAACACGCAGGTGCGCCAGGTGGTCCCCAGCACCAGCGGCATCCGCGCGGCCGGCTCGGCCATCCACAGCAAGACCGCGGCCCAGATCCACAGCAGCGACACCGGCAGCCACACGCCCAGCCACCAGCCGCGCACCCGCGCGCCGGGATGGCCCAGCCGGAAGACGACGACCAGGCCGGTGACCGCCACCGCCAAGGGCATCGCGACCTTCTGCCAGAAGTCGGCGGTGGCCATCACCAGCGGCAGGTCGGCCCGGATGCCGAAGGCGCCCTGCACCCAGGCCAGGGCCGCCAGGATGCCCAGCGACAGCGCCGCGGCGAAGCGCCGTTCCCCCACGCCCGCAGGCACCGGGCCCGCGTCCCGGGCCAGCAGTGCGATGAGTTCGTCGGTCTTCATGTCATGTCCTTCCACAGGCGCGCCAGCGCCTTCAAGCCGCGGTGCACGCCGACCTTCACCGCCGATTCGCTCATGCCGGTGAGGCGCGCGGTTTCCTCGACCGACAAGCCTTCCAGCTTGGTGTGCAGGATCGGCAGGCGCTGGCTGGTCGGCAGCCGTTCCAGCAGCCGGCCGAGGTCGCGGCGGGTGTCGCCGGCCTCATGGTCGGCGGTGGCGAACACCGCCAGGTCCTCGTCCAGCGGATCGTTCAGGGCCTCCTGCCGCTCGCGCCGGCGCCACAGGTCCACCAGCTTGTAGCGGGCCACCGCATGCACCCAGGCCGTCAGCGGCTCGCCGCGGCGATAGGTCTGGCGCTGCGCATGCACCGCCATCAAGGTGTCCTGGACCAGGTCCTCGACCTCGTCCGGCAACTGCTGCAGCCGCCGCCGGAAGTACCCGCGCAGCAAGGCGCCCAGGCGCTCGAGGAAGCGGCGGTAGGCCGCCGCATCCCCGTCCAGCCCGGCCAGGAACAGCTGGTGCAGCTCATGCTCGGTCGCGATCACCGGATCTATTCGCGTCATGGGACCGGAAGGTTACAGACGGCGCGAAAAAAAACTTCAGGAAATTTCCGGAGGCGCTGTAACCCCCGGCGATTTCGCGGCGAACTAGCTGCCGGAACGCGACGGACTCGCCGCCGCGTCCAACCCACAACCCGATTCACCGCACAAGGAGTGCCCCATGAAGTCGACCACCCTGAGCCTCGCCCTGGTCACGCTGACCGCCCTGTCCGCTTCCGCGATGGCGCAAGACGCCAAGCCCGCCACCGCCGAGAAGGAGCGCTGCTACGGCGTCGCGATGGCCGGCAAGAACGACTGCGCCGCCGGCCCCGGCACCACCTGCGCCGGCACCGCCAAGATGGACTACCAGGCCAATGCCTGGAAGTACGTGCCGGCCGGCACCTGCACGACGATCAAGACGCCCAAGGGCATGGGCTCGCTGACCGCGATCAAGTCCTGATCGGCCGGCCATGACGCGCGCGCTGGGCGCCGGCCTGGGCTTCAAGCCCGAGTTCGCGGAGGACGCGCTGGCCGCGCGCGATCCGGGACTCTGGTTCGAGGTCCATCCCGAGAACTACCTCGTGGCCGGCGGCCCGCGCCTGGCCCTGCTCGAGGCCTTGCGAGCGACGCATCCGCTGTCGCTGCACGGTGTCTCGGCCTCGCTGGGCGGCGCCGCGCCGCTCGATGCCGATCACCTGCGGCGACTGGCGGCGCTGGTCGATCGGGTGGAGCCGGCACTGGTGTCCGAGCACCTCGCCTGGAGCCGCGCCGGTGCCGCCTACGCGCCGGACCTGCTGCCAGTGCCGCGCACGACCGAGGCGCTGCGGCACCTGGTGGCCAACGTGTCCCGCTTGCAGGACGCGCTGCGGCGACCGGTCGCCATCGAGAACCCCTCGCACTACCTGCCCCTGGACCATGGCTGGGGCGAGGTCGATTTCCTGCACGAGCTGGTCCGTCGCAGCGGCTGCGGGCTGCTGGTCGACGTCAACAACGTGTTCGTGTCGGCCAACAACCTCGGCCTCGATGCCGCGGCCTGGGTCGATGCGATCGACGGCGATGCGGTGATGGAAATCCATGTCGCCGGACACCGCGCCGATGCGGACCCGTCCACCGGCCTGCTGATCGACAGCCACGACGCGCCGGTCGCGGCGCCGGTCTGGGCCCTGCTGGAGCGCCTGACCGCCCGCATCGGACCGCGCCCGACGCTGCTCGAGCGCGACGGCCACCTGCCAACGTTCGCCGAGCTGATCGCCGAGCGCGGCCACGCCCAGTCGGTGCTCGCGGCCGCCCGCCCTCTTGCGCTGGAGGTGTCCGCATGACGCTCGTCGAATTCCAGACCGCGTTCTGGCACGACCTGTGGGCCGATGCCGACGAGCGCACCCGCCACGAAGGGCCGGCCTCGCATCCCGGCTTCGCCGTTTATCGCAACACCGTCTTGAAGGGCTGCGCGGACGCGCTGCTCTCGCTATACCCGGCCGTCCACCGGCTGGTCGGCGACGACTGGATGCGGGCCGTCGCGCTCGACGCCGCGCGGGCCGCCCCGCCGGAGGCCGGCGACCTGCAGCACTACGGCGCCCACTTCCCCGCTTTCCTCGAGCAGGCGGTGGCCGGCAGCGACTGGCCCTGGCTGGGCGAGGTCGCGCGGCTGGATCGGCTCTGGAGCGAGAGCCACGTCGCAGCCGACGCGCCGGTGCTCGATCTCGCGACGATCGCGGCGCTCGATCCCGCGCGGCTCGCCGCCGCCCGCCTGGTGCCGCATCCCGCGACCCGCTGGCGCTGGTGCGCGGACTGGCCGGCCTTCTCGCTCTGGCAGGCCGCGCGCACCGCGGCCGCCGATCCGAATCCGCCGTGCTGGCACGGCCAGGGCGCGTTGCTGACGCGGCCCGCCGGCGCGGTGCTGAGCCTGGAGATCGACGGCGCCGACTGCGCGTTGCTCGAGGCCTGCGCCGCAGGCCAGGCGCTGGGCGACGCGCTGGACGCGGTCCAGGTTCGCCATGCCCGCTTCGATCCCGGCGCCTCGCTGGGTCGCCTGCTTCAACAAGGCGCTTTCGCCGCCCTCACGGAGATGCCCTCATGAACACCCTGCCGACTTCCTCGCCCCGCGCCCTGAGCGGCGCCCCCTCATCGCTGGCCGCGCTGCGCGCGCGCCTGGAACGGCTGATCTCGCACGACCTGATCGCGCTGGCCTGCCGCTTCAGCATCGCCGGCGTCTTCTGGCTGTCCGGCCGCACCAAGGTCGAGGGCTGGTTCACCCTCACCGACACCACCTTCCTGCTGTTCCGCCAGGACTACGCGCTGCCGCTGATCCCGCCGGAGTGGGCCGCCTACCTCGCCACCGGCGCCGAGCATCTCCTGCCGATCCTGCTGGTGCTGGGGCTGTTCACCCGCCTGGCGGCGCTGGGCGTGCTGGGAATGACGGCGGTGATCCAGCTCTTCGTCTATCCCTCGGGCTGGCCGACCCACCTGAGCTGGGCCGCGCCGATGCTGGTCCTGCTGGGCCGCGGACCCGGGCGGTGGTCGCTGGACCATGCCTTCGGCTGGGAGCCCGCCCAGCGGTGACGGTCCGCGCGGCCGCCCCGGAACTCCTTCGGGGCCGCCACCCTCCGCAGGACTGCGGGCGTCCGCGTCAGCGCTTGCGGGCGGTGAGCCACTTGTCCGCGCCCAATGGCTCGCTGCAGATGCGGATCTCGCCGATGCTGCCCAGGAAGCCGTTCGAGGGCGCGTTCGCGTAGACGCCACCGCCGATGATCATCCGGTCGCTGGCGCTGGTGAAGGCGATGCCGTTCGTGTTCGACGCATTGCGCAGGATGGGCGCCCCCTCCACGTACATGATGGTGCTGTTCTGCGCCGGGTCGTTGACGATGGCCACGTGAATCCAGCGCTCGGTGACGATCTCGCCGGAGAAATTCGCCGCCGGAGAGCGCGTGCCCGAGGTGCTCGGCGTCACCTCCCACTGCACCTCGCGCAGGCTGGAGATCGCGAAGATCAGCGCGCTCTCGTCGCCATCGGCGCTGGCGTCGATGCCACTGACATCGCCGCGGCGCCCCTCCCGCTCCATGATGTTCATCCAGGCGTTGTTCGCCGCCGTCCAGTTGGCGGGGAGCTTGAGGAAGGCCTCGACGGTGTAGCCGCCGCTGAAGCTCAGTCCGTTCAGCGGCGCCGTCACGTCGGTCGCGAATGCGCTCATCCGCAGCGGCGAGTTCACCGAGTTGGAGAAGCGCACGCTGCCCGGCGCGGCCGAGAGGTAGTGGTGATCGTTCGACCAGGTCAGGTCGCCCGCCTGCGCGGCGCCGCCCCGGTCCAGCGGCTGGCGTGCGATCGGGTTGGCGCCGGTTTCGTCCTGGATTACCTGGCCCACCGGCACGACGCTGCCGTCGGCGCCACCGAAGAAGCGCCAATGCGCCACCGTCGACGCCACCACCGGATAGTCCGCCGGGTCGGCCGCCGCCTTCTTGACGCTGGGCGGCGGCTCGGTGAAGTTGGTCAGCAGCGCCGCCTTGGCGCGCTCGTTGATCGGCGCGTTGCCGGACGCCGGCAAGGCGAAGGTCGGATTGAAGCGCGCGAAGCGCTTCTTGAAATCGATGGCGATCTCGAACTGGTGGTTCGCGTCGGAGAGCACCGCCACGTCGAACTCGTTGAGCGTGTCGGTCGGCTTCTGCGTGACCCACGGCGAGAACGACATCACCTTGATCTTGTTGTTGGTCAGGTCGAACTCGTACAGCCGCATGAGACCGTTGCCGCCCATGTAGGCCATCTGGTAGTCGACCACCATCTCCTCGACCGCATTGCCGAAGTCATTCGTCTTCGTCAGACGGGCGCCGCCGTGGTAATGACCGTTCAAGGTCATGAAGATCTGGTCGTTGTCGCGAATCAGCTTGTCCCACAGCATCAGCCCATAGGGAACCTCGAGCGGGCTGACGCCATCGGCCGCGATGTTGAGCAGCTGGTGCGTGGCGAGGATGGTCGGCAGCGTCGGATGCTTCGCGAGCACGCCGCGCGCCCAGGCGATGGCGGCGTCGGAGGCGCGCCAGGACATCGACAGCACCATGAATGCGTTGCCGTCGACATTGAAGACGTGGTACTCGTGGAAGCCCGACGGATCGCGGCCGCCGAAGGTGGCTTGCTGCTGCGCCCGCGTGGTCGGGAAGGCCTGCAGATAGGGCTCCTTGGCCAGGTTGCGCTGCGCATCCGTGTTGGCGGCCTGGCTGCTCGCGTCGACATAGTCGACGTCGGAGATCACATCGTGGTTGCCGGCCAGGATGGAGTACGGCACCTTGGCCGACTCCAGCACCTTCATCGCCGAATCCGCGACCTGCCACTGCAGCGGCTTGCCCTGCTGGTCGACGACGTCGCCGAGATGGATCGTGAACGGAATGCGCAGCGACGCGGCGTTGTCGGCGATCCATTTCGTCTGGGCGACATACGGCGTGGAGCCGTACTTGCGCTGGAACTGCAGGTTCTCGTCGGTGGTGGCGTAGCGCGAATAGAACTGCGTGTCCGGCAGCACGGCCAGCGCGAAGCTCGAGACCTTGGCGGGCGTTCCCACCGGCGAGCCGCCGCTGCCGGCGTCCGGGCCACTGCCGCCGCCGTCTCCGCCTCCGCAGGCGGTGAGGAGGGCGGAGCCGCCCACGGACAGGCCCAGGCCCGCGCGCAGCAGCAGACGGCGCTGGCGGTCGGGCAGGCCCTCGAGTTCACGCAGGGAGGAGAGATGGAGCGGCAGGGCGCTCGAATGCTTTGACGACATGGGCAGTGATCCAACAACGAAGAACAACAACTCCGTCACCTTGCCTGCCGGTCGTGTCATCGATGTGGCGGAGTTATCACCACGGTCGGGGAGTTGCTGACGGCATTTACCGCTTGTCACGCACTCGCGCGATGAACGCCTCTTAGCATCCGCGCCGCCGCCCTGGTCGATGGCGAGGACGGCCCGCGCACCTCTCAAATTTGGATCATGACAAGACGCACCCAGGTAGGCCCTGTGGAGTTGGCCCAGCTCCGCTACTTCGCTGCCGCATTGACGGCAAGCCTGATGACCGCCTGCGGTGGCGGCGGCTCCGACAGCGCCGGTGCCACGGCGAGCACCGCGCCGCCGACGGCCTCAAGCCCGACGCCTCCGCTCTCCCCGGCCCCCTCCCCTGCCCCTGCGCCCGCTCCGACACCCGCCCCGACGCCGGGTGCAGCTCCCGCTCCCGCTCCCGCGCCCGCCCCAGCTCCAGCGCCGACACCGGCTCCCGCGCCGACACCAGCACCAGCACCAGCACCAGCACCAGCACCAGCACCAGCACCAGCACCAGCACCAGCACCAGCACCAGCGCCCGCGCCCGTGCCGTCCAACCCAACGCCGACGTCCGCCGACGCCCACAGCGGCGGCTATGCCGGCGACGTGACCGGCGGCGGCACCGCCAATCCTGTGGTGGTCACCACGGCCGCGCAGATGCAGGCCGCGATCAATGCCTACAGCGGCTCCGGCGGCCTGGTGATCACCTATGCCGGCAGCTTCGATTTCGGCACCATTCCCGACCCGTGCGCGCAATGGAAGAAGCCGGCGGGCGACATCGTGGAGCTCAAGGGCAAGCGCGACATCACCATCCAGGGCGCCACCGGCTCCGCCGCCAATTTCGGGCTGGCCATCAAGGCCGACGCCAGCAACATCATCATCCGCAACATGACGATCGGCCTGCTGCCCGGATCCATCGACGCCATCGGCATCGAAGGCCAGAGCGGCAAGTTCCCGGGCTACATCTGGATCGACCACAACACGCTGTTCAGCTCGCTCGCTGAATGCGCTGGCGCGGGCGACCTGGAGTTCGATGGCCTGGTGGACAACAAGGCGGGAGCCCACCACATCACCTACAGCTACAACGCCATCCACGACCACCACGAGGTCGGCCTGATCGGCAGCAGCGACAGCGACTCGAGCGACCGCTACATCACCTTCCACCACAACTACTACTACAACGTCGGCTCCCGCCTGCCGCTGCAGCGGGGCGGCTACACCCACCTCTACAACAACCTCTACAGCGGCGTGATGGCTTCGGGCATCAATGTGCGCATGGGCGGCTACGCGCTGATCGAGTCCAACTACTTCGAGAACGCGAAGAACCCGGTCACCTCGCGGGACAGCTCGGCGATCGGCTATTGGGAGCTGCGCAACAACAACATCACCAAGCCGGCGGACTTCAGCAGCTACGGCGTGTCCTGGACCGATCCGGACGGCAGTCCGTCCAGAAACGCGTCGGACTGGACGA
Organism: Roseateles chitinivorans; assembly: GCF_002761755.1. Lineage (GTDB taxonomy): Bacteria > Pseudomonadota > Gammaproteobacteria > Burkholderiales > Burkholderiaceae_C > Roseateles > Roseateles chitinivorans. The sequence continues at coordinate 7,235 of NZ_PEOG01000112.1, forward strand.
CCACGGCCGCCTATCCGGTCAGCATTTCCTACAGCTACACGCCGGACGCTCCCGCCTGTGTGAAGGCCAACCTGCCCAAGGTGGCCGGCGCCGGCACCGGCCTGGCCAAGCTGAGCTGCAAGTGAGGGAACGACGAACGGAGCTTCGAAGCAGCCTCTGGGGATGACGCCGTGAGGACCCTCAGCGCTTGCACAGATCGCTGACGGGGTTGCGACCGACCGCCGTGATCAGTCCCAGCCGATAAGGCAGCTCGATGTACTCGTACTTCTTGCCCGGCGTCATGTCCAGGCCCTGGTAGAGGAACCTGAGCGGCTTGCAAGGATCGATCGCCAGGGTCTGATCGACGCCCGCGCGGATCATCTCGCCGTGGGAGACGCCCTCCGACCAGACGCGGCCCTTGAACTTGAGGTTCTCGGCGCCCGCGAACAGGTTCATCGGGCTGCCGGGGATCGGCCGCCAGTCGCCGTCGAGCCGGTCGGCCAGCCAGGCGCGGAAGTAGCGGCCGGTCGGACCCATGGCTTCGATCAGGGTCAGGTATTGCCCGGTGCCCGCGATCTTGTAGGTGTTGCTGGCCTCGAAGAGGTCTTCCCGCCGCTCGGTCTTCATGGCGAGGACGGGCGTGGAGAAGCCTTGCGGGAAGCGCTCGATCGCGGTTTCAGCGCGGAAGAAGCTGCCGTTGTCGTTGGTGAAGAAGAGATGGCATTTCCGGTCGTCACAGATGATCCAGAAGTCCAGCCAGGCGGCCTGGCCCTTGTCGTCCTTCACGACGTCGGGCGGGGCCGCGTAGAAGGGCTTGGGAGCCGTCCATGAGCGGGGATCCGCCAGATCCCGGGTGGTGGAGTACATCGGGTCGCCGCCCTGGTAGATGAGGTACCAGAGCTTCTGCGGCGCGAAGTAGAAGACCTGCGGGGCCGCGCGGTAGCCGGGCCCGATGGGCGACTTGTCGAGCATGAAGACCGGCGCCTGGGGCGCGTCCTTCCAGTCGGCGAAGCTGGTGTGGGCCATGCCCCAGCCGCCGGTGCCGGCGGTGGTGAAGAAGACGTGATAGCGGTTGTCGTGGAAGACCACCGACGGGTCCTTCACGCCGAAGAGGTTCGCCGCGTCGGCAGGCGGCTTGATCAGGGGCTCGCTGGATTCCCAGGCGAAGGCAGGCCCCGGATTCGCCGCGGGTTCCGCCGCATGAGCGGCGGGAACCAGGGCCGTGCAGAGAGCAAGCCAGAGAGCGGATCGCCCCATCGGCGTCGTGTTGAAGTTGCGCATGGTCGAAGGTCTCGGGCCGTGCCGTCTCACGGCATGCCGTCTGGGTTTCCAGGTGATCCTGCCCCGGACTGGCGTCGACGCGTCGGCAGATGCCAGCGCGGACGCCAGTGAGGGGCCGTCAGGCTTCAGTTGCTGTAGAGCAGCCCGCGGCCGGTGCCGCTGACATAGAGCCGTCCGTAGAGGTTCTGGTCGGCCGCGATCACGCCGATGCCGCCGAACTGGTGCGCGTCGTCGTTGAAGCGCTTCCAGCTGGCGCCACCGTCGTCGGAGCGGTACACGCCCCACACGCCGTTGATGGTGCCGACCACATAGACCGCTGCCGAGTAGGACGCGCCAGCCTTGGCCTTGCCCAGCGCCACCGCGGTGGCGCCCTGCACGTCGGGCCATGCGTTGCTGCCCTGGACCGAGGCGAACTGGCTCAGCTTCTGCCAGGTCGCACCCGAGTCCACCGAGTGGTACACCGCATTGCCGTCGGCCATCCAGATGTCGCCTTCGGCATTGGGATTGACCGCCATCGAGGTGACCCACCAGCCGTTGGGGGCGAGCGAGGCGGTCACCGACCCCTGGCTGAGCGCGAAGCTGTGGCCGCCGTCGGTCGAGACATAGAACCGGCCGGCCGAGGCCCACCAGGCGCCGCCCGAGTCGTAGGCATAGACCTTGTTCGGATTCTTGCGATCGACCGCCAGGCGGTAGCCGCGGTTCCAGCCGACGGCGGACAGCGCCGGCAGGTTGGTCGCGGTCCAGGTGGCGCCGTTGTCGGTGGTGTAGGACGGCACCGAGTTGGCGGGCGCCCAGACGGCCCTGTTGCGCGCGGTGACGACCAGGCTCGATTCGCTCGCCGTGTTGGTCGCCGCGCCGGCCGGCAGGCTGGCGAAGGTGGCCCAGGTCTTGCCACCGTCGCCGGACCAGTAGCCGGTGCCGATGTTGCTCGAGTTGATCGAGCCGGAGGCCGCGATGTACTGCGGATCGGACCAGGCCATGTCGGCCGAGATGCCATTGCTCCAGCCCAGGCCCGGCGCCAGCGTCGGCGTCTTCGTCACATCCGTGTGGACCCAGGTGCCGACGTCGCCCGAGCTGTTGATCAGCAGGTAGGACGCGCCGGCCGGCGGGGTCACGATGGCCTGGCCGGCGATCTCCTCGATGCCGGCGATGCTGCCGCTCCAGGTGGGCTTGGCCGACGAGGCGTTGCGCGTCTCCACGACGCCGCCACCATGCACATGCAGGATGTGATCGCGGTCGGACGGATCGATCTCGACATCGTCGACCCAGCCCGAGGTGATCTCGCCGGACATCTGCGCTTCGATCTCGCGCCAGGTCCGCCCCCCGTCGTCGGAGAGCTGCACGATCTGCTGGCCGTTCCAGTTCCCCCAGGAGTTGGTCACGCCCAGCGCGATGCGGGTGCTGGCACCGCTGCCTTGGACGGACACCCCGCCGAGGCCGAAGTTGGTGCCTGTCGTCGGGTCCACGCTCTTGAGCAGCGTCCAGGTGGTGCCATCGAACTTGTAGAGGCGGCCCGGTCCGCCGGCGCCCGGTCCGGCGTCCTTGGTGAAGACGACGTAGAACAGGCCGTCGGCGGCACGCACCATGTGCGGGATGTGGAAGCCCGAGACCGGCGTCGTGACCGCGCTCCAGGTGGCGCCGCCGTTGGTGGACCGGTACATGTTGGAGGCCAGGCCAGCGACGCTGGCGTAGTCCGGCGCGACCGCGGCGTAGAGGGTCGAAGTCGCGGTGCCGGAGCCCTTCGTGCCGGTGTCGTACACGACCAGCTCGATGCCCATCGCGCTGCCGCCGGCCGCCTTGATCTGGTCCTGCGTCATCTTGGCGGTCGACAGCGCGCTGACTTGCGTCCAGTTGCGGCCCGAGTCGCTGCTCTTCCACAGACCGGCGGTGCGCGAGCCGTAGAACAGGATCGACGGCTTGTTGGGATCGACCATCAGGCGCTCGCCCATCGCGCGACCGCCGTTGTTGCCGCCTGTCGAGAACGGCAGTTTGACGTAGGTCCAGTGATCGCCGCGATCGCTCGAGATGTACAGGCGCGCATCGGCCTTGTCGGAGTTGTACATGCCGGCGGCCATGTACACGAGCCGGTCGTCGTTCGGGTCGACGGCCATGCTCTCGATGCCGTGGTAGGAGCTCTCGGCCGCGCTGAAGCCGAGGCCGTCGGTGATCGGGGTCCAGGACGACGCGGCCGGGTTCCAGCGGTAGGCGCCGCCGATATCGGTGCGCGCGTACAGCAGGTTCGCCGTGGTCGGATGGAACACCAGGCCGGTGACATAACCGCCGCCGCCGAACTTCATGCTGTTCCAGGTGGTCGCCTGCGACGGCGAGGGAGCGGGTGCGGGTGCGGGTGCAGGCGCCGGGCTGGGTGCAGGCGCCGGGCTGGGTGCAGGCGCCGGGCTGGGT
>NZ_PEOG01000113.1 GCF_002761755.1 Roseateles chitinivorans
CAGGTCCTGCTCGTGGCGCAGGAACGCGACGGCGAACTGGCGGATCGAATCGAGGTCCTCCGGATCGCCCGACGCGGTGAACTCGCGATCGTCGGCCTTGACCGTCTCCTTGCGCAGGAAGGCGTCGACGCCCCGGCGGGCTCGGCCGGCGGCGCCGGCTTCACCCACTGCCACACCTTCCATCCCAGGCTGAGCCAGGCCCATAGCCGCGCGATGCGGCCGGGCGGGCTGTCTGCCGCCTTGGGGTCATGCCGGCGGAAGGCGTGCGTCAACCCAGCCAGGCCGCCTGCTGCGGCCAGTGCCGCCACCGTCCGCCACAGGCGTGGCAGGCTACCCGCCAGGCGATAGAGCGCATGGCCGCGTTCGGCCCACTGCATCGGGCCCTCGAGCGCCCTCGCATCGTGCAACAAGCCCAGGCGCAGCTCCGCGCTGCGCAGTTGCAGCTCGAGCTGCCGCAGCTTCAGCCGCTGGCCTGCATCGCCCCACATCATGGCCGTGCTCCCGGCTCGGCCTCGGGCTCCAGCGCGCGTTGATCGCGCGCCAGCTCCGCCACGCTGGCCGCGAACGGCCGGCCCGCCGCCAGCTGGCGCTTCGCCCAGTACCAGCTGGCCGCGGCCCCGAACAGGAAGGCCGCGCCCAGTCCCGCGCCCAGCGGCGCGCGCCAGGCATCGGGCACCCACAGCAGCGCGGCGAACACCAGCATCAGCAGCGCGGCCACGCCCAGCAGCAGCGCCAGCAGCAGCGCGGTCAAGGCGCCGAACAGGCGCAGCAGCTCCGCCTGCAGCTCGACACCCAACAGCTCCAGCCGCACGCGGGCCAGTTCAAGCGCCCGCTCGGCCATCCGCCGCAGCCGCTCCGTCAACCCCGGATCGCGTGATTCCATCGAACGTCTCTCCTCTGTCTCCGGCCCCTCCGGTGTGCGAAAGCTATCACTGAATCGGGGGAAACGAGGGCGTCCTTTGTCCGTACCGCCTCCGGGCCTTGGGCTACAGTGCGGTAACGCTTGGTTGCGCGGACCCCGTGCGGCCGGCCCTTCAAGGTTGATTCAATGCCTGATCGCCAGCACACGCACTCCGACGTCGTCGAGGACGACGACCTGCTGCAGTTCCTGGACGACCACGAGCACGCCGTCCTCGACGACCTCCCGCCACGCAAGCCCTGGCGGGTGCTGATCGTCGACGACGACACCGACGTCCACAAGGCCACCGAGCTGGCGATGCAGGGCCTGCAGGTCGAGGGCCAGCCGCTGGCCTTCCTGCATGCCAAGTCCGCCGCCGAGGCGCGCGCGCTGCTGCGTCAGGAGCCCGACATCGCTGTCGTCCTGCTGGACGTCGTGATGGAGTCCGACGACGCCGGCCTGCAGCTGGTGCGCCACATCCGCGAGGAACTGCGGCTGCGCGCGGTGCGCATCGTGCTGCGCACCGGCCAGCCCGGTTACGCGCCGGAGATCGAGACGGTCCAGGCCTACGACATCAACGATTACAAGACCAAGTCGGAGCTGACCCGCACCCGGCTGTACACCGTGCTCACCGCGGCGATCCGCTCCTACCGCCAGATCCGCGCGCTGGAGGCCAACCGGCAAGGGCTGGAGATGATCGTCGAGGCCAGCACCGAGCTCGGTCGCCAGCACGGTCTGCACCGCTTCGCCGAGGGCGTGGTCACGCAGCTGTGCGCGCTGCTGGGCACGCTGCCCGAGGGGCTGGTCTGCGTGCAGGCGCACAACGACGCCAGCGGCGATGCCCGCGTCATCGCGGCTGCCGGCCAGTACAGTTCGCTCATCAACCGCCCGCTGCATGCGGTGCCGGTGGGCAAGGTGCGCGACTTGCTGGCGCGCTGCCTGACCGTCGGCCACAACCTGCACGAAGACGGCTGCACCGTGCTGTTCTTCGGCCTGCCCAGCGGTCGCGCCATGGCGGCGCTGGTCGAGGTGCAACGGGAACTCGACGAGCTCGACCGCCAGTTGCTGCGCGCGTTCTGCTCCAACATCGCGGTCGGCTTCGAGAACGTCATGCTCTACACGCAGCTGACCGACCAGGCCTACAACGATCCGCTGCTGCAGCTGCCCAATCGCACCCGCTTCATCGAGCTGCTCGAGCACAACCTCAAGACGCCCGAGGGCATCACCCTCGCGCTGATCGACCTGGACGACTTCGCCGACGTCAACGACGCCTTCGGCCACCGCTTCGGCGACCAGGTGCTGCAGGCGGTCTCCCAGCGGCTGGCGCAGCGGCTGGGCTTCAACACCGCGATGGCGCGGATCTCGTCGAACGCCTTCGGCCTGCTCGGGCCCGACGACATGGTCAACGGCCAGCGCATCGGCGGCGTCTTCGACGACCCCTTCACCGTCGCGGGCGAGCGCCTGCAGCTGTCCGCCACCACCGGGCTGGTGCGGCTCGCCCAGTCCCGGACGCTGGGCTCGGAACTGCTGCTGGACGCGCAGATCGCGCTCAAGCGGGCCAAGGCGGGGAACCGTGGCGCGTCGCAGTACTTCTCGCCGGAGATGGGCATCGACGCCCGCGAGCGCTTCAAGCTGCTGAAGGGCTTGCGCGCCAGCTTCGAGGAGCGCCGGCTGTTCGTCGTTTACCAGCCGCAGGTGGAGCTCGGCTCGCTGCGCGTCATCGGCGCCGAGGCGCTGCTGCGCTGGCGCACCGCCGATGGCAAGTTCGTGCCGCCCGACCAGTTCATTCCACTGGCGGAGCAGTCCGGCCTGATCGTCCCGATCGGCGAATTCGTGCTCCGGACCGCCTGCCGCCAGGTGCGGCAGCTGCGCGACGCCGGCTACGCGGACTTCCGCGTCGCGGTGAACATCTCGCTGGCGCAGTTCCGTCATCCCGCCTTCATCGACACCGTCCGGCGCGCGCTGGCCGATGCCGAGGTGCCCGGCGCCGCGCTGGAACTGGAGATCACCGAATCGATGGCGATGGAAGAGGTCTCGGCGGTGCTGCGGGTGCTGGCGGAGATCCGCGGCACCGGTGCGTCGGTCGCGATCGACGACTTCGGCACCGGCTTCTCGTCGCTGAGCCAGCTGCGGCGGCTGGATGTCGAGCGACTCAAGATCGACCGCGCCTTCGTCCGTGAGGCGCAAAGCTCGGCGGCCGGCGCGACGATCGCGCAGATGGTGGTGAACCTGGGATGCAGCCTCGGCATGCGGGTCGTCGCCGAGGGCATCGAGACCGAGGAACAGCGCCAGCACCTGCTGGCGTTGGGCTGTCACGAGGGCCAGGGCTGGCTGTTCGCCAAGCCGATGCCGGCCGAGGAACTCGACCGCTGGCTGGCCGCGCCCAAGCCCTGGGCGCTGGACCCGGCGCCTGCGGCGTCGGGGACCCAGCCGATGGCGGCGGCGCCTTGCGCCGCGCCCAGCGCCGCGGCATCCAGCGCCGCGGCGTCGCCGATCAACGGCGGCTGATCAGCAGGCCCAGCAGCAGGCCGACACCGGCGGCCACGCCGATCGACTGCCAGGGGTTGTCGTGCACGTAGTCGTCGGTCGCCTTGCTGGCGGCCTTGGCGCGCTCGACCGCGGCGGACTGGAACTCGCCCAGGCTGGACTTGGCGCGATCCAGCGTCGACTGCACGCGGGCGCGCAGTTCGGACGCGCCGGCACTGGTCTGGTCGGCGGTGGCCCGCAGCAGCGACTCGGCGTCGGTCACCACCTGGTGCAGGTCGGACAGCAGGCGGTCGGAGGGAGAGGTCTTGGCCATGGGCGGGCTCCTTTTGGTCGGGTTGTGAGGATCAGGACGCGCATCGGCGCGGAACGAAGTCCGGTTGTACGTCTGCCGAGCAATCCGCGGCAAGTCGCCCTGACGGGTGTCCGACCGCGGCACACGGTTTTGACGATGCGCGAGGCTTGGTGGGTCTCCGGCAGATTTCGCTCCCGGCCTGGGCACCCAATCGGGCGCTCAGCCGTTCCGGTCGTCGGCGGAAGGGGCATCGTCCTCGCAAACGGTGTAGCGGCGCACCAGGAAATAGTGGGTGCGCCGTTCGCCTTCGACGATCAAGACCCGGCCCTCCAGGGCCTCCAGTTCCGGATCGCGGAACGGATTGGCGCCGGCACGGCGCAGCACGACCCGATCGCCATCGGCGACGACCAGCAGCACCGCCAGGCGCTCGCTCTTGCTGCCCGCATCCACGCGCTCGCGGCACAGGCGTCCGCGCAGGCATTCGGCCGCGCCGCCCGGCGCATCGTCACGGTCAGCGGGCATGCATGCGCCTCACATGGAGCAGTCGTCCGTCCTGCTCGGTGGCGATCAGCGCCAGCAGGCGCCGTTCGACCCACCCCTTGTAGACATGGATCGCCCGATGCCCCGGCGCGCCGGAGATCCGGTAGCTGACCCGCGCGCAGCGCTCGGCGTCCAGGCCGGATTCCTTGAGCATCGGCCGCACCGCCTCGAGCACCGCCGGCGCGGGCGCCGCCTCGCTCGGAATCAACCGCGGCAGCGAGCGCGCCAGGTTGCGGCCCTCCCGCTCCAGGCGCTCGCGGCGCAGGCCGCGCACGCCGCGATCCTCGACCGAGGCGAAGGCCTTGCGGAAGGCCTTGGTGCGGGCCAGCGCATGCGACACGCCGGCCACCGGCTGCAGCGACGGATCGCCCAGCAGGTAGAACTGCCCCAGCGTCTTGAGGTCCATCGGGTCGAGGTGGGTGCGCTCGCCGGCGAACTTCTGGCGCGCCTCGAGCAGCGCCCGGCCCAGCGAGGCGCCGGCCAGCACGCGTTGCAGGAAGTACTGGCAGAGCAGGTCGGCGGAGCCGTTGCCCTCGCTCGGTCCATAGGCGATGGTGGTGCTGCCGAGGAAGGCGCAAGCGCCGTCGGTCAGGTAGCGCAGGGCCATCGGCCAGTCGCCGTCCGCCAGCGCCGGATCGAAGAGCTGCGCGCCGTAGCAGCACTCCGCGGCGACGACCGTGCCCGCCGTCACCCGGTCGCGCAGCAGCGTCGAGCGCATCGAGACCGGGAAGTCCTCGCCCCGTTGGCCGTAGTACTCGGGCATGTCCGCGGCACCGTGGCAGTTGATGAAGTGCATGCGCGGCGCCAGATCCGCCTTGCTCCACTTCGGTCCGTCCGGCGGCGACAGATGCAGCCGGTCCGCATGGCCGAAGGTATTGGTCAGGCTGAGCCGGGTCGAGCCCTGCCAGACCTCGGCCGACAACGCGAAGCTGTCCGCGAAGGACGCGCGCGGCAGGCCCTTGTGGCGGGACGCCGCGCGGATCAGCTGGAGCAGCAGGTCGGGCCGCGTCGCGCCGGGCAGGTCGGGCAGTCGGCCGACGACCCGCGTCGGCCCGAGGAACCGGTTCGGGTCGGTCGAGTAGGCGGCCTCGCAGGCATACGGCAGGTCGCTGGGGACGATCCGGTCCTCGTCGCCGAGCTCGCCGCCATGTGCCGGATTCTTCAGCGGCACCATCGGCAGCAGGTCCGGGCCGCCCAGCAGCATCAGGTAGTGCGGTTGCCGGGCCCGGGCCAGCGCGTCGATGGCCGCCTTCAGCGCCTTCGCATCGGGCCGGGCCGGGACCGGCGCGGCGTCGTAGGGCTTCATCGCCGACGCGAGGTCGACCGGCACGACCAGCGTATCGACGCCGCGCCGCTTGTCCGCGGCGGCCAGCGCCTTCAGCGCCGCGTCGACTTTCGCCAGCGCCGCCGCGCCGTACTTGGCGCGCAACGCGCCGCGATGAACGATGACCAGCTTGTCCATGCGAGTGCCTCCCCCGCCCGGGCGATGCCCGGAAACCAGGATCGTAGGCAGCGGCGGCCCGTGCCGCAATCCACAAGCTGGGGAGGCCTACGCCGGACTGTCATCAAGCCTGCATGCGGCCTTCGCAACATCCGGCCCGCCATGCAAACTTCTGTTACTCCTCCCCGCAAGACCGAGCTGGCGCGCCAGATGCTGGCGCCGGGCCAGCGCCAGCTGCCGCCCGCGTTGCGAGCGCTGCTGATCACCGTCGACGGCAAGCGCGACGCGCAGGAGCTGCAGCGCCTGGGCCGCGGGCTGGGGTTGGGTGACGACGGCCTGTCACGGCTGGTCGACCAGGGCCTGGTGGAACTGCCGCGCCCGCCGCGGCCCGCAGAGCTCCCGATGGGGCCCGCGTCGGCATCGGCGTCGGCATCGGCGTCGGCATCGGCGTCGGCGTCGGCGTCGGCATCGGCATCGGCATCGGCATCGGCATCGGCATCGGCATCGGCACCGGCACCGGCACCGGCATCGGCATCGGCATCGGCATCGGCATCGGCGTCGGTGTCGGTGTCGTCGGCATCCGCGATCCAGGCCGTTGACGCGGAAGAGGTTGCCGAGGCCGCAGCCATGGCGCGCCAGGCGCAGGCGCGCGCCAAGCGCCTGGTCGCCACCAAGTTCTTCGCGCTGGACCTGGTCACGCGGATGCTGGCCGGCCGCGAGGGCGAGCTCCGGGACCTGGTCCGCCAGGTGGACACGGAGAGCCGCTTCCAGGAGTGGGTCAACCACTGCTGCGAGCGCATCGAGGCGCATGCGGACGCCGAGCGCGCCGCGAAGTTCCGCGACAGCGTCGGCCAGACCCTCGCCGCCGGCTGAGCGCTCCACCGGCTCTACGAGGTCAGCACGGCGACGTACAGCTGGTCGATCTTTCGGTACTGGCGCAGGACGCGGCTGGCCGCCTCGAGCGTGACGCCGGTCCGGATGTGGTCATCGATGAGCAGCGCGTTCCAGCGCCCTGGGTTGCGGATCTCGTCGTGCAGGGAGAAGGTGGCGACGAGCCGCCCCAGCGTCTCTTCGCGCGTGGAGGAGGCCCGCACCGCGATGACCTGCGGGGTCCTGAGCAGCAGGCGCTCGAAGACCGGCACGCGGAGTTGCTGCCCCAACGCGCGTGCCACCCGTGCGACGGGCTGCCAGGGCCGGGCGCGCGACGGCGGCATCGGCACGATGAAGCCGATCGGTCCGAGGCGCGGCAGGACCCGGGAGCGCAGCGCGCGGGCGAGCGGCTCGGCCTTCGACAGGTCGCCGCGGTGCTTCAGCTGGAACAGCGCCTCGCCCACCTCGGTGCGGGTGGTCGCGAAGCGCGGCTGCCCGGCCGGGTCCTCGCCGAGGTAGGCGCTGGCGAGCAGCGTCCGGTCCAGCACGTAGCCCGCGGTCCAGGGGCCTTCAATCGGTCGCAGGGAGACGTCCATCCGGTTGCCTTCGATGGGGTGGAAAGGCGGATGGGTTGGGCCGCCGGGCGGGTGGTTCGGCCACGCGCTCGCGCGATGCCGGAAGTCAGGCTTGCGGACGCGGGAAAGCGGCGCCTATGCTGGCCGCTTCCTCAATCCGGGAGCCGCCATGAAACCCACCCCCGCCGGTTGGCCGCGTCTGTCGAGCGCCGTGTTCTACGAGAGCGCCGCCAAGGCGATCCCCTGGCTGTGCGAGGCCTTCGGCTTCGAGGTGCAGCTGCGGGTCGATGGCGACGACGGCTCGGTCGTCCACAGCCAGCTGACCTTCGGCGAAGCGCTGATCATGGTCAGCGAGGGCGGCGAAGGGCAGCGCTCGCAGCGCTTCGGCATCCCCCTGCGCAGCCCGAAGGGCATCGGCGGGGCCAACACGCAGAGCCTGATGCTTTATGTCGACGACGCGGTCGCGCACTGCGAGCGCGCCCGCCGGGCCGGCGCCACCATCGTCCACGAGCCCAAGGTCGAGGACTACGGGCCCGAGTACTGGGCCGACAAGAACTACGGCGTGCTGGACCTCGACGGCCACCTGTGGTGGTTCGTGGAGCGCGTGAGGGGGTGAGGCGGCCCCTCGGGGGTTCCTGTCGCGTTGGGCGCGGTCGTCCCCAGCCCGGTCCTCAGCCCTTGCGCTTGGCCAGGATCGCCTTGCCCACGCGCGACACCGGCGGGCGACCGAGCACGCCGGAGATGAAGGCGCCCGCATCGACCAGCTTGTCCAGGTCGATGCCGGTGTCGATGCCCAGGCCGCTCAGCAGGAACACCACGTCCTCGGTGGCGACATTGCCGGTCGCGCCCTTCGCATAGGGGCAGCCGCCCAGGCCGGCCACGCTCGCGTCGAAGGTGTGGATGCCCAGTTCCAGGCAGGCGTAGATGTTGGTCAGCGCCTGGCCGTAGGTGTCGTGGAAATGGCCGCTCACCTCGACCAGCGGGTAATGCTTCAGCGCCCGCTCCATCGCCGCCTGCACCTTGCGCGGCGTGCCGACGCCGATCGTGTCGGCCACGCCGAGGTGGTCGACGCCGATGTCCCTCATCAGCCGCACGACGCGCTCGACCTCATCGGGCGTCACCTCGCCCTGGTACGGGCAACCCACCGCGCACGACAGCGCGCCACGCACCTTGATGCCGGCCTCGTGCGCCGAGGCCACCACCGGCGCGAAGCGCTCGATGCTCTCGGCGATCGAGCAGTTGATGTTCTTCTGCGAGAAGGCCTCGGACGCGGCGGCGAAGACGACGATCTCGTCCGGTCGGGTGGGCAGCGCGCCCTCCAGGCCCTTCATGTTGGGCACGAGCACGCTGTGGCGCACGCCGGGGCGACGCTCGATGGCGGCCATCACCGCGGTGTTGTCGGCCATCTGCGGCACCCACTTCGGCGAGACGAAGCTGGTGACTTCGATCTCCTTCAGGCCGGCGTCCTGCAGCAGCGACACCAGCTTCGCCTTGTCGGCCGTGCTGACGGTCTCCTTCTCGTTCTGCAGGCCGTCGCGCGGGCCGACGTCGACCAGGGTGACACGTGCGGGCAATGTGGTCATGGCTGATTCCTTGAGGGGTCTTCAGGCTGCTTGCAGCCGCAGCAGCTCGGCACCGTCGCCGACCTGATCGCCCACCGCGAACAGCAGCTCGGCGACGACACCATCGCGCGGCGCGGTGATCGTGTGCTCCATCTTCATCGCCTCCATCACCGCCAGCGGCTGGCCCTTGGCGACGCTGTCCCCCGCCTGCGCCAGGAAGGCGACCAGTTTGCCGGGCATCGGCGCGGTCAGTCGGCCGCCCTCCGATCCCCCCTCACCCGCATGGGCGATGACGTCGACCTCGGTCACCAATGCCGACCCGTGCGCGCCGAACACGGCGACCTGCTCGCCCACCTTGTAGGTCGACACCGCCACGCGCCGCTCGCCCAGGTAGAGCTCATGGCGCTCGGGCCCGGCCGAGCGCAGCGCCAGCGAGATCGACTCGCCGCCCACGGTCAGCGTCAGGCTGCCCTGGTGATGCCGCGCCAGCAGCACCTGGTGGTGCGTGCCGTCCACATCCAGCTCGAAGCGCCGCTGCGCCGCACCGAACAGGCGCCAGCCATCGCGGCGGCTCCAGGGGTCGGCGGACTCGGTGGCCGACTCCACGGCCAGCGTGTGCGCCACGACCGCGGCGGCCGCCTCGGCCAGCGGCAGCCCGGGTTGGCCGAACAGCGCGTCCTTCTCGCGCTCGATCAGCGCGGTATCCAGGTCGGCACCGGCGAACGAGGCGGTTGCCGCGCAGCGGCGCAGGAAGGCCACGTTGGTGTGCAGGCCGACGATGTGCGTGTCCCTCAGCGACGCGTCCAGCAGCGCCAGCGCCTGCTCGCGGGTCTCGCCCCAGACGATCAGCTTGGCGATCATCGAGTCGTAGAACGGACTGATCTCGTCGCCCTCGCCCACGCCGGAGTCGATGCGCACATCGGCGCGGCGGAAGGCCTCGTGCGCCGGCCAGCGCGCCACCGACAGCCGTCCCGTCGCCGGCAGGAAGCCACCCTCCGGGTTCTCGGCGCAGAGGCGGGCCTCGATCGCGTGGCCGTGCATCCGCAGCTGGTCCTGCCGGAGCGGCAGCGGCTCGCCCGCCGCCACGCGCAACTGCCACTCGACCAGGTCCTGGCCGGTGATCGCCTCGGTCACCGGATGCTCGACCTGCAGCCGCGTGTTCATCTCCATGAAGTAGAAGCGGCCGTCCTGCTCGGCGATGAACTCGACAGTGCCGGCTCCCTGGTACCCGACCGCCTTCGCCGCAGCCACCGCGGCGGCGCCCATCTCGGCGCGGCGCTCGGCGGTCATGCCGGGCGCCGGGGCTTCCTCCAGCACCTTCTGATGCCGGCGCTGCACCGAGCAGTCGCGCTCGAACAGGTAGACGCAATCGCCATGGCGGTCGCCGAAGACCTGGATCTCGATGTGGCGCGGCCGCTGGACGTAGCGCTCGATCAGCACCGCGTCGTCGCCGAAGCTGTTGATCGCCTCGCGCTTGCATGATGCGAGCGCGGCATCGAAGTCCTCGTCCGCATGCACCGCCCGCATGCCCTTGCCGCCGCCGCCGGCACTGGCCTTGATCAGCACCGGATAGCCGATGCGCTGCGCCTCGCGGCGCAGCAGTGCCGGGTCCTGATCCGCGCCGTGATAGCCGGGCACCAGCGGCACGCCGGCCTGCTCCATCAGCCGCTTCGATTCCGCCTTCAGGCCCATCGCCTGGATCGCCGAGGGCGGCGGGCCGATGAACACCAGGCCCGCGTCGGCGCAGGCCTGTGCGAACTCCTCGTTCTCGCTCAGGAAGCCGTAGCCCGGATGGACCGCCTCGGCCCCGGTGGCCTTGGCCGCATCCAGGATGCGCTGCCATTGCAGGTAGCTGTCGCGTGGCGCGGGGCCGCCGATGCGCACCGCCTCGTCGCAGGCATGGACGTGGCGCGATCGCGCGTCCGCGTCGGAATAGACGGCGACCGTCTTCACGCCCATGCGGCGCGCGGTGGCCGCGACGCGGCAGGCGATTTCGCCACGGTTGGCGATCAGGATCTTCTTGAACACGGGTGTCTCCTCATGCTTCAGGTCCTCGGCGCGTCGCGGCTTGTGGCCGCTTCGCGCCGGGTGCGCCCGGACG
>NZ_PEOG01000114.1 GCF_002761755.1 Roseateles chitinivorans
GTCTGCCAACGAGCAGCGCCCGCACCGTCGAGCGCGGCCGGCCGTCCGGGCCGCGCGAGCCGGCGAGCACCTCGCCGCTGCGCGGATCGACGACGTCGCCGACCGCGTTCACCACCACCATCGCCGCCAGCGTCACCTCGCCCAGGCGCAGCGAGGCCATGCCGAGGCCGCCGGACATTGCGCGGTCGACGCCGAGCAGCTTGCCGACCGTCGCGCCGGCGCCGGCCCCGACCGGGCCGCGCGCGTGTTCGGTGGCGGACGCCGCGTCGCAGGCGGCGCGGCCCGCGTCCGCGTCGGGAGCGGTCGCCACGCCGTGGCGCCAGAGGTCGAAGATCACCGCCGCCGGCACGATGGGCACGCGCACCTGGCCGACCGGAAAGCCATGGCCGCGTTCGGCCAGCCAGCGCATCACGCCGTCCGCCGCGGCCAGCCCGAAGGCGCTGCCACCGCTCAGCAGGACCGCATGGACCTGCTGGACCGTGTTCTCGGGACGCAGCAGGTCGGTCTCGCGCGTGCCGGGCGCGGCGCCGCGCACATCGACGCCCGCGGTCGCGCCAGCCTCGCACAGCACGACGCTGCAGCCGGTGGGCGCCGAGGGATGGGTGAAATGGCCGAGCTTCAGGCCGGCGACGTCGCAGAGACTGCCGGTCTCGCTGAGGCCGTCAGCGGCGGAACGTCCCGCATCGGTGGCGGAGAGGGCGCCCCGGACGGCGGGGGACGCAGCAGGCATGGCACGCTCCAAGGCCGCGCGGGGAGGGCGACCCGAGCGCGCAGTGTAGGTCGGCGCGTTTGATGCGCCGACCTGGCGGCCACGACCTGGCCGGGCCGCCGGATCAGGCGAAGACGCCGGCCGTGTCCTGCATGCGGCGGCTGACTTCACCGAGGTGATGCAGCGTGTCGCCGTACTGCATCTCCATGAGGGTGAGCCGCTTGAAGTAATGGCTGCCGACATACTCGTCGGTCACGCCGATGCCGCCATGCAGCTGGGTGCACTGCTGGCCGACGAAGCGCATCGCCTGCCCGAGCTGCACCTTGGCCTGCGACACCGCGCGGCGGCGCGCCTCCGCCGGCTCGCCCAGCTTGAGCGTGGCGAAGTAGCTCATCGAGCGCGCCAGCTCCAGCTGCATCTTGATGTCGGCCATGCGATGGCGCAGCGCCTGGAAGCTGGCGATGGCCACGCCGAACTGCTTGCGCGTGTTCAGGTATTCCGCCGTCAGCGCGACGAAGCGGTCCATCGCGCCGACCGCCTCGGCCGCCTGCGCGGCGATGGCGATGTCGACCGCGTGCTCCAGCACCGCCAGGCCACGGGCCGGTCCGACCAGCAGCGTGGCGGGCGTGTCCTGCAGCGTCAACTCGGCCGCGCGGGAGCCGTCGTGGAGCGCGTAGCCGCGCAGCGCGACGCCGGCGGCGTCCTTGGCGACCAGATACAGCGCGATGCCGGCGTCCGCGCCGCCGGCGCGCGCCGGCACGATGAAGGCGTCGGCCGCGTCACCGGCGGGCACCACGCTCTTGAGGCCGGTGAGCCGGTGATCCGCCGTGGCCAGCGTGTCGCACAGGTCGAGCCGGTAGCGCGCGCGGCGCTCCTGGTGGGCGAGCACGACCAGCGCCTCACCCCCCGCGATGCGTGGCAGCCAGTCGCCCTGCACCGCGTCGTCCGCCTGCGCGAGCACCGCCGGCGCGACCAGCCCGCCCTGCGCATAGGGTTCCATCACCAGGCCGCGGCCCAGTTCCTCCATGACGACCATCGCCTCGACCGGGCCGAAGCCCAGGCCGCCATGGGCCTCCGGCACCGCCAGGGCGGTCAGGCCCAGGCCGGCCAGGCCGTCCCAGACGGCGCGCGAGAAACCGCCCGCGCGGACGATCGCACGGCGCTGCTCGAAGCTGTAGTCCTTGTCGACGTAGCGCCGCACCGCGTCGCGCAGCGAGTTCTGGTCTTCGGTGAAATCGAAATCCATGTCGTGTCTCCTGCCTCAGCCCAGCACGGTCTGCGCGACGATGTTGCGCTGCACCTCGTTGGAGCCGCCGTAGATCGTCGTCTTGCGATAGTTGAAGTAGTGGCTGGCCAGCGGCGCGCAGTGGGCCGCGCCGACATGGTCGCCCTGCCAGCCCGCCTCCATCGCCTCGTGGATGAAGGGCGTGGCGTAGGGGCCGGCGGCCAGCATCATCAGCTCGGTGTAGCGCTGCTGGATCTCGCTGCCGCGGATCTTCAGCAGGCCCGCGACGTCCAGCGACTGCTTGCCGCTGCTCTCCGCGGACAGCACCCGCAGCACCATCATCTCGAGCGCGACGATGTCCACCTCCAGCAGCGCGATCTGGTCGCGGAAGCGGGCGTCCTCGCGATAGCCGCCGAGCAGCCCCTCGGCCCTGGCGATGCGCTTGAGCCGCTCCAGTTCGCGCTTGGCGCGGTTGACGTCGGCGATGTTGGTGCGCTCGTGCGCGAGCAGGTACTTGGCGTAGGTCCAGCCCTTGTTCTCCTCGCCGACGAGGTTCTCCACCGGCACCTCGACGTTGTCGAAGAAGACCTCGTTCACCTCGTGCTCGCCGTCGAGCATGATGATCGGCCGCACGGTCACGCCGGGCGACTTCATGTCGATCAGCAGGAAGGAGATGCCGGCCTGCGGCTTGACCGACGGGTCGGTGCGCACCAGGCAGAAGATCCAGTCGCCGTACTGGCCCAGCGTGGTCCAGGTCTTCTGGCCGTTGACGATGTACTTGTCGCCGCGCTTCTCGGCACGGGTCTTCACCGAGGCCAGGTCCGAGCCCGAGCCCGGCTCGCTGTAGCCCTGGCTCCACCAGACGTCCCCGCTCATGATGCCGGGGAGGTGGCGCTCCTGCTGCTCGCGCGAGCCGAAGGCCATGATCACCGGCGCGACCATCACCGGACCGAAGGGCACGACGCGCGGCGCGCCGGCCAGCGCGCATTCCTCCTCGAAGAGATGGCGCTGCACCGCGTTCCAGCCCGGGCCGCCGAACTGCCTGGGCCAGGCCCAGCCGTGCCAGCCCTGCTTGCCCAGGATGCGCGCCCAGCGCTGCAGATCGTCCTTGTTCAGGCGCAGCGCGTTGTGCACCTTGTGGCTGATGTCCTTGGGCAGGTGCTCGGCCACCCAGCGGCGGATGTCCGCCCGGAAGGCCTGCTCCTCGGGCGTGAAGTTGAGGTCCATGCGTGTCTCCTGCGTCTTCGATGTCGGGGCCGGCGCCCAGGGGCGCGCTCGGCGGACTGCGCGGGGTTTTAGCACGAGCGTTCGCTTTTGCCCTGTCCCGACCGGGACAAGCCCAGGGACATGCCGGAGCCGCGCGAGAATGCGCGGCTTCCCGGTTTCCGCCACGCCGCCGCCTCGCCATGACCGCCTCTTTCCCGACCGCCTTGCCGCGTCCGGTGCTCGCCCTGCATGGCGGCGCCGGGACGATCCGCCGCGACCGCATGAGTGCCGAGATGGAGTCCGCCTATCGCGCCGCGCTGGCGGCGATCCTGGCCGACGGCGCCCGGCAGCTCGCGCGCGGCGACGCGGCGATGGACGTCGCCGTCGAGGCGGTGCGCCGGCTCGAGGAGTGCGAGCTGTTCAATGCCGGCAAGGGCGCGGTCTACACCGCCGACGAGCGCCATGAACTGGACGCCAGCGTGATGGACGGGCGGGACCGCGCGGCGGGCGCGGTCGCCGGCGTGACCCGGGTGCGCAACCCGGTGCTCGCGGCGCGCGCGGTGATGGCCCACAGCGGCCATGTGCTGCTGATCGGCCCGGCCGCCGAGGCCTTCGCCTTCGACCAGGGCCTGGAGCGGGTCGAGCCGACCTGGTTCGGCACGCCGCAGCGCCTGGCGCAGCTGCGGCAGGCGAGGGCGCTCGCGCTCGGCCAGGTGCTGGACCACGACGGCCAGTCGGCCGTGGCGGCCGATGCCTCGACGGCCGCGCCGGGCGCGGCGTCGGCCTCCAGCGGCCCGATCGACGACCGGACCAAGTTCGGCACCGTCGGCGCGGTGGTGCGCGACGCCGCCGGCCATCTGGCGGCCGCGACCTCCACCGGCGGCATGACCAACAAGCGGCCCGGCCGGGTCGGCGATTCCCCGATCCCCGGCGCCGGCTGTTACGCGGACGACCGCTGCGTGGCCGTCTCCTGCACCGGGACGGGAGAGGCCTTCATCCGGGCGGCCGCGGCGCACGAGGTCGGCGCGCTGATGCGCATCGGCGGGCTGCCGCTGGCCGAGGCCTGCACCCGCGTCGTCTTCGACGAACTGCCCGAGGTCGGCGGCGACGGCGGCCTGATCGCGGTCGACGGGCTCGGCAACCTCTGGCTGGGCTTCAACACCGAGGGCATGTATCGCGGCTGGGTCGAGGCCGGCGGCGAGCCGCTCGTCGCCATCTACCGCGGCGAGTGATGCGCCGGCTGCCTGAACGACCGATGCGCCATCGATCCGCCGTCCTGCTGATGCTGCTGGTGACGCTGCTGTGGAGCAGTGCTGGCGCGGTGTCGCGCCACCTGGACTCGGCGCGCGGCTTCGAGGTGACCTTCTGGCGCAGCGCCTTCAACGCGCTGGCGCTGACGCTGCTGCTGCCGATGCTGCGCGGTCGCGACTACTGGCGGGAGGCCCTGCCGCGGCTGCGGCGCTCGCCGGCGGTGCTCGGCTCCGGCCTGTGCTGGGCGGTGATGTACACGGCCTTCATGCTGGCGCTGACGATGACCGGCGTGGCCAACGTGCTCGTGACGATGGCGCTGGGCCCGCTGCTGACGGCGCTGTTCGCGCGCGTCTTCCTGCGCCAGCGCCTGGCGCCGCGCACCTGGGTCGCGATCTGGATCGCGAGCGCCGGCATCGCCTGGATGTTCGCGAGCGAGATGCGCGCCGGCGCCCACGCCTGGCTGGGCATGGGCGTCGCGCTGGCGGTGCCGGTCGCGGCGGCCAGCAACTGGACGCTGCTGCAGGCGCGTGCCGGCGACGGTGCGACGGACCTGCTGCCGGCCGTGTGGCTGGGCGCGATGCTCTCGGCGCTCGCCACCCTGCCGCTGGCCTGGCCGTTCGCGGCCTCGGGGCACGACCTGCTGCTGCTGGCCGGTCTGGGCGTGTTCCAGCTGGCCGTGCCCTGCCTGATCGTGGTGCGGCTGACGCGGGTGCTGCCGGCGGCCGAAGTCGCGCTGCTGGCGCTGATGGAAGTGCTGCTGGGCGTGCTCTGGGCCTGGCTGATCGCGGGCGAGGCGCCGTCCCCGGCCGCGCTGCTCGGCGGTGTTATGGTGCTGGCCGCGTTGATTGGCAATGAGCTGCTGGGCGCCTGGCGCCGCCCGGCCGCCCCTACGAGTGGAGAGATGTCGCTGTGATTCCGTCGCTGCAATCCGAAGGACTGGTCCTGGCCGAGGTCAATGGCTGCCTCGGCCTGATCACCTTGAACCGTCCGCAGGCCCTCAACGCGCTGTCGCTGGCCATGATCCGCGACATGAGCGCGCTGCTCACCGCCTGGCGCGACGATCCCCGCATCCAGGCCGTGGCGGTGCTGGGGGCCGGTCGCGAGGGCAAGCCCGCGGCCTTCTGCGCCGGCGGCGACATCCGCTTCTTCCACCAGGCCGCGCTGGCGGGCGATGCCGCGCTGGATGCGTTCTTCACCGAGGAATACGCGCTCAACCACCTGATCCACCAGTTCCCCAAGCCCTACATCGCGCTGATGGACGGCGTGGTGATGGGCGGCGGCATGGGCATCAGCCAGGGCGCCAAGCTGCGCGTGCTGACCGAGCACTCGAAGCTGGCGATGCCCGAGACCAACATCGGCCTGTTCCCCGACGTGGGCGGCGGCTATTTCCTGTCGCGCTGCCCGGGGCACAGCGGCGAATGGCTGGCGCTGACCGGCCAGGTGATCGGCGCGGGCGATGCGATCGAGCTGGGCCTGGGCGACGTCTTCGTGCGCAGTAGCGAGCTGCCGGCGATCGTCGAGGCCTTCAGGACCGGCGCGCAGGACAGCGCCGAGCATGTCGTGGCGACGGTGATGGAGCGCGTGGACCTGGCGCCGGTGGCCGAGCACTGGAATGCGCGGGCGCTGATCAACCGCCACTTCTCGGCGGCGTCGGTGCCGGCGCTGTTCGCGTCGCTGGCGGCCGACACGGATCCCTGGGCGCGGCAGACGCTGGCGACGCTGGCCAAGCGCTCGCCGCTGATGATGGCGGTGACGCTGGAGCAGATCCGGCGGGCCCGCGCGATGAGCCTGGCGGACGACCTGCGCATGGAGCGCGACCTGGTGCACCACTGCTTCCACCTGCGGCCCGGCGCGGCCAGCGAGACGGTGGAGGGCGTGCGCGCACTGGCGGTCGACAAGGACCATGCGCCGCGCTGGCGCCCCGCCCGCGTGGAGGAGGTGACGCCGGCCGAGGTCGAGGCCTTCTTCCGCAGCCCATGGCCGCCGGCCGAGCATCCGCTGCGCGCGCTGGACTGAGCGCGTCGGCCGCTGCCGCCTGACGATCCGCTGACGTGCCGGTGTCGCCTGTCGGCGCAGGGGGGCTGACCTACTCGTCTGAGTGCCCCCCAACGAAACGCTCTTCCGAGGGAATCGACAAACGCGTCTTCGCGCCGAAACTGCTGGCCTTCCCGGGATGGGTCCCGCAAGCAGGAGTCGGAGCGATGACGATGAACGAGCAGTTGGCGCGGGCGCGGGCCGTGGTGGCGAATCTGCCGCCGTTGGCGCCGAGGCCGCAGGTGGGCTACGACGATTTGATGGCCGTGCTGCGCGAACCGAGCGCCTTGTTCGGCGAACCTGCGGACACTTCGACCCCGTCGTGCGTTGGGGCGAGGACGGTCGAGTGGCACCAGCTTCCGCAAGTCCTCCAGGAACTGGACGTCCAGTACAACCTGTCGTGTTCCGAATTGATGGAGGGACTGCAGGTCGCCGCTGAGCTGCTGCGCAGGAGCGGGATCCGGCTTGCCCGCGGCAACCCGGCGGCGGCGCATGTCTTCGTGCCGGAGATGGAGGAGGTGGGTTTCCGCTACGTGCTCCGCATCGATGCGAGCCAGGAAGTCGCTCACAGCTTGAACGACGCCGTGCGATCTCGCTGGATCGATCTCGATCTGTGCCGGGATGGTGTCCTCTTCTCGTTCTTGGGGACGGACGATGACGAGGAATTCGCCGTCGTCTCCAACAACCGCGTTCAGGGCGGTGGTTTCCATGGCCATCACCACCCGTGATCTGCTCGCTCAGGCCAGGGACCGCGGAGGCATCGCACCGGAGGCGAATCCGTGTCCATCCAGGAGGTGAAGAATCATGTGAAGCTGGCCGGGCGTGTCTTCGATTGCTGCGATGGTCTGCGGAAGCCCTGGCTCCATCGCCTACCGGATCGCACATGACGCTGGGCACCCCTCGGCCCCCCGCTACTCGCTGATGGTCTTCGTCACCAAGGCCGGGTCCTTGGCGATGTCGGCCTCGGAGAACGGCATCCGCTGCCACTGCCCCGCGCTGTAGGCGCGCGTGTAGTCGCTGTAATGCGCGGACGCCGGATCGTCGCTTTGGGAAAAGGTCAGGAAGGTGTAGGCCTCGACGCCCTCGCTGGGGAAGCGCACCACCTGCATGTAGCTGTTGGCGCTGGTCGCCGTGTTGAGGTCGTAGCCCCCCTGGTCGAGCCGGCTCAGCGCGCACGCCACGGTGAAGTAGCCCTGCGCGCCGCAGCCGCCGAACATCGGGATCCTCTCCGTCCCGCGCGTCGCGAACAGGGTCTCGCCCCGGGTCGCCGTCAGCGCGAAGCCGCTGGCCTGCACCCGCAGGATGGCGGCGCCGAAGGCCTGCAGCAGCGTGGACCGCAGCGCCGGGTTCAGGTCGCGCGGCGTGCGCAGCGGATCGGCGCTGCTGAAGGGCACCTGGAACAGCGACGCCTCCGGCACTCGCGAGGCACGGGTCCAGAACTCGTCCCACAGGTGCGCGCCGCGCGAGCCGAGCAGCCCCTTGCCGTCCCAGGCCTGCAGCGCCGCGCAGGCCTCGGTGGGATCGACGCTGCGCGCCGGGCTGAAGATCTCTCCGGTCGCGGCATCGCCGGTCACCGCGATCGTCGCCGCCGGTGCGCAGAGCATCGCCAGCGCCTGGTCCTTGAAGAGTTCCGCAGTGAGCGCGCGACTGTTGATCACCATCGCGCGCACGGTCTCGCTGGTGGCCCTGTTGCCAGCCAGGCCGTCGGTGCCGGCCAGCCGGTCCTGGACCAGCAGGTGCGCCAGGCGTGAGCGGAAGCTGATCGACGCGGTGCCCGCCGGTCCGAGGATGTCCGGATAGCCGGTCAGCGGCGCGGCCGCATTGGCGAGCCAGTAGCTGTCGTTGCTGTTGAGCACGTAGTCGTCCCGCAGCAGGCTGGGCATGCGGGAAGTGCCGAGCGTGCCCGGCTGCTTGGAGTCCGGATCGGTCTGCCAATCGCAACTGCTCCGGGATCCGTCGAGCACCGGCGTGCGGGGCAGGGCGGCGCTGAGCGCGGTCGTCAGCGCGGTCGCGCAGCCGCTCAGCTGCGAGGCCGAGACGTTGGGCATCGCGCCGATGTCGGCGTACCAGGCCTGCGTGCCGCCGCGCGCCACGGCCACGGTGTTGACCCAGGGAATGGCGGATTCCTCGCGCTGGATGGCCGCGACCTCGTCCAGCGTCCTGGCCTGGCTCCAGCGCAGCCAGACGCGGAACACCCGGAAGTTCTCCGCGTTGATGTCCCGGATTGAGAAGACGGTGTTGACGGTCCAGCCCAGCGCCGCATTGAGCGCGCCGAGGTTGACGATCGGGCCATGCTGGGACTCGTAGAGCGTGCGCGTGACCGGCGCGATGCTGCCATCGGCCTGCCGCACCTGCACGGTGATCTCGCGGGCGG
Organism: Roseateles chitinivorans; assembly: GCF_002761755.1. GTDB lineage: Bacteria > Pseudomonadota > Gammaproteobacteria > Burkholderiales > Burkholderiaceae_C > Roseateles > Roseateles chitinivorans. The sequence goes on from NZ_PEOG01000114.1 coordinate 8,800, forward strand.
TCATCTTCACCGCGACGCCGTCGCGCAGGTAGCTGGTGGGGTCGCCGGGGACCAGCGTCAGCTGGAACAGGCCGTAGCGCCGCGCCGTCGATACGGTGTGGCTCCAGGCGACGTGGTCGGTGTAGCCGATCTGGATGACGGGCACCGCCAGGAAGGAGGTGCCGGCAACGTCCAGCTCGCCCGGAATGGTGAGATGCGCCTGGTAGAAGCGGTCCGGGCCGCGCCAGTACCAGTGGGGATTGCCGAACAGCAGCGGGCTACCGTCGCCGGTGGCCGCGGTGCCGAAGCCGATCATGTTGCTGCCCACGCCATCGTGGCCGCCGACCTGGAACGCCGGCAGGCGGTCCATGGCGAGCTGCAGGCGCCCGGCCGCGCGCGCCGCTCGGGGCGGCTCGGAGCCGTGGCGCAACCCGATCGCCGACCCCGCGCGCGCTGTCGCGGTCGCCGCCTTCGTCGCGGCACCCGCGGTTGCAGGGCTGGCCGCGACCGGCGGCGTCGCATTGGCGATCGGCGCGACGAAGTTGCTGTAGCCGGCCGCGAAGTGCGCCGCGTACAGGCGCCGGAATACGTCGGTGTCGCTGATGGGCACGACCCAGGCCTCGTTGCGGCAGGCCGCATGCGCGGTGGGCTCGGCACCGGCCTTGATCTCACGGACATAGCGGTTGTAGCCGGCGGCGAAACCGGCGACGAGCTGCTTGAGCTTGTCCGGCTGCGCGGCGATCAGGCGCTGCATCACCGCGTCGTTGAGCACATGCCGGTGATAGAAGTCGGCGTCGAGGTTGCGCGGCTGGCCGATGGTGCCCTGGAAGGGGACGGTCGCATCGGCGCCGAAGTGGCGGGAGCGCTCGCCGCGGAAGGTCAGCATCGCGTTGGCGATCGTGCACAGGTCGTCCTGGGCCTGCGCATAACCGTAGCCATAGCCGGCGCCACCCCAGTCCGGCGCCTTGATGTGCGGCACGCCCATCGTGGTGCGGCGGATCTCCGCGCGGTAGGTGGCGGCGGGATCGCCGTTGTCGTCGTCGCCGCAGCCGGTCAGCAGCGCGGCGATCCCCAGGGTCAGCGCGAGCAGCGGCCGCTGGCCGCCTCGAACGGAAGGTCGCATGTCTTGTCTCCCTTGTGGCTGTCGCGGCCCGGGCGGACCGGAGCGCCCCAAGGATAGGGCGAGGAGCGCCAGTCGGGCCGCCGGCCCGGCGTTCCGGCCACTATGATGCGAAGGATTCTCATTTGAGAATGGTTCGCACATGGGCGGCGTCCTTCCGCCTCCCCACCGCCACCTTCCAGCGACACGTGCCCGCTCTCCGACGATCTGAAGACCCGCCATGACCGACACCCTCCGTTGTTCCTCGCCGCCGCTGCTGGCGGCCCTCGGCCGGTCCCTGCCGCTGATCTCGCGCATCGTCGCGGCGGTCGGCGGGGGTTACGCACTGGCCGCGCTGGCCAGCGTCGCGGTGCTGGCGCTGCCGGTCAGCCGCATCCAGGCCGTCATCGGCGGCATGCTGGGCAGCTTCGCGGTCTTCGCGGCCGCCGTCGTGTGGGTCTTCGCGGTGCGCAGCGCCACCCGGGCCTGGATCGGCCTGTTCGTCGCCGCGCTGCCGCTGCTGCCGCTGGCCTGGTCCGTCTGGCACGGCGCCGCGCCGGCCGTCTCGCCATGAGCGCG
>NZ_PEOG01000115.1 GCF_002761755.1 Roseateles chitinivorans
TGGCGCTCGCGGTGGCGATGCTGGTGATGGTGGCGAGCTTCCGCCAGTCGCTGGATCAATGGCTGAGCGACATGCTGCCGGCCGATCTCTACCTGCGCCAGACCGCCCGCGACAGCGCCCAGCAGGGCCAACCGATGCCGCCGGGGCTGGCCGCGTCGGCCGCCCGGCTGCCGGGCATCGCCCGCGTGGCGGCGCAACGCACCCGGGACATCGGCTTCACCGTGCGCGGCATGACCGGCAGCACGACGCTCCTGGCGCGCCCGCTGGACCACCGCCTGCCGCTGCAGGGCGCGGCGGTCGCGCTGCCGGACGGCGTGCAGCCGGTCTACATCAACGAGGCGATGCGCGATGAGCTGCGCTTGGCGCCCGGCGACCGTTTCACGCTGCGACTGGAAGGCCGTCAACTGCCGGTGGCGGTGAAGGCGATCTGGCGCGACTACAGCCGCCAGACCGGGGCGGTGCTGATGGAGCGGCGCGACTGGGAGCGGCTCAGCGGCGATGCCGCGATCACCGAGCTGGCGCTGTGGCTGCGCCCCGGCGCCGATCCGGTGGCGGCGCAGCAGGCGCTGCGCGAGGCGTCGGGCACGCCGGACTCGCTGGAGATCGCCTCGGCCGGCGAGCTGCGTCGCTTCTCGCTGGCGATCTTCGACCGCAGCTTCGCCATCACCTACTGGCTGCAGGCGGTGGGCCTGGGCCTGGGGCTGTTCGGCGTCGCGGCCAGCCTGTCGGCGCAGCTGCTGGCGCGCCGGCGGGAATTCGGCCTGCTGCTGCACCTGGGGCTGACGCGCGCGATGCTGCGCCGGCTGGTGCTGGCCGAAAGCCTGCTGCAGGCGGTGGCCGGCGCGCTGATGGGGCTGATCGTCGGCCTGGCGATCAGCGCGGTGCTGGTGTTCCGGCTCAATCCGCAGAGCTTCCACTGGAGCATGGACTGGTCGGTGCCGGCGGGCCGGGTGGTGGCGCTGCTCGCGGCCAGCCTGATCGCCACCGGCGCCACCGCCGCCTGGGCCAGCGCCCGCGCGCTGCGGGCCGGTCGGGGCGAGGCGCTGCGCGCGGTGCGGGAGGACTGGTGATGATCGGACGACGACCGCTGCTCGGCGGCCTGGGCGGCCTGGGCCTGACGGGACTGGCCCGCATGCTGCCGGGCGTGCTCGGCACGGGCGCGCGGACGGCCCTCGGGCCGGGCGCCTCGGCGACCGCGGCCGCCACCTCGCTGGCCGCCCTGATGCCCACCGCGCAGGCGCAGGCTTCCCAGGACGCGCCCGACGAGACGCTGTCCGACGCGCCGCTGCGCTTCCCGCGCGACCACGGCGCCCACCCGGAGGCCCGCATCGAATGGTGGTACGTCACCGGCGTGCTGCGGGTCGACGGGCGCGCCGGCGAGACGACGCGGCCGGACTTCGGTTTCCAGCTCACCTTCTTCCGCGTCCGCCATGCGCTCCAACGTCCGCTGTCGTCGGCCTTCGCCCCGGATCAGGTGATGCTGGGCCACGCGGCGATCTCGGACCTCGGGCGTCAGCGGCTGCTGCACGACCAGCAGGTGCTGCGTCACGGCTTCGCCAACGCGCGCGCCGAGACCGACGACACCCGCATGCGCCTGGGCGTCTGGCAGCTGCGGCGCAGCGACGGGCCCGACGGACACAGTCGTTACGTGCTGTCGATGCCGAGCGAGCGTGCCGGCTTCGCGCTCGCGCTGACGCTGGACGCGCCGCAACCGCCGCTGCTGCAGGGCCGGGCGGGCTGGTCACGCAAGGGCCCGGGCGCGCAACAGGCCAGCCGCTATGTCAGCGAGCCGCAACTGGTCGGCAGCGGCCGGCTCGCGCTGCGCGACGGCGGCGCGCGGGCGGTGCGCGCGAGCGCCTGGCTGGATCACGAGTGGAGCAACCAGTACCTCGGTCGCGGCGCCGACGCCGCGCCGGATCGGGCGGTCGGCTGGGACTGGCTCGGCCTGAACCTGGACGACGGCTCGTCGCTGACCCTGTTCCAGATGCGGGCGCACGACGGCGCGGTGATCTGGACCGGCGGCAGCTGGCGTGCCGCGCACGGCGGCGCGCAGGTCGACTTCGAGCAGCAGCTGCGCTTCGAGCCGCTGGCCTTCTGGAAGAGCCCGGTGAGCCTGGCCACCTACCCGGTCCGGTGGCGGATCCAGACCCCGCGTGGCGTGTTCCTCGTCGAGGCGGCCTACCCGGCCCAGGAGATCGACACCCGGCTCAGCACCGGCTTCCCGTACTGGGAGGGCGTGGCGCGCCTGAGCGACGCGGCCGGCCATGGCCTGGGCTGGGGCTACCTGGAGATGACCGGCTACGCCGGGCGCGTCCCGCTGTAGCGGTTGCGGCCGGACGGCATCGCCGCATAGGCGCGCACGCAGTTGCAGCCGGCGCCGCGCGCCATCGCGAGCGCCTGGCGCGCCTGCTGCAACAACTGGTCGGCGCCCTGCTGCGGCTCGCGCCGCCAGTCCTGCCAGTGGGCCAGGCCCAGGCTGGCGCTCAAGGGCAGCGCCTGGCCCTGCCAGCGGTAGTCCAGCGTCGCGACACGGGTCCGCAGCCGGTCCGCCGCGTCCAGCGCGCCCAGCGGATCGGTGCACGGCAGGTAGGCGGCCCAGACGCCGCGCGGCAGCGGCAGCAGCCAGTCGCCGCCGCGCAGTTGCTGCCGCACCAGTTGGTCCAGACGCTCGTCCAGCGCCTGCAGGCATTCCTCGCCATGCTGCTGCTGCAGGCGCGTCCAGGGATCGAGTTCGAGCAGCATCAGCACGCCGTCGTGGCGGTGGCGCTGCGCCCGGGCGGCCTCGCGTTTGAGGCCGTCCATCAGTTGCGCCTCGTCCGCCGCGGCCACCCGCGCGGGCGGGTCGCGACGCGCCAGCCAGCGCCGCCTCAGGAATGTCCACCAGGCCCCGGGGCCCCTGTCCGAGTCTTGAGCCATGCTGCCCGCCTTCGCCGGAGATGAGGATTGATTGCAGCACAGGAGCAAGCCGCGCGCCGCCCCCTTGAGCGAGGGAGGATAGGCGCTTGCGCGACGCCGCGTCGCGGCAGATGTAACGAATCCGGACGGGCCGCAGGGACGCGTGCGGCCGTGCGGCGGCTGTCCTAAAGTACCCGGCTGTGTCCACGCCCAGCGGCCCTGCCGCCCCGACCGTGCACGCCCCTCCAGCGCACGACCTCGCATCCCCGCTGCCTGCCACCGCGCCCACCGGCGACCTGCCGATGCCGGCCGTCGTCGGCGCGTTGCTGGTGCTGCTGGCCGGCCTGGCGCTGACGCTCAGCGCGATGCTCTGGAACCGCAACCGCGTCGTGGCCGAGGCCCATCGCCTGCTCGACGCCCAGATGGAGCGCCTGGAGCGCGACATCGTCCAGCGCTTCGTCCAGCCGGTGTACGGCCTCAAGGGCGCGCGCGGCGCGATCGCCGCGCTGGGGGGCCGCGTCGACCGGCAGTCCTTCCGGGCCTATGTCCAGTCGCGCGACCTGCCGCGCGAATTCCCCGGCGTGCGCGGCTTCGGTTTCGTGCCGCGGGTCCAGCGCGCCGACCTGCCCGCCTTCATCGCCGCCGAACGCGCCAACGGCGCGCCGCAGTTCACCGTGCGCAGCCGCGGCGATGCGCCCGACCTGTTCGTCGTGTCGCACATCGAGCCGCTGTCGCAGAACTACCCGGCCTGGGGCTTCGACCTGGGCTCGGAGGCCGTCCGGCGGCGCGCGATCGAGCGGGCCATCGCCACCGGCGAGGCCACGCTGTCGGCGCCGGTGCCGCTGGTGCAGGACCGCGCGCATGGCCCCGGCATGCTGCTGCTGGTGCCGGTGTTCCGGGACGGCGCCGATCCTGTCGATGCCGCCCAGCGACGCCAGGCGCTGCTGGGCCTGCTCTACGCGCCGCTGGTGGCGCAGGAGATCCTGAACGGGCTCAAGGAAGGCTTGGCGGCGGCGCCGATGGACTTCCGCCTGCTGGTCGACGATCACACCGCGACCGAGGACCTGCTGCTCGACTCCAGCACCGGCATCCAGCCGCTGGATGCCGCGCCGAGCTCGCGGCCCGACTTCGACGTCCGCGTGGTGACGGCCGAGCGGCGCCTGGAGATCGCCGGCCGGGCCTTCCGCCTCGAGGCCGCGCTGACGACGGCCTACGAGCGCGCGGTGATCGACGCGGCCGGTTGGGGACCGGGCCTGATCGGCGTGCTGCTGACGGCGCTCCTGGCGGCGACGACCTACCTGCTGGCCGCCGGCCGGGCGCGGGCGCAGGCGCTGGCCGACGCGATGACCGAGGACCTGCGCCGCCTGACGCTGGACCAGCAGGCGATGCTGGATGCCGACGTGATCGCCATCGCCAAGCTGCGCGGCCGGCGCATCGTGTGGAAGAACCGCGCGCTGGAGCAGCTCTTCGGCTACGGCACCGACGAGATGCTCGGGCTGGCGGTGCGCGAACTCTATGTCGACGAGGACACCTTCGCCGCGCTGGGCCGCAACGCCTACCCGGTGCTGAGTCGCGGCGGCCACTACCGCAGCCAGCTGCAGATGCGGCGCAAGGACGGCAGCCTGGTCTGGGTCGACCTCAACGGCGTGGCGCTGCCGGGCGAGCGCGACGTGGACACGACGCTCTGGATGATGGCCGACATCACGCAGAGCAAGGCCCATGAGGCGCGCGTCGAACGCGCCGCCTTCCATGACGCGCTCACCGGCCTGCCCAACCGGGTGCTGCTGGCCGACCGGCTGCGCCAGGCGATGGCCGTGGCGCAGCGGCAGTCGCAGAAGATGGCGGTCGCCTACCTGGACCTGGACGGCTTCAAGGCGGTCAACGACGCCCACGGCCACGACGCCGGCGACGAGGTGCTCCAGGTCGTCGCCCAGCGGCTGTCGTCCGGCATCCGGGGCTCGGACACGGCCGCGCGGCTGGGCGGTGACGAGTTCGTCGTGCTGTTGACGCCACTGCCCGCCGCCGTCGACAGCCGGCCGGCCTGCGAGCGGCTGCTGCGCGCCATCCTCGCCCCGGTGCGGCTGTCCAGCGGTGTGACGGTGCAGGTCGGCAGCAGCTTCGGCGTGGCGCACTATCCGCTGGACGGCGTCGACGCCGAGGTGCTGATGAGCCGCGCCGACCAGACGATGTTCGAGTCCAAGCGCGCCGGCCGTTGCCGCATCCGCTGGCTCAACGGCGCGCTGCCGCCGGATGAACTGGATCTCTCGGCGCTGCGGCGCACGCCGGAGGAACTGGCGGCCTCGCCCGAAGCCTTCGAGGCCTCCGGGGCGCCCGTGACGGCCGAGGCGTCGCCCGGCGCGCCGGTCCCGTCCGAGGAGACGCCCATTGAATCCGCCACCGACGACGCGCCGGCGATGCCCGCCCCCGCGCGCCGCCAGGATGACCGGAGTCATGCCCGCTGAGCCGCCGTACAGTCGCCCGATGACTTCACTGACCACCGCCCGGCTCCGCCTGGAGCCCATGACCGATGCGCACCTGCACGGCCTGTTCGAGATGAATCGCGACCTGGACGTGATGCGCTACATCACCGGCAAGCCCGACACGCTCGAGGACACGCAGGCGATGATCGACCGCGTGAAGGCGCGCTGGGCCGAATGGGGCTACAGCTGGTGGACCTTCTTCGAGATCGAGACCGGCGAGATCGTCGGCGCCGGCTGCATCCAGCACCTGGGCCGCGACGCAGCCAATCCGCACGAGATCGGCTGGCGGCTGCGCCGGGACCGCTGGAACCGCGGCTACGGCTCGGAGGCGGCGCGCCGCATGGCCAGCTTCGCATTCGACGACCTGCACGCGCCGCAGCTGGTCGCCGTCTGCGACCCGGCCAACGAGGCGTCCGCGCATGTGATGACCAAGCTGGGCATGCGCTACCGGGGCCTCGAGCGCTGGTACGACAGCGAGGTGGCGGTCTACGGCATGACGGCCGGGGAGTGGCGCGCGGCGCAGGCCGCGCGGACCGGCCGGGCGGATCCGGCGTCGCCGGCCGGTGCGGCCGGTGCGGCCGATGGGGCCGATCAGAGGCCGCCGACGAAGTAGCGCTTCAAGCCGGACAGGATCATCTCGACCGCGATGGCCGTCAGCACCAGGCCCATCAGCTTTTCCAGCGCCGAGACCACCGAGTCGCCCAGCAGCTTGCGGATGCGGTCGGCCAGGATCAGCGCCAGGAAGGAGATGACCATCGCGGTGAAGAGTGCGCCGATCCATTCGGCCACCCGGTCCGGCTGGCGCGAGGCCAGCAGCAGCACCGTGGCCATCGCGGACGGACCGGCCAGCAGCGGCACCGCCAGCGGGAAGATGAAGGGCTCGCGGCCGGTGTCCACGCCATAGGCGGACTCGCCCGCGTGGCTGAAGATCATCCGGATCGCGATGATGATGAGGATCACGCCGCCAGCCACCTCGAGCGAGCGCTCCGACAGGTGCATCAGGCGCAGGAAGCCCTCGCCCAGGAACATGAAGGCCAGCAGCACCGCGAAGGCGATGCCGACCTCGCGCAGCGCGACCTTCAGCCGGCGCTCCCGCGGCACGGCCCGCATGATCGGGATGAAGATCGGCAGGCTGCCCAGCGGGTCGAGCACCAGCAGCAACAGGATGAGGGCGGAGAGGAAGCTGTGATCCATGGGGCGCGATTCTCGCCGATGCGGACGTCGGTGGTCGCCAGGACGGCGCGCTTGGGCGCACGCTTCGTTCACCAGAATCCCTAGAATCGCAACAATTCCTCATCATGACCTCGCCGATGAACAAGTTGGACAAGAAGCCGGCCCGATCCGCTCCCGCCCCGGTGAGCAGCGCGGGTCGGTCGGTCGCCGCGCCGGCGCGCCCTCGCCCCCTGGGGCCGGTGACGCTGGACGCCATCGATCTGCGCATCCTGGAAGCCCTGCAGCGCGACGGCCGCATGTCCAACGTGGACCTGGCGGCGCAGGTCCACCTGTCGGCGCCGCAGTGCTTCCGCCGCGTGCGCGCGCTGGAGGAACGCGGCGTGCTGCGGGGCTACCGCGCCGACGTGGCGCCGCTCGCGCTCGGGCTGGGCGTCACCGCCTACGTCAGCCTGAACATCACTGCCCAGGCCTTCGCCCGCGTCCGCGAGATCGAGTCGCTGATCCGCGACTTCCCCGAGATCCTGGAGTGCCACACAGTCTCGGGCGACTCCGACTACCTGCTGAAGGTGGTGGCGCGCGACCTGCAGGCCCTGTCCAAGTTCCTCACCGACAAGCTGATGCAGCTGGACGGCGTCGCGGATGTGCGGTCGATGATCTGCCTGGAGGAGATCAAGCCGCCGGCAGGCCTGCCGGTGGGCTGAGGCGGCGCCGGCGACCGCCGCTCAGCCGCGCGGGTGATGCGCCGCGTGCAGCGCCTTCAGGCGCTCCCGCGCCACATGGGTGTAGATCTGCGTCGTGGACAGGTCGGCATGCCCCAGCAGCAGCTGCACCGCGCGCAGGTCCGCGCCATGGTTCAGCAGGTGCGTGGCGAAGGCATGCCGCAGCGTGTGCGGCGAGATCGGACTGGTGATACCCGCCACCGCCGCGTATTTCTTGACGATGCGCCAGAAGGTCTCGCGCGTCATCGCCTGGCCGAACCGGGACAGGAAGAGGTCGTCGGTGTTGCGCGCGCTCAGCAGCTGCGGGCGCGCCTCCTGCAGGTAGCGCATCAGCCACGTATGCGCCTCCTCGCCGAAGGGCACCAGCCGCTCCTTGTCGCCCTTGCCGGTCACGCGCAGCACCGCCTCGCGCAGGCCGACATGCACGCTCTTGAGCGTCACCAGCTCGGTGACGCGCAGGCCGCTGGCGTACATCAGCTCGAGCATCGCCCGGTCGCGCAATCCCTGCGCGGTGCCGACATCGGGGGCGTCCAGCAGCGCCTCGACCTGGGTCTGGTGCAGCGTCTTGGGCACTCGCAGCGGCTGCTTGGCGGCGCTGAGCTTGAGCGTCGGATCGCGCTCCAGCCGGCGCTCCCGCAAGGCCCAGCGGAAATAGCGCTTGAACACCGACAGCCGCCGGTTCGCCGATGTCGCCTTGCCGCCCTCGTGCCGCGCGCTCGCGTAGCCGAAGAGGTCCTGCTCGCGGGTGTCGTCCAGCGCGCGCCCAGGCTCGGCGGCCAGCCAGTCGGCCAGCAGCTGCAGATCGCGGCGATAGGCCAACTGGGTGTTGCGCGACAGGCCCTCCTCGATCCAGAGCGCCTCGATGAAGGCATCGATCGCGCGCTGGCTGCGCTCGCGCTCGGCCGAGCGCACCGGCGGCTCGCCGGACGGCGCGGCCGCTGGTCCGGTGCGCGCAGCCGAAGGCGACGCGGCGGCGGTCGCGACCGGCGAGCCGCCACGAGCGCGCGATGCAGCGGGCGGGACGGCGGGGGAGCGCGGCGAGGACGAAGACGATCGGGACGAGGACATGCCGCGCATGATGCCAGCGCCCGGGTCGACGAAAAAAAGGGGCCCGCGCCACCACGCGCGGGCCCCACGGAGCAACCGCCACAGGCAGCGGTTGGTTGGGAGGGGTCAGGTCATCAGCCGATGCGCACCGGCACGAAGATCTTGTCGGCGCCGCGCTGCACCAGCAACGCGACCGATTTCTCCGCGCCCTTGACGGCGCCGCGAACCTGCTCGACGGACTGCACCGGCGTGCCGTTGACGGCCAGCAGCACGTCGCCCGGACGGACGCCGGCACGCGCCGCGGCGCTGCCCTCGCCCACTTCCTGGATCAGCAGGCCGTCGCGGGTGCCGAGCTGGCGGCGCTCCTCGGGCTGCAGCGGACGCAGGGCCAGGCCCAGCTTGGCGTGATCGCCATCGGCGTCGCCGCCGGCCTTGGCCAGCTTCGCGCCCTTCTCGTTCGCGTCGCCCAGGGTCGCGGTGATCGTCTCGCGCTTGCCGTTGCGCCAGACCTCGATGTCGACCTTGTCGCCGGGCAGCGACTGGTCCACCAGCGCCGGCAGGTCGCCGCTGGACACGATGCGCTGGCCCTTGAAGCCCAGGATCACGTCGCCCGAGCGCAGGCCCGCCTTGGCGGCGGGGCCGTTCTCCTCGACATTGGCGACCAGCGCACCCTCGGGACGATCCAGCTTGAAGGAATCGGCGAACCCCTGGTTGACCTCCTGCACCATCACGCCGAGCTTGGCGTGCTGCACCTTGCCGCCCTTCTCGATCTGCTGGCGGACCTTGTTGGCCACCTCGACCGGAATGGCGAAGGACAGGCCCTGGTAGCCGCCCGACGCGCTGTAGATCTGCGAGTTGATGCCGACCACTTCGCCGCGCGCGTTGAACAGCGGGCCGCCGGAATTGCCGGGGTTGATCGCGACGTCGGTCTGCAGGAAGGGCACGCGGCTCTCGTCCGGGCCCAGCGAACGGCCCTTGGCGCTGATCACGCCGGCGCTGACGCTGTTCTCGAAGCCGAAGGGCGAGCCGATGGCCAGCACCCATTCGCCGACGCGCAGGTCGCGGGTCGCGCCCAGGCGCACCGTCGGCAGGTTCTTGGCCTCGATCTTGAGCACCGCCACGTCGGTCGACTTGTCGCTGCCCAGCACCTTGGCGCGGAACTCGCGTCGATCGGTGAGCTTGACCACCACCTCCTGCGCGTCCTGCACGACGTGGGCGTTGGTCAGGATCACGCCGTCGGCGCTGACGATGAAGCCGGAGCCCTGGCCGCGGATCTCGCGGCTGCCGCCCTCACCGCCGCCGTTCGGGCCGCCGGGCATGCCCGGCACGCCGAAGCGGCGGAAGAACTCGTAGAACGGATCGTCCGGATCGATCTGCGGCACGCGCGCGGCACGCGTCTTGACCGTGCCGGACACGCTGATGTTGACCACCGCCGGGCCCTGCGCCGCGGCGATCTGCGCGAAGTCGGGCATGCCCGCCGGCGGCGGCGTGAAGTTCCCGGCCGGGGCGGCCGCGTTCGCCAGCGGCGTCGTCGCCGCGGCGACCTGCGCATCACCGGCCTGCGCCGGCACTGCCGCGGTCGCGGTGTCCGAGACCGGCGTCACCTTCGCGTTGCGCATCGCCAGCGCACCGCCCGCCGCACCCAACACGCCGGCCGCGGCCAGCGCCCAAACGAGCTTCTTCACCGGAATCATCTTCTCCACTTGTTGAGCCATCTGAACCTCCAGATTCGCTGCCGGCGGGTCGGCCCGGAGGCCTTGCGCCGATTCGATGGCTTGAAGTGTGAGCAGCTTCGCTTAGGTCGCTCTTAATCGCGGTGGGACGGTCGTGAAGCGGCGGTGAAGCCCGGCATTCAGACCAGCGTTCGGGCCGGCGTTCAGGCGTGCGGGAGCGCCGGCGGCAGCGTCGGCGGGACCGCGGGCGGCAAGGGCGGCGCCACCGCTGGCGACGCGCGGGAGAGCGGCATC
>NZ_PEOG01000116.1 GCF_002761755.1 Roseateles chitinivorans
AACAAAGACTACTTTCATAGCTTCATTCATTTCCGTGAGCGTCTAAAGATTTAACCTTCTCAGGTCGCTCGTTCAGACGCCCACGCTTATCGGCTGTAAATTCTTAAAGAACATCGAAGCGGCTTGCACCGGCTTCGTCGCGTCACCGACTTGTCGTCAGCAGCGCAGAAGCGAGATTATGAACGATTCCTTTTGAATTCGTCAAGCAGTCTGCGAAATTATTTTCATCGTCGACTGCGAGAATCTCGCCGCCAAATGAAAACCGGGCAAACCCAGTCAAATCATTTGACCACCTCGGCATACCCTCCGAGGCCGCCGCTCAAAACCTTGTCGTGAGCAGCGAAGACCGAGAGTCTAGCACGAGTTTTTTCGTCCGCGCAACTCCCCGTCATCTCATCGTCATGACGCACGGTTCGCGCTGCCCGCTCCTACATAAGAAGGGCGTGGAGCCCGCAGTCAATGCAATCGCGACTGCGGCGTCAGCGCTTCCAGCGCGGCCTTCGCCGGCTCATCGCTCTCCAGGATCCGGGGCAGGGCCGCCGACAAGCGCGGCACGTCCGCCCGAAGGATCCTCTGCTTGACCGACGGGATCTGCGAGGGGTGCATGGAGAAGCACGTCAGTCCCATGGCCAACAACAGGTCGGTGAACGCCGCGTCACCCGCCATTTCGCCGCAAACGCTGACTTCCTTGCCGGCGGCGCGCGCCTGGGCGATGGAACTGGCCAGCAGATTCAGCACCGCCGGATGCCACGGGTCATACAGATGGGCGACCGCTTCGTCGGCGCGGTCGATGGCCAGGGTGTACTGGATCAGGTCGTTGGTGCCGATGGACACGAAGTCCACGTGCTTGAGCAACTGCGGCAGCATGATCGCCGCCGCTGGCACCTCCACCATGACGCCAAGCAGCACCTCACCGTAGGCCTGGCCCGTCTCGTCCAGTTGGCCCTTCACCCGCTTGATGGTTTCCTGAATCTGACGGATCTCGCCCAGATGGGCCACCATCGGCACCAGCAGCTTCACCTTGCCGAAGGCGCTCGCTCGATAGATGGCGCGCAGCTGCTGACGGAACATGCTCGGCTCAGCCAGACTCCAGCGGATCGCTCGCAGACCCATCGCCGGGTTCAGCACATGTTCGTGGCGCAGTTCATTGACCGACATGCGATCCAAGGGCTTGTCCGCACCGATGTCGACGGTGCGGATCGTGACTGGCAGCCCGGCCATTGCCTCGACGGCGCTCTTGTAGGCAGCGAATTGCTCTTCCTCGCTGGGCAGGTCGCCCTCGCGATTCATGAACAGGAACTCGCTACGGAACAGGCCGACGCCGGTCGCGCCGGAGGCCAGCGCCGCCACGGTGTCGCCCGGCAACTCGATGTTGGCGTGTAGCTCGATGCGCTGCCCATCCATGGTGATCGCCGGCGTGTGGCGCAGCCGGGCCAGTCGCGCGTTCTCCAGCTCCGCCTGACGCTGCCTGAAACGGTACTCCTCCAGCACGATGGGGGACGGGTTGACGATGACCGTCCCGGCATCGCCGTCGATGATCACCCAATCGTCCTGGCGGATGAGCCGCGAGGCTTCGCGCGTTCCTACCACCGCGGGGATGGCCATGCTCCGGGCCACGATGGCCGTGTGCGAGGTCTTTCCCCCAATGTCGGTGATGAAGCCTTGGAAGACGCTGCGCTTGAACTGGATCATGTCGGCCGGCGCGATGTCGGCCGCCACCAGAAGCAGCGGATCCTCACCGGCGAAGTCACGCGCGACCACCGCCGAGGCACCGCTGGGTGACTCGTTCTGTTCGGCCGCGAGCGCGGCCAGCACCCGCTCGACCACCTGCTCCAGGTCGGCCTTGCGCTCGCGCAGGTAGTCGTCCTCCATTTCGTCGAACTGGCGCGCCAGCACTTCGAGCTGCGCCGACAGCGCCCATTCGGCGTTGTAGTGGCGGTCGACAATCCAGTCGCGGGCGGCATCGACGAGCGCCTCGTCGTTCAGCAGCAGCAGGTGGACATCCAGCAGCGCGTCGAGCTCGTGCGGCGCGTCCTCCGGCAGTTCGGCCTTGAGGTCCTGCAGCTCGCGGGTCACCGCGTCGCGGCCACGGACCAGCCGGGCATATTCCTGCTCCGCGTCGGCGGCGCCAATGAAGTAATGGGCGACGTCGACGCGGCTGGACGCGACCAGCACCGCGCGGCCGATCGCCACGCCGCGGGAAACGGGAATGCCGAAGACCTGGAAACTCATGCGCCGACTTTAGCAGCGGGTGTCGTTGCCGACCTGGGCCGAAGGTGAACTTGCGAAAACCTCCGTGAGCCCCGCGTCAATCGTCCGTGCGGGTGAGCGTGACGACGACACGACTGTCATGGTTCGTTCACTTGAGGGTCACCGACGCGTCACCGCCGCCGCTCAGCATCCGGGCATCACTTCAGCGAGGCTTTGCCATGAGGGATCTGCCGCTGCCCACCCTGCCCTTTTCCGATCTGCGCCCGGCCGAGGCGCCCCGGAGGTCACTTCCAGCCAGTTCGCAAGACGTCGTTGTCGACGCTGCGCGCGCTCGCTTCCATGTGGGTTGGGCGCGCACGGAGGACGAAGTCCGGCAGGCCCAGCGCCTGAGGTACCAGGTCTTCGTCGACGAGATGGGCGCGCGACTGAGCGTGCCGGCCGGCGCACCCGCGGGCCATGACATCGATCTCTTCGACCCGTTCTGCGAGCACTTGCTCGTTCGCACGCTCGACGAGCACGGCCAACCGGCCGAGGTGATCGGGACTTACCGGGTGCTGACGCCAGAGGCCGCGCGCCGCGCCGGCGGCCTGTACAGCGAGACCGAGTTCGACCTGACCCGACTGCGTTCGCTGCGTCCGCGCATGGTCGAACTGGGCCGTTCCTGCGTCCACCCCGACCACCGCCATGGCGGCGCCATCATGGCGCTGTGGGGCGCGCTGGCGGAGTTCATGGTCCGCAACGACCTGGACACGATGATCGGCTGCGCCTCGATCAGCATGCGCGATGGCGGCCACTATGCAGCCAGCCTGTGGCGCCAGCTCGAAGGCAGCCATCTGGCCGACATCGAATGGCAGGTGCGCCCCCGCCTGCCGCTGCCGGTCGACGACCTGCGCCAGGACCTGGTTGTCGAGCCGCCGCCGCTGATCAAGGGTTACCTGCGCGTCGGCGCGCGCATCCTGGGCCGGCCCGCCTGGGATCCTGACTTCAACACCGCCGACCTTCCGATGATCATGCGCATCGCGGACCTGCCGGCGCGCTACCGCAAGCACTTCCTCGGGGGTCTTTGAGGACGACCGCGTCCGTGGAAAAGGGCTGCCCTCGACAGCCCTTCCCCGCGACACGCCTGTCTTACTGGCCTTCGCCGAACTTGTCGTTCACCAGCGCGGTGATCGCCTCGTGCGCGGCCTGCTCGTCCTCGCCCGCGGTCTCGAGTTCCACTTCGGCGCCGATCCCGGCGGCCAGCATCATGACGCCCATGATGCTCTTGGCATTCACGCGTCGGCCGTTGCGGGTCATGAAGACCTCTGCCTTGAATCCCCCCGCCAGCTTGGTCAGCTTCGCCGAGGCACGGGCATGCAGGCCCAGCTTGTTGCTGATGGTGAGGGTCGACTTGATCATGAGCAGGAGGGGCGGGACGAGGAGTTGGTGGAGCACGGCGCGGTCGCGTCGCACAGGATCCCCTGGGTACCGCCCTGGCTGGCGCGCTGCAGCAGCGCGTCCAGTCCTTCGCCGGCGTAGCACAGCGAGCGCCACAGCATCGGCACGTTGACGCCGGTCAGCACCTTCACCTGCTCGCCCTGCAGGCGCAGCGCGGCATTCGTCGGTGTGGCGCCGTAGACGTCGGTCAGCACCAGGGTCTGCAGATGTCCGGAGGCGCTGATCAGCGCCCGCGCCAGCGACTCGACATCGTCGGCGCTCATCTCCGGCGTCACGTCCAGCACGCTGAGCTGCAGCGCGCAGTGCGGAAACGTGTGCTCGGCCACCTGCTTGAGCGCGGTGGCCAGCGGAGCATGGGCGATCAGCAGCAGGCCGGACATGGGGCGCATTATCGTGCGGCGCAGCATGGCGCGGGCGGGGCGCGCACAAACCCGCAATCGTGGGGAGGGTGCCTTGCCGCGCCTCCCCTCAACGGGGCAGTTGCACGGAGCCGAGGAACACGTCCCAGGCCTCCGCGTCCAGGCGCTCCCCCTGCAGCAACAGCTGGTACAGCCGCCCCTCCCGGGAGAACACGGCCTGGCGCGCCTGCTGGGCCGGCTGGCCCGGCCGGGCCTCGAAGGCCTGCTGGAACGCTTCCGGATCGGCCGCGATCCCACGGACGCTCAGGGGCGCCGACGCCCGCGGGGCCATCTGCCGGGCGATGCCCTCGTGCATGCGACGCATCGCGGCCGAGGTCGCGCGGGCGTCGCCGAGGTCGGTCCAGGTGAAGGAGAACTGCCCGCCGCGCGCCTTGCAGCTCATGGAACGCACGACGACCGGTTGGCCGGCCGGCCCGGGCTGCGTACGCTCCTCGCGTTCGGGCTTGCAAGGAAACATCAGCGAGACCTGCGCGCCTTCCGGATCGACCTTGCGCCAGTTCAAGGCGGGACTGCAGCCCGCGACCAGCATCAGCGGCAGGATCGGAACAAGCAGGGTCGGTCGGCGCATCGGACGATTATGGCGGGGGAGGCGACCGGAACCTCCCTCGCTGGCACCCCTGGCGACATCCCCCACAATGCCTTGATGAGCGAAGCGAACTCCCCCCGTCCCTCCGCGATGGCCCTGCAAGGCGTGCGCGTCCTGGATCTCTCCCGCGTGCTGGCCGGTCCCTGGTGCACGCAGACGCTGGCCGACCTCGGCGCCGACGTCATCAAGGTCGAACGCCCGCCCAAAGGCGGCCATCCGGGGGGCGACGACACCCGAGGGTGGGGGCCGCCCTACCTGAAGGACCGCGACGGCCAGGACACCGCGGAGGCGGCCTACTACCTGGGCGCGAACCGCAACAAGCGCTCGATCGGCGTCGACATCGCCAGTCCCAAGGGCCAGGACCTGATCCGGGAACTGGCCCGTCGCGCGGACGTGGTGGTCGAGAACTACAAGGTCGGCGACCTGACCCGCTACGGTCTGAATGCGCCGGCGCTGCTGGCGCTCAATCCGCGGCTGGTGTTCTGCTCGGTCACCGGCTTCGGCCAGACCGGCCCCTACCGGGACCGCGCCGGCTACGACTACGCGGTGCAGGGCCTGGGCGGACTGATGAGCGTCACCGGCGAAGCCGACGCGCTGCCCGGGGGCGGACCGCAGAAGGTCGGCGTGGCGGTGGCGGACCTGTTCACCGGCATGTATGCGACGGTCGCGATCCTGGCCGCGCTGCGCCACCGCGACGCGACCGGCGAGGGGCAGGTCGTCGACATGGCGCTGCTGGACACGCAGGTGGCGATGCTGGCCAACCTCGGCGCGAACTACCTGACCACGGGCCAGGCGCCGCGCCGCATGGGCAATGCCCATCAGAACATCGTGCCGTACCAGGTCTTCCAGGCCAGCGATGGCCACCTGATCGTCGCCGTCGGCAACGACGGCCAGTTCGTCAAGTTCTGCGAACTGCTCGGCGTTCCCGAGTTGGCCCGCGATCCGCGCTATGCGACCAATGCGCAACGCGTTCGGCACCGCGAGGCGCTGGTCCCGCTGCTGGCCGAGCGCATCGCCGCGCGACCGCGCCAGCACTGGCTCGACGCGATGGAAGCGGCCAAGGTGCCGGGAGGCGCGATCAACGACCTTGCCGAGGTCTTCGAGGACCCTCAGGTTCGGCATCGCGGCATGGTCGTGCCGATGGCGCATCCGTTGAGCGACGGGCTGCGCGTCGTCGCCAGCCCGATGAAGCTGTCCGCCACGCCGGTGGCCTACCGATTGCCCCCGCCGCTGCTGGGACAACACACCGACGAGGTCCTGGCCGAGCTCGGCCATGGCCCCGAGGCCATCGCCGCCTGGCGCGAGGAAGGAGTCATCGCATGAGCAGCACCGATCGAGACGGCGCGGATCGACCGCGGGGCGTGGACATCGTCCTGGTGCATGGGGCCTGGCTGGGGGCCTGGGCGTGGAAACGGGTGCTGGCACCGTTGCGAGCGGCCGGTCACCGCGTCTTCCCGGTGACCCTGAGCGGCGTCGGCGAGCGGGCGCACCAGCCGCACGAGAGCATCCGGCTGCAGACCCACATCGACGACGTCAAGGCCGTCATCACCTGCGAGGAACTGACCGATGTGCTGCTGGTCGGCCACAGCTACAGCGGCATGGTGATCACCGGCGTGGCCGACCAGTTGCCGACTCGCATCGCGCGGCTCGTCTATCTGGACGCGGTGGTGCCGGAGCCGGGCGAGTCCTGGTCCAGCCGCCACACGCCGGAGACACAGGCGCAGCGGCGCGAGCTGATCGCGAAGTTCGGCCACCTGCCGGTGACCGAGCCGCACGGCATGGGGCTCCAGCCGGAGGACTTCGACTGGATGATGCGCTGCCAGCGCCCGCAGCCGGGCGGGGTCTATGACAGCCCGCTCGACTTCGACAAGGCCGCCTGGCTCGAGCGCCCGCGCACGTTCATCGACTGCAACCGCCCGGCCCTGCTCACCATCGCCGCCGCGCGCGAGCGCGCCCGCAGCCAGCCCGGCTGGGAGCGCTTCGAGATCCCGACCGGTCATCAGGTGATGATCTCGGCGCCGCAGGCGCTCACCGAGCGCCTGCTCATGCTGGCCGACCGCCAGGCGAAGGGCTGACCCGGCGTCCGCCATCCGCCCCCGGTGGCCTCGGAAACGTGAGCCATTTCACGGCATCCACCCGGGGGGGCGATTGCCCCCGACTCACGGGATGGCCTCCCCCGGGGCCGCGCGGAACCATGGCGCCTCCCCGCCCCGGCATGCCGCCAGCGGCCCACCCAAATGAGAGAGCATGTCCCGCCCGCCCCCCACCGTGGCCGCGCCGCTGGCCGCCAATGACATGGTGCAGCGCCCCAGCGATTCGCAATGGGGCGACATCGTCCAGCAACTCGGCGCCGAGATCGCCGGCCCGCTGAGCGGGGCACTGGAGCGGATCCACGCGCTGATCAGCACCGGCCAGATCGACCGCCAGGGCCTGCGGGCGCTGCGCGACGCGGTGGCGCAGGCGCGCGAGGCCGGCATGGTGAGCCAGCAACTGGCCCGCCTGGCCTCGGGCCGGCTGCGGCTGTCGCGCGAGCCGGTGTCGCTGACGCAGGTGCTGCGCGGCGTGCTGGCGCAGCGCAGCCGGGAGACCCAGGCGCGCGGCATCCAGATCCGGCAGCTGCTGCAGCCGATCGAGGTGATGACCGACGCGTCGCTGCTGTTCTCGTTGCTGAACGCGGTGATGGACTGGGCGCTCACGAACACGCATTCCTCGCTGGAGATGCGGCTGGACCTGACGCCGTGGCCGGCCAAGGCGCGGTTGATGTGCCGCTTCGCCCACCGCTCGCTGGACCTGGGCAGCGCGCCCTCGTCGGCGATCAACGAGCCGCCCGAATCGCTGAACTCGCTGACCTGGCGGCTGATCGAGCAGACCGCGCTGACGATCGGCGCCCTGCCGCTGCGCGAGGACGAGGCCGGCATCACGATGCTGACGCTGGAGTTCCCGCACCTGGCCGGCGACGAGCCCGGCGCGCAGCACGGCCCCGCGCCGGTCGCGCCGCCGGACCGGCCGGAGCTCGACGACCCGACGCCGTCGCACAACTCCAAGCCGCTGGCCGGTTGCCATCTGCTGATCGTCTCGCCGCGCCGGGAGCTGCGGCAGGAAATCCAGGCGGCGGTACGCCACATGGGGCTGATCATCGATGCGGTGGCCTCGATGGACGAGGCCCTCGAGTTCTGCGAGGAAGGCCTGCCGCATGGCATCGCCTTCGAGCAGTCGCTGCGCGATGCGGACTTCGACCGCCTGCGCGCCGACATCACCGGCGAGGTGCCCAACTTCAGCTTCGTCGAGGTGATGGACGGCGACCTGCAGACGCAGCTCTCCACCGCGACGGCTGACCACATGGCGAGGATCTCGCGGCAGAACCTTCAGGATGCGCTGCCATCGGTGCTGCTTTTCGAGCTGTCCAAGGCGCTGTGAATCGCCGGCGCGCGGTCGGTCGTCGCGCCGCCTGACACCGGCCTGAGCGTCACCCGGGCAAGCCCCTCCCGGGTGACGAGCCGGGGGCGACCGGCATACACTCGCCCCCTATGAAGCTGCCTCGCTGGACCGGACTCCTGTTGTTGGTCGCCGCCGTCGGTGTCGGTGCCGGCCTCGCCTACGAGGGCCTGAAGCCCGAACCCGCCCCGCGGGTGGACTACGTGCTGCTCGACGGCTCGAAGCACGCGTCGGCGCAGGCCTGGACCGGCAAGGTGATGCTGGTCAACTTCTGGGCCACCTCCTGCACGACCTGCGTCAAAGAGATGCCCAACGTCATCGCGACGCACCAGAAGTACAAGGACAAGGGCTTCGACACGCTGGCCGTGGCCATGAGCTATGACCCTCCGGCCTATGTCGCGAACTATGCCGAGACTCGCAAGCTGCCCTTCGGCGTCGCGATGGACAGCACCGGCGAGATCGCGCGCAGCTTTGGCAAGGTGCAGCTCACGCCCACCACCTTCCTGATCAACAAGCGGGGCGAGATCGTCAAGCGCTTCGTCGGCGAGCCCGACTTCGCCGCGCTGCACGGCACGATCGAGAAGCTGCTCGCCGAGAGCTGATCCGCCCCCTCCCCCCTGAAAGCATGCCGCTCATCGAGCGGCATTTTTTCTGGCCGCTCCACGGGCGGGTCCGGGCGCTTTGCGATTCTTTTCGTCGGCGACACCAGGCTGCTGTCGCCAGATACTAGGGTGTCGACATGCCCGCCGAGCCCGCGCCCTGACGGCGCCGCCACGGCCAGCCCGCGTCCCGCTTCCGGCCCGCCAGAGGCCCTCCGCACCAGCGACCGACCCGCATGAACACCAACAACAAGCTGCCCTGCCCGCCGGTCTCCGGCCTCGTCCCCTCCCCTGGCGTGTCAAGGCGCCGCCGACAACAGGGCCGCGCCGCGCCGTGGATCCTCGCCCTCGTGGTGATGGCCGCGGCGATCGGCGGCTGGTGGTGGTGGAAAGGTCGTGGTGCCGACGGCGAGGCGGGCGGCGGTCCCGCGCGCGCTGCCAGCAGTCCGGGCGGCGCGGGCCAGGCCGGCGCCGGCGGACGGGGCGGTCGCTTCGCCGCCAACCGGGTGCAGCCGGTGTCGGTGATCGCCGCGCGGCTGCAGGACATCCGGCACACCGCGTCCGCCATCGGCACCATCAGCGCCTCCAACACCGCCGTCGTGCGCGCGCAGGTCAGCGGCGTGCTGCAGCAGCTGCACTTCACCGAGGGCCAGCAGGTCAAGGCCGGACAGCCGCTGGCCCAGATCGACCCGCGGGCGTTCCAGGCCGCGCTGGGTCAGGCCGAGGGCCAGCTCGCCCGCGACAAGGCGACGCTGGACAACGCCCGCATCGACCTCGCCCGCTATCAGGACCTGCTCGCGAAGGACGCGATCGCGCGCCAGCAGGTCGACACGCAGCAGGCGACGGTCCGCCAGCTCGACGGCACGGTGAAAGCCGACCAGGCCGCCGTGGACAGCGCCCGCCTGCAGGTCACCTACACCCGGGTGCTGGCGCCGATCTCGGGGCGCGTCGGCCTGAAGCAGGTCGACATCGGCAACGTCGTGCAGACCGGCGATGCCAACGGTGTCGTCAGCATCACGCAGACGCGGCCGATCGCGCTGACCTTCGCGGTGCCGTCGGCGTTGCTGCCGCAGGTCACCGCCGGCCTGAAGGACAAGGCATCGCTGACAGTCGAGGCCTGGAGTCGCGACGGCAAGACCCGGCTGGCGACGGGCCGGCTCGCGACCGCCGACAACGCCATCGACCTGAGCACCGACACGATCAAGCTCAAGGCCCTGTTTCCGAACGAGGACGACGCGCTGTATCCCAACCAGTCGGTCAGCGTGAAGCTGCAACTCGCCACCGAGGCCAACCGCCTGGCCGTGCCGGCCGCCGCGGTGCTGCGCGGCGCACAGGGCTTCTATGTCTACGTCGTCGGTCCGGACAACACGGTGAGCACGCGGGTCGTGCAGACCGGCGCGGTCGACGGCGACTGGATGGCGGTGGACGGCCCGGTCCAGGCCGGCGATCGCATCGTCGTGGACGGTGTCGACCGCCTGCGCGAGGGCGCCAAGGTCGAGGTCATCGCCAACGATCCGAAGCAGCGCGCCGGCGCCAACGCGGCACCGCGGCGCGGCCGTGGCGCGAGCGCACCGGGCGGCGCGGCCTCCGGCGCCCGCAGCGGTGGCCGTCATGCCTCGGGTGCCTCCGCG
>NZ_PEOG01000117.1 GCF_002761755.1 Roseateles chitinivorans
GCGGGGCGGTCGCGTCGCCAGGCAGCTCGCGGCGCAGGCGCAGGCCCTGGGTGCGCACCGAGACCAGGCCGCCGAAGCCGTCGAAGTCGGTCGACGCCGACAGCCGCAGCCAGTACAGCCCGGCGGGCATCACCGTGTGGGTGGTGCTCATGTCGCGCGGCAGGTCCAGCGTGACGATGCCGGAGGTCAGGCCGCCGTGCGTGGTGTCGCCCAGCACGCGGTTCGGTGGCAGCGGGCGCCAGTCGTCGTCGGCCAGCGTCCACCATTGCAGGGCGCGCGGCCGGGCGCCGTTGAGCGGGCCGCGCGCGGAGGACTCGCGCAGCTGGAACAGCAGGGTCAGCACGCCGCCGGGATCCGACGCGCTCAGGCCGAGGTAGAGGTTGCCGTCGGCGCCCAGTCGCGGCAGCAGCCCGTGCCCGCCGCCGGACACCGCCGAGCGCAGCGTCTGCAGGCCGAAGGGATGCAGGTGGAAGAGGCGCTCGCCGTCGGCGCCCTCGGGCGGATCGTCGTCGCGGTCCAGCGCGATGACGCTGGCCGCCTCGTAGTTCAGCGAGAGCCGCTCGATGACCGGCGTGTAGGGGGGATGGGGCAGCGGACGCGGCCGCCGGGTGCGCGCGTTGGCGGCCACCGTCGCACCGAGTTCGACCGGGTAGGCGGCGTGGCCGAAGGCGGCGCGCGGGCCGCTGAGCTGCAGCCGGCACAGGCCGTTGCGCGGCATCGGCATCGTCGACCAGTCCTCCTCGGTCGCGCGGCTGAGCTTGCGCACCGAGCCCGGGTCGAGCTCGATGTGCTGCGTCGCAATCAACTCCCCGGCGGCGTCGGTGCCGGCGAACAGCGGCTGCCGGGCGGAGCGGTTGGCGCAGTCCTGCCACTGGCCGTCGCGCAGCCAGGCGATCTCGACGCTGAACTGGCCCTGCCGCAGTTCCCTGCCGGCCGGGCCGGCGTAGCCACGGTAGTGGGTGTCGAAGCCGCCGGGCTCGTTGGGCAGGCCGCCCCATTCGAGGTCCAGCGAGAGACGGTCCAGGGTCTTGCGCGCGGCCTCGGGCGAGCCCACGACCAGGTAGGACGACAGGCCCGGCAGCGGGCCGAACGGTGCGAAGGCCTTCGACGGATCCAGCCGGCCGAGGTTGTTGGACAGCCGCACGTCGCGCACGCCGCGCACCTTCACCCGCAGGTCGACTTCGGCCAGCGGCAGCCGGGCCAGCAGCGAATAGGGATAGAGCCGCGCCTGCGTGGCCAGTTCCAGGCGCAGCACCGGCAGCCGGGTGGGCCATTCGGCGCCATGCACCGCCGGGTCGCAGCCGGTGATCGGCGGCGCGTCGGCGCGCAGCCGGATGAACAGCGACAGGCCGGCGCCGGGGGCGCGCTCGAGGCGCGCCTCGACGGTGTGCCAGCCCGATGGCGTGCTCAGGCTCACCCGGAAGGCGCCCTGCAGCAGCCGGTCGAAGATCAGCGCGCGATGGGGCCGGCCGGGGCCGTTGAACAGCGTCGGCAGGCCGTTGCCGGTCTGGCGCCGCGCCGCATCGCGCAGCGCGGTCCAGTCGGCCTCCGACAGGTCGTCGACATGGACGTCGACGCCGCTCGACCCTCCACTGCCTGGGCCGCTCTTGCTGCGGTCGTCACCCGCGCTGCTCGTGCTGGCCGTGCTGCCGATGCGGCCCGGGCTGCCGGTGCCGCCCATGCTGCTCGTGCTGCTCGTGCTGCTCGTGCTGCTGGTGTCGCTCGTGTTGCTGGCGTTGGCCGGCGGCCCCTCGGCGCCGTCGGCCAGCAGCCACTGAGGCAGCAGGTCGCCGAAGGCGTCGCGGAAGGACTCGGCCGAATCGGCCCGCAGCACCGCGTCGCGCAGGCCGCGCAGGTCCGGCGCGGCGCCGGACGAGGTCTGGCGCAGGATCAGGCGGATCTCTCGATCGCCCTCCCGCAGCGCCAGCAGCGGCGACGCCAGCGCCAGCCCGATGCGCGCGTCCTCGGCGCCCGCGCCGCCCGCGGCGCCGAACAGCGGCCAGACGGTGCGGCCATCCGCGACCGGGCGCGCCACCTTGGCGCGGGTGACGTAATGGAGGTCGCGCTCCGGCGCGATCAGCGGGTCCCGCTCCAGCCGCAGCGTGCACAGCGTCGCCACCCGCGTGTCGGTGACGGTGATCGGCGCCTCGCTGACGAAGCGCACCGGCCGGCCCGCCGCATCCTTGCCGGCCTCGAACGCGGTGCCGGCGGGCAGGGTCAGCTCGCCGGGCGTGCGCAGGTCGCGCTGGCAGGCCAGATGGACGCGATCGGCGCGCGACGGCGCCGGGCCGAAGCCCAGGCAGTCGCGGTAGTAGAAGGCGGTGTGACGGGCCGGGAAGCGGTTGACCTCGCGCTGCGCGGTCTCGCAGACCTTCAGGAAGGCGATCAGCAGCGCCGCCGCCGGCTCGTGGTTGGCGGTGGCGATGCTGTCGGGCAGCAGCTCGCGAGCCAGCCGCCGGACCTCCTCGACCGCGCTGAGGAAGGCGAAGAAGCGCTCCCGCAGCCGCTCGCGGTCCTCGCGCTCGGCGGCGGCGTCCGCCGCCGGCTCCTCGCCGATCGTGCGGTGCCACATCCGCGACAGCTCGCGCTCCACCGGCCCGGTCGGCCGGCCCGCGGCCGCTTCGTCACCGCGCCGCAGGAAGCGGCGCTCCACCCAGCGCAGGTCGGCGGCGAGCTGCTGCTCCACCAGTTGCTGGATGCGCTCGCGCAGCACGCGCGGCGCATCGTCGTGGATGCCGGCGAGTGCGCGCCACCAGTGGTCCAGCCGCGCCGCCAGGCCCAGCACCTGACGCGCCAGATGCTCCAGCGGCGCCGAGTCCGCCTCGCGCCCGAACTGCTGCTGCAGCGGCCATGGATCGAGCGCCGCGATGCCCGCCATCACCAGCGTCGGATCGGTGGCGAAGAGCCCGCGCCAGTCGCCGTCCTCCTGGTCGTCCAGGTCGATGAAGCGCAGTTGCTCCGCGAGCCGCGCCGTCATGTCCACGCGCTGCTCGAACGTCAGGTCGTCCGGGCGGAAGTAGCCCGGCTCCAGCGCCCTCGGAAAGCGCTCGCGCTGTTCGGTGCCGGTCGTCATGCGGGTTCGCTCCCGAGCACCTCGCCCTCGCGCAGGTAGAGCGGGAACACGAGGTTGTGGCGGCTGTTGCTGCTGCGCAGCGTGTAGTCCAGGCGGATGCGCAGCACGCCGTCGTACAGGCCGGTGGTGTCGATGTCGATCGCGTCCAGCGCGATGCGGGCTTCGAAGAACAGGATGGCCTTCTCGATCAGGCTGCGGATCTCGGTGAGCGTGCTGTCGTTCATCGTCTCGAAGACCATGCGCCGCAGGCCGCAGCCGTAGCTCGGATGCATGACGCGCTCGCCGGGCGCGGTCGTCAGCAGGATGCGCAGGCTCTCCTCGACGTCGGCCACGCCGGAGACCATCACCGCGCCGCGGGTGCGCCGGTCGAAGGCCGGCGGGAAGGCCCAGCCGGTGCCCAGGAAATCGAGTTCGGCGTCCATGTCGAGGTCCGTGGAAAGGTGGGTCGTCTGGATGGCGGTTGTCGGGGGCGGGGCGTGTCAGCCGCCGATCAGCACAGTCGGCAGGCCGAGGGCGACATTGCCGCCGTGCGCGGTGGCATCGCCGACCCGTGCCGCTGGCCGGCCGCCGATCAGCACGGTGGTGGAGCCCATCACGATCGCGTCGGGCGGACCGACGCAGGTCGCGTTGTCGCCTTGCACCGCGGCCGGCAGCAGGCCGATCAGCACCGTGGGCACGCCCGGGCCGATGACCGGCCCGCCGACGTGCGGCACCGGCGGCAACCCCGGCGTGACCATCGGGCAGACATGCAGGTCGGTGAGTCGGGCGGCGGGCGGCATGGCGGGTCCTTCCTCAATTGATCATGACCATCGCGCCCTTGACCACGGTCTGGCCCGAGGCCGAGAGTTCCGCGGCGGCATTGCCCTTGGCGGCGAAGCCGATCCGGGCCTCGCAGTTGACATTCAGGCCGGTGGTCTTGACGTCGGCCTGCGAGCTGATGCTCACCGCGCCGACCGCGTCCAGCGCGATGCGGCCCTGGGCGGTGACGGTGATGTCCTTGGGGCTGTCCAGCGCGATGCCGGCCGGTCCGAGCACGACGGTGTTGCCGTTCTGGTCCTCGAGCCGGATGGACTTGTCCTTGTCGCTGAGCACGACGCGGTTGTTGGCCGGCGTGGCGAGGGTGATGACCTGGTCCTTCTCGTCGAACTCGAGCTTGTGACCGCAGCGGGTGACGAAGGCCTTGGTGTCGTTGGGCGCAGCCAGCGCATAGGGCGGCGTGCGGCCGCTGCTGTAGAGGCTGCCCAGCACCACCGGATGCGAGGGGTCGCCGGCGAAGTAGCCCAGCACCACCTCGTCGCCGACCTCGGGCAGGAAGAAGGCGCCGAAGCCGCTGCTCGCGTGGCCCTGCAGCAGCCGGGCCCAGACGCCCTCGGTCTCGGCCTGCAGCACCGGCACCTTGACCTGGATGCGCTGCTCGCCGGCGGGGTCGCCGTCGAGCTTGAGCACCACGCCCACCTGCAGGCCGGGCACCGGCGGCAGCAGGCCCGCCGCCGGCGGCGCCGGCACGTCGGGGCGGGCGCTGAACCAGTCCGGGTCGAGGCCGAACTCGGCCTCGGTCGTCCAGGCGCCGTCCTCGATGTGGTGGCGCAGGCCGGTGACGAAGACGGTGCCGCTGAAGCGGGCGCCGACGCCCTGCAGCGCGATCAGCCCGCCGACGCGGGCCTTGGCACTGCCCTGGAACTTCAGCTGGCCGCGCATCCGCGCCAGGCCGGACTTCATCTGCTGCGCCTTGGCCCATTGGGTCAGCATGTCCTTGGACTGCGGCGCGCCGGCCTGCAGGCGAAAGCTCTGCAGGCCGATGACCGCCGACAGCGTCGCGCTGTCCAGGTCGCCCTGGGCGGGCAGGGTGGCCGGGTCGGCGGCGCTGCCCTCCAGCGCCGCCTGCGTCTTGGGATCCCAGGAGACCGCCATTGCGCTGCCGTACTGGTGGCGCGCGTCGACGTCGCCCTCGAAGTCGATCAGGTCCATGCCGTAGGTGACCGACAGCGCCGGTTCGCCCTCGGCCGAGGGCGCGGTCACCGCCAGCGCGCCATCGGTCGCGATCACCAGCAACCCGTTGGCATCGGCCCGCGTCAGCAGGAAGTCCCAGTCGCTGCAGAAGTGCTGGACCAGCTCCCGATGGGGGATGGTGGTGGCGTCGACCTGCGCCGACAGCCCGTGAGCACTGGCCAGCGTGCTCATGATGTCGCTGTCGAGCTGGTCGATGTAGTTGGCGTTGCGGCGGCCGACGGTCATCTTCACCGCCGCGTCGCGGCAGTCCACGACCAGGCGGGCATCGTTGTCGCCATGCACGCGCAGCCCGTGGCGCACGACGATGCCTTCGAAGATCGTCTCCTCCTGCTGGCCGTAGCCGGCCTGGATCGTCAGCCTGGCACCGGGCTTGAAGTGGGCCGAGTCGCTGAGCGGGAAGTCGCGGTCCGGCATGTCGCCGTCGTTGAACACCAGCCGCGCCGACGGCACGGTGTTGGCCGCGCGACGGACCGTCACCGACATCAGGTCGGCGCTGGCCTCGAGCCGCTGCCCGTCCGCGAGCACGGCCAGGCTCACGACGCCGACGGTGTCCTGGGTGGGAGAGACGCCGGGCATGTCACTTCCCCAGCGGCGGGAACCGCAGCACGGTGCCCGGCGGGATGTTGCGGAAATCGGTCAGGCCGTTGAAACGGGCGACCTGCATGAAGACCGAGGGATCGCCGTAGATGCGTTCGCAGACCTGGCCGATCGACTCGTTGCCGTACATCCGCACGGTGCGGGTCTGGTCGGAGGTGCTGGCGCGCTGGGTGACGCGGCGCTCCTCCTCCTTGCTCATCGCGCCGACGAAGCTCAGGTCCACCTTGGCCCGCAGCGGATCGCCGCCCGGCTTGAACAGGGTGTACTGCGCCTTCAGCGATTCGAGGCGGCCGAAGAAGATCAGCGTGCCCCACAGCACCCGCACATAGGGCGGCTCGCTGCGCAGGTCCACGTATTCGTAGACCACCTTGTTGAGCTGCGCCAGCTGGCCCTTCACGTCGGGCGGCTGGCCGGGCACCGGCGGCACGACGCCGGTGCCGTCCAGCACGATGTTGAAGGAAACCCGCTCATCGTCCATCGTGCTGAACTTGGGCTCGACGCCGGACGACCCCTGTGCCTTGGTCTTGTCGTAGCGGATGCCGAAGCTGTGGCTGAACTCGGCCGGGTTGATCTGCGCCTGGAAGCTGGTGGCCTTGTCCAGCTGGACCGTGCCGGTGCGGCTCAGGCTGTAGCGGGTCAGCAGCAGCCGGGTGAGCTGGGTGGAAGCGCCATCGGCGCCGCCCGTGCCGGCGCTGGAAGAGGGGGCCGGCATCTCAGCGCTCCCGCTGTGCATGCAGCCGGTCGGCCAGCCAGGCGCGGCATTCGGCCAGCAGCTGCTCGCGCAGTCGCAGCAGGTCGCGCTGCGCCAGGGCCGGTGCCGGCGGGGCCGGCGCAGGCGTCACCTGGGAGCGGATCAGCAGTTGTCTCACTTCGATGCTCATGCTCATGGTCCTCGATCCTGGGCCTCGGTCCTCGGTCCTGGTTCCGATCCGCCGCGGCGCTCACACCAGCCGGCTCGATCCCGCATAGGCCAGCTCGATGCGCTCGATGGCGACCTCGTTGCGGGTGGCCTGGAAGGCCTCGACCGACCACTTCACCGGATACGCGTTGCTCACCGCCCAGACCCGCAGCGGCGCGCCGTCCCCGTCGAGCAGGAAGACATGCAGCTGCTGCGGGGCGATGGGCCGGGCGAAGCCGCCCTCCAGCACCGACTGGCACCACTGCAGCAACCGCGACTCCATCGTCGCGATGCCGCGCGAGAGCACCAGCTTCGGATGCTTCGCCGCCTTGGGCAGCAGGTGCACGAAGGTGTTCTGGCCACCCTCGACCACCGTCTCGGTCTCCAGCTCGGGGCCCAGGCCGGTGACCTCGCGGAAGGCGCCGTCGCGGTCCTTCGCGTTCGACCCGAAGGTCACCGCGAAGTGGAAGGCCGGCGGCGGATAAAGCAGCTCGGCCCGCGGTGGCGGCATCAGGCGTTGGCGATGGTGAGGCCTTCGTGCGCGATGACGATGGTCTCGATCGCCACCTCGTTGCCGGTGGACTTCAGGTCGGTGCTGGTGATCTTGGTCGGCCAGGCATTGGCCAGCGTCCAGACCATGGTCGGCTTGCCGGCCTCGTCCAGGAGACTGATGGTCACCGGCTTGCGCTTGATGGTGTTCATCTTGATCTCGTTGAACCAGTCCCAGAACTTGTTGTCGCCCTTGAAGACGCCCTTCTTCATCGTGACGTCGCTGTACTTCTTCATGCCCGGCATCTTGAGCACCGAGAACGCGGGGCTGTCCCCGTGCCGGTACTCGATGGGCTGCGCTTCCACGTCCAGGCCGGACACTTCCTGGAAGGACATCACCGCCGAGTCCCACTTCACTTCGAAGCGGAACTTGGGGAGCGGCCACACCGTGGTCGATTGCGCTGATCCGTCGTCTGCCATTGCCTGCCTCCGCGAGGGTTATGGATGGAAATCGGGGTCGTGGGTCGGGACGCCGGCCGCGGGCCGGGCCGGCCTCACGACTTCTGCATCTGCTGCTGGAAGGTGATCTCGATGAACTCGGCCGGGCGGCTAATGGCCACCAGCACGGTCACGCGCAGGACGCCTTCGAGGATGTCCTCCGGCGTCATCGTCTCGCCCAGGCCGACGTGCACGCTGAAGGCGTCGTCGGGGACCGCGCCGGCCAGGCCGCCGCGTTTCCAGATGCCGGTGAGGAAGCTGGCGATCATGCTTTTGATGGTCACCCAGGTGTTGGCCACGTTGGGCTCGAAGACCATCGCCTTGGCCGCCAGGCGGCAGGACTCCTCCAGCATGATCATCGTGCGGCGCACGTTGATGTAGCGCCAGTCCAGGCTGTTGCCGTCCAGGGTGCGGGCGCCCCAGACCAGCACGCCCTCGCCGATGAAGGAGCGGATCGCGTTGATCGACTTGCCCTGCGTGGTGACGTTCAGGTCCTCCTGGTCCTCGTGGGAGATCGACACCTGCGGCGACACCACGCCGTTGAGGCTGACATTGGCCGGCGCCTTCCAGACGCCGCGGCTGTTGTCGACCATGGTGTAGACGCCGGCCATCGCGGCCGAGGGCGGCAGCAGGTTGAGCCGGTTGCGCGCCTCGGTCATCACGGCGTTGTAGAGCGGGCTCATCGACACCAGGCTCTTGTGCAGCAGCGACTTGTGCGTCTCCACCGCGACCGACAGCGCGGCCGGCGTCAGCGCCTTCTGCTTCTCCTCGTCGGTCTTGGTCGAGGCGTTGACCAGGCCGGTGACGTACTGGGTCCAGTCGTCGTCGGTCTTGACGATGTCGGCCACCGCCTGCGCCTGCTGCACGATGCGCGGCGGCGTGGTCTTGGGATCGACGTTCTCGGGCAGCGACAGCTCGGCGCGCAGCAGCGTGGCCAGCAGCGCCGGGTTGGCGATGCGGGTGTAGTCCAGGTCCTTGTCCTGGACCACCGTGGTGTTGACCCACGGGTAGTAGGCCGCGGCGAAGTCCAGGTAGTTGACGCCCAGGTCGTTGCGGAAGGCCTCGACCGGATCGCCGGCCGGGTCCTTGCGGTCCAGGTAGCCGCCCCAGACATCCAGGATCGCGATCCGGTTGCGCATCTTGCCGCCGCAGTGCTGCAGCATCGCCTGCTGGACCGAGACGCAGTCGGCGCGCGGCAGCAGCACCGCGTCGGGGATGACCAGCATCGTCGGTTCCTGCTCCTTGATCAGGGCCTCGATGCCGCCGCCCAGCGCGGGCGCCTCGACCTGGCCGCCGTAGTCGCCCACCGACACGATGTAGCAGGGGCCGCCGCCGTTCTGGAAGAAGTGCACCATCGAGCGGTACAGCAGGAAGCGGCCGCCGTCGGCGCCGTCCGCCTGGGTCAGCGCGTAGTCCTTGCCGTCGGCGCGGAAGTCCGAGCGGGCCGGGGCGGGCGCCTCCACGATGGTCAGGCGCGGATCGGGACCATGGCCGAAGTAGGTGTGGTACTCGGCCATCGAGCTGATGCGCCAGGGTTTGTTGAGCAGCGACTTGCCGCCGTTCTCGGCGCGACGCGTGTAGCCGACGAAGGCCGGCACCGCGGTGGCCACCTCGACGATCGAGTTGGGAAACGCATTCTTCTCGACGATATAGACACCGGGTGTCTTCATAGCCATGGCGGCCTCCTCTGCGGGTTATCGATGCACGTGGATCTCGGAGACGATCGTCGGCTGGCCGTCGATCGTTTCGCGGGCGAGCAGTTGCGCCGCCGCGGTGGGCAGGCGGCGGATCAGCACCTTGGGACTGCCGGCGCCGTCGGGACGGCTGCGCAGCTGGAAGCGTCGCGGCGAGCGCTGGGCCAGCGGCAGGCGGACGCGGGAACGGATGGCCAGCATCGGCGTGCCGTTGTCCAGGCGGTCCGGGGCGGGCGCGCTGAACTCGGTCTCGCCGGCCAGGTCGACGACCGCGAGCGCGGGCTCCGGCCAGTCGCCGAACAGGCAGTACTTCCAGAC
>NZ_PEOG01000118.1 GCF_002761755.1 Roseateles chitinivorans
GGCGTGCTCCTGGCGCGGCTGCGCGGGCCGGGCTGGCAGCGTGCCGGACGCCAGGACGAGTACCTGGAGCTGGTCGCGGCCTCGCGGGGGCAGGCGCCGCGCTTCAGTCCCTTCGACTTCGTCGCGGTGCAGGAGGCCTCGCTGCAGCGCATCGCCGATGCGATGGTGCCTCGCAAGCCTCGCGACGCCACCGAGCCGCGCGTCGACGGGCCGCATTGATCGGCGTCGCATGGCCATGGACGAGCCCGCCTTCTACAACCACAGCGGCCACCACGCGCAGGTGCTGCCCATCCTCGACCGCGACGGCGCCGAGGCGCGTCTCGTGCTGGTGAAGGCCAGCTACGACATCGTGCCGGGCGGCGGGCTGCGCGCCGCGGAGGCGCCGCGCGAGATCCGCCTCGGCGACGAGCCCTGGGGCGATCCGGCGATCGCCGACCTGCGCCTGCCGGGCGACTACGGCCTGCCCAAGCCCGGGACCGACTTCGTGCTCAGCGGTCATGCGGTGCCGCCGCTGGGCGGCGAGGCCGGCACGTCGATGGACGTCGGCATCCGGGTGCGCGAGCGCGTCAAGCTGCTGCGGGTGCACGGACCGCGGATCTGGGTGCGGCAGTTCGGCGGCATCGGACCGGGCGAGAGCGGCCCGATCGAGCGCACGCCGCTGGCTTGGTCGCGGGCCTACGGCGGCGCCGATTTCAGCGATCCGGCCAGGCCGCTGGAAGAAGCCCGCAATCCCGTCGGCAGCGGCGTCAGCCGGCATCCGGAGGCCCTGGTGGGACGGCCCGCGCCGCAGATCGAGACCTCCGGCGAGCCGGTCACGAGTGCCGGCGGCCGGCATACCCCCGCAGGCTGCGCGCCGCTGGGCCGGCACTTCGCGCCGCGTCGCGCGCAGGCCGGCACGCATGATGCGGCCTGGCTGTCGGGCGGCTATCCGGCACGGCCGTCGGACTACCGGCCCGAGCATGAGCACTGCGCCGCGCCGGGCCTGGTCTTCGAGGAGCCGCTGCGTGGCGGCGAGGCGGTGCGCATCGCCGGCGTGCATGCCCAGGCGCTGCTCGATTTCGCCCTGCCGCGCCAGCTGCTGCGCATCGACGCGATCGTCGACGGCCGGCCCGACACGCGGCGGCCGCACCTGGACACGGTGGTGGTCGACAGCGACGCGCTGATGCTGGAGATGGTCTGGCGGGCGGTGTTCCGCTGCCCGGCCAAGATGCGGGGCCACTTCACCTCGATCACGGTGCAAGCCAAGGAGTACATCGAATGAGCGCCTCCCCGAAATCCTCCGGCTGGCGCGCCGGCCTGGCCCATGCGGAGGCGGTGACCTGCCTCGGCGAGACCCTGTCGGAAACCGCGCTGCTGCTGCGCGCCGGGGTGTCCGGTGTCGGGCTGACCGATTTCGTCGACGGCCAGGGACGCCGCGTGATGGGCTGCGCCTCGCCGGCGCTGCCGCCGGATCTGCCGGCCCGCGAGCGGCTGCTGGCGCTGGCGGTGCATGCGCTCATCGGCGTGAGCCGGCGCCGCGCGACCCAGGCGCGCCCGCCGCCCGAGCGGCCGCCGATCCTGCTGCTGGGATTGCCGGCGCGCTTCGCGCTGGAGCCGCAGAGCTACGAGCTGAACGTCGCCGGTCGCGACTTCGTGCAGCGGCTCTCGGCCGCCCTGCCGCCAGCGTTCGCCGGCGCGGACATCGAGGCCTTCCCGTTCGGACGCGCCGCCGGCGCGATCGCGATGGCGCGTGCGCTGCAGCTGGCCGAGTCGCGGCGCGAGGTGATCTGGGGCGGCGTCGACAGCCTGCTGCACTGGCCGACGCTGGAAGCGCTCCAGCAGCGGGAACGGCTGCTGACGATGGAGAACGTGGATGGCGTGCGGCCGGGCGAGGCCGCGGCCTTCGCGATGGTCACGCACGAGGGCCGCGAGGACGGCTGGGTCGCCGGCCTCGGCCTGGGCCGCGAGGCGAATCCGGTGGGCAGCGACGGGCCGTGCCGCTCCGACGGTTTCGCGCAGGCGCTGGAAGCGGCGGTGGCGCCGCTGCGGGCGACCGGCCGGCGCTGCGCCCTGTGGGCGCTGGACGCCTCGCATGAACGGTATGCGACGCGCGAGGTGCAGAACGTCATCGCGCGTTTCGGCGACGTGCTGGATCCGGGCACCGACCTGCGCCTGCCGCTCAAGGAACTGGGCGACGTCGGCGCGGCGGCGCTGCCGGTGATGGCGGCGCTGGCGCTGCAGGACTGGGCCCATGGGGTGGCCCGCGACGAGTTCGCGGTGCTGGCCGCGGGAGCCGACGACGGCGCGCGCGGCGCGCTGCTGCTGGCGGCGGGCGATCCGGCGGCGGCTGGCGGGCGGCCGCCTGCCGTCCAGCGTCGAGAGGTGGCCGCATGAGCGTCAACGCCAATTCCCGCGAGGTGGCCGGCGAGTCGACCAACCATGTGATCGTCTACATGAACCCGAGCGTGTGCCTCACGCCGGCCGCGCCGAGTCCGGTGCCGATCCCTTATCCGATCACGACGCCTGCGGGCTCGGGCAAGCTCGACGGCGACACCCGCGGCGTCAAGATCGGCGGCAAGCCGACCTTCCATGTCGACGCGGTCGTGCATGACTGCGTCGGCAACCAGCCGGGTACCCAGAAGGAAGTGGTCAGCCTGAAGATCGGCTCCACCGCCTTCATCATCGACGGCAGTCCCAACGTCCAGTTCGAGGGCAAGGCGGTGGTCTACACCGGCAGCTCCGGCATGGGCAACCAGATGTGAGGCCATGGGTACCAGCGCGGCGATGGTTCAGTTGAAGGTGATGAAGGCCGGCGGGGCCGGCGCCATCGCCGACATGAAGTGCTCGGAGATCCTGGCGTGCTTCGATCCGCCGATCGAATTCGGCAGCCACTCGCAGATGGTCGGCACCAAGGACGGTTACCAGGCGGAGCACATCCTGCCGACGTCGGCGATGCACGACCTGGGCCGCGGCGGCGCGAAGTTTCCCGGTTGCGAGGGCTACAGCACCGGCGGGGCCTTGACCTTCATGGCCGGTGACGGCCAGAGCGAAGGCATGGAGCACAAGATCCTGACCGACCAGATGCGCCAGTTCTCCCAGCAGAACGATCTCGCGAACCGCAACGCGCCGATGAGCGAGTGGATGGAGCAGTACAAGCAGGGCGCGAAGGATGCACTGTCCAAGGGCAAGCCGACCCGCACGATCAAGCGGCCCGACCTGGACCGCGACAGCCTCATCGCGGCCGCCGCGGAGTGCATCACGCTGGCCGCGGCGGAGTCCTTCGCCAAGCTGGATCCGCCGGTCAAGCCGGATACGCCGCTGCGCAATCCCTGGGCGGCGACGAAGGCCCAGAAGGCCGAGGCCGAATCGGTGAACATGGACGTCGACATCATGTAACACCGCCCGGAACGGCACGGCGACACTAGACGTTTTCGAAGGAGTCCCTCTTGCAGAAAGAAATCAACCAGGTCGTGGACACGGCCGACGGCCTCGTCTTCATGGGCCTGTCGTACCCGCCCGAGGACATCGGCGCGGCCGTGGGCAGCCTGTACCGCCTGGCGCCGGGCAGCAAGGCCGGCGATCCGGCCGTGCCCATCCTCAACACCAACGACGCGCTGCGCGTGCTGTGGGCATCGCCCGCGGGCCAGCTGTGGGTCGGCAGCGCCGACGGCCACGTCGCCACGACCGCCGCGACCGGCTGGGCCGCGCCGGCCGGCGACCTGGACTACGAGGTGATGAACGGCGGCCCGGCCTGGACGGTCTCGACGCTGCCGCGCGACAGCGTGAAGGGGCTGGTGCCCAACATCACGGCGATCTGGGGCAGCGGCGATTCGGATGTCCATGTGGGGACGCGCGGAGGGCACCTGTATCACTGGAACGGTCAGGCCTGGACGCAGACCCGGGCGGGCGACGGCTCGGCCGACCAGACCATCCGCACGATCCGCGGTCATGCCGGCGACGACGTCTATGCCGTGGGCGCGGTGGACACCCTGCTGCATTTCGATGGCGGCCAATGGCGCAACCTGCCCATCCCCGGCACACCGGTCGCCGGCGAGACATTGGGCGGCATCGCGCTGCTGCCGGAGCGCGCGGTCATGCTCTGCGCCGCCGGCGAGGGCGGCCGCCTGCTGCATGGCAGCGCGGCGGGCTTCACCGAATTCGGCCGTTATCCGCTGCCGCTCAACGACGTGGCGGTGCTGGACGACCGGCTGCTGTTCGCCATCTGGAACGGGGTGGCGGAGCTGGCCGGGCGCGACGTTCAGGTCGTCAAGGACAACTTCAAGACCGCCGGCGCCTTCGAGGGGCGCGGCCGCGTGTTCTTCACCGAGCCGGCCGCGCCGCGCATGCAGTTCATCGTCCATGACCCGGCCAACGCCGCGACGCCCTGGACCCGCAGCAAGTTCTGACCCATGTTGGCCGCCCTGCAGACGTTGATGGAGGTGGCCCGGGCCCAGGCCCGGGTCGACGTCCGGCTGAAGCTGGCGGTGTTCGTGCGCGGTTCCCTGAGCCGGCAGGACATGGATCCCGACACCCTGTGGGAACTGCTGCGCGAGCAGCCCTTCGCCGCGCACCTGAACCGTTTCCGGCGCGGGTCCGAGACACAGTGGCGCCTGCCACCGGCGGGCGGCTCGGGCCGCATCTGGGCGCGCCGTGCGGGCGCCGATCCGGCGGCCTGCGTCGCCTTCGCGGGCGACGGCAAGCAGGGCCAGGCCGCCATGTCGCTGAAGATCGCCGACCTGGGGCCGGCGATGGGGATGGAACGGGCCAGCCACCTGATCTTCGATTTCCCCGACGACGCCTCCAACCGGCAGATCGCCGAGGTGGCGCGCTGGTGCCTGTCGCACATGCCGGTGCTGTGGGGCACCGGGGGCTGGTGCTTCGACGTGGTGGACGGCTCGCCGTACATGGCGGCGCGCCACATGGTGGCCCTGGCGCGTCGCTGCTGGGCGATCCAGATCCTGGAACCGTCGGTCCTGCAGTGGGATGCGCTGCGGGGCCTGCCCGGCGTCAACTGGCTGACGCTGGTGGGCGACGCCTTCGCGGCAGGTCACGGCATCGATCCGGCGGACCTGGCCGGGTTGGCCGGTCCGGAGGTGTTCGTCCACCGCGGAAGGCATACGACGATGCTGGCCGCCGGCGCGGCACCGCTGCGCGGCGACATCCATGCCGACGAATCGCTGGCGCCGCTGGTGGCCGTGGCGCAGGCGCTGAAACCGGCGCTGCTGAGCAGTTGCTCGCCGATGTTCGGCCAACTGGCCGACGAGGACGTCATGAACGCCTGGTTACAGCGCTTCATCGACCCCCAGGCCTGGCTGCGAGTGGAGGTGGACGGGTAGGGCGCCTCGAAGGCCTCGCACAGCGTCCTCGTGACTTTCGTTCATTGCCCCCGATCCCCGTGACACGGAGGATGCGGGCTGGGCGGCGATCCTCGCCGCGGCGAGGCGTTCGATGTCACGATCAGAAGGTAATCCCCGCTCGGCCAAGCCGGGCAATGCGCCGGCGGGTCCCGCCGACGATCCCACGCTCGATCCTGACGCGACCCGCATCGTGCCCGCGCCGCTGCCGGCCGGCGCCGCGCCGCTGGAGCGCATGCCGCCGATCACCGCGGCCAACCGCGCCGCGTCCGCCGTCGAGCCGCCGCATGACGATGGTCCCGAGACCGTCCAGCAGGAGCGCGACGTCAGCTTCATCGACCCGACCTTCCCCGACACCTTCTCGATGCGGGCCGGCCGCAAGCCCGCCGACATCCCCGTCGACACCGACCACACCGTCATCGCCCCCGCCGCGCTGCTGATGCCGCGCGAGGCGGCGGAGCCCGCCACCCCGGCTCCGGCCTCGATGGCGCCCCCCGCGGCGACCGCCGCCGCGACGCCTCCCGCCAGCGCGCCCGCCGCTGCTCCGATCGATCCTCCCGCCGCCCCGGCCACGCCGGCGGCCGCCATTTCCGTGAACGACAACGAAACCGTCATCGTGCCCGCCGGGGCGCTGCCACCCGTCGCCAAACCGGCGCCCACCCCGGTGCCGCCCCCGGCGTCCAAGGCCGTCGACACGATCGCCGCCACCGGCAACGAGACGGTGATCGCGCCGGCGGCGAGCCTGGCAGCGGTCGCCGGCGCCCCGAAGGCGCCCGCCGCGCCACCGATCGTCGCCCCGGCCGTCCCGCCGGTGCAGGAGGCTAGCGATTCCGAGTTCCAGGCGTCCGAGTTCGCCGAGACCGTGCTCGATCCGGACGCCGTCGCCGCGGTGGCCGCGATGCGCGCGCTGCCGCCCGAACCCACGCCGGTGGGGCGTCCGTCCACCGGCACGCTGCCCGGCGGCGCGCTGGCCGCCGCCAAGGCCAGCGCCGACGCGCCGGTGCGCCAGGTCGGCCGCTTCCAGGTGCTGGACCGCATCGGCCGGGGCGGCATGGCCAGCGTGTTCAAGGCCCACGACCCCGGCATCGGCCGCGACGTGGCCATCAAGTTCCTGCATGCCTCGCTGTGCGAGGACGACGAGTACCGCGCTCGCTTCCTGCGCGAGGCGCGCGCCTCCGGCGGCCTGTCGCATCCCAACATCGTCACCGTCCACGACGTGGGCGAGGTCGACGGCCGGCCCTACATGGCCATGGAACTGCTGGACGGCGAACCGCTGGCCGACCTGCTCGAGCCCGGCCAGCCGCTGCCCATCCGCGACACCGTGGTGATGGCCATCCAGCTGGCCCGCGCGCTGGACTACGCGCACAAGCGCGGCATCGTCCACCGGGACATCAAGCCGGGCAACATCGCCCGGGTGCGCGGCACGCTGGACATCAAGGTGATGGACTTCGGCATCGCGCACATGGAGTCGACGAAAGGGGAGCAACGCACCCGCGTCGGCGACGTCCTGGGCACGCCGCAGTACATGGCGCCCGAGCAGATGAACGGCGAGAAGATCGACGGCCGCTCGGACCTGTTCTCGGTCGGCATCGTGCTGTACCAGATGCTCACCGGCGTGCGCCCGTTCACCGGCGACAGCGTGGTGAACCTGGCACTCAAGATCGCCAAGGACGATCCGACGCCGCTGAACAAGCTGCGGCCGGAGATTCCCGCGTCGCTGCGCCGGGTCGTCGACCGCTGCCTGGCCAAGGCGCCCGACAACCGCTTCCAGACCGGCGCCGAGCTCGCCGACGCGCTGGTCAAGGTGCTGGGCGAGATCGACGAGGAAGCGCGCAACAAGAACCGCTCCAAGCTGATCCCGCTGCGGGTGAAGTGGGCCGCGATGATGGCCGGCATCGTCGCCATCGTGATGGCGGTGAGCGGTTCCATCATCAGCCAGCGCCAGAACGCGGCGCTGATGCAGCAGGTGGCCGACTACGGCACCGCGCTGTCGCGCTTCATCGCCGCGCAGAACGCCACCGCCGCGCTCGGCGAAGACTGGGTGTCGGTCGACGTGTCGCTGCAGGAGATCATGAAGACGCGCGACTTCGAGAGCGTCACCGTGATCGATCGCGCCGGCGTGGTGGCCGCGTCCAGCCTGCCCGACGCGGTCGGCAAGCCCTACCAGGCCCCGCCCGGTGAACTGCTGGGCGAGCAGGGCGGCGTCAAGCGCACCCGTTACCACGCCGCGGGAGGCGCGGCGGTGCTGGGCTTCGACTCGCCGATCACCTTCCAGGACAAGACCGTCGGCCGCGTCGCGCTGGGCCTGCCGGAGCGTCCGCTGGAGAGCGTGGCGCGGCTGTCGCGCACCCTGATGGCGGTGCTGGCGGTGACCACGGTGCTGGCGGTCGCGATCGCGATGTTCTTCGTCGCCAACTGGTTCTCGCGGCCGATCAAGCTGGTCGTGGAGGCGCTGGACGAGATCGGCCGCGGCCGCGTCGACTTCCGCATCCGCGAGCAGCGCAAGGACGAGTTCGGCCTGCTCTACGCCGCTTTCGACCGCATGGCGCAGGCGCTGCAGGACAAGCAGGCGCTGGCGGCGTCGGCCGCCAAGGCGGAGGCGCCGACGACGATCGGCCGGCGCTCCGGCGCCCGGGCCGCCGCCGGGCTCGCGCCAGCGGCCGAGACGCCCGCCGCGCCGCTGGCCGGCCAGGCCGCCGCCCCGTCCGACGAGCAGACGCAGCCCGCACCGCCGGTGCCGACGCGGCCAGACGATGCCGATGCGCCGAAGCAGCCGTGAGCGCCGCCCGATGCGCGTGAAAGGATTCCCTCTGATGAATGGCCCTCACCCCGACCCTCTCCCGCAAGCGGGAGAGGGGGCCGGACAGCTGGTGTCTCGCCTTCTCCCTCTGCCTCTGCCGCTGCCTCCGCGTCTCCCGCGTGCGGGAGAGGGCCGGGGTGAGGGGCGGTGGAGGCTGGCCGCGGCTGCCGCGGTCATCGCGCTGACCGGCTGCGTCTCCGCCCCCACCACCACGCCGCCGCTGAACGAGCCCCCGCCGACCCAGGCGCCCGCGGCATCCGCCCACGGCGAGGTCGTCGCCCGCAGCGACCGGCTGCTGATCTACGTGCCGGTCGCCGGCGAATCGCTGCGCGGCATCGCGGGCCGTCTGCTGGGCAGCGAGGACCGCGACTGGCAGATCAGCGAGGCCAACGCCGGCGTCACCAAGGTCGATCCCGGCCAGCCGCTGATCGTGCCGCTCAAGCCGATGAACCCGGTGGGCGTGCGGGCCGGCAGCTTCCAGACCGTGCCCATCCTCTGCTACCACCGGCTGGGCACCACGGGCGGCAAGATGGCCGTCTCCCCGGCCAGCTTCGCGGCGCAGATGGAGTGGCTGGCGAAGAACGACTACCGCGTCGTCAAGCTCTCGCAGCTGACCGGCTACCTCGAGGGCAAGGAGCCGCTGCCGCCCAAGGCGGTCGTCGTCACCTTCGACGACGGCTACGAGTCGGTCTACAAGTTCGCCTACCCGGTGCTGCGCAAGCTGGGCCTGCCGGCGACGATGTTCGTCTACACCGATTTCGTCGGCGCGGGCGGCGACGCGGTCAGCTGGCCGCAACTGGCGGAGATGCAGGCCTCCGGGCTGATGGACATCCAGGCCCATTCGAAGTCGCACCGCAACCTGATCGAGCGCACCGCCGGCGAGAACGACGAGCGCTACAAGCGCAACCTCGACAGCGAGACCGCCGGCCCGCGCGACCTGATCGAGCAGAAGCTCAACACCAAGGACCAGGTGCGCCATTACGCCTATCCCTACGGCGACGCCAACGAACTCGTGCTGGAGACGCTGACGCGTCAGAAGTACACGCTGGCGGTGACCGTCAACCCGGGCGGCAACGCCTTCTACGCGCAGCCCTTGATGCTGCGCCGCACGATGATCTTCGGCGACCACGACCTCGAGGCCTTCAAGGCCCGGCTGCAGACCAGCCGCCGCATTGGACAGACCCCATGAGGGCCGCGCTCGCAGTCCTCCTGGTCGCCGCCGCGCTGGCGGCGTGCAGCAGCGGCCCGAGCGGCACGCTGCGCGGCGGCGAAGGCGTGGCC
>NZ_PEOG01000119.1 GCF_002761755.1 Roseateles chitinivorans
TCAGCGCCAGCGCCGTGACGGTGAGCGCGGGCACGAGCGGCGGCATGGCGGGCGCCTTCAAGGACAGCGGCGACGAGCGCAGCACCACGCGCAGCACGATCAGCGCGGGCAGCACGACGATCACCAGTGGGGATGCGGCGAGCCAGGCGGCGCTGGAGAAGCTGGACCGCGGCGCGACCAATGATGCGACGGCGGGCAAGCTGGCGCAGGGCTGGGATGGGCAGAAGCTGGCGCAGCAGGTGAAGGTGAATGCGCAGATCGTGGCGGAGTTTGGGGCGGAGGCGGCGAAGGAGGTGGCTGGCCAACTCGACAAGAGGGCGCAACAGCTGCGGGCCGAGGGCAAGATCGACGAGGCGAAGAAGTACGAGGAGGGCGGTGAATACCGGGTCGCGGCGCATGCGGTGATTGGCGCCATCACGGGAGACCTGAGCGGAGCGTTGGGAGCGGCGGCGAGCGCGAAGGCTGCGGAGCAATTGAAGGATCTCCAGACCTCCCTTGATAAGAAGCTTCGAGACGCGGGGCTGGGACCCGATGCGGAAGGGAAGAACGATTGGGCGTCCGGGCTCTCAAAACTGGCAACAGGTGCATTGGCAACAGGAATTGGTGCCGCCGTCGGTAGCTTCGACGGTGCGGCTGCCGGTCTCAACCAGGACTTTAATAATCGGCAACTCCATGTGTCGGAAAAGGACAGGATTAAGAGGCTGGCCGGAGGAGACGAAAAGGCAGAACAGCGTCTGACGGAGGCTGCTTGCGCGCTCGTTCGCTGTGCCGACGGAAAGGCCGATACAGACCCGACCAAGGCCGCTCTACTGGCGTCTCAGGACTACGTCTTGAGCCATCCGGAGCAGTACGCGAGCGAATTGACCCTACTAAAGTCTGATCAGGCAAATGGGCTCTTCACCTACACCGCTGCGGACAAGCAATTGGATGCTTTGCAACGCAGTGATCCACGCGCTCGGTTTGGCGGCTTGAGTTCTAAGGAGACAGAAGATAAGCGGAAGGAACTAATTGCCTGCGGCTCTAGTCCGCAATGCGCGACCGACGTGGCGATGAAGTACAACCGGGTGATCAGTGAAAGGGTTGAATTCAATCTTGGTTTAGAGAACGCCATCAAATTGGCGCAGCAATGCGCGAATGCAAGTTGTGAGCGCGACGCCATTAACCAGCTTCAACAGTTTAAGAGCGATCTTGCTTTCCGATTTAACGCCTGCAAGGACGATGCCTGTAGGCTGTCGGTCAATAGGGACATTACGCCGTTTAGGGCGCAGTTGAACCTTCTGAAAACGCGAGCAGGAGATCAGTCGCTTCTGTACGCGATGATCGATCTCGGTGCGCTCGGATACAACGAAAATGCCCAAAATGGAGCGGCGCCTGCCGAGAAACTTCCTGTAGCACCACCGAAACGCGCCAATGGACGCGGCATCACTAATGGGGCTGACGTCGCTGACCCGGTGGTCATATTCGAGCCGACGCCAAGCTCCCCTAAACCTAAATCCGACAGCCCTAGTGCCGTCGATCCCGCACATGTGCAACAGCTGACGAAAAACGGGGTTAAATTCAGCGAGGGCGACTTGGTCGCGACGACCACCGATGGCA
Organism: Roseateles chitinivorans; assembly: GCF_002761755.1. GTDB lineage: Bacteria > Pseudomonadota > Gammaproteobacteria > Burkholderiales > Burkholderiaceae_C > Roseateles > Roseateles chitinivorans. Next base: position 1,597 of record NZ_PEOG01000119.1, read on the forward strand.
ATGGAAAGGTTGTGTTTCTAGAGGCTGGCAATTCAAAAGCCGGCTTGCAGCATATTGTTGAACGACATAAGAAGGAATTCGAAAGTGTCGGCGTCAGCGAGTCTCAAATTCCCGAAGTCGTGATGAAGGCAGTATCTGAAGGGAAGCCCGTTGGCCAGCAAGGGAAAGATGGTGGTCGCCCAATTTATGAAGTAACATTTGAAGGTAAAACTTTCCGGCTTGCAGTGACCGTTGGAAGTAACGGCTTTGTGGTTGGCGCAAATCCCGCAGGAAGGGGTGGAAAATGAAGATGAAATTGATGGCTGATTATGATTGTTATCCGTTGTGGGGCGAGGACGGGGAGAATATCGATCCCTCCTCACTCGGATTGTCTGAAACCTTGACGAGGGACTTGAACGCTTGGGCGAAGTCGTATGACGCAACTCTGAATCAGGACGATCCGCTGAAGTCGGGTTTCGCCTCTGAAGACGCAGAACGTTTGTTTCAAGAAGAGGGTGCACGGCTCCACCTGCTACTTCAGCGGGAGTTAGGAGGGGAGATCAATGTCCTTTTTCAGATTTGAAGTGTCTTTCCGGATGCTGCGCGATTTGCGGCGGCGACACGCTGAATCTCGCGTCTAGGCCGCATCTACAACGCCAATACCGGCGGCGGGCGCAAGACATTCTGGAGCTGCGCGCGTCCGACCAGAATGCGGCGCCGCAGATCGGCAAAGTGACGACGCAAGCGGGCTCGACGAGCCGACCCGGCTCGGCGCAGAACGCGGCGTTGAACGTCTCGGGCCTGAGCGTCGGCGGCTGCGTGGCGGGCGTGATGCCTAACCTCACGCTGCCGCCCAACAGCCTGTTCAAGACGCACAGCGAGCCCGGCAGCAAGTATCTGGTCGAGACGGACCGCGCAATCGGTTGGACTTCCGAAAGCGACTGCACCGGCTTGCCCAGCGACACCGAGCCGAAGTCCGTGCCACTGCTTGCGCTGAAGATGTAGGCCACGAAGTCCTTCAAATGCCCAACCGGCTCCGCCGGCGATTCGGTCGGATCAACCGCCTCAGCCGACCTGTCATCTGAAGGTCGACTTGCAGCGGTGCTTCAATGCGGTGGTACTGGGCCCCGCATCGAGGTCTTAATAAGGGGCCGATCTGTGAGGCAACACGCTGAACCTCGCAGCGCGGGCCGCCTCGACCACGCCAGCACCGCCGGTGTCGAACGGTGCATTCGGGCGGCGCGGTCAATAGCGCGTGATGTGGTTGGCGATGTCGGCGCCTCGGTACTGGTTAATGGCCGCCTGCGGGCAGGCTGTACGTCATTTGCTGAAACACAGCGAGGCTTTGGACGGCTTGCTATTGGGAATTTGCACTAAAGACTAACCTATCTTCACCGCTTTGTGCCGCTTGTTCTCCAACACTCCTGCTTGTGTGTTCCGCGTTTCGGGTCGAAAGCCTTGCGAAGAATGACAGCGATCTAGGCATGAGTAAACTCGACCAAATTTATGAAGCGCTTGCGTCGATAATTTATAGGAATGCCCCCAATGGATTCGTTGAGGCCTTCGTTTCCGCAGATATTGGGGGTGAGTCTGCCGGCGGCTTCCAAATGGGAGCTGAGGATGGAGCAGGTCGCAGTCTAGAGATGGATCTCAGCATTCAAGATCTTCTTGAACTGCAAAGCTATTTCGTGCAGGTCCGTGATGAACTGCTTCGCGAGACTGGCGACCGTCTTTGGTCAATACGCGCCGCAGTGACGGATGGTGGACGATTCTCGATAAGGCATGGATATGAAATGCCAGAATGGTACGTTGAAGAAGAGGACCCGTTAGTGGCTTGGGGGGAGAACAATCCGTCGCCAGCGCACACGACCGTTCATCTCCGCGAATGGGAAATGCAAGGGCTTTCTTGGCTCCAGCAACGAACCGCAGAAGACGGAGAAGCATGGGGCCTTGGCAGCGAGAAGAATTGGACGCTCGACTTGTCGGCTGGTCGTTTGAATTTCTCCTTTGCAGACGGTCGAAATATGTCTGGGCAGATCCAAGTGCTTGGGACTTTCAATAAGAAGGATGGTTCATTCCTTTGGGCGTGGGATAACCCTTCTATTCCGAATGCGCTACGGCTATCGGCAATGGCGATTCGGGATTGGGCCGAAGCCAATGGTGAGCAGGAATTGACTCACTCCAAGATTCGCGTGGATGAGACGAGGATCTGGGCTTGGTTGGGATTTTCGGCGCGCGAATCTGGCGCAGATGGCGGGTATCGTGTTAATTCGAATGGAATGGACATCTACTTGATATATCGCGGCATCACCGCTCTGCGGACTTGACATGAGCGCATCAAATGGTCGGCACGCAGCAGTTTGGTAGACGCATCGAGTGATGATGGCGCCAAGCTGCCTCAGCGCCTGCAGCAAGCGCGCCCGTCTCTAGACGGGGTGGTTTCAAGATTCCTCGAAATCCTGGTCTCGCAACGCCATTCGCAAGCATCCTGCGCCAGCGCTGAGGTCGCGCAACGAGCCCAGTCAGCCCCTGCGGGCTCGACCGGTTCGCAGAGAAGTTCATGACGGGCTCAAGACGGAGAGCAGCAAGTCTCGCAACCAGCAGGACCCGTCCGGCAACCGCACCTGGCGTGTCGGCGGTTGAGAACTGCGCCGAGGTGCCCGGTTTTTCTCCACCGTGGGCCTATCAACTCAAGCAGGAGAAGCTCCGCAACAGCGCGGTCAGACGGCCCATCGACGGTCCATGGCGCCATGGGTGACTTTCGACGAGTTGGACTATCTGCCCTTCAGCGCATTGGGCCGGCCGCTGATCTTCCGCTTGCTGAGCGAACCATGCGAGCGCACCATTTTCGCCACCACGACGAACCCGAGCGTCGGCGAGCTGGTCAGTGGCTTCGGGGCTGTCAAGACCACGACGTCGCTTCTAGACCGCCTAATCTCAACTGACCCGATGTTCCATCTAAGCCAAAAATCCCCGCCCTGAATCGTCCTTAGGAGCATTTGATGTTGCTTGAAAATCCGCGCCTAAAAGCTACAGCTGACGAGATATATGAGGAGTGCTCGGATTCTCTTACGTATGAGGAGCTGACGCACTATTATTCCGAGCTGTATGGAATCAGGCACTTCCTTGGGGCTTGGAAGGGGCCAGGCGGCGATCGACGCGGGCAAGAACAGCTTCAGCACCGGCACGCTGAGCAGCAGCGACATCGACAACCGCAGCCAGTTCAGCGCCAGCGCCGTGACGGTGAGCGCGGGCACGAGCGGCGGCATGGCGGGCGCCTTCAAGGACAGCGGCGACGAGCGCAGCACCACGCGCAGCACGATCAGCGCGGGCAGCACGACGATCACCAGCGGGGATGCGGCGAGCCAGGCGGCGCTGGGGCGGGCGGGTTGGCAGCTGTCGGCTTGGGTTTGCTGGGATATACCGCTGCGGTTGGTGGGCAGTATGTAAATACTCTTAAACCCGTTGCGACTGGTGCGACCAAGTCTGAAGGGAGTTTGGCGGGGACTGGAAAGCCCCAGTCGCCCTCAACCCCTCCCACTTCACACTGAGTGGCGAGGGAGGAATTCCAGTCTCCTCGAAGATTGAACTCCGGAAGGCGAAATAAAAATTCTGAAATTCGATGGGCTGGATGGCAACGTACTCGTTGATCGAAAGACGGCGGTTCTCACTACGCAAAAGTCCAAGGATCAGGCGATTCGCCAGTCCGAAGCTCTCGCACAAAATGGATTACCAGGTAGATGGGAAGTACCAAACGAGTCCGAAGCTTCTCGGGCACGTAAGATGTTGGACTCGCTCGGGATTAAGAACATTTCTGTGAAGGTGGTCAAGCCATGAATAATTCGTTTTCTAGAGAAATCGCCAAAGCAATCGCAAATATCGCCATCTTTCTTGAGTATGCCGAAGAGGGTGTACTCGATCCAGACGCGGCAATTCAAGTGATGGAGCAGTTTGCAAGCGACTTAAAGAACGTGAACTATTTCGACAGGAGTACGCTCGTTCAGAGTCTGAGGGAAGTTAGTCTTGAGTATGGGGATGCTTCTCGCAGAGAATTTGTGTTTGGACTTCCGGAAGCACTTGGGCTGGACTAAGACGGCTGCGATAGACAGCGCGCTTGAGGATTGATTGGGTCAGTCGGTTAATCGGGTTGTTGTTTTTCCTCGGAAGGACGGAAAAGATTGAACGCCGCTAATAACAATAAATGGTTCCGTCAAGTGATGGAGAATCTTCAGCGAGATGATGGTCTAACAGCTTCCGCTGTGATCAACGAGCGGGATGGGCCGTTTCCTTTGTGGGAGCGCTTGGCTTCCCCAGAAGGCCCCTGTGAAATGTTGATGGAAGATGCCGTTTACATCGCTTTAGGGGATTATCGCCATCCGTTATGTGGAAGGTTCTTGGATTGGACGATTTCGACCGCTGAGCGCGCGCTTTCGGATCCTCGCTTCGAGATCGAGTCTGAAAGTAGATTTAAGGGCTGGCGGAATTCACCCATCTCTCCTGGGAATCGCGGAAGGGTGTTAGCGATCAGCGCACTTGCGTCCGCAATGAAGAACGGCGTAGACGTCGATCAACATAAGATTCGTGAGGCGGCCGATCAACTTGTGACGTCAGCGCTACTGGAGAAGGGCCGCAATTGGGCCGATAGGCTGGTGCAGGGGCAGTTCATGTACGCGGTTCGGCTATTAATGATTTGCGGAGATTGGGAGCGGGCTAGGAAGCTAATCTCTGTAAAACGGAAGTTCGAGGCTGTCTCGCGACAGCATCAAATAATGAGGGGGCTGCTCGGTTCTGGAGATTGCGAGGGGAACAATCCACCTGATCTGTCCTCTCCCGCCTGGGATAAGTTTCAAGAGTATTTCAAATCGGTTCGGGTTCCGGAGGGGAATCCAATCATTCGTGAAGATGGAGGTGGAGCTCCTTGCTTTTATCGAATGCAGATCGGATTAATTTATCATCGCATAATGTCGAAGGGGCAAAAGATAATTTGGCCGGAAGTATTCTCTGTGGTCGGTGCGGGTGGCTAGATCTATTTAATATGGGTGCTGCTGTGGGCTTGCATGCTGGTTGGTATTCCTGTTTAATTTTCGGTATTGCGGCCCATAAATATTCTTGTTGCTAACTAAAATGAGGGGCGAGGTCGGAGGTGATGGAATCCGTTCTCGCTGTCGGCCTCGGCACTGACGGTGTCGGTGGGCGACACGGCTGCGCAACATCGGCGAGCAGCTGGCGGCCACGGGCGACATGAGCCTGGTGGCCGGGCGTGATGTCGTCATGCAGAGCACCACGGCCAGCGGCGGCACGGTGAGGGGCAACGTCACGACCAAGGCGATGGTGCTCGACCAAGTGGCGTCGCTCACTGCGGGGGGCGTGATGGTGGTGCAGGCTGGGCGCGACGCGCAGCTGCAGGCGGTGCAGATCCCGCAGGGCGGCGCGGATGGTGCGGGCGCCGAAGGCGGCGTGATGGTGGCCGCAGGGCGCGACCTAACCCTGAGCACGGTGCAGACCTCAAGCTCGCGCGACCAGGTCTGGAATGCGACCAACTTCAAGAAGGAAAGCCAGAGCCAGGACGTCGGCACCGAGATCAAGGCCGAGGGCGAGAGAATTTCAGAATGCCCTGAAGAATGGAAGCGCTGTTAGTGTGAAGATTGAACTGGGATATTCCTCCGTAGCGGGGTCACGCCCGTCGCAGTTCAACGTAGTAGCGATCATTGACGGCATTAAGAATGTCTATCATTTGGTCAATAGGAAACATGATGCGCGAACTAGAAAATTATTATCATTCCATTGCAAACCTTTTGAATAAGTCATTGCCTGTACATTGGTCGAAGGCTTTCGTACTCGCGCCAGTCCTGGGCTCGTGTGTGGGAGGTATTCGCTACGGCGCTTCCGATCATACCGGCGCCACATTAGACTTCGACATCAATTGGGGTGATATCTCTGATCTGAAAGAATTATTTATAAGGACGCGCGACTCTCTGTTGAGGAACACCGGTGAGCGTATTTGGTCAATTCGATTTGAAATGACATCGGACGGCAAGTTCTCCGCAAAATTTGACTATGAGCCACCAAGTTGGTACGACGAGGAGGACGATCCCCTTATGTCATGGGAGCAAATCGCAAATAGGCAATTTGAGGAGATAAAGATCCCCCGGTCTTAGCGCTGATGAGGCTACCGGCCTCTCTTGGTTATAGGAGAAAATTCAGTACCGGTCCGAGAGCGGATAGGAGGAATGGCCAGTTCTTCGATGACAGCAGGAGTAGGACTGGACTGCTGCGATGACCACCGTTTTCGACGAGCTAATGGTTAGCGAGGAGCGGCGTTATAAGAAGAGACGCGTGCTGCTGGTACAGCGAGGTCCTAATAAGGGGCGGTCTTGGCGAAGGATATATGGCGAACAATACGGCGAACCAAACCAGTGGGGTCGCTGGTGAATATCGTTGGACTGAAGTTGTCGTTGTAGGTATTGATCGAGCCACAGGGAAGGCGTATACATCCTTCCCACAACTTAATTCCGGTGTGAAAATGCCCGATCCCCGAGGAGTTAGGCCATGAAGGAAATTTCTCTTTATCACGCCGAGCTTATTATGGCGCCGTTTTCAGAGCATGAGGCTGAGCATTACGGTTATGATGAAGAGCTTTTTTCACTTGATCTCGTGAATCCTGTTCAGGCGGAGTTCGCTATTGGAAAGTGGTTGGTGCCACATGCAGCGAATTGGAGTGCAGGAGGTCGTGAATTGAGGCGGGAAGCCTCACGAATTTGTATATCGCAGGATATGCCATTTGGCAATTCATGGCTTCCCGGAATTGATGATCTTTGTAGGGTTGCTGGTGATCTCAAAGAGTACTCAAGAAATCTTGCGGTATTTCAGAGGCAGGTTTGGGAGCGTCTGTTTGGGGAGCGATATTCGGCACTCCCGCTCGAGCAGTACGTGCTTCGAGTTGACAAGGAGTTTGAGTTTTTTCCTGATTCTCCAAATCTTTGGACTGTTCCGATTTATTCCTCTTGGCCTCCAGGTTTTAAGGGTCGAGAGTTGTCCGCTTCTTGATTTCAAAGTGCGATAGTTGAAGCGCGCAACCAGTCAGCGCAGGACACGGAGACGAAGTTGAAGCAGAGCGGGCTCCGGTGTCGCTGAGCGCGCCGGGGGTGGATGCGGCGCTTGGCGCCATCAAGGCCGCCGAGCACGTCACGCAGACGCAGGACGACCGCATGAAGGCGCAGGCCGCGGCCACGGCGATCTCCAAGGCCAATCAACTTGCTGGCCGCGCAGAACACCAGCGAGCAGCACAGCAAGGACTCGAGCAGCAGCGCGTCCATCGGCATCGGCATCTCGCTGGGCCAAGAGAACCGGCTGGGCCTCACCGCGAGCGCCAGCGTGTCCAAGGGCAATGCCGATGGCAAGGACACGAACTACACCACCACGCGGGTCACGGGCGGCAGCTCGGTGACGCTGCAGTCGGGCGGCGACACGACGCTCGGCGGCGCGGTGATGACCGCGCCGAAGGTGGTGGCCGACATCGGCGGCAACCTCAAGATCGAGAGCCTGCAGGACACGGCCAAGTTCGACTCCAAGAGCCAGAGCATGGGCGGCAGCGTGACCGTCGGCTACGGGGCGGG
>NZ_PEOG01000120.1 GCF_002761755.1 Roseateles chitinivorans
CCCGGGCCTCGACCGGCTCGGCGCGCGAGCGCGCGGCGGACGCAGGTGGCTGGGCCGGGGAGGCCGCCGGCAGGGCGGTCTCTACGAGGTTCGCGGCGATGGTGGCGGACGGGTTGGCCTCGAGCGCGGGAGGGCGTTTGCTGGGTGACAGGTCGGTCGCGTAGGCGTCGGAATCTAGGCGGCTGGCGCGCTTGGTCGGAGGCTTGGGCAGTGGCATGTGCGGGGGTGGCGGGCTTGCGTGATGAGCCTGGGTCCACGCGGACCAGGGGTCATGCCCCAGGCCTGACGGGCGGTGGCGATGCCGGAGGTATCGGCGGCATCGGGGGCCTCGAACTCGCGGGCGAGCCCCAGAAGACAAAAAGCCGCACCGGGGGCGGTGCGGCTCGTCCTTGGGGATTCAATCGCTGCGATCAGGCACAGGGGCATGCGGCCGATTATGCACAACTCGCCGGAGGTGCCCATGACGGACGGATGGCGGCGTTGCTGTCAGACGGCGCCTTGTGCGAGTCAGCGCAAACCCGGGATGCGGACCACGTGAATCGGTGGTCCGATCCGAGATTCCGCGATCCTTGCGGGATCGCGGTGTTGATCAGGCGGCTTCCTTCTTCAGTGCCTTGACCGCCTTCAGGACTTCGTCGACGTGGCCGGCGACCTTGATGCCGCGCCATTCCTCACGCAGGATGCCCTGGGCGTCGATCAGGAAGGTCGAGCGCTCGATGCCCTTGACCTTCTTGCCGTACATGATCTTGTTCTTCACCACACCGAACATGTGGCAGAGCTTTTCTTCGGTATCGGCGATCAGCTCGAACGGCAGTTCCAGGTTCTGCTTGAACTTGTCGTGCGAAGCCATGTTGTCGCGGGAAACCCCCAGCACGACGGCGCCGGCCTTCACGAAATCCTTGTGATGGTCGCGGAACTGCATGGCTTCGGTGGTGCAGCCCGGGGTGTTGTCCTTCGGGTAGAAGTACAGCACCACGACCTTGCCCAAAAAGGCTTGGGGTGTGAACTTCACGCCTCCCGTGGCAAGAGCTTCAATGTCCGGGAGGGGTTTGTTGAGCGCTGGCGTCATGTGGCGTTCTTCAGAGAGATGTGCCCGGGCGGGCATAGCCAGCGATTATACGTTGAATGGGTGGTCCCTCTCTCCGGCTGACCTGGACGAGCCAATGCGCTCCCAGGGAGAGGGAGGCAGCACGCGGCGCCGGGGCCGGCGGGCGTTCAGGGCTCGATGAGCAGCGCCGCCAGCACGGCGCGGCCTTCGCTCGCCAGCACGTTGTAGGTGCGGCAGGCGGCGCCGATGTCCATCGTCTCCATGCCGATGCGGGCGTCGATCAGCCCGCGATACAGCGCCGGCCGCGCGAAGCGGATCTTCGATCCGCTGCCGAAGATGACCAGCTCGGGCTTGCGTTTCAGGATGCGCTCGAAGTGAGCCTCGGTCAGGTCCTCGAAGCGGGTGACGTCCCAGTCCTCGGGCTGTCCTTGCCAAGGCACCAGCACGCTGTGCGCCTGCTCGACGCCATTGACCCACACATGGTGCAGGTCGTGCTTGGAGATCATGTTGCCGCCCAGCGGCTGGTCGGGTTGAAATTTCATTGAGGCTGATTCTGGCAGCGACGGAGGGTGGGGCGGAGCGGCCGCGCGATTACCCGCGATAACCCTGTGTTTAAATCGACGGTCCCGATTTTCCCCTGTGTATTCCAGGAGCCATCTTGAGAACTGTCACCAAGTCCAGCAAATTGGCCAATGTCTGTTATGACATCCGCGGACCCGTGCTGGACAAGGCTCGGCAGATGGAGGAAGAGGGCCAGAAGATCATCAAGCTGAACATCGGCAATATCGCCGCCTTCGGCCTGATGCCGCCGGACGAGATTGTCCAGGACATGATCCGCAACCTGCCCGACGCGGCCGGCTACACGGATTCCAAGGGCCTGTTCGCGCCGCGCAAGGCGGTGGTCCATTACTGCCAGGAAAAGGGTATCCGTGGCGTCGCGGTCGACGACGTCTACCTGGGCAACGGCGCGTCCGAACTGATCGTGATGGCGCTCAACGCGATGCTGGACAACGGCGACGAAGTGCTGCTGCCGGCGCCCGACTACCCGCTGTACACCGCCGCGGTCGCGCTCTCGGGCGGCAACCCGGTGCATTACGTCTGCGACGAGTCCAGCGACTGGTTCCCCGACATCGCCGACATCAAGGCCAAGATCACGCCGCGCACCAAGGCGATCGTCGTGATCAACCCGAACAATCCGACCGGCGCGCTGTATCCCGAGTCGCTGCTGCGCGAGATCGTCGCGCTGGCGCGCCAGCACCAGCTGATCATCCTGGCCGACGAGATCTACGACAAGACGCTCTATGACGGCCAGGTGCACACCAGCATCGCGGCGCTGTCCGACGACGTGCTGACCCTGACCTTCAACGGCCTGTCCAAGAACTACCGCAGCTGCGGCTACCGCGCCGGCTGGATGGTGGTCTCGGGCGACAAGCGTCATGCGCTGGACTACATCACCGGCCTGAACATGCTGGCCTCGATGCGGCTGTGCGCCAACACGCCGGGCCAGCTCGCGATCCAGACCGCCCTGGGCGGCTACCAGTCGATCAAGGACCTGGTGGCGCCGGGCGGCCGGCTGGCGCGCCAGCGCGACCTCGCCTACGAGCTGCTGACGCAGATCCCGGGCGTGAGCGTCGTCAAGCCCAAGGCCGCGCTCTACATGTTCCCCCGCCTCGACCCCAAGATCTATCCGATCGAGGACGACCAGCAGTTCGCCTACGAGCTGCTGGCCGAGGAGAAGGTGCTGATCGTCCAGGGGACGGGCTTCAACTGGAAGTCTCCCGATCATTTCCGGCTCGTGTTCCTGCCCAACACCGACGACCTGCGCGACGCCGTCGGTCGCATCGAGCGCTTCCTGGGCACCTATCGCAAACGCCACGGCCGCTGACCCCTCGACCTCCTGAAAGACACATGACGATGAACCCGATCAAAGTTGGCCTGCTGGGCATTGGCACCGTCGGCGGCGGCACCTTCCAGGTGCTGCGCCGCAACCAGGAAGAGATCCGCGGCCGCGCCGGTCGCGGCATCGAGATCGCGATGGTGGCCGACCTGGACGTCGAGCGCGCCCGCAGCATCGTCGGCGACGCCTGCACCGTGGTGGGCGACGCGCGCGAGGTGATCGCGAATCCGGAGATCGACATCGTCGTCGAGCTGATCGGCGGCTACGGCATCGCGCGCACGCTGGTGCTGGACGCGATCAAGGCCGGCAAGCATGTGGTCACGGCCAACAAGGCGCTGCTGGCGGTGCACGGCAGCGAGATCTTCGCGGCCGCGCGCGAGCAGGGCGTGATGGTCGCCTTCGAGGCGGCGGTGGCCGGCGGCATTCCCATCATCAAGGCGCTGCGCGAAGGCCTGACCGCCAACCGCATCGAGTGGATCGCCGGGATCATCAACGGCACGACCAACTTCATCCTGTCGGAGATGCGCTCCAAGGGCCTGGACTTCGGCACGGTGCTGAAGGAGGCGCAGCGCCTGGGCTATGCCGAGGCCGACCCGACCTTCGACATCGAGGGCGTGGACGCGGCGCACAAGGCGACGATCATGAGCGCGATCGCGTTCGGCATCCCGGTCCAGTTCGACCAGGCGCATGTCGAGGGCATCACCGCGCTGCAGGCGACCGACATCAAGTACGCCGAGCAGCTGGGTTATCGGATCAAGCTGCTGGGCATCGCGCGCCGCCGGGAGAACGGCATCGAGCTGCGGGTGCATCCGACGCTGATCCCGGCGGGACGCCTCATCGCCAATGTCGAGGGCGCGATGAACGCGGTGCTGGTGCAGGCCGATGCCGTCGGCACCACGCTGTACTACGGCAAGGGCGCGGGCGCGGAGCCGACGGCCTCGGCGGTGATCGCCGACCTGGTGGACATCACCCGCCTGGCGACGGCCGATCCGGACCACCGCGTGCCGCACCTGGCCTTCCAGCCGGACGCGATGAACGACACGCCGATCCTGCCGATGGACCAGGTGCAGACCGCCTTCTACCTGCGCCTGCGGGTGGCGGACCAGGCGGGCGTGCTGTCGAGCATCACCACCATCCTGGCCGAGCACGAGATCAGCATCGACGCGGTGCTGCAGCGCGAATCGGCCGAAGGCGAGAGCCAGACCGACCTGATCATCCTGACGCACGACACCCGCGAAGGCCGCATGCGCGAGGCGCTGGCCAGGATGCAGGCGCTGCCGACGGTGCTGGCGCCGATCGTCAAGCTGCGCAAGGAAGAACTGGCGTGAAGTACCTGAGCACCCGGGGCGACAAGACCGAACGCCACTTCTGCGACATCCTGCTGGAGGGCCTGGCGCCCGATGGCGGGCTGTACCTGCCGACCGCGTATCCGCAGGTCGACGCGGCGACGCTGGCGCGCTGGCGCGGGCTGTCGTATGCCGACCTGGCCTTCGAGATCCTGTCGCTCTACATCGACGACATCCCGGCCGCTGACCTGAAGGCGATCGTCGCGCGCACCTACACCGAGGCCGTCTTCGGCACGCCGCAGATCACGCCGCTCAAGCCGCTGGAGCCGGGCCTGGCGCTGGTGGCGCTGTCCAATGGGCCGACGCTGGCCTTCAAGGACATGGCGATGCAGCTGCTGGGCCAGCTGTTCGAGTACGAGCTGGGTCGCCGCGGCGAGACGCTGAACATCCTCGGCGCGACTTCCGGCGACACCGGCAGCGCCGCCGAGTACGCGATGCGCGGCAAGGCCGGCATCCAGGTCTTCATGCTCAGCCCGCACGGGCGCATGAGCCCGTTCCAGCAGGCGCAGATGTTCAGCCTGCAGGAGCCCAACATCCACAACATCGCCGTGCAGGGCGTGTTCGACGACTGCCAGGACATCGTCAAGGCGGTGTCCAACGACCTCGCGTTCAAGCGCGGTCATCGCATCGGCACCGTCAACTCGATCAACTGGGCGCGGCTGCTGGCGCAGGTCGTCTACTACTTCGCCGCCTACTTCCAGGCGACGACAACCGAGTCGGAGCGGGTCAGCTTCACCGTGCCGTCGGGCAATTTCGGCAACGTCTGCGCGGGCCATGTGGCGCGGATGATGGGACTGCCGATCGAGCAACTGGTCGTCGCGACCAACGAGAACGACGTGCTCGACGAGTTCTTCCGCACCGGGGTCTATCGCCCGCGTGGCGCCGAGCACACGCTGGAGACCTCCAGCCCGTCGATGGACATCTCCAAGGCCAGCAACTTCGAGCGCTTCGTGTTCGACCTGCTGGACCGCGATGCGGCGCGCGTGAACCGCCTCTTCGGCGAGGAACTGGCGGCCAGGGGCTGCTTCGAGATCACCGCCGAGGAGCGCGCCCGCATCGGCGAGCGCTACGGCTTCGTCTCGGGCCGGAGCACGCATGAAGACCGCGTCGCGACGATCCGCCAGTGCCATGCGCAGTACGGCGTCATCATCGACACGCACACCGCCGACGGCCTGAAGGTGGCGCTCGCCAAGCGCCAGCCCGGCGTGCCGATGCTGGTGCTGGAGACCGCGTTGCCGGCCAAGTTCGCCGCGACCATCGAGGAGGCGCTGGGCCTGGTGCCGCCGCGACCCGCCGCGCTGGCCGACCTCGAGTCGCGCCCCAAGCGCGTGACCGTGCTGCCGGTCTCCGTCGACCAGGTCAAGCAGTTCATCGTCGACCATGTCTGACGCGAAGTCCGCTCCGACCGCCGCCGCGGGCGCTGCGGCGCCGCGCGCGCCGATGCTGCCGATGGAGGACGCGCTGCAGCGCCTGCTGTCGCAGGTGACGCAGCTGGGGCGGACCGAATCGGTGCCGACGCCGCTGGCGCGCGGGCGGGTGCTGGCGCAGGACCTGGTGTCGCCGCTGGACGTGCCGCCCTATGACAACAGCGCGATGGACGGCTACGCGATGCGCGCGGCCGACGTGGCCGCGCTGGGTGGCGAGGGGGCGGTGCTGCCGGTGTCGCAGCGCGTGGCGGCGGGCTCGGTGCCCGGGCCGCTGCAGCCCGGCACGGCCGCGCGGATCTTCACCGGCGCGACCGTGCCGGAAGGCGCCGACGCGGTGCTGATGCAGGAGATGTGCGAGGCGCTGCCGGAGAGCGGGTCGGGCCTCGGCCGGGTGCGCATCAATGCGCCGCTCGTCGCGGGCCTGCACATCCGTCGCCGCGGCGAGGACCTGCGAACCGGCCAGCCGGTGCTGACGGCCGGCATGCGCCTCAATGCCGCCTCGCTGGGGCTGGCCGCGACGGCTGGCGCGGCGGCGCTGACGGTGGCGGCGCGGCCGCGTGTCGCGCTGTTCTCCACCGGCGACGAACTGGTGCTGCCCGGCGAGCCGCTCGGCCCCGGCCAGATCTACAACTCCAACCGAACGACGCTGCACGCGCTGCTGCTGGCGATGGGCTGCGAGGTGCGCGACCTGGGCATCGTGCCCGATTCGCTGGACGCGACCCGCGCGGCGCTGCGCGATGCGGCCAGGGATGCCGACCTGATCCTCAGTTCAGGCGGCGTGTCCGTCGGCGAGGAGGACCACCTCAAGCCCGCGCTGGAGCGGGAAGGGCGGCTGGACCTGTGGCAGATCGCGATCAAGCCGGGCAAGCCGCTGGCCTTCGGCGAGGTGACCCGCGAAGGCGGCCGCACCTGGTTCATCGGGCTGCCCGGCAATCCGGTGTCCAGCTTCGTGACCTTCCTGCTGTTCGTGCGGCCGGTGCTGCTGCGCCTGCAAGGCGCGACGCAGCTGACGCCGCGCGGTTTCCTGCTGCCCGCCGAATTCACCTGGACCAAGGCGGACAAGCGCCGGGAGTTCCTGCGCGCGAAGCTCAGCGACGCAGGCGGGCTGCAGCTCTTCGGCAACCAGAGTTCCGGCGTGATGAGCTCGGCGGCCTGGGCCGACGGGCTGATCGACCTGCCGCCCGGCAGCACCGTCGAGCCCGGGCAGCCGCTGCGCTTCCTGCCGTTCAACGAGCTGTTCTGACTGGCCGCGCCGCAGCGGCCGGACCGCGACTTCCTTCGACAAGCTGACCGAGATGACGATCACCGTGCGCTACTTCGCTTCGCTCCGCGAGGCCCTGGGGACCGACGAGCGCATCGCGCATCATGCCGGCGCGACGCTGGGCTCGATCCGCGATGCGCTGATCGCGAGCGACGCGGCGCATGCCGAGGCGCTGGCGCGCGGTCGCGCGATCCGCTGCGCGCTCAACCAGCAGATCCTGCCGGAGGACACGCCGGTGAAGGATGGGTCGGAGGTGGCCTTCTTCCCGCCGGTGACCGGCGGCTGATCCGCTCGCCGGCGCGAGCCATCGTTGACCGCGGCGGCGGTCACCTCGACGACCGGGACAGGATCCGCGCCGCCACGACCTCGCCCTGCGTGAACGCCTCCTCGAACACCGAGTAGCCGGCGAGGTCCGCATGCGCGAACTGCAGCCGGCCGTGCCCCCGCGCCCGCAGCGCGGCCAGCGCCGGCGCGCCGCGCAGGCCCGGGTACGGGATGCTCATCGCGTGGCCATAGCGCATCAGTTCGATGCGCTGCAGCCGCTCCGGCAGGTCGGGGTGCAGCGGCGCGAGGTCCGCCAGCACGCGGCCGGCCCAGGCGCGCCAGTCGTCCTGCAGCAGCTCCTTGCGCTGCGATTCGCGCAGTGCCCGGTAGGCGGTCAGCACCAGCGGCCCGCGGCTGGGATCCAGTTCCTGCTGGCCGGCGTTGACGTAGCCCAGCGCCTCGCCGCCATAAGCGACGTTGTCCCAGGACAGCGGCGCGCCCAGGCGCTCCAGCGGCGGCGCGTCCAGCAGCAGGTTGGCGACCAGCCACGGCGCATGGCGCATGCCGCGCGCGGCTTCGGTCAGCGCCGATGGCGGCTGCTCCACCAGCCGCGCGCCGATGAACAGCGGCATCGCCATCACCACCTGGTCGGCCTCCCAGCGTTCCGCGCGCCGCGCCGCCTCGTTCCACGCCAGGACCTGCACGCCATGCCGCTCCTCGCGCACGCGCAGGGCGGTGCGGCCACCGTGGAAGGCGTCGGCCAGCGGTGCGGCCAGACGCTCCGACAACCAGCCGTTGCCTTGCGGCCAGGTCAGCACGGCCTCGCGCTCCTCGCCGCTCATGAAGCCATGGCGGCTGCCGAAGTAGTGCAGTCCCGCCCAGGCCGACACCTGGGTCGCGTCCGCGCCGTAGTCGTCTCGGCAGCAGTAGTCGAGGTACCAGCGCAGCGGCGCCGCGGTCAGCCGGTGCTCGTCGAGCCAGGCGGCGAAGGTCTTCGCGTCCAGCGCCCGATGCGCGGCGGTCCAGGCGTGATGGGTGCTGGGCATCGCGAAGCCGACCTCGCGCCGCGCCTGCTCGACCAGCCCGCCGAAGCGGTGGTACTGCGCCTGGACCTCGGTGGACTCCGCCGGCGGCAGCAAGCCGTCGACCCACTGGTCCTGCCACCACAGCCGTTCCTGGGGGCTGTGGCAGAGCCAACGCTCCTCGTAGAGCCAGCGGCCGTGTTCCTGGCGCGCGAGGCCCAGGTCCTCCAGCAGCGCCCGCACCTCGACCGCCTCGGGTCCCGGCGTCGGCAGGTAGTGCGCCCCGAGCGGGCAGCGCAGGCCCTCGCCGAGCGCCGGTCCGGCGCCGATGCGATGGCCCCGGCTGTTGCCGCCGGGGACATCCTCCACGTCGAGCAGCGCGACGTCGACGCCGCGCAATCGCAGCCGCCGCGCGCAGGCCAGGCCGGCGATGCCGGCGCCGAGCACCAGCACCTGCGCACGACGCGGCGGGGCGGTGG
>NZ_PEOG01000015.1 GCF_002761755.1 Roseateles chitinivorans
CAGCTCCGGTTCATCGCTGCCCACCGGCGTCGAGGCCGGCGGCGCCGGAGCGGCTGGCGGCGGGGCCGCTGGAGCGCCCGACACCGGCGGCGTGCCGGTCGAATCGCCCGAGGCGCCACCGCCACCGCCGCAACCGGCCAGGGTGCCGGCAGCGCTGAGCGCGACGACGGCGGTGAACACGAGGCCCCACGGGCTCGTGGGCGACGGGCAAGCCGACTTCGGGTCAGCCTCTGAAACGGGGTGGCGCATGACGCTCCTGCAGATCCGGAAAACGAAATACCGGGAGCGGAACCCCGGTGGACTTCGCCTGGTTCATGCAGAGAACGTGCCGGTTTCAGATGGTCACAATCGACACCCAAAACCACGTCCATCACCACGTTCCAACCAAAAAGTTAATTCGAAAGAGGTAATCGGCGCTGCGCGTGTGGGGCGGTTGGGGTCAGGTTTTGTCAGGCGGGGGGACAAATAGTGTCACCCCGTGCGACCGCCGCCCCACTCGACCCTCAATCGCACGGCTTCCTGGAAGGTCGACGAGCCGGCGGACCGGTCGGTCCGTGGCTCGGAGCAACCCAGGCGACACGAGCATCCGTCCAGCTGCCGGCCCCCCCGGGGTACGGAAGTTGCCCTGGCGACCGTTATGCTGCGGACCGCGTCGCCGCCCGAGGCGGCATGCCCTGCCCGTGCCGGCCGCCGCCGGACGTTCCAGCCGGAGTCGGTTCCATGGTCATCGAGAGGCACTGGTTGCGCTGGTCTGCCGCTGCGCTCGTCTTCGTCGCGGCGACCTGGCTCAACCTGCAGTTGCAGCCCTACCTCAATGGCCGCGGTCCGCTGCTGCCCTATTTCCCGTCCCTGGTCGTGGTGGGCCTGGCGTGCGGCCTCGGGCCGGCACTGGCCTTCCTGGCCGCCTCCGCGCTGGCCGTCCTCTACTTCTGGATCGATCCCGTCGGCCAGGTCTTCCCCGTCGACTCGCCGCCCGACGCGGCGCTTGTCGTGCTGTTCATGTTCGCCGGCGCGCTGGTAGCCTCGGTCTCCGCCTGGGCCGGCCGGCTGATGCAGAAGGAGCGCAACAGCCGGCGCCGCCTCAACCTCGCGCTGGCCGCCGGCCGCATGGTCACCTGGGACTGGGACACGGTCACCGGCTTCGCCAACACCGCGGGCGGCGCCAAGCAGCTCTTCGGCCGCAACTGGTCGACGATGGAGGACATGCTCGCCGGCATGTCCGCCGAGGACGCGGCGCGCTTCCGCGAGCGCTACCGCTATGCCACCGAGAGCGGCGGCCGCTTCAGCCTGGCCTGCCCGATCACCCGTCCCGACAACGGCGAGGTCGTCTGGACGCAGTTCGACGGCTACGTCAGCCTCGACGCCAAGGGCCGCGCGGTGCATGCCTACGGCGTCGCGGTCGACGTGACGAGCCAGCAGGAGGCGCTGCGCGCCAGCCAGGCCGCCGAGGAGCGTTTCCACCTGGCGTTGCAGAGCGGCAAGGTGATGGCGTGGGAATGCGACCTGCAGGGTCGCTACACCTGGGCCTTCAACACGCCGATGGGTTTCTCGCGCGAGGCGCTGATCGGTGCCGAGGTCGGCAGCCTGGTCGGCGAGCCGCAGTTCGCCGAGATCGTCCGCGAGGCGGTGGCCACGGCCCGGCCGATGAACCTGGCCCAGCAGGTGTCGCATGGCGGCAGGACCTACCAGTTGCTCACCTCGCTGCGCCCGGTGATGGCCCATGACGGCCAGGTGCAGCGCGTGATCGGCGCGACGGTCGACGTCTCGGAGCTGTCCGCCGCGCAGGAGGAGCTGCGCCGCGAAAGCCAGCGCAAGGACTCCTTCCTGGCCACCCTCGCGCACGAGCTGCGCAACCCGATGGCGCCGATCCGCTATGCGGTCGCGATGCTGCGGCAGTCCGGCACCGACGCCACGCGCGCCCATGCGACCGACATCATCGCGCGCCAGTCGGCCCACATGGCCCGGCTGCTGGACGACCTGCTCGACATGAGCCGCATCACCCGCAACGTGGTCGAACTCAAGCGCCAGCTCATCGACCTGCGCACCGTGGTGCGCCAGGCGCTGGAGGCGGTGGAGCCGCTGTACAGCGAGATGAAGCACCGCGTCTCGCTGTCGCTGCCGCCGCAGCCGGTGCTGGTCGACGGCGATCCGACGCGGCTGCAGCAGGTGCTGGGGAACCTGCTGGACAACGCCGCCAAGTACAGCCCCGAGCCCGGCGAGGTGACGGTGCATGTGGCCGCCGAGGGCGACCGGGCGCGCATCACCGTGACCGACCGCGGCATCGGCATCGCGATGGAGATGCAGCCGCGCGTCTTCGAGCTGTTCACCCGGATCGATGCGCGCGGCGCCGCGCCGTCGGGCCTGGGCATCGGGCTGGCCGTATCGAAGCAGCTGGTGCAGTTGCATGACGGGACCATCACCGTGGAGAGCGAAGGCGTCGGCCATGGCAGCCGCTTCATCGTCGAGCTGCCGCTCGCCCCCGATGGGCAGGCCCGCGCCGAGGATCCGGTCGCGCCCGTCGTGGCCGTGGCGCCGCTGGCCGCCGAGGCGCCCTGCGTGATGGTGGTCGACGACAACGTGGACGGCGCCAACACGCTGGCCGAGGTGCTGCGCGGCGCCCACTACCGCGCGTCGGTCGCTTACAGCGGCGAGGACGCGTTGCGGAACTTCGAGCGCCTGCGCCCCCGGGTGATGCTGCTGGACATCGGACTGCCGGGCATCTCCGGCACCGAGGTCGCGCGGCGCCTGCGCACGATGGCGCCGCGGGACGAGCTGGCGCTGATCGCGATCACCGGCTGGGGCCAGCGCTCCGACCGCGAGGCGACGGCGGCCGCGGGCTTCGACGCCCACCTGGTCAAGCCGGTGGAGTTCAACGAACTCGAGCGGGTGATGCAGCAGTTGCTGGGCGCGCCGCGAGCGGTCTCCTGACAGCGGTCGCTGAGGCGCGACGCCTGCCCCTTTGGTTCAGGTAGACGCCGGATCGCTGGCGCCCAAGGCCTGCTTCCATTCGCGCGGCGGGCGCCCGACGCGCTGCGTGAACACGCGCGACAGCGCCGACGCATTGGCGTACCCGAGCCGATCGGCGATCTGCTTGATCGGCCGCCCCAGCCGCAGCTGCTCCTGCGCCAGGCTCAGCCGCCAGTCGGCGAGGTATCCCGCCGGCGCCTGCCCCACCAGGTCGCGAAAGCGCGCCGCGAACGCGCTGCGCGACATGCCTGCGCGCTCGGCCATCCGCGCCAGCGACCAGGCCTGTCCGGGCGCTTCATGCACCGCGGCCAGCGCCAGCGCGATGCGCGGGTCCGACAGTCCCGACACCAGTCCAGGCTGCACCCCCGCCTCGGCCGGGTGGTCGATGAGCCAGCGCAGCAGCTGGATCAGCACCACCTCGAAGAGCCGGTCCGCCAGCAGGCGCTGCCCGCAGCGCGCGCGCCCGGTCTCCGAGAACAGCAGCTGCAGCGACAGTTCCAGGCCCTGCACCTTCGCCAGCGGCAACAGCACCAGCGGCGGCAAGGCGCGCACCAGCGGGTTGAGCGCGCCTCCGTCGAACTCGAGCTCGGCGCAGGTGAAGTCCGAGCCGTCGCGCGGCGGATTGCGGAACTCATGCGCGACCGGCCGCGGATAGAAGAGCAGCGAGGGCTCATCCACCCGGAGCTTGCGCGGCAGGCCCGCGCCGGCCGGGTGGCGCAGCTCCATCTCGCCGCGCTGCATCACATGCAGGAAGCCTCGGCCCGGCAGCGGCTCGAAGGGATTGACGCCGCACAACGGCCCGACATGGAACAGCCGCGCGCGCACCCGGAAGTGCTCGAGCAGCGAGGAGAGCCGATCGACCGGCGCGGCGGTCGCCTTGGCGGCGGTACGGGTGGTGGCCGTCATGGACGTTCAGGTATGTTTTTCAGATGAAACGCGTCCGATGCTACTCCACGCCCACCCACACTGACGTCCAGCGGCACACGCTGCGAGATCCCCGGAAGGGCCGGACCGATCTCGCCAACGACCGTCTCTCCTCTTTCTGAAAGGACGTTTCCATGACTGCCACCTCCACCGTTTCCCGCGTCGCGCTCGTCGATCCCCAGCAGGCCCAAGGCGAGGTCAAGGTCGTGCTCGACCAGATCCAGGGCGCCTTCGGCGCGACGCCGGCGATGTTCCGCGCGGTCGCCAATTCCTCCGCCGCCCTCCGCAGCCTGTGGGGCAGCTTCGGCGCGCTGGGCGGCGGCGTGATCCCGGCCAAGCTCGGCGAGCAGATCGCGGTGGCGGTGGCCGACCGCAACGCCTGCGAGTACTGCCTGGCCGCGCACACGATGCTGGGCCGCAAGGCCGGTGCCAGCGCCGACGAGATGGCCGCGGCGCAGAGCGGCGAGTCCGCCGATCCCAAGGCCGCCGCCGCGCTGCGCTTCGCGCTGAAGGTCGTCAATGACCGTGCTCAGCTCACCGATGCCGACGTCCAGGCGCTGCGCGACGCGGGCTTCGATGACGGTGCCATCGTGGAGATCCTCGCCCACGTCGCGCTGAACCTGTTCACGAACTATGTGAACGTCGCCTTCGCCGTGCCGGTCGACTTTCCGGCAGTGAAGCTGCGCCGCGGCTGATCGACGGATGCCGCGCGCCGCGCGCGGCTCAGCCGCGCAGCGCCATCAAGGCGTTGCGCACGCCCTCGCCATAGGCAGGGTCGGCCTGGGTGCAGTGGTCGATGTGGCGCAATTGCACCTCCGCGCTGGCCCCGTGGATGGCCCGGGCGGTGTTGTCGAACAGCGCCTGCCGCTGCGCCGCGTCCATGAGACGGAACAGCATCCCCGGCTGGGTGAAGTAGTCGTCGTCGAGCCGGTGATCCCAATGCGCGGCGGCCCCGTCGATGGCCAGCGGCGGTTCATGCAGCTGCGGATGGTCGGCCCAGTCGCCCCGGCTGTTGGGCACGATGGCCGGTGCCGCGCCGGCGTTGCCGTCCACCCGCATCGCGCCATCGCGGTGATACAGGTGGTACGGGCACTTCGGCGCGTTGACCGGGATCTGATGATGATTCACGCCCAGCCGGTAGCGGTGCGCGTCGCCGTAGCTGAACAGCCGCGCCTGCAGCATCTTGTCGGGCGAGAAGCCGATCCCCGGCACCACGTTGGCCGGCGAGAAGGCGGCCTGCTCCACCTCGGCGAAGTAGTTCTCGGGATTGCGGTTGAGCTCGAGTTCGCCCACCTCGATCAGCGGCGCATCGGCATGCAGCCAGACCTTGGTCAGGTCGAACGGGTTGTAGGGCAGCGCGCGCGCTGCCGCCTCGCTCAGCACCTGCACGTAGAGCGTCCAGCGCGGGAACTCGCCGCGCTCGATGGCATCGAAGAGATCGCGCTGGGCGCTCTCGCGATCGCCGGCGATGACCTGGCCGGCCGCCTCGTCGGTCAGGTTGCGGATGCCCTGCCGGGACTTGAAGGTGAACTTGACCCAGTGGCGCTCGTTGTCCGCGTTGAGGAAGCTGAAGGTGTGGCTGCCGAAGCCGTGCATGTGGCGATAGCCGTCCGGCAGGCCGCGGTCGCTCATCACGATGGTGACCTGGTGCAGCGCTTCGGGCAGCAGCGTCCAGAAGTCCCAGTTGTTCTGCGCGCTGCGCAGGTTGGTCCTGGGATCGCGCTTGACGGCATGGTTGAGATCGGGGAAGCGCAGCGGGTCGCGCATGAAGAACACTGGCGTGTTGTTGCCCACCAGGTCCCAGTTGCCTTCCTCGGTATAGAACTTGACGGCGAAGCCGCGGATGTCGCGCTCGGCATCGGCCGCGCCGCGCTCGCCTGCCACCGTGGAGAAGCGCAGGAAGACATCGGTCTGCTTGCCGACCTCGGAGAACAGCCTGGCCCGCGTGTAGCGCGTGATGTCGTGGGTGACGGTGAAGCGCCCATAGGCCCCGGAGCCCTTGGCATGCATGCGACGCTCGGGGATGACCTCGCGGTCGAAATGGGCGAGCTTTTCCAGCAGCCAGACGTCCTGCAGCAGCGCGGGGCCGCGCGGCCCGGCGGTCTGGATGTTGAGGTTGTCGACCACGGGCGCGCCGTGGGCATGGCTGATCGGTCGGTTCATGGGCGGGGACTCCCTGGCGTGAAAGCATCCGCGAGCGCGGACGAAGGCCCGACGATGCGCCCGCTGCCTCCCCCTGTCTTCCCCCAGGTGGCCGAGTCCGGATCCCCCTCAG
This sequence comes from Roseateles chitinivorans, assembly GCF_002761755.1. Taxonomy (GTDB): domain Bacteria; phylum Pseudomonadota; class Gammaproteobacteria; order Burkholderiales; family Burkholderiaceae_C; genus Roseateles; species Roseateles chitinivorans. Next base: position 6,167 of record NZ_PEOG01000015.1, read on the forward strand.
GGACTGCCCGTGCGTCGCGACGCCGGCGCCGCGTTCACTCCGCCATCCACGCGCTGTTGGCCAGGGTGCCGAGTTCATCGACGAGGCGCTCGAAGTCGCGGGCCTTGTCGTAGAAGCCGTCCGCCCCGCAGGACAGCACCCGCGGCTCGTAGGCCGCCCGGTCCTGCGCGCTCAGCACCAGGATGCGGCCGCGGAAGCGCGCCGCGCGCAGGCGCTCGATGACGCCCAGGCCCGAGCCGCCGTCGATGCCCAGGTCCACCAGCACCACGTCGGGCGCGCACAGCGCGATGGTGCTCAGCGCGGCGTTCTCGCTGCTGGCCTGGCCCACCACGGTGATCGAGGCCTCGGCCTGCAGGCGCGTGACCATCAGCCGGCGCAACAGCGCGTTGTCTTCGATCAGTGCGACTTTCATGGTGATCTCCCTGTTTGAACGAATCATGGGAGATCGGTCACGGCCTGGCGAGACGGGCGCGACGCCAGTCCGGGTGAGCCCGCGCGCCGATCGGCCGTCGGTCGAAGGACTACAGGCGTGGGCGGATGACGCGGGCGCCTCAGGCGCTGCCGGCCGCGGCATCCTCAAGATGGATGAGGAATCCATCCGGCGTGCCGCGCTCGTCGCGGCGGGGCGTGACGCGGACCGTCACCGTCCGGTGCTGGCCGGCCAGCCGCAGGTCCGCCTCGAAGCTCACCGGCTCGCCGCCGATCGCGCGCTCGATCGACGCCTCGGTCGCGCGCCGGGCGCTGACGTCGCGCACGAAAGCCGTCGCGCCGGTGCCGCCGGCCATCCGCAGCGGCGCGACGAACAGCTCGATCGGCACCCGGTGTCCCAGCTTGTGGATCGCATCGACCTCGAATCGCCGTCCCAGCACCGGGCCGTCGCCGGTGCGTTGCAGGCGCGACATGCCGCGCAGGTGCGCGCTGCGCATCTCCGGCGGAATGATCAGCTCGTGCAGCGGACGTCGGATCGCTTCGGCGTAGCTCCAGCCCAGCGTGGCGACCGCCTGCGGATTCCATTCGGTGATGAGGCCATCGGGATCGATGCTGATGAAGGCGTCGGGACTGCTGGCCAGTGCGCTCTGGAAGGCCGCGTCGGCCTCGGCCCGCGAGCGCCCGGTCGGCGCGTCACCGGTTGCCGTCTCCGGCGTCGGTGGCGTGAGGTCGAGCTCGTGGTGCGCGAGCGTGTGCTGCGCATCCCACAGCGGCCGTTCGTTCACGAAGACGCTGCGGGTGCTCTTGACCAGCTTCTGGTCGTCCAGCGTCCCGGCGGCGACCTCGATCTCGTGCGGCGCGTCGTCCTCGAGGCAGAACAGCTGCGTCGCGCAATGCGGACAGAACTGCCGCGACGCATGGTCCGAGGAGCGCCAGGTCTGAAGCGCGCCATTGATCCGCAAGGTGGCGCGGTCCGCGGTGAGCCAGGCCATGCCGGCGCCGCCGGAGGACCGCCGGCAGGTGGCGCAGTAGCAGACCGCGGCTTCGAGCTGGGCGGCGTGCACGGCGTATTCGGCTCGGCCGCAGGCGCACCGCCCGCGAAGGACCAGGGGGGTCATCATCGGGCCATCCTATCGGAGGCGAATCCGGCGCGTCGACCCCTGCGACCCGGGGGAAGCCGGCCCCGCGTGGCATCCGCCACGCCCGGCCGCCAGCGTCCTCACTTCATCCGGACCTGTCCCGTCTCGCCCAGGTCCGTCGGCGGCCGGCCGGTCACCGCCGACTTCGCCATCGCATAGAGCTGCCGCAGCTTGGAGGCCTTCACGTCCCAATAGCTGGCGTGGTTGATGCGGACCCGCAGCAGCGCCAGATCGGGATCGTCCACGCCCTTCGGGAACCAGGCCTCGGCAGCCGGATTCCAGAGTGCCTGCTTGCGCGCCCGGTCCTCGTTGAGCTCGGCGGTGCCGGACACCGAAACATAGGTGTCGTTGTCGGCATCGGCGAAGGCCACGTTCACCTGCGCGGCGCCGACGATGTCCTCGTAGGCCTCGCCACCGCGTGACATGAAGAACCACAGCGAGTCGCCTTCGTCGACGCCGCGGTTCTGCAGCGTCATCGGACGCGCGTGCAGATGCCCGTTCGGATGCTGCGTCGTCAGCATGCCGAAGCGCATGTCCTTGATGAGGTGCCAGAGCTTCTCGCGTTGTTCGGTCTCGGTCAGCGCCTGATCGGTCATGTCGTGCTCCTGGGAATGTGTCTTCCTCACAGCAAGCGTCGCTCCCGGTCGCCGCCGCTGGCGGCCGGCCCATGCGTCGCGTCGCCCGGATCGGCGGCCTCGCGGTTCTTCCGCACGCCGCGCAGGTTGAGCAGGAACAGCCCGACCTGCAACACGATCAGCGCATACGCCTGGGTGTGCAGGCCCCAGGCGCTCCACAGCAGGTTGCTGAGGACGAAGACACCGAAGCCCCAGCGGCGGCGTGCGGCGCTTCGCGCGGCCACCAGCCAGGCGGCGAGCAAGGTCACGGCCATCGCGGGCCATTGCAGGGCATCCAGGAAGGCGTCCATCGGTCGGTTGCGGTGTCGGCGACGCGGGCGTCGATGACCGAGCAGGGCAAGCCGCTTGCCGACGGACGCTCATGTCGCGATCAAGGACCTTGCACATCGGCACCGCCGGCTGGAGCGTGCCCCGCGCCGTCGCGGCCGCCTTTCCGGCCGACGGCAGCCAGCTCAGCCGCTACGCCGGCGTGCTGAACGCGACCGAGATCAACACCACCTTCAGCCGCACCCACCGGCCGGACACCTTCGCGCGCTGGGCCGCGCAGACGCCGGCGGGCTTCCGCTTCTCGGTCAAGCTGCCGCGGGCGATGACGCACGACGCGCGCCTGAAGGTGCCACGGGCCGAGGTGCGCTCCTTCGTCGACTCGCTGGCCGGATTGGGCGAACGGCTGGCCGTGCTGCTGGTGCAGCTGCCGCCCTCCCTGCCGCTGGAAACTCGCACCGCGCGCGCGTTCTTCCGCTCGCTGCACGCGAGCTTCGACGGCGCGATCGTCTGCGAGCCGCGGCATGCCTCTTGGTTCACCGCGGCGGCGGACCGCCTGCTGGTGGAGGAACGCATCGGCCGCGTGGCCGCCGATCCCGCACGCCCCGTTGGAGCGGGCGAGCCGGGCGGCTGGCTCGGCGAGCGGGGCGACGGCCGCGGCGCCGTCGTCTACTACCGCTGGCATGGCTCGCCGCGGATGTACTGGTCGCGCTACGAGGACGATTTCCTCGAGGGCCAGGCCCAGGCGCTCGCGCGCTGGCCGGACGGCACCTCGATCTGGTGCGTCTTCGACAACACCGCCTCGGGCGCGGCGGCCGACGATGCGCTGCGGTTCAGCGCGCTGCTGCGATGAGGAAGGCGACCGGTCAGGCTCAGGCGCCGAAGTCCGCGAGGCCAATCACAGACGACATCGGTGAAATCGTCCGTCTCCGTGGCGCTGGCGTCGAGCCACGCGTGCGGCTCCTCGTGACCGGTCGATTGGCATTCGCCTCGCCTATGATCCGCCGCGACAAGCCGCGGGAGGTGGTGATTGAGCGCTTCGAAGGGACTGCCTGAACTGCCGCGCGCACCGGCCAGCCTCGCCCGCGCCCATGCTTTCGCCGACCGCGGCGACTGGACCGCCGCCGAGGCCGCGTACCGCGCGCTCGTGCAGGCGGGCGGCGCCAGCGCCGCGCTGCTCTACAACTGGGGCATCTCGCTGCGCGAGACCGGCCGACTCCACGACGCCATCGCGGCATTCGAGCGGGCGGCCTCGCTGGCCCCCACCTACGCACGCGCCTTCCACGGCTTGAGCCTGAGCTACCGCGATCTGGGCGCACGCGACGCGGCGTTGATGGCGATCGAGCTGGCCATCGACGCCGACCCGACCTGCGACGACTTCCGCTTCGAGCGCGCCGAACAGTGGATCGACGCCGGCCGCTGGCACGACGCGCTGCCAGTCCTGGAGGCCATCGGCCCCGAGGCGCCGGGCCATGCGATCGCACGCAATCTGATCGGCATGGCGCTGCGCCAGGGCGGCCGGACGGCGGAGGCGCTCGAAGCCTTCAGCGCCGCGATCCGCCAGGACCCGACCTTCGCCGCGCCGCTGCAGAACCGCGCCAATCTCCACCTGCGCGCGCGCCGGTTCGCGCTGGCGGTGGACGACTTCGACGCGGCCCTCCGGCTCACGCCAGAGGCCCCCTGGCTCGCAGGACTGCGGCTCTACGCCGCGATGCATGTCTTCGACTGGCGCGACTTCGACGCGCGCCGCGAAGAACTGCTCGCCCGTGTGGCGCGTGGCGAGGCGGTCGCGCAGCCGCTGGTCGTCCAGAACCTGACCGACGACCCGGCCCTGCAGCAGAGGGCGGCAAGAACCTGGGCCCGGCTGGCCGCGTCTCCTGTCGCGCCGGGTGCCGCCACACCGCCGATGCGGCCCGGCTTCCCGACTGGCCGAAAGATCCGCGTCGCCTATGTCTCCCGCGACTTCCATGCCCATCCGGTGGCCTTCCTGCTCGCGGAAATGCTGGAGTTGCACGACCGCGAAGTCTTCGACGTCGCGCTGATCCACCACGGCGAGATGAAGGACGAGCCGATGCAGCGGCGGCTGCGCGCGGCCGCCGATGCCTTCCTCGACGTGGGCGGCTGGAGCGACGAGCGCATCGCGGCGCTCTGCCGGGAACTGGCCATCGACATCGCCGTCGACCTGACCGGCTACACCGAAGGTGGCCGCGCTGCGCTCTTCGCCGGCCGCGTCGCGCCGGTGCAGGTCCTCTACCTCGGCTATCTCGGCACATCGGGCTCCGGCGCCTACGACTACTTGGTCGCGGACCCGCGCCTCATCGACGCCGACACCCGACCCTGTTTCGACGAACGCCTGCTGGTGCTGCCGTCCTACCAGGCCAACGACCGGCAGCGCCCACGACCCGCCGCGGCGGATCGAGACGCGCTCGGCCTGCCGGCGGACGCGATCGTCCTGTGCTGCTTCAACAACCCGGCCAAGCTGACCCCGGCCATGTTCCGCACCTGGGGCCGGATCTTGTTGCGCGTGCCGCGGGCGGTGCTGTGGCTGCTGGCCGAGGAGGATGAGGCCGTCGATCGCCTGCGTCGCGAAGCCGTCGCGATCGGCCTCGCGCCGGAGCGGCTGGTCTTCGCGCGACGCTGCGGGCGCGAGGACTACCTCGCCCGGCTCGCCGCCGCCGACCTGTTCCTGGACACCCTGCCCTACAACGCCGGCACGACCGCGAGCGATGCGCTCTGGATGGGCCTGCCGGTGCTGACGCAGCGGGGACGCTCCTTTGCCGGCCGCATGGCGGCCAGCCTGCTGCATGCGGTGGGCCTGCCGGACCTGATCGTCGAGACGACCGAGGGCTATGTCGAGACGGCCGTCGCGTTCGCGACCGCGCCGGACCGGCTCGCGGCGGTGCGTGGCCGCCTGCGCACGCAGCGTGACAGCGCGCCGCTGTTCGACACGCCAGCCTTCACGCGCAGCCTGGAGTTGGGCTACCTCGCCGCGCTGTCGGGCACGATCGACGGCGACATCGTCGTCGGCTAGCGGCGCAAGGCAGCGATCGGTGCCGCGCGCGAGCGCCCTGTCGCGGCGCGGCACCCCTTCGTGGAGAGCATCCAATGCGCGGCCGGAGCCGCTTGCCTGCCTGCGCGGCTAGCAGTTAGGCTGGCCGCACCATGTCATCACACCGTCACATTCATTCGACAGGCAGCCGCTGCGTGGATGCGCAGGTGCGCTCATGGTGCCAGGCGCTGCGCGCGCTGGCGGTGCTGAACATCGGCCTGTGGCTCGCCGTCGCGCTCGCCGGACCCGTCGTCGGCGTCCATGGGCGGCTGCAACTGGGGCTGTCCGGCGTCTACGTGCTGGTGTGTGCCTATCGCTCGCTGCTGCCACGAGTGGATCTGGAGCGGCTCGTGGTGGTGGACATCCGGCTGTCCAGCATCTTCCTGGGCCGCACGGCGGCCACGGTGGCGGAGATCTGCTTCGCGCTGCAACTGGGCCTGTTCGTCCATCAACTGGCCGCGCATGCCGGCCTGCCGCTGGTGCAGTCCGCCGCGTGGGCCGTTCCGATGTTCATGGTGGTGGCCCAAGGCTTCTGCTGGCACAGCGTGCTGACGCTCAACCACCTCACGCAGGCGGTCGAATCGGCGCTGTGGGCGGGAGGGTTCTCCTGGATGGCCGTGCTGCTCGGCGTCATCGCCTCGAACAGCGGCGGCTGGGTCCAGGCGCTCTCGTTGGTGGGCATCGTGGGCGCGATGAGCTTCGTCGCTTATGTCGTGACGGTCGACATGCCGATGTACTGGCGCCGCTACCGGCACGGACGCGCCAGCGGGCAGGTCTACCTGCGCCTGGACGCCGGCGCCCGCGACGCCTGGCATCGGCGCGTGCCCAGCGGCTCGTGGGACGCCTGGAAGGCGGATGCGCTCTGGCTGACGCCGTATTTCAGCGTCGGCGTGTGGGTGAGCATCGCGATGGCGTGCGTGCCGGGCGTCTGACCCCCATCCTGCGGATCCGGTGCGTCTCGATCGCCGATGGCGCCAACCCCGATCTCCCGCCGGCGCTGATCGATCGCGGCGTCGAACCGAGGTCGACGCCCCGAGCCGTCATTGCGGTGCGAAGGTCAGGTTCGCCAACACATAGCTGACCGGCATGAACACGCCGCCACCCACGTATTGCAGTTGCAGTGCATCGGCCTGCCCCCCGGACAGCGAGCCGCTCACGCCCAAGGTCGTGGACGTCCGCCGGGTCCCGGCGTACAGCGCGCCGCCGGACTTGCCACCGAGCAGGGTCAGGCCGTTCGCGCTGCTGGCAACCGCCGTCCAGGCGCCCGCATCGGCCGTCGCCCGCCAGGTTTGGCCGCCGTCCGGCGATTCGTAGAGCGTGCCGCCGCTCGTGGCGGCCACGACATAGCGGCCGTCCGCCGACGTGGCGATGCCCCGCCAGTCCCGACTCGTCGTCACCGTCTCCCAGGTGGTGCCGAAATCGTCGGACCGCCAGACCGCGCCCGTATCAACCGTCGCATACAAGCGCCGACCGTCGGCCGATGCGGCGGACCCCCACCAGAACTGGCCGGACGCCCGCGGGGTCCAGCTGACGCCGTAATCGGCCGACACATACAACTGCGCGCCATTGGTGCCCGCGACCAGAACGCGGCCGTCCGCCGACGAACTGACGGTCCGCCAGGCGCGATTGCTGTCGCGCGCCGTCCAGCTGCCGCCGCTGTCGGACGAGGTCCAGATCCGTCCGAGGTAATCCGTCGCCACCAGCCGCGTGCCGTCGGCCGAACTGGCAACCGCGGTCCAGGCTCGGCTGCTGCCGTCGTTGGACCAGTTGATGCCACCGTCCGTCGAGAGGTAGAGAGCGCCTCCATTGGACGCCGCCAGGATCTTCAATCCGTCGGAAGAGATCGCGACGCCGGACCAGGTCTGGCCAGTGAGTCTCGGCGTCCAGTGCGCGCCGGCATCCTCGGAGGTGTAGAGCTCGCCGGTGGACGCGGCGGCGACCTGCCGTGCGCCGTCAGCCGACATGGCCGTGGCGACCCAGGTGCCGGTCAGCGTCTGGGCTGCCCAGCCCACCGTGTTGCCACCGGGCAATCCGATCGTCGTGATCCGCTGGCCCGCGTTCTGGGCGATCGTCCAGCCGCCGGCCCCGACCCCTGTGACCTTGATCCAATCGCCGACGGCCGGCGACGCCGGCAGCGTGAGGACCACCGGGCCGGACGCATTGGCGAGATAGCCGGTATTCGATTCGGCCTGCGCGGTGGCGGCCGTCACATTCACCCACCGCGTTTCCGCCGGTGCCGCACTGCAGGCATAGGCCGTGGTCGTCACCTCCCCGGCGTCCAGGACACCGTTGCGATTGGCATCCTGGCCGGACTGCACGCGCTGGCCTCCATAGGCGCAGTTCGCGCCTGCCGGCTCCGCGACGACCGCGACCAGTGCGTCGAGGCCCGCCGCGCCAGTGGGCCCGGTCGGGCCGGTGGGCCCCGCAGGACCGGTGGAGCCCGGCGAGCCGTTTGATCCATTGGCTCCGTTCGCCCCGTCTGCGCCGTTCGCACCATTGCAGACGTAAGCGACGCTACTGACCTCGCCAGCATCCAAGGCGCCGTTGCCGTCGGCATCGAGGCCTGCCGTGACCGCCGAGCCACCGCGTGCGCAATTGGCGCCGATGGCTTCGGCTCGCACCCGGACCAGCATCGACCGGCCATCGGCGCCAGCGCCGCCGTTCAGGCCGTTGCAGATGTACTGGGTGTTGGACACTTCGACGTCGCCGAGCTGGCCATTGCCGTCGGCATCCGCGCCCGATTCGACGCGCGTGCCGCCGGCGGCGCAGTGGCTCCCGGCCGACTCAGAAGCGACGCGTACCAATGTCGTCGCGGCCCGCGGAGTGGGCTCCGGCGCTGCGTCGTCGTCCGACGAGCCTCCGCCGCAAGCCGTCAGCATGGCTGCGGCGACCGCGACTGCCGCCCGGCTCAAAGGCCGGGGGAAACAGAGGAGTGAAGTGCCAGGCGGGCGACGGTCGAGGAAAGATTGAAGCATGGCGAACGCTGTCGCCTCTCGCCACCGCACCGTGCAGCGGCTCCCTCGAGGCGCGAACCGCGGGAGTATCTCCAACCGCTGCCAAGCCGGGTGCACGCCCGCGGGCGCGCGGGGCGAAAAAGCCGGAACTGTCCGTCCGCCGCGACGGATTGGGCGAAGAGAGCACCGCCGCCACAGCATGCGTGCCCACACAGGCAAAACAAAAGCGCCTAAGTGATTGATTCACTTAGGCGCTTGACAGGTCATGAGGGGTCATGACCCGGATATATGGTGGAGCCGGCGGGAATTGAACCCGCGTCCGCAAGCCTTCATCGGGCAGTTCTACATGCTTAGCTCTCTGATTTGGTTCTCGCCAACCCCGTCGCGCAGGAGCACGCTGCCGGATCAGCCAGCACCCTAAATCTCGCCGTCACCCAAGGTGCACGAATGACAGCCAGCCAATGTGAATAACCTCTCTGTGTCAGGACTTGCGTCCCTTCACCCGGCCCATCGGCCAACCGGTGAGAGGTCCGCGGGGTTTAAGCCGCGAGAGCGTACGTGTTATCGTTCGCAGTTGGTTTTTTCCAGATGGATTTACGAGGTGCCTGGCCCTCGGCATGCCCTACTCCGAATCCGTACCCACGTCGAAACCAGGTCGGCCCCAGAGAGAGAAGTCGTAGATTATGCCAGTCGTGCCGACTTCAAGCCCAGGGCGGCGCAATCTTTCTGCTGTTCGATGCGCGCCGCGTCCAACGCTTGAGCCGCGAATTCATCGCGCGGCTCTCAGCCACTCGACGACCTGCCCCGGCGTGTCGAGCACCACATCCGCGCCCCAGGCCTCGATCGGCTCGCCGTCTCCCAGGTAACCCCAGCGCACGGCAATCGTCGGCATGCCAGCGGCACGCCCAGCCAATACATCCCGCGCGTCATCGCCGACATACACGCACTCGCCAGGCGCGACGCCAGCCCGACGCGCAGCCTCCAACAGCGGCTCCGGGTGCGGCTTGCTGTGCGGCGTCGTGTCGCCCCCGACCACCGCCGCGCATTCGGACCAACCTAGCCCACGTGCCAGCGGCAGCGCGAAGCGCTCCGACTTGTTGGTCACGATGCCCCAGCTCAAGCCGTCGTCCAACAGCGCCTGCAGCATCGCGACGACGCCGTCGAACGGGCGTGTTGCGCGGAGCAGGCGCCGCTCGTAACGGTCGAAGAACTCGTCCCGCAGCGCCGGAAACGTCATCTCCTTCGGCGACACGCCGAAAGCGACCCCCATCATTCCGCGCGCCCCAGCACCGACCATCGGACGCAAGCGTTCGAAGGGCACTTCGGGCAGCCCCCGGGCGACGAGCATTTCATTGGTCGCACCGGCCAGGTCCGGAGCGCTGTCCACCAGGGTGCCGTCCAGATCGAACAACACCGTTCTGATCGCAGCGCGCGTCTGCACGCCAGCAGGCGAGTTCAGCATCGCCGTGCTCATGCGGGACGGCGGCAAGCCAACAGGTAGTTGACGTCGGTGTCCGCGTTCAGCGCATAGCGCTGGGTAAGCGGGTTGAAGGTCAGGCCCTTCGCCCCTTGCACTTCCAATCCGGCGTCCCGGCACATCTGCGCCAGCTCCGACGGGCGGATGAAGCGCGCGTACTCATGCGTTCCGGCGGGCAGCATGCGCAAGACGTACTCCGCGCCGACGATCGCGAAAAGGAACGACTTGGCATTGCGATTCAGCGTCGACAGAAACACCCACCCGCCAGGCTTCACCAGCTGGCCTAGCGCGGCGACCACCGACGCCGGATCCGGGACGTGCTCCAGCATCTCCATGCAGGTCACCACATCGAAGGAAGCGGGGCGCTCCCGCGCCAGATCCTCGACGGCAATCTCGCGGTAGGCGACGTTCTCGGTCCCCGCCTCCATCGCATGCAATTCCGCCACACGCAGCGATTTCGTCGCCAAGTCGATGCCCAGCACGTTCGCCCCCTTGCGGGCCATCGCATCGGCCAGGATGCCGCCGCCGCAACCGACGTCCAGCGCCGTCTTGCCCGCCAAGCCGCAGAGGCCGTCGATCCAGTTCAATCGCAACGGATTGATCTGGTGAAGCGGCTTGAATTCACTTTCGGTATCCCACCAGCGGTGGGCCAGCTCGCTGAACTTCTCGAGCTCTTTTGCATCGACATTCGCCATGGGGCGCAATGGTAGCCGAGCCCACCGACGACAAGCCCGATTCCTCACGCTCCGCGCGAATGACACGCCCATGAAAAAACCCCGCGAGCCTGAGGGCTGGCGGGGTTTGCCGGATGGCGACCGAAGTCGCCGCCGTACCGTTTACTTGACGGCGCGGGTACCGACCACTTCGATCTCGACGCGGCGGTTCTTGGCGCGGCCTTCCGCGGTCTTGTTGTCGGCGATGGGCTGCTTCTTGCCCTTGCCTTCGGTGTAGACGCGGTTCTTTTCCAGACCCTTCGACACCAGGTAGGCCTTCACGGCTTCAGCGCGGCGAACCGACAGCTTCTGGTTGTAGGCATCGGTGCCGACGCTGTCGGTGTGGCCGACGGCGATGATCACTTCCAGGTTGATGCCGCCGGTCTTCGAAACCAGGTCATCCAGCTTGGCCTTGGCTTCAGGCTTCAGGACCGACTTGTCGAAGTCGAAGAAGGCGTCAGCGGCGTAGGTGACCTTTTCGCTGGTCGGAGCCACCACCGGCTTGGGCGCCGGGGCCGGGGTCACCGCCGGGGCGGGAGCCGGAGCGGCCGGAGTGGCTGCGGGAGCAGCCACCGGCTTCAGGGCGCCGTCGCAGTCCTTGGCGGCCGTGGCCGGGGTCCAGAATGCATCGCGCCAGCACAGCTCGTTGGTGCCGTTCTTCCAAACGGTGCCATCCGTTGCGCGCCAGTTGTCCACGGTTTGGGCCATGACGCCCGAGGTGGCCACAGCGGCGACAGCAAAGAGCGCTGCCACGCGGTTCAGTTTCTTCATGATTCTCCTCTCAAGGAAAGCCGCAGTTGCCCTGCGAAACGTCCAATGTCGGAACTAAAACCTCAGGAGTTCCCTGACCAAGGGTTTCTCCTAGGGACGAACCGATTGTGCCATAGGGCAACAGGACGCCTCCATTCTCGCGGCACGCGCTGCAACTGTTCATGAACGTGTTGCGCAAGCACGACAAGCGCGCGCAATTAGAATCACCGACTTCCGATCTCTCCAGAGGCTGCGCACGCGTGCGCGCGGCCCCCAGCGCATGACCCAGTTCGCCAAGGAAACCCTGCCGATCAGCCTCGAAGAGGAGATGCGCCGCTCCTACTTGGATTACGCGATGAGCGTGATCGTCGGCCGTGCGCTGCCCGACGCGCGCGACGGCCTCAAGCCGGTGCATCGGCGCGTGCTCTTCGCGATGCACGAACTGAACAACGACTGGAACCGGCCGTACAAGAAGTCGGCCCGTATCGTCGGCGACGTCATCGGTAAATACCACCCGCACGGCGACAGCGCCGTGTACGACACCATCGTCCGGATGGCGCAGGACTTCTCGCTGCGCCACATGCTGGTGGACGGTCAGGGGAATTTCGGCTCGGTCGACGGCGACAACGCCGCGGCCATGCGATACACCGAAATCCGCTTGTCGAAAATCGCCCATGAAATGCTGGCCGATATCGACAAGGAAACCGTCGACTATGGCCCGAACTACGACGGCAGCGAAAAGGAACCGCTGGTTTTGCCAGCACGCCTTCCGAATCTGCTGATCAACGGCGCCGCCGGTATCGCGGTCGGCATGGCGACGAATATCCCGCCGCACAACCTCAACGAGGTCGTCGACGCCTGCCTGCATGCGCTGAAGAATCCGGACTGCTCGATCGACGAGCTGATGGAGATCATCCCGGCGCCGGACTTCCCCACCTCCGGGATCATCTACGGCCTGAGCGGCGTGCGCGAGGGCTACCGCACCGGCCGCGGCAAGGTCGTGATGCGGGCGAAGGTCCATTTCGAGGACATCGACCGCGGCCAGCGCCAGGCGATCATCGTCGACGAGATCCCGTATCAGGTGAACAAGAAGACCCTGCTCGAGCGCATCGCCGAGCTGGTCCAGGAAAAGAAGATCGAGGGCATCAGCCACATCCAGGACGAGTCCGACAAGTCCGGGATGCGCGTCGTGATCGAGCTCAAGCGCGGCGAAGTCCCGGAAGTCGTCCTGAACAACCTGTACAAGCAGACCCAGCTGCAGGACAGCTTCGGCATGAACATGGTGGCGCTGGTCGACGGCCAGCCCAAGCTGTGCAACCTGAAGGACCTGATCACGGTCTTCCTGGAGCATCGCCGCGAGGTCGTCACCCGTCGCACCGTGTTCGAGCTGCGCAAGGCCCGCGAGCGCGGCCATGTGCTGGAAGGCCTGGCCGTGGCGCTGGCCAACATCGACGACTTCATCGAGATCATCAAGCGCAGCCCCACCCCGCCGGTCGCGAAGGCCGAGCTGATGGCCCGCGCCTGGGACTCCTCGCTGGTGCGCGAGATGCTGTCCCGCGCCGAGGGCGAAACCGCCGGCGGTCGCAACGCCTATCGTCCGGAAGGCCTGCCGGCCCAATACGGGATGCAGGAGGACGGCCTCTACAAGCTGTCCGACGACCAGGCGGGCGAGATCCTGCAGATGCGCCTGCAGCGCCTGACCGGGCTGGAGCAGGACAAGATCGTCGGCGAGTACCGCGACGCGATGGCGCAGATCGCCGACCTGCTGGACATCCTGGCCACGCCCGCCCGCGTGACGACGATCATCGGCGACGAACTGGCCTCGGTGCGCCAGGAATTCGGCCAGACCAAGCTGGGCGCACGCCGCAGCGTGATCGAGCACAACGCGCAGGAACTCGGCACCGAGGACCTGATCACGCCGACCGACATGGTCGTGACCCTGTCCCACACCGGCTACATCAAGAGCCAGGCGCTGAGCGAGTACCGCGCCCAGCGCCGCGGCGGCCGCGGCAAGCAGGCCACCGCCACGAAGGACGACGACTGGATCGACCAGCTCTTCATCGCCAACACGCACGACTGGATGCTGTGCTTCAGCAACCGCGGCCGCGTCTACTGGCTGAAGGTCTGGGAAGTGCCGCAGGGCTCGCGCAACGCGCGCGGCAAGCCGATCGTCAACATGTTCCCGCTGCAGCCGGAAGAAAAGATCAACGTCGTGCTGCCGCTGACGGGCGAGTTCCGCTCGTTCCCGGAAGACCACTTCATCTTCTTCGCCACCGCGCTGGGCACCGTCAAGAAGACCTCGCTGAAGGACTTCAGCAACCCGCGCAAGGCCGGCATCATCGCCGTCGACCTGGACGAGGGCGACTACCTGATCGGTGCCGCACTGACAGACGGCCAGCATGACGTGATGCTGTTCTCCGACGGCGGCAAGGCGGTGCGCTTCGACGAGGACGACGTCCGGCCGATGGGCCGCCAGGCGCGCGGCGTGCGCGGCATGATGCTCGAACCCGACCAGCGCCTGATCGCGATGCTCGTGGCCGAGGACGAGACGCAGAGCGTGCTGACCGCCACCGAGAACGGCTATGGCAAACGCACCAGCATCGTCGAGTACACCCGCCATGGCCGCGGAACGAAGGGCATGATCGCGATCCAGCAGAGCGAACGCAACGGCAAGGTCGTCGCGGCGACGCTGGTTCGCCCTGAGGACGAGATCATGCTGATCACCGACACCGGCGTGCTGGTGCGCACGCGGGTTGCCGAGATCCGCGAGCTGGGCCGCGCCACGCAAGGCGTGACGCTGATCTCGCTGGACGAGGGCGCCAAGCTCTCCGGGCTGCAGCGCATCGTCGAGAACGACGCGAACGAAACGACAGAATCGACCGACGACGCCATGGGCGGCGCCGGTTCCGATGCCGGCGACGCCACGGGCGCCGCGGGCGACTCCACCCCCGACGTGAAGGAATGACCTTGTTGCTGAAGTCCATCCAAGCCGGCGCCATCGCCGCCTCGCTGCTGGCGAGCCCCGTCGTCTTCGCGCAGAAGGCCGACAGCCCGCAGTCCAAGAAGGACGTCATCGCGAAGATCCTGAAGATCCAGCAGCCCGCGATCGAGGCCCTGACCATGGGCGTGCTGAGCCGCCCGGTCAACGAGCTGGCCGCCAAGGCCGCGCCGGCGCTGCGCAACGTGCCCGAGGCCAAGCGCGAGGCCACCGCCAAGCAGATCGACGCCGACCTGCGCAAGTTCCTCGAGGACAACGCCAAGCCGCTGGTCGACAAGGGCCTGAAGCTGGCGCCGTCGACGATGGGCGTGGCGCTGGACGAGAAGTTCACCGAGGACGAACTCAAGCAGCTCCTCGCCTGGCTCGAGTCGCCGGTGAGCAAGAAGTTCGCCGAGTCCTCGCAGGAACTGCAGAGCCTCTACACGAAGAAGCTGATCGACGACAACGGCAAGCAGCTGGACGAGAAGTTCACCGCGTTGCAGCAGAACGTCGCCAAGCAGCTCGGCCTGGAAGCCGGTCCGGCGCCGGCGGCCTCCGCGCCCAAGCCCGCCGCCAAGCCCGCGCCGACTCCGAAGAAGTAAGTCCGCCATCGCGGTCCGGCGCCGGCCCCCAGGCCGGCGTCGCTCCGCCCGGGACGCCCCGCCGCGTCGATCGGTCGACCGGCGTCCGGCGTCCCGGTTGTCGTCCCGTTCTCACCGCGCCTTCCCATGCAAGCCGTCCGCCCCTTCAACTTTTCCGCCGGTCCCGCCGCCCTCCCCCACGAGGTCCTGAGCCAGGTGGCCGAGGAGATGCTGGACTGGCACGGCTCCGGCATGAGCGTGATGGAAATGAGCCACCGCGGTCGCGAGTTCATCTCGATCTATGAGACCGCCGAGGCCGACCTGCGGGAGCTGCTGCAGGTGCCCGAGCACTTCCGCATCCTGTTCATGCAGGGGGGCGGGCTCGGCGAGAACGCGATCCTGCCGCTGAACCTGTCGCGTGGCGGCGCGGTCGACGTCGTCGTCACCGGCTCCTGGTCGAAGAAGAGCGCCGCCGAGGCCAAGCGCTACGCCGACGTCCGCATCGCCGCCAACGCCGCCGAGCTTCCCGGCGCCAACGGCCGCTACCTCGACATTCCCGCGCCCTCGACCTGGCAGCTGCGCCGGGGCGCCTCGTATGTGCACGTCTGCACCAACGAGACCATCGACGGCATCGAGTTCCAGGCCCTGCCCGACCTCAAGGCGCTGGGCCACGACGCGCCGCTGGCGATCGACTTCTCCTCGCACGTGGCGTCGCGCCCGGTCGACTGGTCCAGGGTCGGCCTGGCCTTCGCCGGTGCGCAGAAGAACATCGGTCCGGCCGGCCTGACGCTGGTGATCGTCCGCGAGGACCTGCTGGGCCACGCGCTGCCGATCTGCCCCTCCGCCTTCGACTACAAGATCGTGGCCGAGGCGCAGTCGATGTACAACACGCCACCGACCTTCGGCATCTACGTCGCCGGCCTGGTGTTCCAGTGGCTCAAGCGCTTCGCCTACGGCGGCAAGACCGGCCTGGCCGCGATCGAGCAGCGCAACATCGACAAGGCCGCCCTGCTCTATGCGGCGCTGGACGGCTCCTCCCTGTATGAGAACCGCGTGGCGGCGTCGTGCCGCTCGCGGATGAACGTCCCATTCTTCCTCCGCGACGAGCGTCTGAACGACGCCTTCCTGGCTGGCGCCAAGGAGCGGGGGCTGCTGCAACTCAAAGGCCACAAGTCGGTGGGCGGCATGCGGGCATCGATCTACAACGCGATGCCGCTGGAGGGCGTCCAGGCCCTGGTGAGCTACCTGAAAGACTTCGAGACCCGACATGGCTGACACGCCGAACACGCCCGCCCCCGACGATCCGGCCGCGCCCCCGATGCCGCCGGCGCCGGTGGCCGACCCCGAACTGCTTGCCCTGCGCGACCAGATCGACGCACTCGACAGCCAGCTGCTGACGCTGCTGAACCAGCGCGCCCATGTGGCCGAGCAGGTCGGCGAAATCAAGCGCCGCGACGGCACGCCCTTCTTCCGCCCCGACCGCGTCGCGCAGGTCATCGCCAAGATCAAGGCGGCCAACCAGGGCCCGCTCAAGGGCGAGCACGTCGCCGCGATCTGGCGCGAGATCATGTCCGCCTGCCTTGCGCTGGAGTCGCCGCAGCGGGTCGCGGTGCTGGGTCCCTTCGGCACTTTCTGCGAGCAGGCCGCGATCGAGTACTTCGGCGGCGCCGCCGACCTGATCTACTGCAACAGCTTCGACGAGGTCTTCCACGCCACCGCCTCCGGCAGCGCGCAGTACGGCGTCGTCGGCGTCGAGAACATGACCGAGGGCGTGGTGACGCGCTCGCTCGACCTGTTCCTGCATACCCCCACGCATGTGGTGGGCGAGGTCAGCCTGCTGATCCGCCACAACCTGCTGCGCAAGGAGAACTCGCTGGAAGGCGTCGAGGCGGTGCTGGCCCATCCCCAGGCGCTGGCGCAGTGCCAGAACTGGCTGTCCAAGCACCTGCCCAACGCCGAGCGCCGCGCCGTGTCCAGCAATGCCGAAGGCGCGCGGCTGGCGGCCCAGAACCCGGCCTATGCCGCGATCGCCAGCGAGCGCGCGGCGACCTTGTTCGGCCTGCACATCACCGCGCACGCGGTGCAGGACGAGGCCTACAACCGCACCCGTTTCGCCGTGATCTGCCTGCCGCAGACCATGGCCACCCCCCCGGCCACGGGGCGCGACTGCACCAGCCTCATCGTCTCCGTGGCGAACCGGCCGGGCGCGATGCATGATCTGCTGGTGCCGTTGAAGACGCACGGCGTGTCCATGACCCGCCTGGAGTCGCGTCCGGCCCGCACCGGTCAGTGGGAGTACTACTTCTACATCGACCTGGATGGCCACCCGTCGCAGCCGCACGTCGCGTCGGCGCTGGCGGAGCTGCGGGAGCTGTGCGCGTTCTACAAGGTCATCGGCGCCTACCCGCTGAAGTCCTGACGCTGACGTCTTGAGCGAAAGAGGTTCCTCGCGATGTACAACCAACTCGGCGTGATCGGTTGCGGCCTGATGGGCGGCTCGTTCGCGCTGGCCATGAAGAAAGCCGGCCTGGTGCGCCGGGTGGTGGGCTACAGCAAGAGCCCGTCGACGACCGACACTGCCCGCCGCATGGGCGTGATCGACATCGCCGCCGAATCGGCGCTGCTGGCCGTGTCCGGTTCGGACATCGTGCTGGTGGCGGTGCCGGTCGCCGCGACCGAGTCCACGTTCAAGGCCATCCGCCACCTCGTGCGGGCCGACGTGCTGCTGATGGACGTGGGCTCGACCAAGAGCGACGTCGTCGACGCGGCCAAGCGCGCGCTGGGCAAGCAGTTCCCCAGCTTCGTGCCCGCGCACCCGATCGCCGGCAAGGAGAGCGCTGGCGTGCAGCATGCCGATGCCTCGCTGTACCAGGGCCGCCAGGTCATCCTGACGCCCCTGGAGCAGACCCGGCCGGAGATGGTGCAGAAGGCCACCGACGTCTGGTCGGCGCTGGGGTCGCAGGTGCTCAAGATGGCGCCTCACCACCATGACGAGGCTTTCGCCGCCGTCAGCCACCTGCCGCACCTGCTGGCCTACGCCTACTTCAGCTCGGTCGCCAGACAGCCCTCGGGTCGTGATTTCCTCAGCCTGGCCGGGCCGGGCTTCCGCGACTTCACCCGGATCGCCGCCAGCGATCCGACGATCTGGCGCGACATCCTGATGGCCAACAAGCAGGACCTGTTGACGCAGTCGCAGCGCTTCCGCGAGGTGCTGGACCAGATGGAGCAGGCGATCCGCCAGGGCGACGCGCACGCGCTCGAGACGATGATCCGGCAGGCCTCCGAAGGCCGCGCCCAATGGCAGGCCGGCGCCCCGGCCGCGCCGCCGTCGAAGTCCAAATAACCTCCCCCTTCCCCGTGCGCGGCGCGCCGCGCGCCCACCGCGCCATGTACAAGATTCCCTTCCTGGACCTGCCCCCGCTGCGCGGCGCGGCGGGCACCGTCTCCCTGCCCGGCTCCAAGAGCATCTCCAACCGGGTGCTGCTGCTGGCAGGCCTGTCCGAGGGCGTGACCCGGGTGCACGACCTGCTGGCCTCGGACGACACCAAGGTCATGCTGGCCGCATTGCGCGAGCTGGGCTGCCAGCTCGAGACCGGCGCGGACGGCGTGCTGTCGGTGACCGGCATCGGCGGCCGGCTGCAGGCCCGGCAGACCAAGCTCTTCCTGGGCAACGCCGGCACGGCGATGCGGCCGCTGACCGCGGCGCTGGCGCTGCTGGCGGCGACGCAGGGCGGCGAGTTCGAACTCTCCGGCGTGCCCCGCATGCATGAGCGCCCGATCGGCGACCTGGTCGACGCGCTGCGCGCGCTGGGCTGTCCGATCGACTGCCTCGGCCAGGAGGGCTATCCGCCGCTGCGGCTCAACGGGCCGGCGACGCTGACGCTGGACGCGCCGGTCCGCGTGCGCGGCGATGTGTCGAGCCAGTTCCTGACCGCGCTGCTGCTCGCCCTGCCCCTGGTCGCGGAGCGGGACCTCGTCATCGAGGTCACCGGCGAGCTGATCTCCAAGCCCTATGTCCACATCACGCTGGAGCTGCTGGCCCGCTTCGGCGTCCACGTCCAGCGCGACGACGACTGGCAGCGTTTCGTGATTCCTGCCGGCAGCCGCTACCGCTCGCCGGGCGAGGTGCATGTCGAGGGCGACGCGTCGTCGGCGTCCTATTTCGTCGCGCTCGGCGCGATCGCCGCCACCGACGCGCCGGTGCGCATCGAAGGCGTCGGATCGAGCTCGGTGCAGGGCGACGTCCGTTTCGTCGAGGCGGCGCAGGCGATGGGCGCGCAGGTCGACATCGGCCCGAACTGGCTGGAGGTCCGCCGCGGCGCCTGGCCGCTGAAGGCGCTGGACCTGGACTGCAACCACATCCCCGACGCCGCGATGACGCTGGCGGTGATGGCCCTGTACGCCGACGGCCCGACGACGCTGCGCAACATCGCCTCCTGGCGCGTGAAGGAGACCGACCGCATCGCCGCGATGGCGACCGAGCTGCGCAAGCTCGGCGCGCAGGTCGAGGAAGGCCCGGACTGGCTGCGCGTGCATCCGCTCAAGGCCTGGAACCCGGCGGCCATCCACACCTACGACGACCACCGCGTCGCGATGTGCTTCTCGCTGGCGGCCTTCAACGGCTTGCAGGACGACCGCCAGGGTCCCGCCGTGCCGGTGCGCATCCTGGATCCGCAATGCGTCGCCAAGACCTTCCCGGACTATTTCGAGACGCTGTTCGGCGTGGTACGCGCCAACGTCGAGGACATCCCCGTCATCACGATCGACGGCCCCACCGCCTCGGGCAAGGGCACGCTGACCGACGAGGTCGCCCAGGCGCTGGGCTATGACGTGCTCGACTCGGGCGCGCTGTACCGGGTGACCGGGCTGGCCGCCTCCCGCCACCATGTGGACCTCGACGACGGCGAGGCGGTCGCGGCGCTGGTGCCGACGCTGGACCTGAAGTTCGAATCGGGCCGGGTGCTGCTGGACGAGGAGGACGTCTCGGCCGACCTGCGCCAGGAAGCGACCGGGCTGATGGCCTCGCAGGTCGGCGCCCATCCGGAGGTGCGTCGCGCGCTGCACCAGCTGCAGCTGAACTTCCGCCGCCTGCCCGGCCTGGTGGCCGACGGACGCGACATGGGCACGGCGATCTTCCCGGCCGCGCCGCTGAAGGTCTTCCTGACCGCGAGCGCCGCCACGCGCGCCGAGCGGCGCTACAAGCAATTGATTTCCAAGGGCATTTCGGCTAATATCGACAGCTTGCGCGCTGATCTGGAAGCGCGGGACGCACGCGACAAGGGTCGCAGCGCGTCTCCGCTGCAGGCTGCCGCGGACGCGATCGAGCTGGACAACTCGCAGCAGACCATTGGGGAATCCCGTGATCTGGTGCTGAGCTGGTGGCAGGAGCGCCGTCCGTTCAAGGCCTGAGGCCCAGCGCGCGAACACAGGAGCGTCACCCCTCCCTCCGGACGCCAGTCCACTGGGGGTGACGCATTCGACAACCTAACCCGCAAGTCCGCTTGCAACACAAGCCTTCGCACCTCTCGGATCAGGCCGCTTGACGCATCAAGCCGCCGGACGCTCTGTGCCTGGCAAGGAAATCTCACATGTCCCAAATGGAATCTTTCGCCGCCCTCTTCGAGGAATCGCTGCAGAAGTCGAACATGCGCGCCGGCGAGGTCATCTCGGCTGAAGTCGTCCGCATCGAGCACAACTTCGTGGTCGTCAACGCCGGCCTGAAGTCCGAAGCCTACGTGCCCGTCGACGAATTCAAGAACGACCAGGGCGAAGTCGAAGTCCAGGTCGGCGATTTCATCTCGGTGGCGATCGACGCGATCGAGAACGGCTACGGCGACACCATCCTGTCGCGCGACAAGGCCAAGCGCCTGGCCTCGTGGCTGTCGCTGGAAACCGCCCTGGAGTCGGGCGATTTCGTGACCGGCACCGTCTCCGGCAAGGTCAAGGGCGGCCTGACCGTCCTGGTCAACGGCATCCGCGCCTTCCTGCCCGGTTCGCTGCTGGACACCCGCCCGGTGAAGGACATGAGCCCGTTCGAGGGCAAGACCATGGAATTCAAGGTCATCAAGCTGGACCGCAAGCGCAACAACGTTGTGCTGTCGCGTCGCGCGGTGGTCGAGGCCTCCATGGGTGAAGAGCGCGCCAAGCTGCTCGAGACGCTGACCGAAGGCGCCATCGTCAACGGCGTGGTCAAGAACATCACCGAGTACGGTGCGTTCGTGGACCTGGGCGGCATCGACGGCCTGCTGCACATCACCGACATGGCCTGGCGCCGTGTCCGTCACCCGAGCGAAGTGGTGACGGTCGGCCAGGAACTGACCGCCAAGGTCCTGAAGTTCGACGCCGAGAAGAACCGCGTCTCGCTGGGCCTGAAGCAGCTGGGCGACGACCCGTGGTTCGGTGTGTCGCGCCGCTACCCGGCCAACACCCGCCTGTTCGGCAAGGTCACCAACATCGCCGACTACGGCGCGTTCGTCGAGATCGAGCCGGGCATCGAAGGCCTGGTGCACGTCTCCGAAATGGACTGGACCAACAAGAACGTGGCGCCTTCCAAGGTCGTCTCGCTGGGCGACGAAGTGGAAGTCATGGTCCTGGAGATCGACGAAGACAAGCGTCGCATCTCGCTGGGCATGAAGCAGTGCCGCGCCAACCCGTGGGAAGAGTTCGCCGAGAACGTCAAGCGTGGCGACCGCGTCAAGGGCCCGATCAAGTCGATCACCGACTTCGGCGTGTTCGTGGGCCTGGCCCAGGGCATCGACGGCCTGGTGCACCTGTCCGACCTGTCGTGGAACGAGCCGGGTGAAACCGCCGTCCGCAACTACAAGAAGGGCCAGGAAGTCGACGCCATCGTGCTGGCGGTGGACGTCGAGCGTGAGCGCATCTCGCTGGGCATCAAGCAGCTGGACGGCGATCCGTTCTCGACCTTCGTGTCGGTGAACGACCGTGGCATGACCGTGACCGGCAAGGTCAAGACCGTCGACGCGCGTGGCGCGGAGATCGATCTGGGCGAGGACGTCACCGGCTACCTGCGCGCTTCGGAAATCGCCCGCGACCGCGTGGAAGATGCCCGCAACGTGCTGAAGGAAGGCGACGAAGTCTCGGCCGTGATCATCAACGTCGACCGCAAGTCGCGCAGCATCCAGCTGTCGATCAAGGCGAAGGACAACGCCGACGAACAGCAAGCCATGCAGCGCCTGTCGCAGTCGAACGAGCGTGAGAACGCCGGCACGACGAGCCTGGGCGCCCTGCTGCGCGCCAAGCTGGACAACCAGAACAACGGCTGATCCTCGCGGGACCTGGGCGCCACGCGCAGCGTGGTGTCCGGGCTCAAGAGAATCCCTTGTTCTGGTCGGCGGCGGGCTGAGTTAGCCTGACCGCCGCAGACACGCCAAACCGACGCTCAAGCGCTTCGACAGGCTCGCTCCGCAGCGAGCCTGTTTTTCTTCAGATGCTGACGACCATGACCCGATCCGACCTGGTGGCCCACTTGTCCGAGCGCTTCGGCCAACTCACGCAGCGAGACACCGAGTTCGCGGTCAAGACCATCCTGGACGCGATGTCCGATGCGCTGGCCCGCGGCCACCGCATCGAGATTCGCGGCTTCGGCAGCTTCTCGATCAACCGTCGCCCGCCGCGCATGGGCCGCAATCCGCGCAGCGGCGAGCAGGTGCTGATTCCCGAGAAGCTGGTGCCGCACTTCAAGCCGGGCAAGGCCCTGCGCGAAGCCGTCGACGCGCAACTGCCCGTCACGGACGAGGACCAGCAGGCCGCCTGAGCCTCTCCCCCCTGGCAGGAGCGCCGCGCATCGCGGCGCTTTTTTTTCGTCCCTCCGACGCGGGCCGCCCCGGGCGGTCCACTCGCCCTGCCGAACGTCATGCACTGGGCTTGGCGCAGCGCGCACGCGCCTAGAATCGCCCCCCATGCGAATCCTGGTCTGGCTCTTCCGCGCCTTCCTGTTCTTCTGCCTGTTCGCCTTCGCGCTGAACAACAGCCAGGAGATCGTCGTGCACTGGTTCTTCGGCCAGGCATGGCGCGCTCCCCTGGTGATCGTGGTGCTGCTGACCTTCGGGTTGGGCTGCGCCTTCGGCGTGCTGGCGATGATCCCGGCCTGGTGGCGCCACAAGCGCGCCGCCGCGCGCTCGCTCCCTCCGGCGGACGACCTGCCGCCTTCCGCGGCGACCGCCTCCGCCAACGACCCCAAGATCCCCGATGGAATTTGATCTGAGCTGGCTGCTGATCGGCGTCCCCCTGGTCTTCGGCCTGGGCTGGCTCGCCTCCAAGCTGGACTCGCGCCAGTGGAAGCGTGAACAGCGCGACGCCCCCCGCGCCTACTTCAAGGGCTTGAACCTCCTGCTCAACGAGCAGCAGGACAAGGCCATCGACGCCTTCATCGAGGCGGTGCAGGCCGATCCCGACACCTCCGAGCTGCACTTCGCGCTGGGCAACCTGTTCCGGCGCCGTGGCGAGTACGAGCGCGCGGTGCGGGTGCACCAGCACCTGCTCTCGCGCGGCGACCTGCCCAAGTCCGAACGCGACCGCGCGCAGTACGCGCTCGCGCAGGACTTCTTCAAGGCCGGGCTGTTCGACCGCGCCGAGACGGCCTACGAGGCGCTCAAGGGCACCGCGTTCGACCATGAGGCGGCGCTGGCGCTGCTGTCGCTGTACGAGCGCTCGCGCGAATGGGCCAAGGCGGCGGAGGTCTCCGAGCAGCTCGAGGCCGCCGGCACCGGCAGCTTCGCCAGCCGCATCGCCAACTACTGGTGCGAACTGGCCCTGGAGGCGCAGGCCCGCCAGGATGTGGCCCAGGCCCGCCGCTGGCTGGACCAGGCCCGCGCCCGCGCCCCGCAGTCCGCGCGCGCCTATGTGCTGCTGGGACAGATGCTCGCGCGCCAAGGCGATCAGGCGGGTGCGATGGCCCTGTATGCCGAGCTGCTGAGAGCCAATCCGGACGCCTTCAATCTGGTCGCGCGCGACTATGCCCAGGCGGCGCAAGCGACCGGCACCTCGGTGCAGGCGCTGGCGCTGATCGAGGCCCAGTACCGCCGCCATCCGAGCATGGCCCTGCTGCAGGCGATCGCGCTGCTCGAGCCGGCGCCCGAGGCCCAGCGCCGGCGACTGGCCGAGCACCTGCGGGTCGAGCCGGCGCTGTCCGCCGCGACGCAGCTGCTGCAGCAGAGCCAGGCGCGCCAGCAGCCGTTGGACGACGACGAGGCCCAGCTCGTCGGCACCGCGCTGCAACGCGCGGTCCGACCGCTGCAGCGCTACCGCTGCGCCGCCTGCGGCTTCGAGTCGCAGCACTATTTCTGGCAATGCCCCGGCTGCCTCAGCTGGGACAGCTACCCGCCCCGTCACGTCGAAGAGCTCTGAGCCGATGACCACACCGATGAGCTCCCCCGCGACCACCCCGCCGCCCGCCGCGGCCTCGGGCGGCGACCGCGTCATCCTCTGCATGAAGTGGGGCACCAAGTACGGCCCCGAGTACGTCAATCGCCTGTACGCGATGGTGCGCCGGCACCTGCGCGGCGACTTCCGCTTTGTCTGCCTGACCGACCGCACCGACGGCATACGGCCGGAGGTCGAATGCCGGCCGATCCCGCCACTGGACCTGCCGCCCGGCAGTCCGGAACGCGGCTGGACCAAGCTGACCACCTTCAGCGACGACCTGGTCACCCAGTACGGCCTGAGCGGCACCGCGCTCTTCCTCGATCTGGACGTGGTGATCGTCGACGACATCACCCCCTTCTTCGAGGTGCCGGGCGAATTCCTGATCATTCACGACTGGAAGCGCCCCTGGCGCATCACCGGCAACTCCTCGGTCTACCGCTTCACGTTGGGCGCCCACCCGGATGTGCTGGCCACCTTCCGCCGTGATTTCGACGCCATCCGCGCGAAGTTCCGCAACGAACAGGCCTACCTCTCCGACGAGATGCACAAGAAGGGGCTGTTGAGCTACTGGGACGCGCGCTGGTGCGCGAGCTTCAAGTACCACAGCATCCCGCGCTGGCCGATGAACTACTTCAAGGCGCCGTTCATCCCGGACGGCGCGCGGATCCTGATCTTCCACGGCGTCATGAATCCGCCCGACGCGCTGGCCGGCCGCAGCAACGGCAACTGGCGCCGCCCGAAACCCGCGGCGTGGATCGCCGACCACTGGCATGAGTGAGGCGCCGATGAGCAGCCCTTCCGATCTCCCGTCCCCGGGCATGACCGAGGATGCCGGCGCGCCGCCGCCCTGGCTGTCGGTGCTGATTCCGGTCCACAACGTCAAGGACTACCTGCGCGAGTGCCTGGACTCGGTGCTCGCGCAAGCCGACGACGGGATCGAGGTCCTGATGGTCGACGACTGCTCCACCGACGGCTCCGACGCGCTGGTGCGTGAACTGGTGGCCGCGCATGCGTCCGGGCCGGTGCGTGTGTGGGGGCTGTTCCATGCGCAGAACCAGGGGCTTTCCGGCGCGCGCAACACGATGCTGCAGGCGGCGCGCGGCGACTACGTCTGGTTCCTCGATTCCGACGATTACCTGATGCCCGGCGCCATCCCGCGCCTGCGCGCGGTGATCCGGGAGCACGCGCCTTCGCTGGTGCTGTGCGACTTCTTCATGCTGCGCGAGCGCGTCAAGCTCAAGCACAAGCTGCGGGGCGAGATGCACCGGCGCACCTTCTTCGGCCCGGAGCGCCAGTTGCTTCGCGCCCCGTCGCGGCTGCTGCGCGGGCTCTTCGAGGCCGGGCAGATGCACAGCTGGTCCAAGATCGCTCGACGCAGCCTGTGGGGCGAGCAGTTGCGCTTCCCGGTCGGCCGCTACTTCGAGGACATGGCCACCACGCCCTTCCTGGCGCTGCTGGCCGACACCGCGTGGTACGAGCCGGCGGTCTGGGTGGCCTACCGCCAGCGTCAGGGCTCGATCCTGGCCACGCCCAACCTCACCAAGGCCGAGCACCTGGCCCATGCGCTCGCGAACCTGCGCGACGCGGCCGCCGGCAAGGGGCTCGACGACGACGCCCTGTTCGCCTGGGCCCACTTCGCCGCGCGCAACTTCATCGGCGCCTCGCGCATGGCGGACAAGGCGCTGCCCGAGGGCTGCACCAGCGCGGTCGCGATGTTCCGTCAGGCCTTCGAGGAGGCCTCGCCGATCGCGCTGCGCGAGCTCGATCGGGCCTACAAGCGGCGCGGCTGGTTCGTCCGCGCGCTGCGCCTGCGCTACTGGCTGCGCCGCGCCGAAGGGCCGCGCGCGGCGGCGGCGGCCTGAACCGCCAAGCCGGGAAGCGCGTCGCTCGAAGGCCTCGCGGACCGGCTCACAGCGACAGCAGCAGGTCCTCGTAGCGACGCATCATCAGATCGACGCCATGCTCCTCGATGGCGCGCGCCCGTGCCGCCGTGCCCAGACGGCCGGCCAGTTCCGGGTCCCGCAGCAGGCGCTCCAGCGCGTCGGCGAGCGCAACCGGGTCGGCCTCCGGCACCAGCAGCCCGGTGCGCCCTTCCTCCAGCACGCCTTCCACGCCGGGCACCAGCGAGGCCACGCAGGCGCAGCCCGCCGCCATCGCTTCCAGCAGGGCCAGCGGCATGCCTTCCCAGTGCGTCGACAGCACGAAGATCCGCTGGCTCATCAACAGGCCCGGCACATCGCCGTGATGCCCGAGGAAGCGGACCTGCCCGTCCAGGCCCAGCTGGCGGGTCAGCCGCTCGGTGGCGCGGCGATACGACGCCTTGCCGCCGCCGGCGAGTTGAAGCACCGGCCGCAGACCGCGCTCGCGCAGCACCGCGAGCGCGCGGATCAGCGTCTGCGGATCCTTCTGGCGCGCGAAGCGGGCTGACATCACGATGCCGGGCTCGCGCATGCTCGCCGGCAGCGCGTCCGCGGCGGCGAAGCGGTCGAGGCGGATGCCATTCGGGATGGCAGTGGTCTTCTCTTCCGGCATGCCCAGGTCGACCAGGCGTCGTCGCACGCCTTCCGACACGCCGACCAGCCGGGCGCTCACGGCGCTGAGGCGGCGTGCCTGCGCGCGTGCGCACGGGGTGTAGCGCTCGCGCGAGTTGTGCTCGACCTGCACCAGGGCCGGCACGCCGGCCAGACGCCCGGCGCGGCGACCGAGCAGGTGCTCGGGGAATCCATGCGCCACCACCACGTCGGGCCGCAGGCGTTCGCACAGGCGGCGCAGCGCCCAGACGGTGATCAGATGCGCCCAGCCCGGTACGACATGAACCGGCAGCCCCTGATCGCGGAGCGCCTGGATGCGGGCGAGCTTGGTGGCGTTCTCGGTGCGCTGCTTGCGACGCAGCACGAGGATGGGCTCGATGCGGGCGCTGTGCAGCTGGGCCAGGCACAGGTCGACGGCCACCTGCGTGGCGCCCGAGAAGCCGCCGGTGACGAAGTGCAGCACGCGGCGGCGCGGGGGCGCCGACGTCGCGCTCGGGGAGGATGGGAGCATCGCGGCAGTGTATCGGCGCACGTTCGGTTACCGACCGCTCGTGCCCACAGCCCACAGCCCACAGCCCACGGCCCGATGGACCGATGGACCGATGGACCGATGGACCGATGGACCGATGGACCGATGGACCGATGGACGGATGGACGGATGGACGGATGGACGGATGGACGGAGGACGGAGGACGGAGGACGATCGTGATGGATGGCGAGGGTGGCGGGCACGGCGTCTGCTGGAGCCTGGCGGCGGAGCCGGTGCCCCTTGGAGCGAATTCCGAGCTGCGCGCAGGAGATTGAGCGAGAAGGGGCACCGGCTCCGCCGCCAGGCGGGGCGGTCCTCGGTCTCCGGTCTCCGGCGCCAGGTCCACCCAAAGCTCCACGAGAATCCGCCCCAAAACTGGGTTCTTTCCGAGACCCCTTCCCGCCCGGCGCGGCCACAATCCGCCCCATATCCAGAAGCAGGAGACGGCCGCGAGGCCGAACCATGAAGACTGATTACCTGATTGTCGGCGCCGGCTTCGCCGGTTCGGTCTGTGCGCGCGTGCTGGCCGATGCGGGCAAGACCGTCCACGTGATCGACAAGCGGCCGCACATCGGTGGCAATGCCTACGACGAGCGCGATGCGCATGGCGTGCTGATCCACCCCTATGGTCCGCATATCTTCCACACGAATGCAAAGAAGGTCTTCGAGTTTCTGTCGCGCTTCACCACCTGGCGCTTCTACGAGCACCGGGTGCTGGCCAAGGTCGGCGAGCAGCTGCTCCCGATCCCGATCAACCGCACGACGATCAACCAGCTCTACGGCCTGTCGCTGACCGAGGACGAGGTGCAGGGCTACCTGGAGACGGTGCGCGAGCCCCGGGACCCGATCCAGACCAGCGAGGACGTGGTGCTGAACAGTGTCGGCCGCGACCTGTGCGACAAGTTTTTCCGCGGCTACACGAAGAAGCAGTGGGGGCTGGACCTGTCGCAGCTCTCGGCCGGTGTGGCGGCTCGAATCCCGACGCGCAGCAACGACGACGACCGCTACTTCGGCGACACCTTCCAGTTCATGCCGGCGGACGGGTACACCGCGATGTTCGAGCGGCTGCTGGACCATCCGGCCATCACGGTCCGCACCGGCGTGGACTTCCAGGACGTGCGCGGCGACTTCCCCGGCGCGCACATCATCTACACCGGCCCGATCGATGCGTTCTTCGGTCACTGCCACGGCCCGCTGCCCTACCGCAGCCTGCGCTTCGACCATGAGCACCTGCCCACCACGACGCAGGTGCAGCCGGTGGGCACGGTCAACTATCCCAACGACCACGATTACACCCGCATCACCGAGTTCAAGCACCTGACCGGCGAGACGCATGCCGGCACGTCGATCGTGCGCGAGTACCCGCAGGCCGAAGGCGATCCCTATTACCCGGTGCCGCGGCCCGAGAACGAGGCGCTCTACAAGCGCTATGCCGAGATGGCGGAGAAGGCCGAGGGCGTCACCTTCGTCGGCCGCCTGGCGCAGTATCGCTACTACAACATGGACCAGATCGTCGCCGCCGCCCTGAAGACGGCGCAGGACCTGCTGGAAGCGCCGCAGGCCTGAACACCGATGAGCTTGTATTCCGAAGACCGGCCGCGCGATGCGGTCCGGCGCCCGCTCGTCCTGGTCTCCTGGGATGGCGTCAGCCTGCCGCTGGGCCTGGTCCACCTGGACGCCACACCCGAATTCGACTGGATCCTGTTCGACTACACCGGCCGCCAGGCGCCCGGCCGGCGCGAGCTGCGCGGCCAGGCGGTCACCGTGCTGGCCGCGGCGACCGAGTGCAAGGGCGAGATCTACAGGCACCTCGCCGACCACCTGGCCGCGACCGCCGCGGACCCCGCGACCGGGCCGTGGCCCGAGTACGTGGGCGTGATCGACGACGACATCCTGCTCTCCGTCACGCAGATCAACACCGCGCTGCACCTGGGCCGGTGCGAGCGGCTGGACGTGTTCTCGCCCTCGCTGAGCCACGACAGCCCGTACTCCCATCACTGGATGCGGCATCAGCCGCACCGCATCTACCGGGAGGTGGATTGGGTCGAGGTGATGATGCCGTTCTACCGGGGCGAGCTGTTCATGGCCGCCCGCGCGCATTACCAGGACAACATCTCGTCCTGGGGTCTGGACCGCTTCATGATCCCGACGCTCCAGCAGTTGCGTGGCCAGACGCGCACCGCGCTGCTGGACGCGGTGATGGCCAGCCATCGCCGCCCGGTGACCAGCGGCGGGAAGGTCTACCGCAACGGTCGCACCGCCTGGCAGGAACGGCAGATCCTGCGCCAGGCCAGCCTGGACCTGATCGCCCGTGAAGCGCCCCAACTGCTGACCAGCGCCTGGTATCACCGCACCTTCGTGCGTCGGGAGACCCCCAACAAGTGGGTGCGGTGGAAGCGACGCGTCGCCCGGGTGGTGGCGGACTGGCTCGACGACTGCCGCTGAGCCCCCCATCGCGCCCGCGCCCGCCTGATCCAGGGCGGTCCGGGACTCCGGCACAATCGCCGCTTCCTCCTTCGATCCCCTGGCCGGAGCCGGCATCTCGCGCCCGGCGCCGGCCTGCGCCATGACCGATCAAGCTTCCGCCAAAGACACCGAACCGCTCGGCCCCACCGCGAGCCGCCTCTGGCGCTTCATGAAGCCCCACCGCTGGGGCCTGCTGCTGTCGGTCATCGCCTTCGTCCTGGTGGCCTCGACCGAGCCGCTGATCCCCAAGCTGCTGGGCTACGCGCTCGGCGAGGGCTTCAATGCCAAGCCCACGAATGTCGCCGGCTTCGCGGTCCCGGGCGCCGCGCCGGCCACCTCGGCCGCAGCGGTGACGCCTGCCGCTTCAGCGATGTCACCGGCAGCGGCCACGTCGATCGCATCGGCGGCATCGGCCACGGCCGTCGCGCCACCCGCGTCCGCGGCCTCCTCGCCGTCCCGGCCCTCGATGGCCGAGGTCAACCTGAACTACAGCTTCCCGATCTGGATGGTGCCGATCGTCCTGATCGGCCTGTTCGCCGCGCGCGGGTTGTTCACCTTCTGCGGCCAGTACATGCTGAACTGGACGATCTCCCGCACGGTGATGGACATCCGCACCGCGCTGCTGCAGGTGCTGCTGCGCGCGGATGCCCGCGTCTACACCAGCCTGCAGCCGGCCACCGCGGTCACCAAGGTCGTCAACGATCCGCAGCATGTCGTCACGCTGATCGCCGGCGCGCTGATCACCATCCTGCGCGACGGCCTGCCGGCACTGGCGCTGATGGGCTACCTGTTCTTCATCAACTGGAAGCTGACGCTGCTGTCGCTGATCACCGTGCCGGGGCTGGCCTTCGTCGTGCGCAAGGTCAACCGGCGGGTGCGGCGCATGGGCAGCTGGGCCTATGACGCGCAGCTGCGGCTGGTCTCGGTGATCGAGGACGTCACCCGCGCCTGGCGCGTGGTGCGCAGCTTCGACGCCGCCGACTACGAGCGCCGCCGCTTCGCCGAGCGGGCCCGCGAGGTGCAGCGCAGCACGCTGAAGACGGCCGCCTCCAATGCGATGGCGCAGCCGCTGTCGCAGTTGATGGCCAGCGTCGGCATCTCGATCATCGTCAGCCTGGCGCTGTACCAGTCGCGGGTGAACGGGACCGGCGTCGGCGAGTTCGCCTCCTTCGTCGCCGCGCTGCTCTTCATGAGCTCGCGCCTGCGCCACCTCAGCGACGTGATGCAGCCCATCACCAACGCGCTGGTCGTGGCGCGCGGCTGCATGGGCCTGCTGGACACGCCGCCCGAGCCCGACACCGGCACCCGCGAACTGCGCGACGTGCGCGGCGACATCGCCCTGCAGCAGGTCACCCTGCGTTATCCCGGCGCCAACCGCGATGCGCTCGCGGCCATGGACCTGCACATCCCGGCGGGCCGCACGACGGCGCTGGTCGGCAGTTCGGGCGCGGGCAAGACCTCGGTGGTGAACCTGCTGCTCGGCTTCGAGCGGCCGGACAGCGGGCGCATCCTGCTGGACGGCGTGCCGATCGACGAGCTGACCAAGGCCAACCTGCGGCGCCAGTTCGCGGTGGTGTCGCAGGATATCGTGCTCTTCGACCTCTCGATCGCCGACAACATCGCCTACGCGCAGGAACGCGACGATGCCAAGCTCGAGCAGGTGCTGCGGGCGGCGGCGCTGTGGGACTTCGTCCAGTCGCTGCCCGAGGGGCTGGACACGACGGTGGGCGCCAACGGCAGCAAGCTGTCGGGCGGCCAGCGGCAGCGCCTGGCGATCGCCCGGGCGCTGTACAAGGACGCGCCGGTCTGGATCTTCGACGAGGCGACCTCCGCGCTCGACACCGAGAGCGAGCGCGCCGTGCAGCAGGCGCTGGAGCAGTGGCAGGGTCGCAAGACGCTGATCGTGATCGCGCACCGGCTGTCGACGATCCGCCGCGCCGACTGCATCCAGGTGCTGGCCGACGGCCAGGTCGTCGAGTCCGGCGACCACGACGCGCTGATGGCGCGGGACGGTGTCTACGCCGGCATGGTGAAGGTCCAGCACTGAGGACGCTTGCCGTCAGGTGCTTCGCTGGCGGCAAACACATCGGACACGCCGCGCCGCCGCCGGCCCGGCCTGTTTCACTGCTTGTCGGCCTTGACACAAAGACGATAAGCGCAGGACAAAGCCGCTCGTTCCAATGCGGGACATCCCCTTCAGGAGTCCCGCATGCAGCCTCACCGCCACACCCCCGGTTCCCACGAGCCAGCGCACCACGACGGCCACGACCATGACGGTGGCCTTGCGCACGACCTCGCCGTGCTGCAGCAGCGCCGCCGTGCCCTGGGCCTGCTGGCCGGCATCGCGGGCATCGGCGGCCTGTCGCTGATCGGCTGCGGCGGAGGCGGCTCGGACGCCGGGACCAGCACCGTGAGCACGGGCTCCACCGGATCCACCGGCTCGACCGGCTCGACGGGTTCGACGGGATCCACCGGCTCGACGGGCACCACGAGCAGTTGCTCGGTCATCCCGGAGGAGACCGCCGGCCCCTATCCCGGCGACGGCTCCAACAGCAACGGCAGCGGCGTGACCAACGCATTGGCGCTCAGCGGCATTCTGCGCAGCGACATCCGCAGCAGCATCGGCACCGCCAGCGGCACGGCCGGCGGCGTGCCGCTGACGCTGACCATCGACCTGGTCAACACCAACAGCAGCTGCGCCGACCTGTCGGGCTACGCGATCTACCTGTGGCACTGCGACCGCGAGGGCCGCTACTCGCTGTACAGCTCGAGCATCGTCAACGAGAACTACCTGCGCGGCGTGCAAAGCACCGGCAGCGACGGCACGGTCACCTTCACCACCATCTTCCCGGGCTGCTACGACGGCCGCATGCCCCACATGCATTTCGAGGTCTATCCGAGCGCCAGCGCGGCCACCTCCTACGCCAACAAGATCAAGACCTCGCAGATCGCGTTCCCGACCGACGTCTGCACGACGGTCTACAGCACCGCATCGGGCTACAGCAGCAGCCTGACCAACTTCAACCGGATCAGCTTCTCGACCGACAACGTCTTCAGCGACGGCTACACGACGCAGCTCGCCACGCTCAGCGGCGACGTCACCAACGGCTACACCGCGACGCTGACGGTGGGCATCTCTGCGTGAGAGCCCTGCCCATGCTGCCCCCTGCCGACGACGGAATGCGCGGTGTATCGTCCGTGGCTCGGGCCGGCATGCCGCCGGCCGCGGTCGTGGAGGCGCGCATGACGCGGTGTCTGGTGGTCGACGACGATGCGGAGATCCGCCGGTCGCTCGATGCGTACTTGCAAAAGTTCAGCGTGACGGTGAGCGCCGCGGCCGACGGCCGCGAGATGCGCCGGCTGATGGCGATGCAGGTCTTCGACGTCGTCGTGCTGGACCTGATGCTGCCGGACGAGAACGGCCTGACGCTGTGCCAATGGATCCAGCAGCACCATCCGTCGGTGCCGGTGATCATGCTGACGGCGCATGGCGATCCCATCAGCCGGGTGCTCGGGCTGGAGATGGGCGCGGACGACTACCTGGCCAAGCCCTTCGAGCCCCGTGAGCTGGTGGCGCGCATCCATGCGATCCGGCGCCGTGCGCGCCGCGGCGAGAACGAGGTGCAGACGCGCCGCGAGTTCCGCTTCGAAGGCTGGGCCTTCGACCGGCTGCTGCGCCAGCTGGTGTCGCCGCAGCAAGTGGTGGTGCCGCTGTCCAGCGCCGAGTTCCGCATGCTGAGCGCGCTGGTCGAGCGCCCCGGCCGCGTGCTCAGCCGTGAGCAGCTGATCGAGCTGACGCGCGCGCCAGGCGTGGAGGTGAACGACCGCAGCGTGGATCTGACGATCTCCCGCCTGCGCCAGAAGTTGGGCGACTCGTCCAAGGAGCCGCGCCTGATCCGCACGATGCGCGGCGAGGGTTATCTCTTCGACGCCCAGGTGCAGGCTTGAGCGGGCCGACGCGCGGGAAGCGGTGGTTCGCCGCGTGGCGCGAGCGGCTGGGACGCGCCTTCGGCGACACGCTGGCGCGGCGGATCTTCCTGCTGCTGTGGGTCACGCTGGTGGCGGCACAGGCGCTGGCCATCGGCGTGGTGACCTGGTCGCGCGGCGAGTTCGCCGCCGCCCGCGTGCCTGGCGCCCCCTCGCTGCCGCCACTCCCCGGGCTGATGCGCGAGCCGCGGCAACCGGAGCCGCCGCACGCGCCGCCGCAAGGGCGGCTCGATCCGCACGCCGAGCCACCGCCGGACGCGGGGCACGACGTGCCGCTGCCCGGCGACCTCCCGATGCCGCCGCGCGAGGAGTTCCATGGATTTCCGCCCCCACCCGCGCAGACGCAGACGCCAGGACAAGGGCCGCAGTGGCATGGCCCGTTTCGTGCGCTGACCGGCTGGGAGTTGACGCTGGACTACGGCATCCGCCTGCTGGTCACCGGCCTGGCGGCGTGGATCGCGTCACGCTGGCTGTCCCGGCCGATGCGGGAGCTGGCGAAGGCCTCGCAGGCGCTGGGACAGTCGCTGCACCAGCAGGAGCGGCTGCCGCTGCTCGACGAGCGGCAAGGCACGATCGAGATGCGCGAGGCGGCGCAGGTCTTCAACGCGATGGCACGGCAGCTGCGACGCCAGTTCAACGAGCGCGGCCTGATGGTGGCGGCGATCTCGCACGACCTGCGCACGCCGCTGACGCGGCTGCGGATGCGCCTGGAGACGCTGGACATCGAGGAACTGCAGCGCCAGCGCTCGGTCGAGGACATCCGGGAGATGAATGCGCTGGTGGACGCGGTGATGGAGCTGTTCCGCGGCGATGGTCCCGGCGCGGCCGAGCCGCTGCAGGACGTCGACCTGGTTGCGCTGGCGCAGGCGCTGACGGACGACTTGATCGAGCAGGCGATGCCGGTGAGCTTCGAGGGCGGTGACGCGCAGGTGCTGGCCAAGGGCCAGCCGATGGCGCTGCGGCGGGTGCTGGGCAACCTGATCGGCAATGCGGTGCGCTACGGCGGTCGCGCCGAGGTCCGGGTGGGACGCGACGCGCAAGGCCCGTGGCTGCGCGTGACGGATGCCGGACCGGGCATCCCGGCCGACCAGCTCGACGCGGTGTTCGAGCCCTTCTACCGATTGGAGGACTCGCGCAACCGCCACACGGGCGGGGCCGGCCTGGGACTCTACATCGCTCGGGAATTGACGCTGCGCCAGCGCGGCTCGCTGGTGCTGAGCAACCGGCCCGAGGGCGGGTTGATGGCGGAGCTGCGGTTGACGCAGTGAGACGCAGCGAGCCAGGCCCGCCTCGGGCGCGGACAAGCTCGTCCCCCCGGCCATCCTCAAGTCTGCGGACGGATTGGCGTGATTACCGATGGCACGGCACCCGCGCGGCGGGACATTGGCGGGAAGAGCCAATGGGAGGGCCAAATGAGCCAGGACGCCGAGAGGAACCGAGGACACATGCCGGCCGGAACGGGCGGGGTTCACGCGTCCGTTCCGCCAGTTCCACCGGGCGGGCTCGATGGGCGCGACCACTCCGACCTCCCGCCGGCCGCCGCGCGCGACGACGAAGTCCTGATCCGCGAGGCCCGGGAGCTGTTCCCCGTCCTTCGCCTGGAACTCGCCGCGCTGCTGGCGGAGCTACCTGTTCCCCCCCGATGGGCGGACAAGGGAGAAGCCCAGGCCACGCTGGAGGCCTGGTTCGAGCGGCATCCGACGCTGAACCGCCCCACCACCGAGCCCGCCCATGAGGCGTTCCGGGCGCAACGCATCAAGGACCGCCTGACACGGCTGCGCGGACTGCTGCACCTGCTCGAGGGCGACGACACGCCGAGCGCGTTGTGCCTGTCCGGCGGCGGCATCCGCAGTGCCACCTTCAGCCTGGGCGTGATCCAGGGTCTGGCCTCCAAGGAGGTCATGCAGGACTTCCACTATGTGTCGACGGTCTCCGGCGGTGGCTACAGCGGCTGCATGCTGTCAGCCTGGATCCGCAACGAGGCGCTGGAGGTGCGCGCGGAGCCTTCAACCGGCGCCGCAGGCCCCAGGCAGGACATTGCAGCCCTCACGGCCTCCGGCGAGGCGCGCCCGCAGCCCGTCCCGATGACGCCGGAGGAACATGAAGAGGCGCGGGGCCGGGTGCTGCAGCAACTGGCCAAGGTCGGACGGGGCCAGGCCGAGGAGCCGCAACCGCTCCGGCGGCTGCGCGCGTTCAGCAACTATCTGACGCCGATGCGTGGAATCTCGGCCGACGCGCTGACGCTGCTGGCCATCTACGCGCGCAACCTGACCCTCAACTGGCTGGTGCTCATTCCGGCCATCCTCGTCGTGCTGGCGCTTCCGCGGCTCTACCTGGCCGTCCTGCTGGCACCCATGCCGCCGCCCTGGTTCTGCGCGGTGCTGGGAGCGTTGGCGGCGCTGCTGGTCACCTGGACCATCGCCTTCATGGCCTCCGACCTACCGGCCCCTCCGACAACGGGGGCCAGCGAACGGTACGAGGCGGAGCGGCTGACCAGCCTTCCCCCG
Source organism: Roseateles chitinivorans (assembly GCF_002761755.1). Lineage (GTDB taxonomy): Bacteria > Pseudomonadota > Gammaproteobacteria > Burkholderiales > Burkholderiaceae_C > Roseateles > Roseateles chitinivorans. The sequence continues at coordinate 42,539 of NZ_PEOG01000015.1, forward strand.
GAGCGGCCGGCCGGCATGTTCCTTCCGATGGTGCTTCCGCTGCTCGTCGCCGCCGCGCTGGTCAGTTGTCTCGTGGCCTGGGGGGTGAGAGCGCCGGCCGAGCACTGGGTCCAAGCCTTCCGACGGGCTTCGCCGGAACTGATGACGGGTGTCTGCTTCGGGCTTGGCTTCTTCATCCAGGGCCTGGGTTCGATGCTGGGCGGCGGTCTGCTCAGACGTCGTCGCCATCGCGAGGCCGGGGTTCGCCCCGCCGACAAGGAAGCCCTGATCGCAGTCGTCTTCGCTGGTGGGTTGACCGGCGTCGGCCTGTACTGGCTGGTCGTCTGGATCGCCGGCTTCTCTCCCCTGCCGACGGCCTCATCGTGGCGCCTGGAAACTCCACCCGCGCTGCATCACGACATTCGGGCCTTCGCTTGGTCAAGCGTGCCGCTGCTGATGACGCTCTTCTGGCTGGGCGTCACCCTGTACGCGGGCTGGCGCCGCCCCAAGGGCCTGGAGGACGAACGCGAGTGGTGGGCCCGGGCGGCGGGACTGTGGATCGGCTGGTCCCTGGTCTGGACCGTCGGCTGCGGCGTCGTGTTCTACCTGCCCGGCGGGCTGTTGACCGCCACGCCGCTGAAGTCGTTCACCAGCCCGGAGTCCCTGGGCGCGGGCACCGGCGCGCTCGGCGCGCTCGTGGCGATCGTCGGTTTTCTGAGCAAGCACGGGCCGGCCTGGCGCGAGAAGGTCGAAAGCGTCGCCGCGACCACCGGCATGCGGCTGTTCGACCTGCTCGCCCTGGTGTTCATCGTGCTGTTCCTGGCCGGCATGTCGTACGCGATCACCGCCACGATGCGGTTCTCCGACGAACTGACGAGGCGCCAGGACCAACGCCTGGCTTTGGACGTCAGGGCGCCGGCATTCGCCAAGGTGATCTGTACCTCGCTGAAGATGCCGGGTGGCGCCTCCGCGCCGACGCTGGGCACCACCTGCCGGCCGCTGCCCTGCGGCCACGAGGAGAATTCCTGCGCCCATTGGGCCGACATCGCGGAGCACCGCTACACGGCCTCCCTGCTAACGTTGAAGGAGCCCTGCTGGCTGCTGCTGGCGATGGTGCTGGCTGGCGGTCTCTCATGGCTGGCCTCGCGCCAGTTCGGGGTCAACGCGTTCTCGCTGCACAGCTTGTATGGCAATCGCCTGGTGCGGGCATACCTGGCCGCGAGCCGCCAGGACCGTGATCGGCGTCCGCACTGGTTCACCGGCTTCGACCCCAAGGACGATCTGCCCGTCCACGAGACCTGGCCGAAGCTTCCGCCGCACGCCGGAGGACGGGCCTCGGCATCGGAATCGGAGCCGGGCGCGCCATCGGCTCTCCCCCGGCCACGCCTGATGCAGGTGGTCAACATCGCGCTCAACCTGGTGAAACCCTCCGGCAAGCGGCTGGAGTGGCAGGATCGCAAGGCCGCCGCTTTCACCGTCACGCCGCTGTTCGCGGGCAGCGCCGCCACCGGCTACATCCCCTCCTGGGCCTACCTGCGATCGCCCTACCTCCAGGGGATCAGCCTGGGCGGCGCGATGACCCTTTCGGGCGCGGCCGCCTCGCCCAACATGGGGTATCACAGCTCCGCACCGCTCGCGATCGTGATGACGCTGTTCAACGTGCGCCTGGGCAAGTGGCTGCCCAACCCACGCTGGTTGAGCAAGGCCGGCTGGCCGCCCGAGCGGGACGAGCCCTCGGTGGGACTTCGCGCGCTGTACGACGAGGCGGTCGGATCGACCTCGGATGACACCCGCCACGTCTACCTGTCCGACGGCGGGCACTTCGACAACACCGGGCTGTACGAGATGGTGCGGCGCCGGGTCCGGCGAATCGTCTTCGTCGACGCGGTGGCGGATCCGGACTACCAGTTCGACGACCTGCTCTCCACAGTGCGGCGCATCCGCATCGACATGGGCATCACCATCGAATTCATCTCCGAACTGCCCGGGCCCAAGGACAAGGGGCGGTCGGGAGCCGCCGTCGGTCTCGCGCACATCCTGTACGCGCAGGCGGACCCCGGCGCCCCCGTCGGCGAGCTGGTACTGATCAAGCCGGTGCTCGTCCCGGACGACCCCGCCGGGCCGTGGTTGCCACTGGACGTGCGTCGGTACGCGAAGGAAAGCGCCAGGGGCAGGAGCGTGTTTCCGCAGCAGCCGACCTCCGACCAGTTCTTCGACGAGGCGCAGTTCGAAAGCTACCGCATGCTGGGCCTGCACACCGTGCGCGACGTATACGACCGGCCGAGGAAGCCGCACGACGACGGCGGTCCGCCGCCGCCAAAGAGACCGCTGAGGGGTTTCGCGGACCTGGTCACGGCGGTGATCGAGGAAAAAGCGGCGGTGCCCCCGTCGCCCGAAGTCCCGCCACTCGCTCGCACCGAGGACCGACACCCGTCGAGAGGCGCCGCGGGCGGCTTCAAGTCGCTCCTGCCGGATAGCGCCGGCACGATCGCCGCGACGGCGCTGGTCAGCGCGGTCACAGTCACGGGCGCCGTGGCCTTGGTCGCGCCGTCGGAGCCGGTCAGGCCCGGCGACAAGTCGACCGTGCCTGTTATCAGCGATCCGGCATCGCCGCCGCCGGGTGCGGCATCGACGGCGCTTGACACCTTCGTGAAGCAGGTGGGCAGCGCGGCCAGCGCGGCCGAATCGCTCTCCGGGGCCGCGACCGAAGCGGCCAGTGCGGCCAGAGCCGCATCCGACGCCCTGCAAGGCGTGGTCTTGATCAGGACGAAGGACGGCACGGTGAACGTGAAGCTGGAGGGTCCTCAACTCGGCCAGTTGGCGCAGGCAGTCTCGGACAGCAAGCTGACGGCAGAGAAAGCAGCCTCCGCGGCGGAGGCGGCCGCCACATCCGCGAGTCATTCATCCACCGCTGCCCAGAAGGCGGCCGAGATGGCGACAGCGCTCGGCGGAGCCACGGGTCAGGTCGCCCGCGTCAACCAGACTCTCAAGCAATCGTCCCGCGGCGGCGTGCGCAGCGGCGAAGGGGCTGCGCCATGAGGGCGGGATGCTGCGCCCATCGCCTCCTCGCCCTCTCGGTGGTTCTCAGCTTGGCCGCCTGCGCACCGATGCCGCGCCTGAGCGCGAGGTGGTACGCGACCATCGACGAGGAGCGCATCCCCGACCTGCGGCCACCCGACGATGCGAAGCCTTACCAGCGCCTGGTGCTCGGCATCCTGAATCGCGATCACACGCCGATCACCATCAGCGACCTGCGATTGAATCCAGCTTGGCCCGGCGGAGAAGTCCCGAAGGATGCCAGTTGGCCCGTGCCTATTGGCGGCGAGGTGAAGCTGGCGCCCGGCGAGATGCTGTTGGTCGAAGTCGAGAAGAAGCCGCTTCCGCCGGCCATCGACCCGGACGCACGCTCCGTGTGGCAGTGCAGGTTCCCGACGCGGGCGACGATGAACGTGGCCTATCGGCAGCAGATCGTGGGCCAGCAGGGCATGCAGATGAACGACGCGTTCACGCTCGAGATTCCGGATCCCATGCCCTCGGCGCTCGCCTACGGTTGGACCCTGTGCTCGGCATTGAGGTCCAGGGAGGGCCCGGCCACGCCGTGATCGGCGCCTTCACGCCACCAGCCGCGGCGGCCCCGGCGGATTCGGCGGCATCTGCAGCGCGAAGCCGCCGGCGCGCTTGCGCATCGTCGCCGGATCGACCTGCGGCGCCTGCGCCGGCCAGTCGAAGAACTTCTGGATCTCGCTGCGCCGCGCCAGCGTGTCGGCCATGCCCAGCGTGATCAGCTCGCTGGTGTACTCGGGCTCGAAGAGCAGGTAGCTGACCAGCGCCGAGCCGCTGGCCGAAGCGCCCTCGCCCGACACGCCGATGCCTCGCAGCAACCCTCGGATCGGCGGCGGCAATGCGCCCTGGTGCTCGGCCGCCAGGCTGTCCAGCGGCCGGCTCGGCGCGATGACCAGGGCCTCGATCGGCTTGAGCGGCGTATTGCGCAACGCTTCTTCCGGCAGCAGCGCCAGCGTGCTGTTGATGCGCTTGAGCCGTTCGATGTCCACGGCCAGCGCGTCCAGGAAGATGTTGGACAGCGCATGCCCGGCGATCTGCGCCAGGCTCGGATGCCCGGTCGGCGTCGGGCCATGCTGCCCCTCGCCACCGGCCTCGTGCATGCGGCCGGCCCCGATCACCAGCACCTTCTCCGCGCCCAGATGCACGGCCGGCGAGATCGGCGCCGTCTGCCGCATCGAGCCGTCGCCGAACCACTCGACCGCGCCGCCCAGGTCGAGCGGCTCGGCCGGGAAGATGAACGGGATGGCCGACGACGCGACCAGGTGCTCGATCGACAGGCGCGGGATGCGTGTGGCGATGCGCTGGGTGCGCACCCAGGGCTCCCGCTGCTGGTGGGTCTGATAGAAGGTGACGTGGTGGCCCGAGGTGTAGCTGGACCCGGTCACGGCCAGCGCGTCGATGTAGCCCTTGGCCAGCATGTCGTCCAGCCGGTCCATCTTGATCCACTGGGCGAGCAGGCCGCGCAGCGGCGTGTTGTCGAGCAGGCTGCGCGGGCGGGTGCGGCGCCAGCGGTTCAGCGCCCAGCCCAGCGACACCATCGTCAGCCACTTTGCGCCGGAGCGGATCACTCCCAGCGAATCGGCGGCATAGACCTGGTTGACGTGGATGTTCTGCCAGATGTACATCAGCCCGTCGACCGCGGAGCAGAAGTCGTCGGCCTGGCAGGCCAGCGTGGCAGCGTTGATCGCGCCGGCGGAGGTGCCGGCAATCACCTGGAAGGGGTTGTCGCCGGTGGTGCAGGCGTCGCGCCGGAGCTGCGCGATGGCCGCGAGCACGCCGACCTGATAGGCCGCGCGAGCCCCCCCTCCGGTAAGGATGAGGCCTGTCTTGGGCTTGGCATCCTGCATGGATGCCAGCTTACGCCCGCCGTCCGGAATTGATGTCGCTCAAAGACCCGTCAAATGGGGGATGGCGTGCAGGTCAGCGACGACGCGCGCCACGGCGCTCTGGCGCACCGGGCGGGCGCTCGATGTCCATCCAGGCGGGTGACTGGAAGGGCAGCACGTCCTCGGTGAAGCCCGCCGCCTCCACCTGCTGAGCCCACAGGTCTGGCGCGCGCCGACGGGCCTGTGCGATGTACTCGCGCGCCTCCTCCTCGTCGTAGCCGTAATCCCGGCAGGCCTCGAGCAGGTTGAAGACCGCGCCCAACGCGGCGTAGGTCTTCGACCGGGAAATGTCCATCGACTGGTTGCCCGCGAATCCGATGCCGTACGGCGCGATGTCGAAGGCCGGCGACAGGGTCCATGCCGAGCCGTCGAAAACGACCCCGGTGTTGCGCGGGTGGTCATCGCCGTTGCCCAGCACCGTGTTCACCACGATGCGACGGAACAACTCGCGCTTCGCCTCGGCGACCTGGTCGGCCGCAGCTCGCCCCCCCCATCGCTGCAGTTCATGGGAGAGCGCGACATAGGACCGCTCACGACTGCCCCGCAACTGCTTGTCCAGACCCAGCACCGTATGCGCGCTGGCGTAGAGGCGGCGCGTCACCCTTCCGTCTGGCAGCACGTCACGATCGAATCGCCGCACGAGGATCACCTCCCGGTCTTCGACGCGCCGGAACTGCGTCTGCGCCACGTTCACTCCGAGCCCGGCTGCGACCCGCATGGCCACGAACTCCCGCAGCGGCGAATGCGGACGGTCGCCGCGATCCTGCAGCTTGGCGAGCCACTGCTGCCCCTCATGAAGCACCGTCAGCTTGGGGCGCTCGCCGCCGGCACTCGTGCCAACGATGCCCTTGACCTCACGCACGGCATCGCTGGCCGGCCGCGTGTCCGGCACCGCCGCGAGGACCGACAACAGGTCTTTGGACGATGGGCATTGGAAGTCCTGCTTGCGTGACACGTCCTCGCAAACCGCTATGGCGCCGACGGCGTCGCCTTCGGACTCTTCCAGCACGGCCAGGTGGTCGTCGACGCCGACCCGACGCACATTGACCAGCAGATCCAGCCCGTAGCCTTCCGGCTTGGCATCGCGGATGACACCAAAGAGTCCGTCCTGCTTCACCTCCCGGATCGCCCTGCTCCGTGCGCCGACCGGCAGATGGATCGGATCCAGCGCGAGATCCTGCGCGTCGAGATAGTGCTGCCGGTATTCAAAGGTGCCGATGGTTCCCGTCAGTGAGAACAGACCGCACTCGGTCGGCTCCGGGTCTCCCGGCAGCCAGACCCAGACCGGCTTGCTGCTGCCGCTCATCGAGCGCTCCGCCTCGGTCGCACAGCCCGTGGGACCGAATCCGCCATCAGCTCGGTCAATTCCTTGTCGGAACCGAGCCGCGCCAGGGTATCGAAGGTGTCTTCAAGTCCCAGCGCCCACAGGACCATGAGCACGGACCCGATCTGCACTGTCGGCGCGCCCTTCTCGATCGCCAGCAAAGTGCTGAGCCCGATGCCTGCCTTGGCTGCCAAGTCCGGCTGGGTGACGCGACGTGCCCGGCGCACCAGCGATATCCGCTGACCAAGGTCGATCAGCGCGTCTTCAACAACGAAGGGGTGTCCTTTTACAGTCTTCATATAGCAAGATTTATAGGCTCAAAATCTTGCCAAAGCAACATTAAATCATTCATGCGGCGGATAGACAGACGACTCAACCTCCTTCGGAATACACGATCTCCGCCGGCTTGAGTTGCTCCAGCGCCTCGTCGCTGGGCCAGAACTTGCCCGCGCCGCCCAGGCCGAGCTCCGCCGTCGCGCCCGCGCGCTTGATCGGAATGCGCAGTTCCAGCCCCTGGCTCAGCACGCCCTGCTCGGTCTCCACCCGCTTGGCCGGCCAGCTCTTGATCAGCTCCAGCACCGTCGCGGCCGGCAGGTTGGGCGCCGTGCGCAGGTAACGTCCGAAGCGCGCCCGCGCCGCCGCCAGGCTGAACACCTGCTGCACGTTCATCCGCAGCCCGCCGGAGAAGCGGTCGTTCTGCACCTTGCCCACCGCGATGATCAACTCGTCTTCGGTCAACAGCTCCTTGTTGGCATTGAGCAGTTCCTCGTTGGCCACCGCCTCGATCGCGTCGGTCTTGTCGTCGATCTTGAAGATCGCCACCCGACCGCGGGAACCATTGATCACCCGCATGTCGGACACGATGCCCGCCACCGTCGTCGGCTCGCGGCTGTCCTGCAGGTCGACGATCCGGCGCTTGACCATCTTGCGCAGCTCCGTCTCCGCCTGGTCGAACAGGTGGCCCGACAGGTAGAAGCCGATCGCCGTCTTCTCCAGGCTCAGCCGCTCCTTGATGCCCCACGGCGGCACGTCGACGAAATCGGGCTCGGCCGTCGACGAACCATGGGTGCCGTCGAAATCGAACAGGCCGCCCTGGTTGGCGTTCTGCGCCAGGTTGTCCGCGTAGGTATAGCCCAGCGACACGCTGGCCAGCAGCCGTGCGCGGTCAGGATGCAGCGCATCGAAGGCGCCGGCCTTGATCAGCGCCTCCACCACCCGCTTGTTGACCGCCTTGCGGTCGACCCGCGCGCAGAAGTCGAAGAAGCTGGTGAACGGGCCGCCCTCGGTGCGGGCACGCACGATGGCCTCGATGGCGCCGGCGCCGGTGCCCTTGATTGCGCCCAGGCTGTAGTTGATCTTGCGCGCGCGCGGCGTGACACCCGGCTTCGCGCCCTCCTTCGGCGCCGTGCGCGTCGTGCCTTCGTCCGCGCCCATGGGCTCGAAGCGGCCCACGCCCAGGTTGATGTTGGGCGGCTCGAACTCGATGCCGAACAGCTTGGCGTCGTTCATGAGCACCTTGAGCTTGTCCGTGTCGTCCGATTCGATCGTCATGTTCGCGGCGAAGAACTCCGCCGTGAAATGGACCTTCAGCCAGCCGGTGTGATACGCCAGCAGCGAGTAGGCGGCCGCGTGCGACTTGTTGAAGCCATAGCCCGCGAACTTCTCCATCAGGTCGAAGACCTCGTCGGCCTTGTCCTGGTCGATGCCCTTCTCGGCCGCGCCCTTGCGGAACAGGTCGCGGTGCATGGCCATCTCTTCGGCCTTCTTCTTGCCCATCGCCCGGCGCAGCATGTCCGCGCCGCCGAGCGAGTAGCCGCCCAGCACCTGGGCGGTCTGCATCACCTGCTCCTGGTAGACCATGATCCCGTAGGTCTCGGCCAGCACCGGCTCCACCAGCGGATGCGGGTACTCCACCACCTCCTTGCCGTGCTTGCGCGCGACGAAGCTGGGGATCAGGTCCATCGGGCCCGGCCGGTACAGCGCGTTCAGCGCGATCAGGTCCTCCAGCCGCGAGGGCTTGGCGTCCTTGAGCATGCGCTGCATGCCGCTGGATTCGAACTGGAACACCGACTCGGTCAGGCCGTCGGAGAACAGCTTGTAGGTCCGCTTGTCGTCCAGCGGGATGGTTTCGAAGGCGAAGTCGGCATGCTCGGGATAGCGGGCGACGATGAAGTCCTTGGCCAGCTCGAGGATGGTCAGCGTCGCCAGTCCCAGGAAGTCGAACTTCACCAGGCCGATGGCCTCGACGTCGTCCTTGTCGTACTGGCTGACCGCCGAGGTCGAGCCCGGCTGCTGGTACTGCGGGCAGAAGTCGGTGATCTTGCCCGGCGCGATCAGCACGCCACCGGCGTGCATGCCGATCGAGCGCACCGTGCCCTCGACCCGGGCTGCCATCTCGAGCAGGCCGGCGACCTCCTCGTCCTGCGCCTCACGCTCCTCGATCTCGGGCGACTCGTGGCGCGCGTAGACCATCTTGGCCTTGTCCGGATCGAAGTCCGGCGGCAGCTTGGCCAGCGTCACCGTCTTGCCCGGGGGCGCCGGCACCAGCTTGGCGATCGAGTCGACATGGCCGAAGCCCATGCCCAGCACCCGCCCGATGTCGCGCAGCGCGCCCTTGGCCGCCATCGTGCCGAAGGTCGCGATCTGGCTGACCGCCGGCCGGCCGTACTTGTCCTTGACGTACTCGATCACCCGGTCGCGGTTGCCCTGGCAGAAGTCGATGTCGAAGTCGGGCATCGAGACCCGCTCGGGGTTCAGGAAGCGCTCGAACAGCAGGTTGTACTGCAGCGGGTCCAGGTCGGTGATCAGCAGCACGTACGCGACCAGCGAGCCCGCGCCCGAGCCCCGGCCCGGCCCCACCGGGCAGCCGTTGTTCTTGGCCCAGCGGATGAAGTCACCCACGATGAGGAAGTAGCCGGGGAAGCCCATCTTGATGATGGTCTCGAGCTCGAACTCCAGCCGGTCCACATAGCGCTGGCGCACCGCCTCGCGCTTCGCGGGATCGGGGTACAGCAGGTTCAGCCGGTCCTCCAGGCCCTCGTAGGAGAGCATGCGGAAGTACTGCTCCATCGGCATCGGCGTGCCGTCGGCCTGGATCGGCGTCGGGAAGTTGGGCAGTTGCGGCTTGCCCAGCACCAGCGTCAGGCTGCAGCGCCGGGCGATCTCCACCGTGTTGGCGATCGCGCTGGGCAGGTCGGCGAAGAGCTTCTCCATCTCCGCCTGCGACTTGAAGTGCTGGCTCGGCAGGAAGCGCTTGACCCGCTTGGGATTGGCCAGCGTTTCGCCGTCGGCGATGCAGATGCGGGCCTCGTGCGCCTCGAAGTCGTCCTCGTTCAGGAACTGGATCGGATGCGTCGCCACGACCGGCAGCTTCGCCTTGGCGGCCAGCGGCACCAGCTGGCGCAGCAGCGCCTCCTGCCCGGGCAGGCCGGCGCGCTGCAGCTCGATGTAGAAGCGCCCCGGATAGATCGCGGACAAACGCCGCGCCCAGTCCAGGGCCTTGGCCTCGTCGCCGGCGATCAGCGCCTGGCCGACCGGTCCGAACTGCATGCCGCCCAGGCAGATCAGGCCCTCGTTCAGTTCCTGCATCCACTCCAGCTTCAGCAGCGCCTGGTTGCGCTGCACGTTCTGGATCCACGCCCGCGACAGCAGCTCGCTCAGGTTGAGGTAGCCCTGGAAGTTCTGCACCAGCAGCAGCACGCGGCTGGGCGGCTTGTCGCTGGCGTCCGGCTCCAGCCAGACCTCGGCGCCGAGGACCGGCTTGACGCCCTTCTTGCGGCAGGCGTTGTAGAACTTCACGCCGCCGAACATGTTCGCGAGGTCGGTCAGCCCCAGGGCGACCTGACCGTCCTTGGCCGCCGCGCTGGCGGCGTCGTCGATGCGCAGGGTGCCGTCGACGACGGAATACTCGGTATGGGTGCGGAGGTGAACGAAAGCCATCGGCGGATTGTAAGAAGGCTATGCTCGCCCCCCATCGAACACACCCCGCGGAGCGCCCGCACCACGAGCATGACGATGAGCCTCTCGACGATGCCCCGGTCCCTGTTCCGCGCGACGGCCCTGGCCGCGCTGGCGCTGTGCGCGCCGCTGATGGCGCTGGCCGCCGCAGCCGACGCGCCGGCCCAGCCGTCCAAGCCGCCCCGCAGCAGCGCGGACATCCTCGCCACCGCGCCGGCCGCCGTCTGGCGCGATGTCGACCCGGACAACCTGCTCGTGATGACGCTGCCGCAGGGCCAGGTGCTCATCGAGCTGGCGCCGCGCTTCGCCCCCGCGCATGTGGCCAACATCCGGGCGCTGGCCCGCGGCGGCTACTACGACGGCCTGGCGATCGTCCGCGTCCAGGACAACTTCGTCACCCAATGGGGCGACCCCAATGCGGACGACGAGGACACCGGCATGAAGGGCAAGGGCAAGCCCTTCCCCGAGGGGGCGAAGCCCCACCTGCCGGCCGAGTTCTCGATCCCGCTCAAGGGGGTGCCGATGACGGTGCTGCCGGATGTCGACGGATGGGCACCGCGGGTCGGGCAAGTCGATGGCTTCGCCGCGGCGGCGGATCCGAAGACCGGCAAGGCCTGGCTGGCGCACTGCTACGGCAGCGTCGGCGCCGGTCGCGGCAACGCGGTCGACTCCAGCACCGGCGCCGAGCTCTACGCCGTCATCGGTCAGGCGCCGCGCGGGCTGGACCTCAACATCACCGTGGTGGGCCGCGTGCTCAAGGGCATGGAATTCCTGTCCTCGCTGCCCCGCGGCGGCGCGGCGATGGGCTTCTACGACAAGCCCGAGCAGCGGCTGGGCATCGAGCGGGTGGCGCTGGCCGCCGCGTTGCCGGCCGAGCAGCGGCCGGCGCTGCAGGTGCTGCGCACCGACACGCCGACCTGGCAGGAACTGCTCGACGCCCGCCGCCGCCGGGGGGGCTGGTTCGTGCACAGCCCGGGCTACACCGACCTGTGCAGCGCCGCGGTCCCGGTGCGTGTCAAGCCGGCGGCCGGGCCGGAAGTGAAGCTCAACGAGCCCCGCTCGCCCGAAAGCCGTCGCTGATCGCCACCTTACAATCGCGCGCTTTGCTGATCCTGCGCGGCCTCGCGCCGCCGCACCGGCATGAACGCTGCTGTCCCGCTTGAATCCCTGCCCGTCCTGAACATCTCCTGCTACCTGTTCGTCGCCATCGAGGCGCCGGACGCGTTGCGGGACACGCTGCACGAGCGCGCTCGCGCGCTCGACCTGAAGGGCACGGTGCTGATCGCCGAGGAAGGCATCAACCTGTTCCTGGCCGGACCGGCCGAGGCGGTGCGGGCCTGGGTGGATGCGCTGCGCGCGGACCCGCGCTTCGCCGCGCTCGCGCCGAAGGAAAGCTGGAGCGACGCGGTGCCGTTCCGCAAGCTGCTGGTGAAGGTCAAGCCGGAGATCATCCGGATGAACCACCCGACGATCCGTCCCGACCAGGCGCCGCGCGCGCCCGCGCTGCCGGCCGCCACGCTGCGCCGCTGGCTGGACCAGGGGCATGACGACGATGGTCGCCCGGTGGTGACGCTGGACACGCGCAATGCCTTCGAGGTCGACGTCGGCGCCTTCGACGGCGCGATCGACTGGCGCATCGCCAAGTTCAGCGAGTTCCCCGCGGCGGTCCAGGCCCATCGCGCCGAACTGGCCGGCAAGACCGTCGTCAGCTACTGCACCGGCGGCATCCGCTGCGAGAAGGCCGCGCTCTACCTCGAGCAGGAGGCGCGCGCGCACGGCGTGGACGCGCGGATCTACCAGCTCGAGGGCGGCATCCTGAAGTACTTCGAGGAGGTCGGCGGCGCCCATTACCACGGCGACTGCTTCGTCTTCGACGAGCGCCGCGCCGTCGATCCCGAGCTCGCGGCCTCGCCGGAATCCGTCATCGAATGAGCGATCGCCCGACCTTCGGCGCCCGGCTGATGAAGCTGCTGGGATTCGCCGTGCTGGCGACGGCGCTGCTCGCGATGGCCTTCCGTGCGCCGGACCGGCCGCTGGAAAGCCTGATCGCGCGCTGGGCACCGCCGCCCTCGGATTTCATCGAACTCAAGCTGCCGGGCGGTCAGGTCCAGCTCGTTCATTTCCGCGACCAGGGGCCGCGCTCCGACACCACCCCCATCGTGCTGCTGCACGGCACCGCCGCGAGCCTGCACACCTGGGAGGGGTGGGTGAAGTCCCTGAGCGCGACCCGCCGCGTGATCACGCTCGACTTGCCCGGCTTCGGCCTGACCGGTCCGTCCCCTCTAGGCGACTACAGCGACGACGCCTATGGCTCGTTCCTGTGGTCTTTCTTCCAGCAGTTGCAGATCAGCCGCATGGTGCTTGGCGGCAACTCGATGGGCGGCGGACTGGCCTGGCAGTACGCGGCCCGGCATCCGGAGCAGGTCGCGGCGCTGGTGCTGGTCGACGCGGCCGGGCTGGATCTGCCCAGCGCCGCGGTACCGGCCGGCTTCAGGCTGCCGGACTCGCGCCTGCTGCACTGGCTGGCCGGCGTCTTCCTGCCTCGGCCGCTGGTGGACCGCAGCGTGCGCGAGGTCTACGGCGATCCTTCCCGGGTCGACGCGGCGCTGGTGGACCGCTACTTCGAGCTGACGCTGCGGGAAGGCAACCGCGAGGCGCTGACGCAACGCCTCGCCCAGCGCACGCCGGGCCGCAATGTCGGCCTGCTGTCGCGCATCCAGGCGCCGACGCTGATCCTGTGGGGCGGCCAGGACCGCCTGATCCCGCCGGTGGCGGCGACGCGCCTGCATGAGGCCATCGCGCACAGCACCGTGCAGGTCTTCCCCGGACTGGGGCATGTCCCCCAGGAGGAGGACCCGGCGTCCACCGTCCAGGCCGTTCACACGTTTTTGCACTCTCCTTAACCCTGATGGCCGCGACACCTGCGGCATTGCAACAATCCCCCCCATTCCGGACCCGCCTCCCCCGACGCGGGATCGAACCGCCCAAGAGGCGGCACCGGAAGTCCATTCCACGATTCCTGCTCAATCACAAGGAGCCTTCATGCAACGACGACAACTGATCGCCCGCGCCGCCCTGACCGCCTGCGCCCTGCTGGCCACCGCCGGTGCCGTGCACGCTCAGGCCCCTGACTGGAAGAAGATCCGCATCGGCGTCGAGGGCGCCTACCCCCCGTTCTCCGAAGTCGGCGCCGACGGCAAGCTCAAGGGCTTCGAGATCGACCTGGCCTACGCGCTGTGCGCCGAGATGAAGGCCGAATGCACGCTGGTGCAGCAGGACTTCGACGGCCTGATCCCGGCGCTGCAGGCCCGCAAGGTCGACGCGATCATCGCCTCGGTGTCGATCACCGACGAACGCAAGAAGGTCATCGCCTTCTCCAATCCGTACTACAACACCCCGGCCCGCTTCACCGCCAAGGCCGACGCCAAGTTCGACTTCTCGCCCGCCGGCCTGAAAGGCAAGAAGATCGGCGTGCAGCGCGCGACCATCCACGAGAAGTTCGCGACCGACACCTTCAAGCAGAGCGAGATCGTCCGCTACGCCACGCAGGACCAGGCCTTCCTGGACCTGAAGTCGGGCCGCGTGGACCTGACGCTGGCCGACCTGGTCGCCGCCGACGTCGGCTTCCTGAAGACGCCCGCGGGCAAGGGCTACGCCTTCGTGGGCCCGAGCTACGACGACGTGAAGTACTTCGGCGTCGGCTCCGGCGTGGGCCTGCGCAAGGCCGACGAGAAGGTGCTGGGCAAGAAGTTCAACGACGCGATCGCCGCGGTGAAGGCCAACGGCACCTTCAAGAAGCTGAACGACAAGTACTTCGAGTACGACATCTCCGGCAAGACGGCCAAGTAAGCGGCCGATCCGCCCCGGGGAGGGCCCGCCCGCGCGGCCCCTCCCCGAGCGCCGGGACCCGGCCGCGCCGGGTCCCCGCCCCTCTCCCCGCGAACGATAGCGATCCCCACGAATGAACCTGCACGGTTACCTGCCCAGCCTGCTCGAGGGCGCCTTGCTGACCCTGGGCGTGGCCCTGAGCTCGATGGCGCTGGCCATGGTGCTGGGGCTGCTCGGCGCGATGGCCAAGCTGTCGAAGTACCGCGTCGCCAAGGGCGTCGCGACCGTCTACACCACGCTGATCCGCGGCGTGCCCGACCTGGTGCTGATGCTGCTGATCTTCTTCGGCGGACAGGTCGCGGTGAACGCGATCGCGCTGCAGCTCGGGCATGAGGAGTACATCGACATCAACCCGTTCGTGGCCGGCGTGGCGACGATCGCGTTCATCTTCGGCGCCTACCTGACCGAGGCCTTCCGGGGCGCCTTCCTCGCCGTGCCGCCGGGACAGCGCGAGGCCGGCCTGGCCTTCGGCATGAGCCCGGCGCAGGTCGCCTGGCGCATCACCTTCCCGCAGATGTTCCGGCATGCGCTGCCGGGCCTGTCCAACAACTGGCTGGTGCTGATCAAGAGCACCGCCATCGTGTCGGTCATCGGGCTGCACGACCTCATGATGCGGGGCTCGCAGGCGGCCGCCGGCACCCGCGAACCCTTCGTGTTCTACCTCGCGGTGGCGCTGATCTACCTGCTCTTCACCTCGGTGTCCGAGCTGGTCTTCGACCAGCTGCAGAAGCGCCTGTCCACCGGCGTGCGCCGCCATTCGCTGTAAGCGCGACCCGCCGCACGCGCCGTCCCGCCCCGACCCGATCCGACCGAACGATTCCCCATGAACCTGGACGCCATCGTCGAGAACCTCCCGCGCTATTTCGAGGGCGCGGTCGTCACCTTCGAGCTGCTGATCGTGTCGCTGCTGATCGGCCTGGCCCTGGCCATTCCGCTGGCGGTGCTGCGCACCCTGCCGATCAAGTGGCTGTCGCGCACGGTCTGGGCCTACACCTACGTGTTCCGCGGCACGCCGATGCTGGTGCAGCTGTTCCTGATCTATTACGGCCTGGGCCAGTTCGACTGGATGCAGCGCAGCGCGCTGTGGCCGCTGTTCAGCTCGGCCTGGTTCTGCGCCTGCCTGACCTTCGTGCTGAACACCGGCGCGTACACGACCGAGATCATCGCCGGCTCGATCCGCTCGCTGCCGCACGGCGAGATCGAAGCGGCCAAGTCGCTGGGCATGAGCCGCGCTGTGATGCTGCGCCGCATCGTGCTGCCGCACGCGCTGCGCCGGGCGCTGCCGGCCTACAGCAACGAGGTGATCTTCATGCTGCACGGCACCGCGCTCGCGAGCGTGGTGACCATCATGGACGTCACGGGCATCGCCCGCGACATCAATGCCACCTACTACATTCCGTTCGAGGCCTTCATCACCGCCGCGATCTTCTACTTCACGATGACGCTGGTGCTGGTGGGGCTGTTCCATCAGGCGGAGAAGCGCTGGCTCAAGCCCCTGATGCCGCGCTGACCCGCGCGCCCGCGCGCGGACGCCCCACCCTCCTCCCAGCGCGCCGCTCCCGGGCGGCGCGCGCCGCCACGACACTCCGATGCAACTCCGACAACATCCGCTTCCGAGCCCCACCCCGGGCACGCAGCGCGAGCTGGTTTCGCTGCACTATGGCCAGGCCGGCCAGGGCCAGAAGGTCTACATCCAGGCCTCGCTGCATGCCGATGAACTGCCCGGCATGCTGACCGCCTGGCACCTGCGCCGCCACTTCGACGCGCTCGAGGCCGCCGGGCGGCTGCGCGGCGAGATCGTGCTGGTGCCCATGGCCAACCCGATCGGCCTGTCCCAGTGGTGGCTGCAATCCCACCTGGGCCGTTTCGAGAGCCTGTCGGGCGAGAACTTCAATCGCCACTACCCCGAGCACATCGAGGCCGCCGCGCGCCATGCCGAACCGCGCCTGGGCGCCGACGCGGCGCAGAACGTGGCGGTGCTGCGCGCCGCGCTGAAGACCGAGATCCAGGCCGCGAGCGCCGACACCGAGCTCAAGGCGCTGCGCAAGACGCTGATGCTGCTGGCCTGCGACGCCGACGTGGTGCTGGACCTGCACTGCGACGCGCAGGCGATGATGCACCTCTACACCGAGACGCCGTGCTGGCCGCAGTGCGAGCCGCTGGCGGCCTACCTCGGCGCTGCGGTGACGCTGCTGGCCACGGATTCGGGCGACAACCCGTTCGACGAAGCCTGCTCCCAGGTTTGGTGGAAGTGGGCCCGGCATTTCGGGGACCGCTTCCCGATTCCGCAGGCGACGCTGTCGGTCACGGTGGAGCTTCGCGGCCAGCAGGACGTCAGCCATGAACTGGCCGCGAAGGATGCGCAGGCGATCGTCGACTTCCTGATCCATCGCGGTGTGATCGCGGCGGACGGTGCACCGCCGCCGGTGCCCGCGCCGGTCGGCGATGCACGGCCGCTGGCCGGCTCGATGCCGATCCCCTCGCCGGTGGGCGGGGTGCTCACCTTCCTGCGAGAGGTCGGCGAGGAGGTCAAGGCCGGCGACGTGATCGCCCAGGTCATCGACCCGATCACCGCCCAGGTCACCGATCTGAAGAGCCCGGTAGATGGGCTGCTGTTTGCACGCGACACGCTGCGCCTGGTCACGGCCGGGGCGCGTGTGGCGAAAGTCGCGGGCCGCGAGGCGACCCGCACCGGAAAACTGTTGGGAGCCCGTTGATGTCCGCGGCCAGTCTTGTTGTCGACAACCTCCATAAACGCTACGGCGATCGCGAAGTCCTCAAGGGCGTGAGCCTCGCCGCGAAGCCGGGCGACGTGATCACGCTGATCGGGTCCAGCGGCTCGGGCAAGAGCACCTTCCTGCGCTGCCTGAACCTGCTGGAGCAGCCCTACGAGGGCACGCTGAAGCTGGGCGAGGAAGAGCTGAAGCTCGTGCGCGACCGCGATGGCAGCTTCAAGGCCGGCGACGCGGCACAGCTGCAGCGCTGGCGGGCGCGGCTCGCGATGGTGTTCCAGAACTTCAACCTGTGGGGCCACCGCACGGTGCTGGAGAACGTGATCGAGGCGCCGGTGCACGTGCTGAAGCAGTCCCGGGCCGAGGCGATCGAGAAGGCCGAGGCGCTGCTGGCGCGGGTAGGCGTGTCGCACCGCAAGGACGTGTACCCGGCGCAGCTTTCCGGCGGCGAGCAACAGCGCGTGGCGATCGCCCGCGCGCTGGCGGTGGAGCCGGAGGTGATGCTCTTCGACGAGCCGACCTCGGCGCTGGATCCGGAGCTGGTCGGCGAGGTGCTGAAGGTGATGCGCGACCTGGCGGCGGAAGGTCGCACGATGATCGTCGTCACCCATGAAATGGGCTTCGCGCGCGAGGTCTCGTCGCACACGATGTTCCTGCACCAGGGTCGCGTCGAGGAGCAAGGCAACCCGCGCGAGGTCCTCGCCACGCCGCGCAGCGAGCGCCTGAAGGCCTTCCTGAGCGGCGGCCTGAAGTAAGTTAGCGCCGCTGTCGTCGCAGGCCCGGCATGCCCGGGCCTTCGTTCATGGGAACACGGCATCGAGCCCGTGTTCGCGCCTCCTCATCCCCCGAAGCGCCGCGCCGAGAACGGCGTCGCGTCGATGAAGGTCGGCTCGCCCGCCATCAGGTCGGCGAGCAGGCGCGCACTGGCCGGACCGAGGGTGAAGCCCTGGTGGCCGTGGGCAAAGTTGAACCACAAGCCTGGATGTCGGGGGGCCGCGCCGATGATCGGCTTCATGTCGGCGCTGCAGGGACGGCTGCCAACCCACGGCTCCCGCTCCACCGCCTGCCCCAGGTCCAGCAGCCCGCGCGCCTGCGCTTCGGCACCCGTCAGTTGGCGCGGCGTCAGCGGCGCATCGATGGCGGCGATCTCGGCACCGGTGGTCAATCGCAGCCCGCGCCGCTGCGGCGCCAGCACATAGCCCCGTTCCGCGTCCAGCGTCGGCATGGTCACGCTTGCGCCGCCGAGGTAATGGCGGTGGTAGCCGCGCTTGACGAAGAGCGGCAGCCGGTAACCCAGCCCGCGGACGAAACGATCGGACCACGGGCCCAGCGCGACCACGGCCTGCGCGCCTTCCAGCCGGCCCTGATCGGTCTCGAGCACCCAGCCATTAGCGGTGGGGCGCGCTGCCGTCGCATCGGCCTGCACGAAACGTCCGCCGCGCTGCAGGAAGGCCTGCGCGTAGCGCTCGACGAGTCCACCGGGATCGTCGACGCCCCAGGAGGGTAGCCAATGCACGGCGCCGGCCAGGCGCGTCCGGAAATCGGGCTCGGCGGCGGCCAAGGCGCCCGCGTCCATCGCGACGAAACGCACGCCATGCTGACGCTGCACCCGCTCCGCGTCGCGCACCGCCTGGTCGAGCGCGCGCGGCGTGCGGAAGACAAGGCGCAGTCCGTCGCGCCGCACCAGGTGGCCGGCGTCGGCCAGCGCGATGTAGCGGGCGTGCTCGGTGGTCGCGTGAGCGATCAAGGCGGCGTAGTCCCGCGCGATGGCTTGGTGTCGCGCTGGGGCGGAGTGGCGCCAGTACCGCCACAGTTGTGGCAGCGCGGCCAGCAGCGCACGCGGGTGGTAGTGCACGTCCAGCCCGAGTCCCAGGGCAGCGGACAGCAGCGATCTCGCGTCTCGCGGGAAGGCATAGGGTTCTACCGCCTCGCGCTGGATCACGCCAGCATTGCCGTAGGAGGTCTCCTGCCCGGGCGGACGGCGGTCCACCAGCGTGACCGCATGGCCGCGCAAGCTCAACTCCAGGGCGGTGCAGGTGCCGATCATGCCGGCACCCAGGACCAGGATCTCCCGTGTCATCGCCGGTGTTCCTTCCTTCTTGTTTCTTGCCTCTTGCTTCTTCCTCGCTGCGCCTCAGGCGTACTTGTCACCGACCAGCGCGCGCACCGGGTGGGTGTCGTACACGATGGTCATGCGCTGGATCCGGCCCTGTTCGTTGAAGTCGAAGACGTCCACGCAATCGAAGCGGACCTCGGTGCCGTCCCGCAACTGCCAGTGGTATACGAAATACGCCATCGCGCGCGACCCACCGCGGGCGCTGAGCAGGATATCCAGCACCTCGATCCGGCTCTGCCCCGAGGCGTCACGCACTTTCTCGAAGAAGGGCCGCGGGCTCATGCCACCGAGGAACGGCGAGACCACCTGCGCGTCCTCGGTGAACAGGGCCACGATGCCCTCGACGTCGGAGGCCTCGAGGCGGTCGAGGTAGCGCTCGATGACGGCGACGTGCCCAGCGTCCGGGACCGTCGATTCGGAGATGTGATGATTCATGAGTACGACGCATGCCTGCAGTGGGAAGTCGGCTGGATCGTACGAAGCGAGCACCCCTTCGACCAGCGAAAGCTTCTCATGCGAGCCATGCACTAGGATCATGGCAATGTCATCACGTTCCGCACTCCCGCCGCTGCAGAACCTGCAGGCCTTCGTCGCCGCCGCGGAGGCCGGCAGCTTCACCCAGGCCGCGGGCGCGATGCACCTGACGCAAGGCGCGGTGAGCCGGCAGGTGTTGGCGCTGGAGGCGCATTTCGGCTGCGCGCTCTTCACTCGGCAGGCTCGAGGACTCGCGCTGACCTCCGAAGGCGCGGTGCTGCTGGCGGCGGTGCGCGAGGCCCTCGCCGGCATCGGCGCGGCCAGCGAGGCGATCCGTCGGCAGGCGGCCGTGATCAACCTCCAGGTGCCGCCCACGCTTGCAGCCCGCTGGCTGCTGCCGCGCCTGCCCCGCTTGCGCCAGGCGCTGCCCGACCTCGATCTGCGCATCTCCACCAACTGGACCGATGCGCCGGACTTCGCGCGCTCCAGCGTCGATGCGATCGTCGCCCACGGCCAGGGCCGCTGGCCGGGGGTCGACAAGGTCTTGCTGATGCGGGAGCGGCTCACGCCGATGTGCGCCCAGGCGACCGCCGCGCGCCTGAAGACTCCGGCCGACCTGGCCAAGGTCGAGCTGCTGCATCCCGGTCCCGAGCGCCGCGAGTGGCGACGCTGGTTGGAGGGCGCGTCGGTCGAGGGCGTCGACGGCGCCAGCGGCCATGTCTTCGACACCCTGGACCTGGCCCTGTCGGCGGCCATGCGCGGCCAGGGAGTCGCCATCGCCGACCCGCGGATGCTGCACGAGATCGTCGACGACGGCCTGCTGGTGACGCCGTTCGAGACCCAGGTCGCGTCGGGCAACGGCTACTTCCTGACCTGGCCGCCGGCCCACGGATCGAAGCGCGGCCTGGCCGAGTTGCGGGCCTGGCTGTCGAAGGAGTTCTCGAGCCGGCGCTGACCTCAGGACAGGCCCGGGAAGACGGTCGCCACGCCGCGCTCGACGCTGCGACAGCCCGCTCAGTGCCAGGACGTTGCCGGCGCCGTCCTCGTCCGGAAGACGGCCGTCCGATGGGGGAGCACGCCGGCGTCCGAGCGCGCTCAGGCTTCGACGATGACCTCGAAGCCGCCGAAGATCATGCGCTGGCCGTCGAAGGGCATGCTTGCCGGATCGTGGTTCATGCGCGGATCCTCCATCGACTTCTTCATGCCTTCGTCGCGGACCTGGCGGGACGGCCAGACGATCCACGAGAAGACCACCGTCTCGTCAGGCTTGCGCTGCACCGCCATCGGGAACGAGGTCACCTTGCCCTCGGGCACATCGTCCCCCCAGCACTCCACGACCTGCAACGCGCCATGGTCCTTGAACACCGCCGAGGCGTCCTGCGCTAACTGGCGATAGGCCTCACGCTTGGCGGTGGGCACGGCGATCACATAGCCATCCACGTAGTTCATTGCGCTGACTCCGGTTGATTGCGCGGCTCGCGGCCACGTCCTGCACGACGAACGGCGACGCAAGGAATCGACATCCTCGCCGTTCGGGGCCGGGTCCGGAGCGGTCGCCCCATCCGCAACGCGGGGATGCTAACGAGTGCCGCCGGCCGGACGCTCTGCCAAGCTCGGAGACGGCGCCGCGCGGGGCAATAGGGGGCGCGATGGGGGCAATCGCGGGGCCTGCCCCTTCGGGCGACGCGGGCCGGTCCGCGCCACTGGCGCGTTCAGTCGTAGATCGACTTCTCGGGCCGTCGCGCCAGCACCGCGATCGGCGGCGCCCAGCGCTCGCCGCGCGGCTTCTTGCTGGTCACCAGCGTGATCTCCGAAGGCTCGAAGACCTCGACGTTGTGGGTGATCGGCGTCGTCAGCAGGTACTGCGCCCGGGTGCTCTTCAGGAAGTGGCCCACCAGCTGGATGTTGCGCACGTCCAGGTGGGCGAAGGGCTCGTCGATGAAGACGAAGCCGCCCGGCGCGTCGTCGTCCTTCATCAGGCCCACCAGCAGGATCAGGCTCTTGAGCACCTGCTGCCCGCCCGAGGCTTCACCGTCGTTCAGACCCACCTCGCCCTTGCCGTCGAAGTTGAACTTCACATGCAGCCCGGCCTGCGCCAGCACCGTGTCGTCGTTGTCCAGGTGCGGCAACTCGGCCTGCGCATGCACGCCGGCCAGCTCGCCGAGCTCCTGCACATTCTTCTTGTAGCGCCGCACCGTCGCGCGCAGCACGTCGATGTAGCGCTCGCGCGCGTTGAACGCGGCGATGCGCGCCATCTCGTTGCTCGCGCGGCGGTCGTCGAGCTGCGTGGTCTGCTCCAGCACCGCGACCTGCATCCGCGCATGGCGTTCCTGCACGCCCGCATCGGTCTCCCACACGCCGGTGTCCAGCTCCTGCTGCACATGGCGCGACGCGATCTCCGCCTGCTTGGCATTCTCGAACTCGTCGCGCAGCGCCTGCAGCCGCATCGGGTGCACCCAGGCGGCCGGGAACTTGGACCGCGCCTCGCGCGAGGCCTGGGCGGTGGCGATCAGGTCATCGCGCTTGCCGGCCCAGTCACG
The DNA here is from genome assembly GCF_002761755.1 of Roseateles chitinivorans. GTDB lineage: Bacteria > Pseudomonadota > Gammaproteobacteria > Burkholderiales > Burkholderiaceae_C > Roseateles > Roseateles chitinivorans. Next base: position 64,498 of record NZ_PEOG01000015.1, read on the forward strand.
CTCGGCGCGCAGCACGTTGTCCTCGCTGGCCTTGAGGCTGGCTTGCGCCGACTCGTAGTCGCGCTCGGCGCGGGTGGCCGCGGCCACGGTCCGGTCGTGCTCCTGGTCCAGTGCGGCCATGCGGGTCGCCGCCTCGATCCGCGACTGGCGCAGTCCGGGCAGGCGCGCGCGCGCCTCGGCGAATTCCTCGGCCCGCTCCACCAGTTCCTGCGCCGCCTTGTGACCTTGCGCGGCGCGCTGCGCATCCTTGAGCTGGCGCTCGATCTCGAGCTGCTCCTTGGCCAGCTTGGACAGCTCCAGGTCGTAGCGCGTCAACTCCTTGTCCAGCGAAGCGCGGCGCGCATCGAGCGCCGAGTCGCCGAACTGGTATTCGCGCGGCTCGACCCACAGGCTGCGCCCGCCGCGGCCATCGCGGTAGTAGGCCTCGGTGGTGATCCACTCGCCGCCGACCTGGGCACCCTTCTCGGTGTCCGCGACACAGCGGATCGACGCCAACTGCCGCAGCAGCCAGCCCGGTGCCTTGGCATTGAACTTCAGCACCGACAGCAGGCTGTCCTTCGGGCTCACCGCCGGCGCATGCTCGCCATCGGCGACGACGTAATGCCGGTAGCGCTCACGCGAGGCGATGCGGTAGGCCTGGCCCTCGTCGCTCGAGCGCGCCAGCACCACGACCCAGCGCGACGGCCGCAGGAAGCCTTCGGCCGCGGCGCGCCAGGTGTCGTCGGCGATGTCGATCGCGTCGGCCAGCACGTGGTGCGCGATGCCGGCCTCGTCCAGCGCCTTGCGAAAGCGCGTGACCTCGGCCGGCGGCGGCGGCAGCCGCTGGCCGGTCAGCTCGTCCATCGCCTGCTGCGCCTTGCGCTGCTGGTCGTTCTGGCGCGTGAAGCTCTCGCGCAGCTGATGCTGGCGGGTGCCCAGTTCCTCGAGCTTGGCCGTCAGCGCCGCGCCGTCGGTCTCGACCGCGGCCAGCGCCTTCAGGTCGTCCTCGCGCTTGGCGAGCTGCTCCATCGGCCGCTCGCCGTCGCGCGCGGCCTCGAAGGCCTGGCGCGCCTGCTTGCGCTGCTGCTCCAGGTCGGCCAGCTTGTCCTTGGCCGCCTCCTGCGCCTTGAACAGCGCCAGCAGCTGCGCCCGCTTGTCGCTGATGCCACGCTCGTCCGAGCGCGCGAACAGCCGCTGCCGATGCAGCTCGCGCAACTGCTGCGCGGTGCGCTGGCGCTGCTCGCTCCATTGCAGAACGGGCACGACCTCGGTGGCCAGGCGCTCGCGCTCCTTGAGCCGCAGCTGGTACTGCTGGTAGCTGTTGACGCGGTTGGACAGGTCGGACAGCTGCGCCTGCGCATGCGACAGCTCGTGCTGCGCCTGCTCGACTTCCTTGACCAGCTGCTGCTGGTGATTGCGCGCCAGCTCGTAGCGGTCCAGGACTTCCTGGTCGCCGAAGACCTCGAACACCAGGCGCAGCAGTTCCTTGGAGGACAGCTCGCACAACCGGTCGGTCTGCCCCTGCTCCAGCGCGAGCACGCGGCCGATCGCGCGCGTCAGGCCGGCGGCCTCCAGGCGCTTCTTCCAGGCCTCGATGCCCAGCCAGTCCTTGTCGGCCTTGGTGTCGAGCTCCTCGATCTCATGCACGCCGTCGACCAGGATGTAGCGGCGCACCCAGTCGCCGCCCTGGCGCGAGATGCGGCAGGCCAGCGTCACCTGGTCCGCATACAGCAGCGAGCTGGCGAAGGGCCGGCTGCTGTTCTGGCGGCCGCGCGGGCGGTTGTCCACCAGCGCGCGGAGCCATGCGTGCTCCGCATTGGCGTGGCGGGCGTAGGTCTTGTAGGTCCGGCCGCCGGAGCACTCCAGTCCCAGCAGCGTGCGCATCGCGTCGAGCAGCGTCGTCTTGCCCGAGCCATTGGGCCCGGCGATGGTGATGATGTTGCCGTCCAGCGGCATCGAGACGCGGCGGCAGTAGTCCCAGTGCAGCAGTTCCAGGGATTGCAGGTGAAACATCAGGCGTCGCTCAGGTCGGATTCTTCGTTGTGGCGGGCGGCCAGGATGGCATTGAGCATCGGGCCGGATTCCGCGTCGGTGCTGCGCGCGAGCACGTCGGCCAGCGCGCCGTCCAGGATGCGCGGCGCGAGCGTGTCGTAGTCCAGCAGCAGGTCCAGCAGCGGACCCTCGCAGATGTCCTCGCCCTTGCGCGTGATGAAGCCCTGGCGCTCGAGCAGCTTGAGGTTGGCGTCCAGCCGCATTTTCTTGCCGAGCTGGTTGCCGAAGTCGGCCAGCAGGCTGCGGTAGGACAGCGTCGGCGCGCTGCTGGCGGCGCTGGGCAGCGGCTTGTCCTTGGCGAACATCTCGCCCTGCCCTTCGGCCGCCTCCTCGGCGCGCGCGAGCTGGCGCTGGCGCTTGGGCAGCACGATCAGCGCCCACACCACCACCAGCAGCGCGACGCCGTCACGCGGCAGGTCCAGGTTGTTGTTGGAGGCCAGGCCGGTCTCGCCGAACACGGCGACCTCGGCCGGGCGCAGCATCGCCAGCGTGATGTGGTCGGCGTAGACGTTGTCCACCACCCGCAGGCCCACGGCGGCGACGCGCTCGTTGACCGCACGCCAGAGTTCCTGGTCGATCAGCGCGCGGCGCACCAGCGGCTGGTTCCGCGGCAGCCAGCGGCGCGCCAGCAGTTGGGCCGCCAGTTGGGCGGCGTCGTCGAGTTGATGGCTCATGGCAGGGAAGTGGGATCGGCATCGGCGCCGGCGGCGTGCGGCGTCGCATCGGCGCGCGCGGGCGTCTGCGGCGTCATGGGCGTCACGGGCGCTTCGGCCGATGCAGTGGGGTCAGGGGAATCGGAGGCCGCGGCGTTGGCGGCGGCGGCTTCCGGCGTCAAGGAAGGGGCGGCGGCATCCACGGCAGCAATCGCGGCGGCGGTCTCCACGGACGCGGCCTTGCGCCGGCCGCGCCGGGGCGCCTCGGGCTCGGGCGGCCGCCACCTGGGTTCGGGCTCGGGCTCGGCGGGCGGTTCGACTTCGGTCGAATGCAGCACGCCCTGGCTCATCCAGCGGACATATTCGTCGTCGATCTCGCCTTGCGCGGCGGACCAGCGCACCCGCCAGGGCTGGCGCGCCATGTCGCCGGTCGCGCCGGCCAGGTGCTGCGCCTGCGGGTCACCCAGCAGCGGCAGCAACTGCGCACGGTAGGCGGCGCGCGCGTAGCTGCCGCCCAGCACCGCCGGCCGCAGGTCGCTGAGCTGCACCTGCTCACCGCTCCAGCGGCCCAGCAGCGCCTGCAACTGGCCCATCTCGGGCGGCAGGCTCATCACCGCCAGCTCGCCCGGCGGCGCGGCCAGGCCGCTGGGCAGCGGCTCGGGCGTCGGGGGCACCGGACGATCGCGCTCGAACTCGGCCTCGCACCCGTCCAGCAGTTCATGCTGCGCGACGAAGACCGGATGCACCGGCCGCGACAACGCGCCCAGTGCCAGGTTCTCCAGGAACGGCACGTCCTGCAGCCAGCGCCGCACGTCGGTCGTCGTGATGCCGGTGGAGCCCAATGTGACGCGCTGCCGGTCGGCCTGCTGCAGCGCGCGGTTGAACTGGCTGGCCATTGCCAGCAGCCGCGCCTGCGCCAGGCCCAGCTCGCGCGCCAGGCGCTCCAGGCGCGCGTTTCCATCGTTCTCGGCCTGCCGGATGATCGCGGACAGCGCCTCGCTGGCCCGCTCGACCAGCTTGAGCGCCCGCTCGAAGCGCATGCGCGCGCGGCGCAGATGGAACTCGGAGCCCGAGGCGATCGCATCGGCGAACTCGTTGTACAGCCGCGAGAGCTGGGCCAGCAGATGCTGCAGCTGGGCCGGCTCCAGCGTCCCCAGCTGCTGCGCGCCGGCCACGTTGGCGAGCAGGCCGGCCAGGTCGCCGTCCTCGTCGGCGGCCTGGCCCTGCGTCAGCGGCGAGACCATCGCCATCAGTTGCTGCGCCAGCGGCGTCACGCCGTACTGCTGGTTGGACGCGTCCCAGGCGAGCAACTGCGCGTCGCGCAGGCGCTTGAGCACCAGCTCCAGGGCCTCGTCGCGCAGCACGTGGAAATGGCGATTCAGGTCGTCCCGGGAGAGCCGCGAGTGCGGCAGGCTCATCAGCTCGATGAACACCCAGACGCGCAGCCGCACCAGCGTGGACGGGCCGTGGAACAGCGCGCGCTGCGCGGCCAGCAGGGCCTCGTTGCGTTCCAACTGCCACCACAGGATGGAGTCCTGCGGGAGCTGGCCTTCGCGGAAATGGTCTTCGAAAGAGGGTTCGGGGAGATCGTCGCGCAGAGCATCGTCCGCGCCTCCCGGGGTCAGGGTCATGGGGCGCGATTATCCCAGCCCTCGCTCCCCTCCCCGCCCCCGCCGAGGCGGGATAACCCGCAGTCCGGACACATGCGGTGGATCGTGCGTCCGGAGGTGGGACCGAGCGAGGTCACGCCGGCGTCAGCGCGCGACGCATCAGCGTTGCGCCGGGGCCGAAACTCGCCAGCTTTTCGGCCACGACCGGGGCCAGCGGCGACGGGGCCGCGACGAAGCCTTGATGTTCCCAATAGCGCCGGGAGCCCTGCACCGCCACCAGCGCGACCTGCGTCAGGCCCATGTCCTGGGCGCGGTGCACCACCTGCCGCACCAGTTGGTGGCCCAGGCGCCGGGTCCGGCCCGCGGGCGAGACCGCCAGGTCATGCAGGTAGAGGGTGCGCGGCGCGCGCGCCGGCGACACCGACGGCGCGTCGAGCGCCGGCAGTTGCCCGTCGTCGACCGGCAGGCTGACGACATAGGCCAGCGGCTCGCCGGCCACGACGGCCAGGTAGGAGCAATGCAGGTGGCGCGCCGCGCGCAGCTTGGCCTCGAAGGCCTCGGCGCTTTCCAGGAACTCGGGCCCATAGCACTGGGCCTGCAAGGCGAGCACGGCGGGAAGGTCCGCCGTGCCGATCACTTTCAACTGCAGCATCAAACGAGATCGCCGGCGGCGCGCGTCCCCCAGTGGTCGGAGAGGCCAGAGAAGAGCGGCGACAGCAGCGGCGTGAAGAGACAAACGAAGGCCAGGATGTTGAGCGCGACGCTCAACCAGAACACCCGCCGGAAGCCCAGCTTGGCGCTCTTGTGGCGTAGCAAGTGCTGGGCCAGCAGCGCGCCGGGCCATCCGCACAGCAGCGCGAGCGCATGCAGCGTGGACTCCTTGACGCGCCACTGGCCCAGCCGGGCGGCGCGCTTGTCCAGCGCATAGACGATGAAGGTCGCGAAGCTCATCGCGACGTAGACACCCCACAAACCACGCGGCAACGGCCACGCCAGGTGCGTGAGCAGCACCAGCGTGGCGAATCCGGGCACCAGCCAGAGCGAGGCGCCGGTGTCGGCCGACGAGGAGGAGGACGAGGAAGAAGCGGAAGCGGCGCGCGAGGTCGACGCCGCCCGGAAACGGCCACCCGCGCGGGTGGCGTTGGCGGCCGAGGCGCTCGAGCGGCCCGTCCCTGCGGCCGGCGCGGGACCGGCGGGGGCCGGCTTGGGCTCCAGGCTCTTGACCTTGAGCGCCCGAGGCTTGCCCTGCGCGTCGGCGCCGGGCTCGTAGCTCACCCGCTCGCCGACGAACGGCCGGCGGGCGCGCATGCCGAAGGCGCTGATGTGCGCGAAGCGCTTCGGGCCGCCGTCGGACGGCGCGATGAAGCCGTAGCCCTTCGCGTCATCCCACTGGACGATCCGACCCTCGACGCGCATCCCTCAGCGTTCCCCTTCAGCCTGAGCCGCGAGGGCTCAGTAGCCCTTGCGCGGGCCCTTCTTGACGAAGCCGCCGCGGTCGTCGCCGCCCTGGCGCGGCCCCTTGAAGGCCGGCTTGGCTGGACGGCCTTCGAAGCTGTCGTTGCCCTTGAAGGCCGGACGCTCGGCGCGCGGGCCGTAGCGGTCGTTGTTGTCGGCCGAGCGATCGAAGCGCGGATCGAAGCCGCCACGGCGCTGCTCGAAGCCGCCGCCATTGCCGCCCTGACCGCCACGCGGGCCGCCGAAGTCACGCTGCGGACGGTCCTGGAACTGGCCCTCGCGACGCTCGAAACGGTTGCCGCCGCCGAAGCCCTGGCCGTCGCGCTGCGGACGATCGCCGAAACGCGGGCGGTCGCCGAAGGGACGATCGCCTTGCGGGCGGTCACCGAAACGCGGACGGTCGCCTTGCGGGCGCTCGAAACGGTTGCCACCGCCGAAGCCGCCCTGGCCGCCCTCGCGACGCTCGCCGAAGGCCGGACGGCCTTCCGGACGCTCGAAGCGGGCGCTGTTGTCGAAGCGGTTGTCGCCGCCGCCGAAACCGCCGCGATCATTGCCGCGGAAGCTGCCGCCCTGCGGACGGTTGCCGTAGCCGCCGCGGTTGCCACCGAAGCCGCCCCGGTTGCCGCCGAAACCGCCGCGATCACCGCGGTCGAAGCCGGGACGCGACGGGTAGATGCGCGGCTCTTCGTTCTTGGGCTCCAGGCCTTCGATGCGCGAGACCGGGATCTGCTGCGTCGTGAACTGCTGGATGCGCTTGATCATCGAGATGTCGCCGCGCTCGGCCAGCGTCACCGCGATGCCGGAGCGGCCGGCGCGGCCGGTGCGGCCGATGCGGTGGACATAGTCCTCGGCCTTCATAGGCAGGCCGAAGTTGATGACGTGCGAGATCGTCGGCACGTCGATGCCGCGGGCGGCCACGTCGGTGGCGACCAGCACGCGCAGGTCGCGGCGGCGCAGCGCCATCAGCGTGCGGTTGCGCTTGCCCTGCGGCATGCCGCCGTGCAGCGCGGCGACGCGGTGGCCGATCGCCTCCAGTTGCTCGGCCAGCCACTCGGTGTCCTGCTGGGTGCTGGTGAAGACCACGGCCTGGTCGACGTCGCGCTCGCCCAGGATGTGCTCCAGCAGCTTGCGCTTGTGCTGGCCGTTGTCGGCCCAGTGCAGGCGCTGCGAGATGTTCTCGTGCGTCTCGGTGTGGCCCGACACGTCGATGCGCTGCGGGTCCTTCATCAGCTGGGCGGCCAGGCGGCCGGTGTTGCCGGCGAAGGTCGCGCTGTACATCAGCGTCTGGCGCGTGGCCGGGATCTGCTCGGCGACGAAGTTGATGTCGTCGATGAAGCCCATGTCCAGCATGCGGTCGGCCTCGTCGAGCACGAACATCGTGACGTTCTCGAGCTTGCAGCGGCCGCTGTTGATGTGGTCCAGCAGGCGGCCGGGGGTGGCGATCAGGATGTCCAGGTGGCCGCTCAGCGCGCGCAGCTGGTGGGCGTAGGGCATGCCGCCCAGCACGGTGGCGACGCGCAGGCCCTGGATGTGGCGGCCGTAGGTCATCGCGGACTTGGCGACCTGCATCGCCAGTTCACGCGTCGGAGCCAGCACCAGCACGCGCGGGCCGATGGTCTTGGTCTTGTTGCCGGCGGCGCGCTCGGCGCGGGCGGTCAGCACCTGCTGCAGCGCGGGCAGGATGAACGAGGCGGTCTTGCCCGAGCCGGTGCGCGAGGACACCATCAGGTCCGCGCCGGTCAGCGCGGGGGGAATCGCCTGGGCCTGCACCTCGGTGGCGTTCTCGTAGCCGGAATCCTTGACGGCGCGCAGCAGCGCATCGTGCAGGCCCAGCGCGGAGAACGGCGTGCCGCTCGTTTCCGCGTCGTTGCCCAGTTCGCCGGCTTCGATCGCCTGGTCGAGCTCGTCGTTCTGGTTTTGGGCGTCGGCGTTCATGTCGTGGTCGAAACTCATCTGTCTTGCAATCCAAAGGCACGCGCCGCCGCCGACACCGAAGGACGGCGTCCGCGCTGGCGCGCTGTGGCCTGTCTTGCGATCTGGATCGGATCGCGGCAGGACCGTGATGTCGCTGGGAGAAAGCTCGCGTCGATCACCGGGCAAGAGAGACACGCGCAGCGCGGCCGCCGAAGCAGCCCACGAGCGGGTGGAAGGGCCTGGTGAGGCGCCGGGGAACAGTCAAAGCGACGGCATCGCCGCCGACCGAACCCGAGGGCATGCAGGGCGCGCTTCCCATGGCGGGAAACCGCTCCGGAGGAGATCCGGAGCCTGCGTGGGCATCCATTCGGATGGCCGGCGCAGCGGTCTGCAAGAGGTCAGAGGAGACGTACGAAGCACCGTCTGAAACGGTGAAGACCGCGACTATAACAGCTTTTCGGGTTTTCACCTAGCCCATGACTGCTGGCGCTCAGAGCCCCTGCAGCAGGCGCGGCAGCACCGCCATCAGCGCGTCGAGCTGATCGCCGTCCAGCCAGGCCGGCGCGGCATCCAGCCAGTCGGGGAAGCTCACGCCGTCGCGCTGCGCGCGCAGCACGGCGGCATCGAGCGAACCCTCGATCAGCAGCAGCGCCGCCGGCACGCCGCAGGCGTCGTCGCCGCAGACGGCCTCGACGCGATGCGCCAGCACGGCCGGCTGCCAGGGCAGGTCCGCATGCACGATGGCGACGCGATCCTCGGCCAGGGCCCCGTCCGGCAGGCTGCCGAGCGCATCGTCGCTGGCCAGCAGCACACCGGCCTCGGCGGACCGCCAGGTCGACAGCGCGGCCGCACGCGCCGCCGGTGCATCGCCCGCCCGCAGGCGCTGCGGCGGCAGGCGCCGCAACTGCGGCGACATCGACAGGCTGTCCAGCAGCGTCTCCGACCGTGCGCACACCACCAGGCGCGCGGCGGCAGGAACGGCGCCCTGGACCCATTCGCGACGCAGCCCGAGCACCGCCTCGGCCTTGGCCGCCAGCGCCTGGCGGGACGCCGGCGGCAGCAGCGACAAGGCCTCCAGCAACTGCTGCTGCTCGGCGCTGGACAGGAAACGCAGCGCGGTCCAGCGCTCGATCAGCTGGCGCAGCTGCTTCAGCGGCGCAGCCGGCAGGCTGGCGCCGTTCGCGCCGGCGCCATCGAGCCACAGCGGCGACAGCAACGCAGCAGGCAACTGGTCCGCCAGTTCGCGCTTGCGGCGCGAGAGCAGCACGGACTCGAGCGCCTCGCGCTTGAGCTTCTTGCCGGCGTCGTCGGGCAGCGCCCGCAGCCGCGCGAGCGGGCCACGGCGCATGTCGTCGAGCCAGTCGATCCATTCGACCAGGCGCGCATCGGCCAGCGGCTCCTGGTGAGCGATCAGCAGCAGCTGCGGGGCAGGCACGGCACGCAGCGCCGCCAGGCGCTCCGAGTCGACCGACTCGATCCCGTCGACGATCAGCAGCGCCGCCTGCGGCTTCGCCGGCGGCGTCGCGGCGACGGTCACCGACTTCGCCTCGTCGCCGAGCCAGCGCGTCAGGTCTCGCCGCCAGGCGGCATGCGCGGGCTCCGGAGCGATGACGACGGCCGGCTTCACGCCGAAGCATTCGCCCCACAGCCGGATGGCGGCGATGGCCGCGCCGCGCTGCCCCAGTCCCAGGTCGTCGGCCACGAGGGCGCGGCCAGCGCAGACGGCGAACAGCGCCGCCTCCCAGGCATGGACCGGCAACTCGTCGCGCAGCAGCGCGCGCATCGCGGCGCCATCGGACATCGCGGCTTCGATCCGTTGCACCCGCGCCTGCGCATCGCGACCGCAGGCCAGCTGCGGCCACACCGGCGCATCCACGCGCAGCGCGACGCCCAGCGACCGCGCCTCGCTCAGCAATCGCTGCAGCCAGGCATGACCGCCCTCGGCGGAGCGGCGCAGTTGCTCGTCCAGACCCTCCTGCTCACGCAGGCGATCGGGCACCTCACGACCACACACCCATTGCAGCAGCCGCTGCGGCCCGGGCACCAGCCAGACCTCGGCCTCGCGCGCGGGCCAGCCGGCGTCGAGCGCCTCCTGCTGGGCCGCGTCGAACAGCGACAGCAGGTGCTCGCCGTGCTCGCAAGTGCCCTGATCGAGATAGCCCGCGCAATCACAGCGCCAGGTCTGGCGGCCGAGCAGGCGCAGACGGCAGGTCGTGCCGGTCAGGCCGTCGCGCAGCTCGTAATCGCCGAACACGCCGTCGTCCTCGCGCGCACCGAGCGTGAAGCGCGGCGGCTCCGCCGGCATCGCCTCGACCTCGGGCTGGACCTTCGACCTGCGACGGCCCTTGTGGGGAGTGCCGCTCTCGCCGTTCTCCGTGGCCACGACTTCGGCTTCGGCTTCGGTCGAGGCCTCGGCGTCGGTCGGAACTGCGGCTTCGGTGGGAGCTTCGGCCTCGGTCGAAGCTGCGGCTTCCGTCGAGGCTTCGGCGTCGGTCGGAGCTGCTGCGCCGAAAGGGACTTCGGCGCCGGTGGGGGCTACGGCGTCGGTCGAAGCTGCGGTGTCGGTCGAGGCTCCGGCATGGCCCTCGGCGACGGCCACGCGCTTGCGGGCCGGTCGCTTCTTCGGCGCGGGCGCGGGATCGGCCGGTTCGGCAACGGCTTCAGCTGCAGCCTCGCCGTCCGCCACCGGCTCTGGCACTGGCTCGATCGCAACCGGCGCCGGCGCCGCTGCCGCCGCCTTGGCGCGGGCGGCGCGCTTGCGCGCGGGCTTCGGCGTCATCGGCTCGGCAGGCGCCACGGCGGGGTCGGTCTCGTCGGGCGCAGTCCGCGTGACCGCATCGGTCGCGGCATCGGTCACCGCTTCGATCACTGCATCGGCCGCCAGATCGGCTGCCGCATCGGTCACGGGCGGCGTCGCCGCCTCGTCAACCGCTCGGGTCTTGCGCGCCGCCGGGCGGCGGCGTTGGGTTGTCGTCGTCATGAAGGTCCTCGTGCCGCAGCCGCGCCTCGCGCCAGCCCCGGACACCGTTGAAGATGGCGAGCGCATGCGCCCGCCGCAGATCGTGCAAGGTCAGCCGCGCCTCGCGCAGCCGGCCTTGCTCCAGCAGTTCCTCGCGCAGCGTGCCGGGCAGCAGGCCGGCCTCGGCGCGCGGCGTCAGCCACGGCCCGTCCGGCGCCAGTTGCAGCGCGAGGTTGGTCAGGCAGCCCTCGGTGAGCTCGCCCTCCCGGTTGAACAGCAGCACGTCGAAGCAGTCCGCCGGCTTCGCGTCCAGGAAGGCCTGGTACACCTCGCGGCGCGTCGTCTTGTGCTGGATGAATTCGGCCTCGGGACCGCGGGCGTCGATCGGGCCGCGCGCGAGCGCCACCACCAGCGGCCCCTCCCCCGCGCCGTCGTGACCGGCGGCCGGCAAGGCCTGGACCGCGTCGGTGAAGCTGCCGTCGCGCGCCAGCGTCAGCCGCACGCGCCACACGCCGCGCGGATGCCGCTGCGCGATCTCCACCAGCCGCGCCTTGGCCGCGTCCGCCGACCAGGCCAGCCCGAAGTGGCGCGCCGTGCGCTGCATGCGCGCCAGATGCCGCGCCGCACGCTCGAACTCCCCTTCCTCGAGCCGCATCGTCTCCAGCGCCTCGATGGGCGCACGCGCCCGGGTCAGGAAGCGCGACTTCGCGCGCCACTCGTCGATCTCGCCACGCGCGAGGGAATCGAGCGTGATGCCGCTGCCCACGCCGCAGCGCAGCGCGCGCCCCGTCTGCTCGACGGTGCGGATCGGCACGTTGAAAGTGACCGCCCCACCCGGCTGCAGCATCCCGAGTGCGCCGCAGTACCAGCCGCGCGGGCCGGGCTCGAGCTCGTCGATGACCTCCATCGCGCGCTTCTTGGGCGCGCCGGTGATCGAGCCGCAGGGGAACAGCGCCGCCATCACCTCATCCAGCGCGAGCCCGGCACGCGTGACCGCGCTGATCGTGGAGGTCATCTGCCACACCGTGGGCAAGGCATGCAGCTCGAACAGCCGCGGCACCCGCACCGAGCCGGGCACCGCCACGCGCGACAGGTCGTTGCGCAGCAGGTCCACGATCATGAGGTTCTCGGCGCGCTCCTTGGCGCTGGTGCGCAGGTAGGCTTGTGCGGCTTCATCGCCGGCGCGGTCGCGGCCGCGCGGCGCCGTGCCCTTCATCGGCTGGGCCGACAGCAGCCAGGTGTGGCTGGCCTGCGGCGCCTCGGGCAGCGGGCGCCAGTCGAAGAACAGCTCCGGCGAGACGCTGGCGACGCTGCTCGAGTCGCCGCCCTCGCCTGTGCGCAGGAACAGGGCGAAACCGCCTGGCTGCGCCGCGTGCAGCGCGAAGAAGTGCAGGACGGGATCGAAGTCGCCTCCGTCGGCTGCGTCGGCTGCGTCGGCGCCGACCGTCTCCGCGGCCAGTCGCGTCGTCAGGTTGACCTGGTAGCAGTCGCCGGCGCGGATGTACTCGCGGATGCGCTCGACCTGCGCCTGCTCGTCGGCATCCGCCTGCGCGTCGCGCCAGGCGGTCATCGGATGCGCGCGTCTCGCACCCGCCGCGGCAAGCGCCTCCGGCCACGGGACGGGCGGCTCCTGCCAGACATGGAATTCCGCCAGCGGCGCCTCCCCGGCCGGGCGCGTGCGCAGCACCGGATCGAGCGCGCCGGCCGCCTCGTAACGCAGCCCGCCCAGCACCCATGCGCCGGCACGCGCCGCGGCATGCGCCAGGCGCAGCACGGCGCGCAGCCGGTCGGCATCATGGGCGACCAGCCGCTGCGCCGGCGGCGCGAAGAAGGCGCCACGCAGGCGCTCGCCGTCCTCGCGAGCCAGCGGATGGCGCGGAAAGTCGAAAGCCGCCCACAGGTCCTGGGGGCGGAGCGGGATGTCCATCGGAGCCTCAGCCGCGCGCGGGCGCGTTCCTCGTCGGGGGCGTCGACATGCCAGTCGCGGCGCTCAGTCCAGCTTCAGGAACTGCTCGCGGTAATGGATCAGCTCGTCGATGGACTCGTGGATGTCCGCCATCGCGGTGTGCTTCTGGGTCTTCTTGAAGCCCTCCAGCGCAGCGGGCTTCCAGCGGCGCGCCAGTTCCTTGAGCGTGGACACGTCGAGGTTGCGGTAGTGGAAGAAGTCTTCCAGCTTGGGCATGTAGTTGGCCAGGAAGCGACGGTCCTGGCAGATCGAGTTGCCGCACATCGGCGACTTGCCGGCCGGCACATAGGCCTTCAGGAAATCGATGACCTGCTGCTCGGCATCCGCCTCGGCGATCGTCGACGCCTTGACGCGGTCGATCAGGCCGCTCTTGCCGTGCGTGCCCTTGTTCCAGGCGTCCATGCCGTCCAGCGTGGCGTCGGACTGATGGATGGCGAAGACCGGGCCCTCGACGCGCACCGTCAACTGCGCGTCGGTGACCACCACGGCGATCTCGATGATGCGGTCCTTGTCCGGGAACAGGCCGGTCATCTCCAGGTCGATCCAGATCAGGTTCTGGTCGTTCAGCGGCAGCACGGGGTTCTCGCTCATGGCGATGTCCTTGTCTTGTCGGGTCGGGTGGGCGGCGACGGAAGCGGCGCCTGCGCCGGCCGTCGGCCATCGGAATGGCGCGGATTGTCGCAGCCTTGGCGCGCTTCCCGGCAACTTCCCCAACGGGGGCAACGGCGTCACCGGCCGGGCCCGTGGACCTACACTCCCCGCCCATGCAGATCTCTCCCGCGGCGCTCGCCGCCGCGCCGGCGCCTTCCGCGCTGGCTTCCTCCCCGCTCGCGCTGACCGCGGCCTTCGTGGCCGCGGTGATCGTCTCCTTCCTGGTCAAGCTCTGGCTGTCCTCGCGCCAGATGCGCCACGTCGCCCGCCACCGCGGCACGGTGCCGGCGGCCTTCGTCGGCACCGTGCCGCTGTCCGCGCACCAGAAGGCCGCCGACTACACCATCGCCCGTGGCCGCTTCGGCATGCTGCACCTGGCCTGGGACACGGCGCTGCTGATCGGCTGGACGCTGCTCGGCGGGCTGGACCTGCTGAACCAGTGGGCCCTGTCCTGGCGCGAGGAACTCGGCCCGATGGGCTACCAGCTCGCGCTGCTGGCCCTGTTCGGGCTGCTGTCAGGCCTGCTCGACCTGCCCTGGTCGCTCTACAACACCTTCCGCCTGGAAGAGCGCTTCGGCTTCAACCGCACGACGCTGCGGCTCTTCATCGTCGACGGCCTCAAGGGCCTGGCCGTGGGCGCGCTGCTCGGGCTGCCGATCGCGGCGCTGATCCTGTGGCTGATGGCACAGGCGGGCAGCCTGTGGTGGCTGTGGGCCTGGGGCGCCTGGATGGGCTTCAACCTGCTGATGCTGGTGATCTATCCCACCGTCATCGCGCCGCTGTTCAACAAGTTCCAGCCGCTGGAGGACGCCGCGCTGCGCGAGCGCGTCCAGACGCTGATGCAGCGCTGCGGCTTCGCGGCCAAGGGCCTGTTCGTGATGGACGGCAGCCGGCGCTCGGCGCATGGCAACGCCTACTTCACCGGACTGGGCGCGGCCAAGCGGGTGGTGTTCTTCGACACCCTGCTCGCGCGGCTCGATCCCTCCGAGGTCGAAGCGGTGCTCGCCCATGAACTGGGCCACTTCAAGCGCCGCCATGTGCTGCAGCGCATGGCGCTGATGTTCGCGCTCAGCCTGGGCGGCTTCGCGCTGCTGGGCTGGCTCAGCGCGCAGGCGGGCTTCTACCTCGGCCTGGGCGTGCGCCCCAGCCTGGAGGCGCCCAATGACGCGCTCGCGCTGCTGCTGATCATGCTGGCGCTGCCGCCGTTCGCCTTCTTCCTGACGCCGCTGATGTCGCTGTGGTCGCGCCGCCACGAGTTCGAGGCCGATGCCTATGCCTGCGCCCAGGCCAGCGGCGCCGACCTGTCGCAGGCGCTGCTCAAGCTGCACGAGGACAACGCCGGCACGCTGACGCCCGACCCGCTGTTCGCGCGCTTCTATTACTCGCATCCGCCGGCCAGCGAGCGGCTCGCGGCGATCGCGTCGCTGTCGGGCTCGCCGGCCGCGCCGACAGGACAAGCCGCATGAGCAAGGCCCCGCAGACCGGCCTGGTGGTGCGCGGGCATGGCCGTCACTACGTCGTCGAAGATCAGGACGGGCAGCGCATCCACTGCCTGACCCGCGGCAAGAAGAGCGATTGCGTCGTCGGCGACCGGGTGCGCTGGATGCGCAGCAGCGAGCACGAGGGCGTGATCGAGAAGGTCGAGCCGCGGCGCAACCTGCTGTTCCGCCAGGACGAGTGGAAGACCAAGAGCTTCGCCGCCAACCTGGACCGGCTGCTGATCCTGGTGGCGGTGGAGCCGCAGTTCTCCGAATCGCAGCTCACCCGCGCGCTGATCGCGGCGCAGAGCGCCGGCATCACCGCCGACATCGTGCTCAACAAGACCGACCTGCCCGGCGCCCAGGCCGCGCGCGAGCGGCTCGCGCCGTACACGGCGATGGGCCAGCGGGTGCTGGAGCTCAGCCTGAAGGGTCGCCCGGACGAATCGCGGGAGGTACTGCGCCCGCTGCTGCACGGCCAGGCGACGCTGGTGCTGGGCCCCAGCGGCACTGGCAAGAGCACGCTGATCAACCTGCTGGTGCCCGATGCACAGGCGCAGGTGGGCGAGATCTCGCAGGCGCTGAACTCGGGGCGCCACACGACGACCACGACGCAGTGGTACTGGATGGACGCGGGGCGTGAGGACGCGCTGATCGATTCACCGGGCTTCCAGGAATTCGGCCTGCGCCAGATCGCCGCGCCGGACCTGGCGAGCTACATGCCCGATTTCAAGCCCTACCTGGGCGAGTGCCGCTTCCACAACTGCAGCCACCGGCATGAGCCGGGCTGCGCGGTGCTGGTGGCGGTCGAGGCGGGAGCAATCAGTCCCTCGCGCTATCGCATCTACGACGAGCTCTGGGACGAGCTGAGC
The DNA here is from genome assembly GCF_002761755.1 of Roseateles chitinivorans. GTDB lineage: Bacteria > Pseudomonadota > Gammaproteobacteria > Burkholderiales > Burkholderiaceae_C > Roseateles > Roseateles chitinivorans. Next base: position 80,087 of record NZ_PEOG01000015.1, read on the forward strand.
GCGCCGCCGAAGTATTGAGCGCCGCGCGGTCAGCGCTCCAGACGGGGATCGCCGTTGGGGACCTCGCGCACCTCGGCATCGATGATGTCGCCTTGCGGCTGATGAGCACGCCCACCGGCCGCGCCACGGAAGGCCTGCGAGCGGAACTGCGCCGCGCGCTGGAACGCCGCCGTGTGCAGCGTCGGCCTGCGGCCGCGGATCAGGCTCCACAGCAGCACCCCGCCGAAGATCACCAGCCCGGCGGCCAGCACCACCAGGAACAGCACCAGGGAAGCCACCGCCAGCATCAGGCGGGCGGCGATCGAGACAAGCGTGGAGAGAGCGTTCATCGGTCCTTCAGATCGGGGCGATCGCACGGATTCAAGTCTTCGAGGAGGTCGGCAATCAGCCGCGGCCAATGTAGGGCATCTTGGTCGCCATCACCGTCAGGAAAGGCACGTTGGCCGACAGCGGCAATCCCGCCATGTAAAGCACGGCGCTGGCGGCATGGCCGACGTCCATCACCGGTTCCACCATCGTGCCGCCATGCGCCTGCGGCACGCCCTGCTTGAAGCGCTGGGTCAGGTCGGTCTCGGCGTTGCCGATGTCGATCTGGCCGGCGGCGATGTCGTGCCGGCGGCCGTCCAGCGCCAGCGTCTTGGTCAGGCCAGTGATCGCATGCTTGGTCGACGTATAGGCGATCGAGCCTGGCCGCGGCACATGCGCCGAGATCGAGCCGTTGTTGACGATGCGCCCGCCACGCGGCGATTGCCGCTTCATCAGGCCGAAGGCCGCGCGGGCGCAGAGGAAGCTGCCGGTCAGGTTGACGTCGACGACGGCTCGCCAGGTCTCCAGGCTCATCTCGTCGATGTCGGACGCAGGCGCGCCACGACCGGCGTTGTTGAACAGGAAGTCGAGCCGCCCCCAGCGGCGCTCGATCGCGTCGAAAGCGGCGGTGACCTGCGCCTCGTCGGCGACATCGGCGGGCAGCACCAGCGCGCGTTCCGGCGCGAGCGCCGCGGTCTCGCGCAGCCTCTCCTCCCGCCGCCCGAGCAGGGCGACCTGCCAACCGGCCTGCATCAGCGCCTGCGCGGCCGCACGGCCAATGCCCGAGCCAGCGCCCGTCACGGCGGCGAAGCGGGTCTGCTGGGGAGAAGCCGCCGCGAGCGGAACGACTTCAGGCGAGGGCGTCACGTGGGCAGCGACGGGATCGAGGGCGGCGTGGGCAGAGTCCATCCCCGCATCATAGGGAGCGGGGAGGAAGCCGGCAGCCACGCGAGGGACGCGCCCGCGCGATCCGCACCCGCCGCATTCAGCGGTGCTGGCCAGGACAGGCGGATGCCCGAGGCCGGATCCAACTCGACGGCCGCGTCGGCGACGCGGCGCGCCAGGAAGCTCGCCAGGCCGCTCATCGCGCCGCCACCTGTTCACCGTCCAGGCCCGGGTCGGCCCGGCGGCCGGTCACCACCACCGTCGGCAGCGTCTGGACCTCGCCAGCGGCGCGCAGCGCGGCCAGCGTCGGCGCGGACTTGCCGTTGATGACCACCGTCGGCAGGCGCTCGGGCTGGCCGGCGCGGCTGGGCAGCGCCATCAGCAGGCCGGCGGCGATGCCGGCCCCGATCCCGATCAGGGCGGCGAGGCGCTTCAGGCTCGCGAAACGGTCGTGGCAGCGAATGGTGTTCATCTTGTCCTCCAGGGGCCGCGGGCTTGTTCTTGCGGCATGGGGCGAACTGTCGCAGGGGTTTACCCCTAGCAAAAGTCTGCTGCGACCAACACGTTGTTGCTAGCGACGAACTGCGGCGGAGCGCGATGAACGGCGCCCGGGAGCAGGGTTTACCCGAAACGGCGAGGGCCCCTTACGGGGCCCTCGTCCGGGGGGCTCGGCCCCATTCAGGCGGGCACCAGTCCCCGTCCCTTGAGCATCGGCTCGACCCGCGCGTCGCGGCCGCGGAAGGCGCGGTAGGTCGCGCCCGGCTCGCGGCTGTTGCCCACCGACAGGATGTTGTCCAGCAGCGATCGGGCGACCGATCGGTCGAACGGATCGCCGGCCTCGACGAAGGCCTCGAAGGCATCGCAGTCCAGCACTTCCGCCCACAGGTAGACGTAATAGCCGGAGGCGTAATAGCTGCCCGAGAACAGATGCTGGAAATGCGTCAGCCGGTGATTCATGCCGATCGCCGGCGGCAGGCCCAGGCGCTCCAGCGTCTCGCGCTCGAAGGCGACCGGATCCGGCACCTCGGCCGCTTCCCGGGCGTGGATGGCCAGGTCCACCAGCGCCGACGCGCAGTAGCGCACCGTCTCGTAGCCCTGGTTGAAGGTGGCGGCGGCCTTGAGCCGCTCCAGCAGCGCATCGGGCAGCGGCTCGCCGGTCCGGTAGTGGCGCGCATGCTGCTTCAGCACCGCCGGCTCCGCCATCCAGTGCTCCATCAGCTGCGAGGGCAGCTCGACGAAGTCGCGCAGCACCTGCGTGCCGGACAGGCGCTCGAACTCGACGTCCGACAGCAGGCCGTGCAGGCCATGGCCGAACTCATGGAACAGCGTGCGCACGTCGTCGAAGGACAGCAGCGTCGGCTCGCCCGGCGCGCCCTTGGCGAAGTTGTTGTTGTTCAGGATGATCGGCAGCGCGTCGATGCCGTTGCGCGCCTGCCAGCGCAGCGCGTTCATCCAGGCACCGCTGCGCTTGGTCGGGCGCGCGAAGTTGTCCTGGATGAAGACGCCACGCAACGTGCCGTCCTCGCGCCGCACCTCATGGACCTTCACGTCCGGGTGATAACCGGCGACCTGCGGCTGCTCGACGAAGCGCAGGCCGTAGAGGCGCTCGGCGCAATCGAACATCGCGCGCACCATCGCATCCAGCGGGAAGTAGGGCTTGACCTCCGCCTCGTCGAGCTGGAAGCGCTGCTGGCGGACCTTCTCCGCATACCAACGCCAGTCCCAGGCCTCGATGGCCAGGTCATGACCGAGCTGCTCGCGCACCTGGTCGAGCATCGCCCGCTCGCGCGCGGCCGCGGCCTTGGCCGGCTCCCAGACCTGGTCCAGCAGCGCCTGCACGGCCGACTGGCGGCCCGCCATGGTGTCGGCGAGCGCATAGTCCGCGAAGCTGCGATGGCCATGCAGCACCGCCTGTTCATGCCGCAGCGCGAGCAGCTCCCGCACCAGCGTGCGGTTGTCGGTCTCGCCGGTCGCGTCGCCGCGGCCGACCCAGGCGCGCCAGGCCTGCTCGCGCAGGTCCCGCCGTTCGCTGAAGGTCAGGAAGGGCACGATCAGCGAGCGCGACAGCGTCACCACATGCACGCCCTCCTCCGCCTGCCCGCGGTCCAGCGCCGCCTGGCGCGCCGCGGCGCGCACGAAGTCCGGCAGGCCGGCCAGGCCGCGTTCGTCGCGCAGCACCAGCTGGTAGCTGCTCTCGTCGGCCAGCACGTTCTGCGCGAAGCGGGTGTTGAGCTCGGCCTGCCGCTCCATGTTGGCGGCGTAGCGGTCCCGGTCCGCACCCTGCAGCCGGGCCCCGGCGCGGACGAAGTCCAGATGCACGCGTTCCAGCAGCCGGAGCTGCTCCGGCGTCAGCGCCAGCGCGGCGCGCTGCTCATGCAGGGCCTCGACGCGGGCGAACAGCGCGGCGTTCAGGTAGATCGCATTGGTGTGCGCGGCCAGCGGCGCGGCCATGCGTCGCTGCACCGCCTGCAGCTCGGGCGAACTCGCCGAGGCGCTCAGCGTCGAGAACAGGTGTTCCAGCGCGGTCAGCGCGCGGCCGGCGCGGTCGAGCGCGGCAAGCGTGTTGTCGAAGGTCGGCGGCGCCGGCTGCGACGCGATCGCGTCGAGCTCGGCGCGGTGCGCGGCGAGCGCCGCATCGAAGGCCGGTTCGAAATGTCCGGCCTCGATCGCCTCGAAGGGCGGCAGGCCGTAGGGGCCGGTCCAGGTGGACAGCAGCGGATTGGCAGCAGGGGCGGCGCTCATCGTGTCTCCAGGGGCCATCAACAGGGCGCCGATTGTAGGAACGGCGCCGGACCGCGATCGGTGCCGGCGCCGTTCCCGAGGCGTCGAGAGGGGAACGCCTTACTTCTTGTTCATTTCCTTCTTGATGGCGATCTCGTCGGCCTCGTCGTAGGAGCGGTTGCCGCACTTGAGCTTCCACTCGTTGCGCTTGTCATTCAGGTCCTCGACGGCCTCGTTGAAGTCGTCGGCGACCTTCTGGTGGGCATCGACACGGGCGTTGAAGGCCTTGTTGACCTCGACGCGATCATTGCGCGACTTGTTGAAGGCGTCGATCTTGGGCTGCAGGGCGTTGGCGCGGGCCTGGTACTCCTCCTGCTTGGCCTTGAGCTGGTCCTTCTCCATCTTGGAAGCACCGGCCTCGATCTCGGCACCGAAGGCCTTGACCGACTCGATCTCGGCCTTCAGCGCGGTGCCCTGCGCCTGCATGTCCGACTCGAACTTGTCGGACTCGGCCTTGGCCGCCTTCAGCTCGTCGCGCTCCTTCAGAACGACGGCCTTCTTCTTGTCCAGCTCGGCCGCGGCGGCCTCGTTCTGCTGGTTGCTGACCATGCACGCGCGCAGCTCGTCGCGGGTCATCAGCTTGCCCTTGCCGCCCTTGGCGGCGGCCGGTGCCGCCGGCGTGGCGGGCTTGGTGCCGCTGGTTTGGGCGACGGCCAGACCGCAGGCCAGCAGCGCGGCGACGGCGAGGGAGGTGCGAAGAGTGTTCATGTCGTCTCTCAGGTCATTGCGCCGGGTAGGCGCTGTCTCGTCGGCACGGGCTCGCCGGTGGCACCAGGCGGCCCGCAGTCTCGTGGGGCGGCCGCAGCGGGCCGCCATGCGGGTCGGCATGATGCCACGACCGGGATAATGCGCCGCTTCAGATCGTTTCCGGCCCGCGTGCAGCCCGCACGCCGGGTCGTCCACCCCGCACCCCGGCCGCTTCGGGCGGCCCTTCGACCATGGCGCTCAAGGCCACCATCCACAAAGCCCAGCTGCAGCTCTCCGACATGGACCGCCACGTCTACGGCGAGCATTCCCTGACCGTCGCCCGCCACCCGTCGGAGACCGACGAACGCATGATGCTGCGCATCCTCGCCTACGCGCTGCACGTGCCCGCCGACGACCTGCGCGGCCGGCTCGAGTTCAGCAAGGGTCTGTCCGACGTCGACGAACCGCCGCTGTGGCAGCTGGACCTGACCGGCGAAGTGGTCCACTGGATCGAACTGGGCCAGCCGGACGAGCGCCGGTTGCGCCAGGCCCACGGACGCGCCGAGCGCGTCACCGTCATCGGCTACGCGTCCAGCACGCCGGTGTGGTGGAGCGGCATCCAGAACAAGCTGCAGCGCACGCCCCGGCTGGCCGTGTGGCAGATCCCGGCGGACCAGTCCCAGGCGCTGGCCGCCCTGGCCGAACGCGGCATGCAGTGGCAGGTCAACATCCAGGACGGGACGGCGTACGTCAGCACCGAGAAGGGCGCTGTGGAGATCACGCCGCAGCTGCTGAAGGAAGCCGAGCAGTGACTTGTGGGGTAAGGTGACAAGTCGCCCGCGCCGTTGATCAGGAGACCGTTGTGTCGCATTCCGAGCCGTCCGCATCCCTCGATCCCTCCACCGCCGGGGACGATCCGTTCCTCTGGCTCGAGGCGCTGGAAGGCGCCGAGGGCGAACGCGCGCTGGCCTGGGTGCGCGAGCGCAACGATGCGACGCTGGCCGCCCTGAAGGCCGAGCCCGAGTTCGAGCCGATCCGGGAAGAGCTGCTGCAGATCCTGAACGCGCGCGACCGCATCCCGCATGTGGCGCGTCGCGGCGACTGGTTCTACAACCTCTGGCAGGACGAGGCCCATCCGCGCGGCCTGTGGCGGCGCTGCACGCTGGAGGACTACCAGCTGGCCGAGCCGCCGTGGCGCCTGGTGCTGGACCTGGACGCGCTGGGCCGCGACGAGGGCCGCAGCTGGGTCTTCCACGGCGCGACGGCCCTGGCGCCGGATTACCGGCGCTGCCTGGTGTCGCTGTCCGACGGCGGCGCCGACGCCCACGAGCTGCGCGAGTTCGACCTCGAGGCGCTGCGCTTCATTCCCCCCGCCGAAGGCGGCTTCTTCGTGCCCGAGGCCAAGAGCGACGTCGAGTGGCTCGATGCCGACACCCTGCTGGTCGGCAGCGACTTCGGACCGGACTCGCTGACCGAATCCGGCTATCCGCGCCAGATCCGGCGCTGGGCGCGCGGCACGCCGCTGGACGCCGCGCCGGTGATCTTCGAAGGCGAGAAGGACGACGTCTCGGTGTCGGTGTCGGTCGATCGCACGCCGGGCTTCGAGCGCGTCGTGTTCAGCCGCGCGCTGGACTTCTACAACGAGTCGCGCTTCCTCTGGAAGAACGGCGAGTTCGTGGCCATCGACCTGCCCAGCGACATGAGCGTCCACCTGGAAGGTCCCTGGATGCTGCTGCGTCCGCGCACCGACTGGGCCATCCCGCATGGCCCCACCTATCCGGCGGGCTCCCTGCTGCTGATGGAGGAAGCCGCGTTCTGGAAGAACGAGCGTCACGACAAGCACCTGCGGGTGATGTTCTCGCCGACGGCGGGCCGCTCGCTGGAGGACTACACGCTCACCCACCACCACCTGCTGCTCAACGTCAGCGAGCATGTGGCCAGCCGGCTCGAGGAGTGGGACCTGTCGCACCGGCCGCCGATCCTGCGCCAGGTCAAGGCGCCCTTCCCCGGCACGCTCAGCGTGCAGAGCCTGCACGATCCGGAGCTGGCCGAGGACCGGCTCGGCGACCACTACCTGCTGCACTACTGCGACTTCCTGACGCCGGACATCGTCTGCCTGGCGCAGGCGGGCACCGACGCGCGCGAGACGCTCAAGCAGCGCGGCGCGCAGTTCGACGCGCATGGCATGACGGTGGAGCAGCGCTTCGCCACCAGCGCCGACGGCGAGAGCGTGCCCTACTTCGTCATCGGCAAGGCCGGTCGCGGCGCCGACACGCCGACGCTGCTCTACGGCTACGGCGGCTTCGAGGTGTCGCTGCAGCCCTGGTACTCGGGGGGCAACGGCCGGGCGTGGCTCGCGCGCGGCGGGCGGCTGGTGGTGGCCAACATCCGCGGCGGCGGCGAGTACGGCCCGCGCTGGCACCAGGCCGCCACGCTGGCCCACAAGCAGCGCAGCTTCGACGACTTCATCGCCGTGGCCGAGGACCTGGTCGCGCACGGACTGACGCGGCCGGCACGGCTCGGGATCATGGGCGGCAGCAACGGCGGGCTGCTGGTGGGCGCCTGCATGGTGCAGCGGCCCGAGCTCTTCGGTGCGGTCGTCTGCCAGGTGCCGCTGCTGGACATGAAGCGCTATCACCTGCTGCTGGCCGGCGCGTCGTGGGTGGCCGAGTACGGCGATCCCGACGAGCCCGAGGACTGGGCCCACATCGCCGCGTACAGCCCATACCAGCAACTCAAGGCCGGCGTGCAGTATCCGCGGGCGCTCTTCGCCACGTCGACGCGCGACGACCGCGTGCATCCGGGCCATGCGAGGAAAATGGCGGCCCGCATGCTTGCGTTGGGGCAAGCCTGCTTCTATTACGAAAACATCGAGGGCGGCCATGGCGGCGCTGCGGACAACCAGCAGCGCGCGCTGTTGCAAGCGCTCGAGTTCGCCTACTTGTGGCGGCAACTCGGCAGGGAGGCCAGTAGTGGAGACGCAGCGTGAATTTCGTCATCCAGCATCATCCCGACGCGAGATGCTTTCTTGCACAGCCGCAACCCGGACTGCAATGCCGGCTCGACTATGAGCGCCACGGCGAACAGCTGATCATCACCCACACCGGCGTGCCGGCGCAGTTGCGCGGGCAAGGCCTGGCCTCCCAACTGGTGGAGACGGCGGCGCGCTGGCTGGCAGAGTTCCCGTTGCAGCTGGTGCCGGGCTGCAGCTATGTCCGCCACTGGCTGCTGCGTCATCCACGCTGGCAGCGACTGTTGACGCCGGCACCGGCGCAGCGCGTGCTCAACGAATGGTTCGGCCCACCCGGCTCGGCGCTGGACGGGCAGATCCAGGTGAAGTGGTTCAAGAAGGATCCCGCCTTCGACGATGCGCTGCGCGAGCGCTTCGGCGCGCTCGTCGACCAGGCCCTCGCTGGCGGATGGCGCGAGTGGGACTCGACCGCCTGGGGCGCCCTGGCGCGCATCGTCTTGCTGGACCAGTTCACCCGCAACATCCATCGCGACACGCCGCGAGCCTTCGCCGGCGATGCGCTGGCGCTGGAGACCGCGCTGGCCCTGCGGCCGCGCGCGCAGGAACTCGGCACCCTGGAACGCTGGTTCGCCACGATGCCTTTGGAACACGCCGAGGACCTCGCGATGCAGGACCTCAGCGTGGCCACCTTCGAAGCCCTCACCCTCGAGGACCCACGGCTGGCGGACGCGCTGGAATACGCGCGGAAACACCGCGACGTCATCGCGCGCTTCGGTCGGTTTCCTCATCGCAATGACGTGCTCGGGCGGGCAAGCACCGAGGAAGAAATCCGGTTCCTGGAACAGCCGGGGTCACGGTTCTGACAGGTGCTCGGGCCGGGCCGGGGCAGGCGACTCGCGTCGTGCCTCGGCGCTCAACTCCCGCCGCTCGCCTGCGGCTCGCTTTGGTCAGACAGAACGCGCCCAGTCAGTCTGGACGGCACGACACGAGTCGCCTGCCCCGGCCCGGCCCTCGAAGGGGTGGGGTGCACCGCGGGGGGCGTGGGGCGATGGCGTCATTGGGATTCCTGTTCTTGCAGCAGGCGCCACATGACCTTGCCTGAGCCGGACTTGGGCAGGCTGTCGACGAACTGCACGATGCGCGGCGCCTTGTAGGCAGCCATGTGCTCGTGAGCCCAGTCGATGATGTCCTTGTCCGTCGTCTTGCCTCGGGCCTCCGCACGCAGCACGACCACGGCCTTGACCGTCTCGCCACGGTAGGCATCCTTGGCCGCAATGATGCACGCCTCCTGCACCGCCGGATGGCGGTACAGCAGCATCTCGACCTCCGAAGGCCACACCTTGTAGCCGCTCGCGTTGATCATCCGCTTGAGCCGGTCGGTGATGAAGAAATAGCCCTCGTCGTCCATGCGGCCAAGGTCTCCCGTGCGGAAGAAGCGCCTGCCGTCGAGCTCGACGAAGGCCGCGTCCGTCGCCTCCGGCTGCCGCCAGTAGCCCTGGAACACCATCGGGCCATGCGTGATGATCTCGCCCACTTCGCCGACAGGCAGCTCCTCCAGCGTCGTCGGATCGACGATGCGTGCGTCGACGCCAAAGATCGGAATGCCCAGGCATTGCAGCTTGGCGCGCTCGGGCGGGTTGCCATGGCTGGGCGCCGCCGTCTCCGTCAGGCCATAACCCTCGGCGAAGGTCAGGCCGAACTCCTCCTGCAGCCGCTCCGCCACCGCCTTGGGCATGGCCGCGCCACCACCGCTGAGGTAGCGCAGGCTGCGCAGGTCGAAGGACCTGTAGTTGGGGCTGGCGAAGAGGTCGATGATCATCGTCGGGATGCAGGTCCAGTGCGTGACCTGGTGGCGCGAGATCAGGCGCCCGCAGAGCTCCCGGTCCCAGCGCGGCATGATCACCAGCGTCATCCCGGTGAAGACCGGCCCGAGCACGCCATACAGCGTGCCGGTGATGTGGAACATCGGCACGACGGCCAGGCCCACCGATTCGGCGCTCGCGTAGCCCCACTGGCACCCGCCGCAGCTGTTGGCCATCAGCGTCGCGTTGGTGTGCATGCAGCCCTTGGGCAGGCCGGTGGTGCCCGAGGTGTAGGGCAGCATCGCCAGGTCGTCCGGGCCGGCGGTATGCGGTCCCGGCACATGGCCGGCGGCCAGCGCATCGCGCCAGTCGGTCGCGCCGGGCGGCAGCTCATGGACAGCGGTCAGCCAGGCGCGCATCGCCTCGGGCGCGTCGCAGGCCGGATCGGGGCCGGCGGGCGGCAGCATCTGCCAGTACTGGGTCACCAGCACGGCGCGGGGGCGCTGTGCCGCCGGCAGCTTCGCGGCCGCCTTGGCGACGATGCCTGACAGCTCGCCGCTGCAGATGACCACCCGGGTTTCCGGATCGGTCAGGTAATGGCCGAACTCATCCTCGCGGTTCATCGGGTTGACCGGCACCACCACCGCATCGGCGCGGTTGATCGCGTAGAAGGCGATCAGGTACTGCGGGCAGTTCTGCATGAAGAGCGCGACACGGTCGCCCTTGCCCACGCCCTGCGCGCGCAGCCAGCCGGCGAGCGCCTCGGCCTGCCGGCGCAGCTCGCGGTAGCTCAGCGTCGCGCCGAGGAACTGCGTGGCCGCCTTGTCCGGATACCGCGTCGCGGCGACCTCCAGGTTGAACCACAGCGAGGTCCGTGGAATCGCCAGTCGCCGGGGCAAGCGCGCCGGCCAGTGGCTGTACTGCACATCGGCGTTCTCGGGACGGGGGGTGACCACGCGCGTCATCGGGGCTGTCTCCTGTCTGTTGTTCCGGCGATCTTCAATCCACCGCGTCGCCGGCCTTGTCTCGACAGCGACATCGGGGCCGAGCGCCCACTGTGGCGGAAACCCGACTGGCCCCTGTTATCGGGGTGGTCCCGGACATGCTCCTCCCCGCGCCCCCGCGTAGCATGCGGGCTTTCACCAATGCCCGCGCGGCATCCGCCCTTCCCTCGAGGCGTCGATGCGTGGCCGGGTCGTGCCTGCTCCCGTTCATGCTGATCGTGCGACGTACCGCCCTTCAGGGCCTGCTGACCTGTGCCATGGCCCTGGGCGCCGGAGCCGCCCCGTCCGTCCGGGCGGCGCCGGTCGAGCCGCCCCTGGCGGCGCCCGTCGGACCGGTGGTGCTGACCGTCGGCGGCGCGCTGCGCAACACCAACCGCGACGGCCGCGCCGCCTTCGACATGGCGATGCTCGAGAAGCTGCCCCAGGTCAGCTTCAGCACGCAGACGCCCTGGTACCCCCAACCGCGCAGGTTCACCGGCCCGCTGCTGCGCGACGTGCTCGCCGCCGCCGGCGCGCAGGGGCGCACGATCGAGGCCCGCGCGCTCAACGACTACCGCGTCCAGATCCCGATGACCGACAGCCATCGCTATGACGTGATCGTCGCGCGGATGCTCGACGACCGGCCGATGGCGGTGCGCGACAAGGGGCCGCTCTTCCTGATCTATCCCTTCGACCAGGCACCGGAGCTGCGCAACAGCGTCTTCTACGGGCGCTCGGCCTGGCAGCTGACCCACCTGGAGCTGCGCTGACCATGCCGCGCGACGCCAACCGCACCGTGGCCGCCCGGCAGCGCCGCTGGCGCACCGGCATCGCCGCGATGGGCCTGCTGCTGGTGCTGACGCTCGCCGGCGTCGCATGGCTGCAGGCGCGCCAGTACGAGGCGCTGAACGGCACGCGGCGCTACCAGGACGATTACCTCGTCTGGAGCCTGTTCCAGTTCGAGACCGAGTACCTGAAGCTGCGCCTGGCGCTGGAGCAGGCAGCCGGGCCGAGCGTCGGCGTCGATCCGGACCAGGTGGCGCAGCGCTACGAGATCTTCGTCAGCCGGCTGAACCTGGTGGAGAGCGAGCATGCCGCGCAGGTGCTGGCCCATCACCCCGACTACCAGCGCACGGTGGCGCGCGCCCAGGACTTCGTGCGCTGGGCTGACGCATTGCCGCTCAACGGCGCGCTGATCCGCGAGCATCCACAGCGCATCCCCGAGATCGTTGCCCGCCTGGAACCGCTGGCCGATCCGATCCGCGACCTGTCGCTGACCTCGACCCACCACGTCGCCCAGGACGTCACCCGGCGCAACGAGATCATCCGCAACCAGAGCCGCGTCAGCCTCGGGCTGACGGCCGCGCTGTCGGCGATGACGCTGCTGTTCGCCGCAGTCATCTACCGCCAGTTCCGCGGCCTGGAGCGCTACGGCGACAAGCAGAAGGCCCTGGCCGCGCGGCTCAACGAGGCGCAGCGGGAGGCCGACGCCGCCAACCGCGCCAAGACGGTCTTCCTCGCCAACATGAGCCACGAGCTGCGCACGCCGCTGCAGGGACTGCTGGGCATGCTGGGGCTGATCAAGGAAGCGCCGCTGACCGCCGCGCAGCAGGACCAGCTCAAGGCCGCCAACGACTGCGCGCGCCACCTGCTGGCGGTGCTGGGCGACATCCTCGACGTGACGCGCATGGAGGCCGGCGGGCTGTCGATCGCGCCGGAGCCGCTGCAGCTCGGCGCGCTGGTGAAGGAACTGGAGGCGCTGAGCCGGCCGCAGGCGGCGGCCAAGCGACTGGCGCTGCACTTCGGCATCGACGACGACGTCCCCGGCTGGGTGCTGGCCGATCCGACGCGGCTGCGCCAGATCCTGCTGAACCTGCTGAGCAACGCGCTGAAGTTCTGCGACCGCGGCCAGGTGGGCTGCCAGCTGAGACGGGGCGTGGGGCCGCTGGGCGAGGACCTGCTGATGTTCGAGGTCAGCGACACCGGACCGGGTATCGACGCGGAGACGCAGGCCCGGCTGTTCCAGCGCTTCAGCCAGGGCGACGCGAGCACCTCGCGGCGCCACGGCGGCGCGGGGCTGGGACTGGAGATCTCGCGCCGGCTGGCCCGCGCGATGGGCGGCGACATCCATGTGCAAAGCGCGCCGGGCCAAGGGGCGCGCTTCACGCTGGCGCTGCCGCTGCGCGCGGGTGCCGACCAGCCGCCCTGCCGCATGGTGCCGGCCAGCGAGCCGGCTCCCCACCTTCCCGCGGCGATCGCCGCATCGACGCCATCGTTGGCGCCGTCGGCCACCGATGCGACGCCGACGGGGCTGCGCGTCCTCGTCAGCGAGGACAACCCGACCAACCGCATCGTCATCGAGGCGATGCTCGAGCGGCTCGGTCATCGGCCGACCCTGTGCGAGAACGGACTGCAGGCGCTGCACGCGCTGCGACAGCAGCCCTTCGACGTCGTGCTGATGGACCTGCACACGCCGCAGATGGACGGCTTCGAGGCCACCCGGCTGATGCGGGAGCTGCCGCCGCCGCGCGGGCGGCTGCCGATCATCGCGTTCTCGGCCGACGCGTTTGAGGAGTCGCGCCAGAAAGCCGACGACGCCGGCATCAGCGCCTTCCTGGCCAAGCCGGTCGAGCTCGAGACGCTGCGCGCCTGCCTGCAGTCGCTGGCGCCCTCGCCGGCCCGGCCGGAAGCGGCTTGAGCCTGGCGCGCCAGCCGCCGCGGTTCGATCCCGGGCGCCTCAAAGGCCATTAAAGTCCCTCTCCGCAACGGAGAGCCCCGTCCCATGTATCTGTCCCGCATCGCGCTGACCAATGTGCGCTCGATGGAGTCGCTGGCGATCGACTTCGGCATCAGCCCGGATGCGCCCGCCGGCACGAACCGGCGCTGGACGCTGCTGCTCGGCGAGAACGGCTGCGGCAAGAGCACGGTGCTGCGGGCGATCGGCCTGCTGCTGGCGGGCAGCGACGCGCTGCCGGAGTTGCTCGGCGACGCCGATGCCTGGATCCGCAACGGCACGCGGCAATGCCGCATCGCCGGCACGCTGGTGACGGCCAAGGGCGAGCCGCGCGAGATCGCGCTGGAACTGCACCGCGGCGATGGCCTGCGCGACGTCTTCGAGCGCAACGCGCGGACGCTGGATGCGCTGGACGCGGCGATCCGGCATGCCGACCGCAACTACTTCGTGCTGGGCTATGGCGTGTCGCGCCGCCCGCCCGAAGGCGGCAAGCGGCTGAGCGCGCCGCTGGACGACAGCGCACGCTCGTCGCGCGCGCGGGCGCTGGCCTCGATGTTCTCGCCCGACGCCTCGCTGGTCTCGCTGCAGCGCTGGGCGATGGACCTCGACTACCGGCGCGGCGCGAGCGCACTGGCGCCGATCCGCGCGGCGCTCAACCAGCTGATGCGGGGCATGAACTTCTCGCGCATCGACAAGGCCTCGGGCCAGCTGATGTTCCACACCGTCGACGGCGAGGTGCCGCTGAACCAGCTGTCCGACGGCTACCAGAACATGGCCGCCTGGTGCGGCGACCTGCTCTACCGCATCACCGAGGCCTTCCCCGATCGCAAGGACCCGCTCGCCACCCGCGGCGTGCTGCTGATCGACGAGCTCGACCTGCATCTGCACCCGGTCTGGCGCCGGCAGTTGGTCGACTTCCTGTCGGCGCTGCTGCCGCATTTCCAGTTCATCGCGACGACGCATTCGGCGCTGACCGCGCAGCAGAGTGGCGAGGGCGAGCTCTTCGTCATCCGCCGCGAAGGGCCGAAGCAGCGGCCGAAGCTGGTGCCCTTCGTCGGCGAGCCGCGCCTGATGGGCGTGCATCAGCTGCTGATGAGCCCGATGTTCGGCCTGGCATCGATGGACTCGGTGGTGGTCGAGCAGGCGCGCGACACGGCCCGCAAGCTGCAGGCGAAGTCGACGGGCAAGGGCAAGGCGCTGACCGCGCGCGAGCGCACGCAGTTGCAGCGCAGCACCGAGGTCCTGCGGGCCGCACCGGCGTGGGACGCGGTGCCCGCCTATGCGCGCCAGCAGGCGACGCTGCTGAGGGAACTCAAGGCGACGATCGCGAAGCAGGCGGCCCGGTCCGCGAAGCCCGCGGCGCCCGAGCCGGCGGCGAAGACGCGGGCACCGACGGCGAAGACCGCAAAAGTGACGAAGACGGCGAAGTCGACGAAGACCTCGAAGGCCGCGGCGCCAACGCCATCGGCCACCGCCGCGATGCCGGCGTCCGCGCCGGCGCTGTCGCCGGGCAAGCTCAAGGCCGCCGTGAAGCGCGTGGAGCGGTCCAAGTGATCCGCCTGCGGCGGCGACGCGACGCGGCGAGCCTGGGCGCCTTCACCGGCGTGAAGCTGCAGCAGCGGCTGCTCCGGCTCGAGGGCTATTTCTACGACGACGGCCGCCGAGTCGACTTCAAGCCGAAGTCGCGTCAGATCTGGTCGGCCGCGAAGCCGGCGCTGCGGCGCGAGACGGCCGGCAAGTGCGCCTACTGCGAGGCCGACACGGCGGTGGTCGCGCATGGCGACGTCGAGCACTTCCGGCCCAAGGACCCGTACTGGTGGCTGGCGTACTGCGTCGACAACTACACCTTCAGCTGCCAGGTGTGCAACCAGGTCCACAAGGGCAACCGCTTCCCGGTCACCGGCGCGCGGCTCAAGCCGCCGCGCATGCCGGCGGCGCGACCGGTCGATGCGGCCAAGGCGGCGGCGCTTGCCGAGCGCTTCTGCCCCGATCCCGCGTCCGCGACGGACGCCGCGCTGAAGCGGTTCTTCGCGGGCGAGCGTGCGCACCTGCCCGACCCCTACCTCGACGATCCGGAGCGGCTGTTTTCCTGGAATGCGATCGATGCGACGCAGGAGGTGTGGCTGATCGCCCGTGGCCGCTCCGCGAGGGCGAAAACCGCGGTGAAGGCGGCCGAGGAGGTGCTCGGCCTCAATCGCAGCGAGCTGCTGCGCCTGCGCTACCAGCGCTACGAGTTCCTCTACACCGCCGCGCTGGCTTTCCAGGAGATGGATCACGACGCGCCGAGCGCGGCGAAGGTGCTCGCGCAACTGCGCCGCCAGGCGGACGACGACCAGCCGTTCGCGGCGATGTCGCGGCACTTCCTCCGCACGTGGGGCTTGCTCGAGACTTGACCGACACCCCCGAAAGCACGTCGCGTCATCCCCTCCTCCGAGGGCCGGCTTCCGACTCGCGCCTAGCGGTCTTGCGGCGCAAACTCTGCAGGTCCCAGCAGCGCCGTCGTGCGACCTCTCATGTGCAATTCAGCATCAAGCAGGAAGAAGGGCCCGGGCCTTGCCCAGTCACCGCCCAGGACTTCCCTGCACAAGCCTGCCCCTCAAGTCGAGGTCATTGACCGCCATGGACCTCCGGCCCAGCATTCGACCCTTCCCATCAAAGTCGCTGTACTGGAGACCAACGTGGACCGACTGCAGATCGAGATGAATGAACTCAAGACAGAGTTCCGGGAATTCCGCAAGGAGATGCGCGCGGAGATCATGGCCATCCGCACGCATGACTTCCGCCTTCTGTTCGGCGCCATCATCACGGTGGCGATCGGCGTGGCGGCATTGATGGCGAAAGGATTCCACTGGATCTGATCGAGCCGGCGAGCCCTTGGGGCAGGCCGGCTCAGACCACCACCGGCTCGGGCTCCAGCCGGATGCCGAAGCGGCCGTAGACGCTCTCCTGGATCGCCCGCGCCAGCGTGACGACCTCGGCGCCGCGGGCTTCGCCACGATTCACCAGGACCAGCGCCTGCTTCTCGTAGACGGCCGCGCCGCCGACGCTCTTGCCCTTCCATCCGCAGGCATCGATCAGCCAGCCGGCGGCCAGCTTGAAGCTGCCGTCGGGCATCGGGTAATGCACGATATGCGGGTCGCGGGTGATGATGTCGCGGCATTGCTCCGCGCTCACCACCGGGTTCTTGAAGAAGCTGCCCGCATTGCCGATGCGCGCCGGATCCGGCAGCTTGGCGCGCCGGATCTCGCAGATCCAGTCGAACACCTGCTTCGCGTCCGGCGCGGAGATGCCGGTCTCGGCCATCTTGCGCTCGATGTCCAGGTAGCCCAATTGAGGCTGCCACGGCTTGGGACAGCGCAGCCGCACCTTGGTGATCACGCTCTTGCCGGCCAGACCGCCGTAGCCGGTCTGCTTGAACACGCTGTCCCGGTAGCCGAAGCGGCACACCTCGGCCGGCAAGGTGACGCGCCGGCCGGTCGTCAGGTCCACGACATCCACGTTCTCGAGCCGATCCTTCAGCTCGACGCCGTAGGCGCCGATGTTCTGGACCGGCGCCGCGCCGACGGTGCCGGGGATCAGCGCGAGGTTCTCCAGGCCCGGCACGCCCAGCGCCAGCGAGCCCGCGACCGCCTCGTGCCAGGCCACGCCGGCACCGGCCTCGACGATCCAGCAGTCGTCGCGTTCCTCGACACGCAGGCCCGGGATCTCCATCTTCAGCACGACCGCGTCCACATCCCGCGTCAGCACCAGGTTCGAGCCGCCGCCGAGCACGAACTTCGGCGCGCGGCCGAGTTCGGGGTGATCGACGACGCGGCGCACGTCCAGCTCCTCGCGGATGCGCACCAGCCGGCGCGCCGTCGCCGGCAGGCCGAAGGTGTTGTAGGGCTTGAGGTTGACGTCGGTCTCGATGACGACGCCCTCGCGTCGCTCGGTCGAGGGGGGGATGGCGGGAGACTGCATGGCTAGAATTCTCGCCCATATCCCCCGAAGGCCCGATCCGGGCCTTCGCTCCTTTGAAAGAGATGTACGCACATGCCCAGCTTTGACACCGTCCTCGAGCCCGACATGGTGAAGGTCCGCAACAGCGTGGACGCCAGCGCCAAGGAAATCGCCACCCGCTTCGACTTCAAGGGCACCAGCGCCGCCATCGAATGGAAGGACAAGGAGAAGGAAGTCCACGCCACCGGCGACGCCGAGTTCCAGCTCGAGCAGATCGAGGCGGTGCTCTATTCGAAGCTGACCAAGCAGGGCGTGGTGCTCGGCTTCGTCGACAAGCAGGACAAGATCGAGAAGCTCGGCGGCGATCGGGTCAAGCAGGTCTACAAGATCAAGAACGGCCTGGAAGCGGCCGAAGCCAAGAAGGTCGTGGCCGCGATCAAGGAGAGCAAGCTCAAGGTGCAGGCGCAGATCGAGGGCGACATCGTGCGCATCACCGGCAAGTCGCTCGACGACCTGCAGGCCGCGCAGGGCGCGCTGCGCAAGGCACTGCCCGACCTGCCGCTGAGCTTCGACAACTACCGCAAGTGAGCCGGGCCGGGTCCGCCCCGGCCTGAGCCTCGCGCCGGAGCACGACCAGGCGCCCTGCCCGCTCCCGCGCACCGACGGCCCCAGGCCGCGGCTGGATGACAACACATCGGGGGGACGAGATGAGCACTCTTGGCAGGCCGGGCAGCCCCGGCTGGCGCGGTCCCGCGGCCGCCGCGTTGCTGGCGCTGTGCGCCGCGTCGGCGCAGGCGGACAGCGTCAAGGCCGCGCGCTATTACGAGGACGCGCTCAAGCGCTTCGAGCGCCAGGACATCGACGGCGCCGTCATCCAGCTGAAGAATGCACTGCAGCAGGACGCCCGCATGCTCTCCGTCCACGTGCTGCTGGGCAAGGCGCTGCTGATGCGCAGCGAGGCCGCGGCCGCCGAGGTGGAATTCAACGAGGCCCTCTCCCAGGGCATCAACCGCGCCGAGGTCGCCGTGCCGCTGGCGCAGGCGCTGGTCGCCCAGGGCAAGCAGCCCGAGGTCTTCAAGCTGCCGGCCCTGGTGCCGGACGGCCTGCCGGATCCCGTCCGCAAGGCTCTGCTGCTGGTGCGCGCCGCGGCGGCCTCGGACCTGGGCGAGCCCTCGCGCGCCCAGGCGCAGATCGACCTGGCCCGCGCGATCCCGCCCGACAACGCCGATACCTGGCTGGCCGAGGTGCCGCTGCGCCTGCGGGCGCGGCAGTTCGACCTGGCCAACACCGCGGCGGAGCAGGCGCTGCGCCTGGCGCCGGGCAACGGCGAGGCGCTGTACCAGAAGGCCACCGTGCCGCACGTGCAGGGCCGGCTGCAGGAGGCGCTCAAGGGCTACGAGCGGGCGATCGCCGCCGACCCTCGCCATCTGGAGGCGCAGTTGGCCCGCGCCGGCCTGCTGATCGATCTGGGCCGCGACGCGGACGCGCTGGCTCAGGCGCAGTCCGCGCTGAAGCTGGCGCCAAGCGAGCCGCGCGCGCTCTACCTGACCGCCGTGCTGGCGGAGCGCCGCGGCGACGCCGCCAGCGCCCGCACCGCGCTCAAGGCCGTCACCGAGGAACTGGACCCGGTACCGATCGAGTTCATCCGCTACCGCCCGCAGGCGCTGATGCTCAACGGGCTGGCGCACTTCGGCCTGGGCGAGATGGAGAAGGCCAAGCCCTACCTGGAGTACGCGCAGCGCCAGACGCCCAACAGCCCGCTGTCCAAGCTGCTGGCGCAGGTCTATGTGGCGGAGCCCAATCTCGACCGGGCCGCGGACGTCCTGGACACCTACCTGCGCGCCTATCCGGGCGATGGCCAGGCGCTGGTGATGATGGCCACGCTGCAGATGGCGCAGGGCCGTCATGCCCGCGCCACCGCGCTGATGCAGGAGGCGCTCAAGGCCAAGGACGCGCCGGAGTTCCGCACCGCGCTGGGCCTGTCGCTGCTGCGTGGCGGCCAGTCCGGCGACGCGATCGGGGAACTGGAGAAGGCCTTCCAGCGCGACCCGCGCCAGACCTATGCCGGCATGGCGCTGGTGTCGCTGTACCTGCGCGCCGGGCAGACCGCCAAGGCCGTCGCGATCGCGGACCGGCTGGTCAGGCAGGAGCCCGCCAATCCGACCGCCTGGGTCCAGCTTGGCGTGGCGCGCCGCTCGGCCAACAACCTGCCGGGTGCGCGCGAGGCCTACCAGAAGGCGCTCCAGCTCGATCCCCAACTGGCCGAAGCCCAGCTCGGCCTGACGCGGGTGGACATCGCCGAGCGCAAGTTCGACGCGGCGCAGGCGCGCCTGGCCGCGATGCTCAAGGCCGACGAGAAGAATGCCGACGCGCTCTACGAGATGGCGCTGCTCAGCGAGGCCCGTGGCCAGGCCGCCGAGGTGCAGCGCTGGCTGACCAAGGCGACCGACGTCAGCACCTCGCGCAACACGCGGGCGGACCAGGCCCTGATCGCCTGGCTGCTCAAGCAGGACCAGGCGGGCGCCGCGCTCGAGGCCGCCAAGCGACTGCTCGGCAAGGCGCCGGATGATCCGCAGACCTTGATCGCCTATGCGCGGGCGCAGCTGGCCAACCGCGATGCCAACGGCGCCCGGGCCACGCTGACCAGCGCGGCGCGGCGTTCCGGATTCGGCGCCGATCCGCTGGCCCAGATCGCCGCGCTGCAGCTGGACGCGCGCGACCCGGCGGGCGCCGCCTACAGCCTGGACAAGGCGCTGCAGACCGCACCGCAGCATGTGGGCGCGCTGGCGCTGTCCTCGACCGTGGCGCTGCAGCAAGGCAATCCCGCGCTGGCGGAGAAGCAGGCGCGGCAGGTGATTCAACTGCGACCGCAACTGGCCCTGGGCTACACGCTGCTGGCTGACGTGGCGCAGGCGCGGCGCCAGCCGGCCCAGGCGCTGGACGCGCTGCGCAAGGCCCACGAGTTGCAACCCACCAGCGGCAGCCTGCTCGCGCTGATGCGGGCGCTGGGACAGCAGGACGGCAACGGCAAGACGGCGCAAGACCTGGCCGAGCGCTGGCTGAAAACCCATCCGTCCGATCTGGCGGCCTGGAAGGCCCTGGGCGACGCGCAGGCCCGCGCGGGAAGCTTTCCGGCGGCACGCCGCAGCTACGAGACGGCGCTCAAGCTTCGGCCGAACGAAGTGGAGACGCTCAACAACCTGGCCAGCGTGATGATCCGCCAGGGCGAGGCGGCGGCGGCCGCGGCGACGGCCGAGCAGGCGCTGTCGCTCGATCCCCGCAACGTGGCCGTCATCGACACCGCCGGCTGGGCCTACCACCTCGCCGGCAATCCGGACCGTGCCCTGCAGCTCCTGCGCGACGCGCGGCTGCGGGAGCCGGGCAACCCGGAGATCCGCTATCACCTGGCCGCCGCCCTGGCCAAGGCCGGCCGGAAGGCGGAGGCGAAGGAGGAACTCGACGTCGCGCTGCGCAGCACCGCCTTCGACAGTCACAAGGAGGCGCTGGCCTTGAGCCAGACCTTGCGCTGAGCTGCCGGAGCCCCGCTGGTGAGGGGTGCCGGTGCCTGTCAGAAAAACTTACAGTCCCGCTCCAAGGAACGACCGCTTCACGCTCAAGTGCTTGTGTCGTAAGGAAATCATGTCCTTGGCCCGGAGCTTGCTGATACGGGCCCGAACGAATCAGATGCTCCGACCGGGTCGGGGAGACCGAGGGGAAACCATGCGAAAAGTTCAACAACGCCTGATGGGCCTGGCCGTGGTGGCGCTGGCGTCACTGCTGCCGCTCAGCGCGCATGCGCTTTCGACCTGGACGGCCAGCAGCTGCGTCACCAACTGCAGCGAGACTGGCGATGCCGCGCCCAACGTCAGCTACTCCGCCTACTCCGCGTCGATCAACACCTCGGGCGGCGCCTACTCGAGCACCAACGGCTTCGCGCAGAGCACGCTGGCCTACTACAGCGGCGGCGGCTTCGGCGTGGTGGCCCCGAGCGGGGATGCGCAATCGCCCAACCACGCGCTGGACAACTACGGCTACCAGGACCTGATCCTGCTGAAGTTCGACGCCGCCGTGAACCTGACCCAGGTGAAGCTGGGCTGGTGGCAGTACGACAGCGACATCACCGTGCTGGCCTACACCGGCCTGACCGCGGGGGTCAACGTCGGCAACACGATCGCGGGCAAGACGGCGGCGACGCTGAAGTCGGCCAATGGCTGGTCGCTGGTCAACAGCTACGCGGATGTCGGCACTGCCGCCAACGCGACGGTCAACCTGAACACCAACGTCAGCTCCAGCTGGTGGATCATCACCGCCTACAACTCGCAGCTGGGCGGCGCGCCGACCGGCGGCGACGGCTCCACCAGCGGCCTGACCCGCGGCACCGGCACGAGCTACTCCGGTTATGACTTCGTCAAGCTGTTCTCCGTCGCCGGCAACAAGTCCGGCAGCGGAGGCGGCACGGGCGGCAACGTGCCGGAACCCGCCTCCCTCGCCCTGGCCTCGGTGGCCCTGCTCGGCCTGGTGAGCGTGCGCCGCCGCAAGCAATCCCAACGCTGAGCCTCCCTGCTCCGCGAAAGGCGACCCGATGGGTCGCCTTTCTTTTTTTTCGAGGGCCCTCAAGGCAAAACGCCCGATGCAGGCATCGGGCGTTGTCGTTGCTCGGGCCGACGCCCGGACCGTCGCAGTCCAGGCGTCTTCCGGTGCCGCTCAGCTGCGCGCAGCGCGCTTGCGGTCGTTTTCCGACAGGTGGCGCTTGCGCAGGCGCACCGACTTCGGCGTGATCTCGACCAGCTCGTCGTCCTCGATGAACTCGACGCCGTACTCGAGCGTCAGCTCGATCGGGGGCGTGATCTTGATCGCGTCTTCCTTGCCGCTGACGCGGAAGTTGGTCAGCTGCTTGGTGCGGGTGGCGTTGACCACCAGGTCGTTGTCGCGGCTGTGGATGCCGACGATCATGCCTTCATAGACCGGATCGTTCGGCTTCACGAACATGCGGCCGCGGTCGTCCAGCTTGCCTAGCGCGTAGGTGAAGATCTCGCCCGCGTCCATCGAGATCAGCACGCCGTTCTTGCGGCCGGCGATCTCGCCCTTGTGCGGCTCGTAGCCGTCGAAGATGTTGGAGATCAGGCCCGAACCGCGCGTCAGGTTCAGGAACTCGTTCGAGAAACCGATCAGGCCGCGGGCCGGGATCCGGTACTCGAGGCGCACCCGGCCACGGCCGTCCGGCTCCATGTTGACCAGCTCGCCCTTGCGCTCGCCCAGCGCCTGCATCACGCCGCCCTGGTGGGTTTCCTCGACGTCGGCGGTGACCAACTCGATCGGCTCGCACTTCTCGCCGTTGATCTCCTGGAAGACGACGCGCGGCTTGGACACGGCCAGCTCGTAGCCCTCGCGGCGCATGTTCTCCAGCAGGATGGTCAGGTGCAGTTCGCCGCGACCGGACACCTCGAAGATGCCGTCCTCGTCGGTTTCCTTCACTCGCAGCGCGACGTTGTGCTGCAGTTCCTTCTGCAGGCGGTCCCAGATCTGGCGGCTGGTGACGAACTTGCCTTCACGGCCGGCCAGCGGCGAGGTGTTGACGCAGAAGTTCATCGTCAGCGTCGGCTCGTCGACCTTGAGCATCGGCAGCGGAGCCGGATTGGTCGGGCTGGTGACGGTCACGCCGATGCCGATTTCCTCGATGCCGTTGATCAGCACGATGTCGCCGGGGCCGGCTTCATTCGTCTGCATGCGGTCCAGGCCCTGGAAGGTCAGCACCTGGTTGACGCGGCCCTTGGTGACCTTGCCGTCCGGACCTTCCATCACGACCACGTCCATGGCCGGCTTGAGCGTGCCCTGGCTGATGCGGCCCACGCCGATGCGGCCGACGAAGGTCGAGAAGTCCAGCGCCGAGATCTGCAGCTGCAGCGGGGCGGCCGGGTCGCCGCTCTGCGGCGGCACATGCTTCAGGATGGTGTCGAACAGGGCGGACATGTCCTCGCCCCACTTGCCGCCGGGCTCGCCCTCCTCCAGCGAGGACCAGCCGTTGATGCCCGAGGCGTACACGACCGGGAAGTCCAGCTGCTCGTCGGTGGCGCCGAGCTTGTCGAACAGGTCGAAGGCGGCGTTGATGACCGCGTCCGGCTTGGCGCCCGGCTTGTCGACCTTGTTCACGACGACGATCGGCTTGAGGCCCAGGGCCAGCGCCTTCTTCGTCACGAAGCGGGTCTGCGGCATCGGGCCTTCCTGCGCGTCGATCAGCAGCACCACGCCGTCGACCATCGACAGCGCGCGCTCGACTTCACCGCCGAAGTCCGCGTGTCCCGGGGTGTCGACGATGTTGATGTGGGTGCCCTTCCAGCTCACCGCGCAGTTCTTGGCCAGGATGGTGATGCCGCGCTCGCGTTCGATGGCGTTGTTGTCCATCACCGTGTCGACGACCTTCTCGTGCTCGGCGAAGGTGCCGCTCTGGCGAAGGAGCTGGTCCACCATGGTGGTCTTGCCATGGTCGACGTGGGCGATGATGGCGATGTTGCGGATTTGCTTGCTCATGGGGCGGCTTTCGCTTGGAGGGCTTTCTCGGATTTGGAGGAAGTCGGGAACTCGGGGATGTCTCGGGTCTTGTCGGGGCGATGCCGGCTCAGGCGGCCTGCATCAGCATGGAAGCGATCTCGGTGGGGCTCAGCAGCCGGTCGGCGATCAGCTCGCCGCCGGCCACATGGGCGCTGCCCAGGAAGGCGCGCGGCATCTGGCCGTACACCCGCACCTGCGGCAGGTCGCCGAGCGCCACCCGCCGGCGCATGCCGGACAGGAAGCGGCCGGCTTCGTCGTTGCTGAGCTCGACCTCGGGCCATTCGCCCAGCAGGCTGTCCGGGGCCGTCAGCTGCGCCAGACGGCCGGCATCGTCCATCGCCTCTAGCTGCTCCAGCGTCACCGCCTGGTCGATCGAGACCGGACCGCTGGCGGTGCGGCGCAGGCCGGCCAGATGGGCGCCACAGCCCAGCTTCGCGCCGATGTCCTCGCCCAACGTGCGGATGTAGGTGCCCTTGGTGCAGCGCACGTCGATCACGAGCAGCAGCTCGTCAGGCTGCCAGTCGACGATGTCCAGCGCGTGAATCGTCACGTTGCGCGGCTGGCGCTCGACGGTCACGCCCTCGCGGGCCAGCTCGTAGAGCGCACGGCCCTGGTGCTTGAGCGCCGAGTACATCGGCGGCAGCTGGGAGATCGCGCCCTTGAAGGCTTCGCAGGCGGCGCGGATCGCGTCCAGGTCCAGCGTTCGCGCGATGGCGTCGCGCTGCTCCAGGATCTCGCCCTCGCCGTCGCCGGTGGTCGTTGTGATGCCCAGCCGCAGCGTCGCGCGGTAGCCCTTGTCGGCCTCCAACGAGACCTGGCTGAACTTGGTCGCCGCGCCGAAGGTCAGCGGCAGCAGTCCGGTCGCCAGCGGATCCAGCGTGCCGGTGTGACCGGCCTTCTCGGCGCGCAGGAGGCGCTTGACCTTCTGCAATGCGTCATTGCTGGTCAGGCCGAGGGGCTTGTCCAGCATCAGCACGCCATGCACGGCGCGCTTCACGATCTTGGGGCGGGGGGCTACTGCGCTCATCACGGTGCGACGCCCCTCGCGGGGCGCCGTCTGTCGGTCTCGGAGGACGCTCAGTCCTCGGTGGTCTCGTCGTCCTTGGCTCGGTCGGAATTCGCCTTGGCGATCAGGGCGCTCATCTCGGCGGCGCGTTCGGTCGTGCGGTCGAAGTGGAAATGCAGGCTCGGCACGGTGTGGATCTGCAGGCGCTTGAACAGGCCGTTGCGGAGGAAGCCCGCCGCCTCGTTCAAGGCCTCGCCGGTGGCCTTCTGGTCGCCGACCAGCAGCGAATAGAACACCTTGGCGTGCGCATAGTCGGGCGTGACCTCGACCGCGCTGATCGTCACCATGCCGATGCGCGGGTCCTTCAACTCGCGGATCAGCTCGGCCAGGTCGCGCTGGATCTGGTCCGCCACGCGCAGACCGCGGTTGGGGATCGATCGCTTGTGACGCATGGCTCTTTCCTCACTCTCTCAAACAACAAAGCCCGGCGGGGGTGACCCGCCGGGCGTGGAGCGGCGGCAGGCTGGGTTACAGCGTGCGCGCCACTTCCTTGATTTCGAAGACTTCCAGCTGGTCGCCTTCCTTGATGTCGCTGTAGTTCTTCAGCTTGATACCGCACTCGAAGCCCTCGCGGACTTCCTTGACGTCGTCCTTCAGGCGCTTGAGCGACTCGATCTCGCCGGTGTAGACCACGACGTTGTCGCGCAGCAGGCGGAAGCGCGCATTGCGCGTCACGTGGCCGCTGGTGATCATCGAGCCGGCGATGGTGCCGATCTTGGTCGCCACGAACACGGTGCGGATCTCGGCGGTACCGATGATCTCCTCGCGCTGCTCCGGTGCCAGCATGCCGGCCATCGCCGCCTTCACCTCATCCACCGCGTCGTAGATGATGTTGTAGTAGCGCAGGTCGACGTCGTTGTGCTCGGCCACCTTGCGCGCGCCGGCATCGGCCCGCACGTTGAAGCCGATCA
Organism: Roseateles chitinivorans; assembly: GCF_002761755.1. GTDB lineage: Bacteria > Pseudomonadota > Gammaproteobacteria > Burkholderiales > Burkholderiaceae_C > Roseateles > Roseateles chitinivorans. Next base: position 105,701 of record NZ_PEOG01000015.1, read on the forward strand.
CGACGGCCTTGGAGGCGATCGCCAGGTTGATGTCGGACTCGCTGATCGCGCCGACCGCCGCGTGGACGATCTGCACCTTGACCTCGTCGGTCGACAGCTTGAGCAGCGAGGACGCCAGCGCTTCCTGCGAACCCTGCACGTCGGCCTTGATGATCAGCGGCAGCGTCTGCACGTCGCCGGCGGTCATGTCGGCGAACATGTTCTCCAGCTTCGCGGCCTGCTGGCGCGCCAGCTTGACGTCGCGGTACTTGCCGGCGCGGAAGGTCGCGATTTCACGGGCGCGGCGCTCGTCGGCCAGCACCATGAACTCGTCGCCCGCCTGCGGGACTTCGGTCAGGCCCTGGATCTCGACCGGGATCGACGGACCGGCTTCGGTCGCCGGCTTGCCGTCCTCGTCCAGCATGGCGCGGACACGACCGTAGGTCGAGCCGGCCAGCACCACGTCGCCACGCTTGAGCGTGCCCGACTGCACCAGCACCGTCGCGACCGGGCCGCGGCCCTTGTCCAGCTTGGCTTCGATGACCAGGCCCTTGGCCAGCGAATCCTTCGCCGCCTTCAGTTCCAGCACTTCGGCCTGCAGCAGCACCTGCTCCAGCAGATCGTCGATGCCCTGGCCGGTCTTGGCCGACACCGGGACGAACGGGGACTCGCCGCCGAATTCCTCGGGCACGACCTCTTCCGCCACCAGCTCGCTCTTGACGCGCTCCGGGTTGGCATCGGGCTTGTCGATCTTGTTCATCGCCACCACGATCGGCACGCCAGCGGCCTTCGCGTGGTGGATGGCTTCCTTGGTCTGCGGCATGACGCCGTCATCGGCGGCCACGACCAGGATGACGATGTCGGTCGCCTTGGCGCCGCGGGCCCGCATGGCCGTGAAGGCCTCGTGACCCGGGGTGTCCAGGAAGGTGACCATGCCGCGCGGCGTGTCGACGTGATAGGCGCCGATGTGCTGCGTGATGCCGCCGGCTTCGCCTGCCGCCACGCGGGCGCGGCGGATGCTGTCCAGCAGCGAGGTCTTGCCGTGGTCGACGTGACCCATGACGGTGACGACCGGCGCGCGGGGCAGCAGTTCGTGCTGGCCTTCGGCGGCGGCGCCCTCTTCCTCGAGGAACGCATCCGGATCGTCCAGCTTGGCGGCGAACGCCTTGTGGCCCATTTCCTCGACCACGATCATGGCCGTTTCCTGGTCCAGCTGCTGGTTGATGGTGACCATCTGGCCCAGCTTCATCAGCTGCTTGATGACCTCGGACGCCTTCACCGACATCTTGTGCGCCAGGTCGGCGACCGAGATGGTCTCGGGGATGTGGACTTCCTGGACGACCGGCTCATTCGGCGCCTGGAAGTTGGACATCGTCGCGCCGCGATCGTCGCGGCCGCCACGGCGACCCGCCGGGCCACGGCCCGGCGCGCGCCAGCCGGCGCCACCACCCGGACGCGCACCGGCGCCCGCGTCGCGGCCGCCCGGCTTGCCCGGCGTGCCGCGCTTCTTGTCGTCGGCCCAGCTGGAAGACAGCTTCTCCGACTTGACCGACTTCTTGTCGCCCGGCTTCGCGCCGGCGCCCGCGGCAGCGGTCGTGCCGGTGGCGCCCGGGGCACCGCCCGGCTTCTTGTGGATCGTGCCCTTGATGCCGGCCGGAGCGGCCTCGGGCTTGGGCTCTTCCTTCTTCGCGACCAGCACCTTCTTGGGCGCGTTCATCATCGCGCGGATGGCGGCGGCCTCGGCCTCGGCGGCCTTGCGGCGACGCTCGAGCTCGGCCTGGCGCGCCTTCTCGTCGGCGGCGACATCGGCGGCCTTGACCACGCGCAGCACGGGCTT
>NZ_PEOG01000121.1 GCF_002761755.1 Roseateles chitinivorans
GCATCGCCTGCGCGACCTGCTGCTCCGGCGTCGGCGCGGTCTGCGGCGGCGGCACCGCACGGTCGGCGGCGGCCTGCTCGGCGGACTCGGTGATGATGCCGCGGCCCGCATCGCCGTCGACGGCCGGCGGGCGCGCGCTCTGTGCGGTCTGGGCGGTCGGCGCCGGAATGCTCAACGGCGCGGTGCCATCCTTGCGCGGGATGTCGATCGGCAGGTCGACCGGGATGGGACGGGGCTGGGTCTCGAACAGCAGCGGGAACACGATCACCGCCACGCCCACCAGGACCGCCGCGCCGATCAGCCGCCGGCGGGCCCTGAGGCGCAGTTGCTGGACGTCATCCACCGCCTCGGCGCCGCCGCGGGCACGGCCACGACCGCCGTCGCCGGAGCGCCCCCGCTCGCCACCGCGATCGCCGGCCTCATTCGCTTCGCCGCGCTTCAGGAAGGAGAGAAAACCCATGTACTCGGAAGACCTGGTTGGTGCCGCGCCGTTGCCGCCCCGGGAGCGGAAAGCGGCCCATGCGCATCTGCGGACAGGGCCGCCGACTTCAATCGCGACAGATTCGAATGCAGCGTTGCGATGCGTTCAACGCACGGTGTGTCAGGACACGGATTCCGGCTGGACGCCGCCGCCCAACCTCGGGATGCCGTGCTTGAGGATGCCGCCCACGGTGAAGAACGAACCAAAGACTAAAATTCTATCAGCGGGGTCCGCCTCGGCCGCCGCCGCGGCCAGCGCCGACGCCGGGTCCGGATGCACCGAACTGCCCACCTCTTTCGGCGCCTGGAGCGCGCCGGCGGCGCGGGCCTCGTCGAAGCGCTGACGGAGCGCCTGGGCGCTCGCCGCACGGGCGATCGGCAGGTCGCAGAAGTGCCAGTGGTCGACCAGCGGCGAGATCCGCGCCAGGATGTTGGCCAGGTCCTTGTCGGCCATGGCTCCGAACACGGCGCGGGTGCGCGGATAGAAGCCCATCTGGTCCAGGTTCTGCGCCAGCGCCGCCACCGCGTGCGGGTTGTGGGCCACGTCCAGCACCAGCATCGGCGAGCCCGGAATGACCTGGAAGCGCCCCGGCAGTTCCACCAGCGCCAGGCCGGCGCGCACCGCCTGGGCGGAGATCGGCAGCCGCTCGTACAGCGCCTCGAACACGGCCAGCACGCCGGAGGCATTCAGCAGCTGGTTCACGCCTCGCAGCGCCGGATACGACATGCCGCTGTAGCGGCGCGAGCGCCCGGCCCACTGCCATTGCTGCCGGTCGCCGGAGTAGGTGAAGTCCTGGCCCAGCTGGCGCAGGTCGGCGCCGATCGAGGCCGCATGCGCGGCGATCGACGCCGGCGGCATCGGGTCGGAGACGATCGCCGGCCTGCCCGGCCGCATGATGTGCGCCTTCTCGCGACCGACCGATTCGCGATCCGGTCCGAGGTACTCGGTGTGATCCAGGTCGATGCTGGTGATCACGCTGCAGTCGGCATCGATGGCGTTGACCGCGTCCAGCCGACCGCCCAGGCCGACTTCCAGGATCACCAGGTCCAGCGGCTCCGAAGCCAGCCGGTGCAGGATCGCGAGGGTCGTGAACTCGAAATAGGTCAGGGTCAGCTCACCGCGCGCGCGTTCGACGGCCTCGAAATGCGGCAGCAGCGACGCCGCATCCACCGGCCGGCCGGCGACGCGGCAGCGCTCCTGGAAATGCACCAGGTGCGGCTTGATGTAGAGGCCGACGCGATAACCGGCCTGCAGCGCGATGCTCTCCAGCATGGCGCAGGTGGAGCCCTTGCCGTTCGTGCCGGCGACCATGACGACGGGCGTGTCCGCACCGAAGCGCAGGCCCAGCCGGTCGCGCACCTCGGCGACCCGGGCCAGCGTCATGTCGATCTCCTTGGGATGCAGCCGCTCGCAGCGCGACAGCCAGGCGTCGAGCACCTGCTGCGGATCGCCGCCGGGCGCCAGCATCGGAAGGGACAGATCGTTCGGAGCGTTCGAGGTGGAGGACGCAGAAGGGGTCGCAGAGGTGGACATGGGGACTTCCCAGGCTCAAATGAAGACGGCCAGACCGGGAGAGGTCTGGCCGTGCTGAGGACCGGAACCGCCGCAGGCGGTTCGGCGGCGCGCCGTCAGGCGACCGCGTCGGCGCTCTGGCGCTGCAGGATGGCCAGGTTGCGGGCGATGACCTCGCGCAGCTTGCGGCGGTCGACGATCATGTCGATCGCGCCCTTCTCCATCAGGAACTCGGCGCGCTGGAAGCCGGGCGGCAGCTTCTCCCGCACGGTGTTCTCGATCACGCGCGGGCCGGCGAAGCCGATCAGCGCCTTGGGCTCGGCGATGACCAGGTCGCCGACGAAGGCGAAGCTGGCCGAGACACCGCCCATCGTCGGGTCGGTCAGCACGCTGACGTAGGGCAGCTTCGCCTTGGCCAGGCGCGTCAGCGCGGCGTTGGACTTGGCCATCTGCATCAGCGAGAGCAGCCCCTCCTGCATCCGCGCGCCGCCGGTGGCGGTGAAGCAGATGAACGGGGTCTTCTGCTCCAGCGCGGTCTCGACGCCGCGCGCGAAGCGCTCGCCCACCACGGAGCCCATCGAGCCACCCATGAAGTCGAACTCGAAGCAGGCGGCGACCACCGGAATGCTCATCACAGCGCCGCCCATGACGACCAGCGCGTCGGTCTCGCCGGTGGATTCCAGCGCTTCCTTGAGCCGGTCCGGATACTTCTTGCTGTCCTTGAACTTCAAGGCGTCGACCGGCAGCACCTCCTGGCCGACCTCGTAGCGGCCCTCGCCGTCCAGGAACGCGTCCAGGCGGGCGCGGGCGCCGATGCGGTGGTGGTGGCCGCACTTCGGGCAGACGTTGACGTTCTGCTCGAGGTCGGTCTTGTAGAGCACCGTCTCGCAGGACGGGCACTTGATCCACAGGCCTTCCGGCACCGTGCGGCGCTGGTCGGGATCGGTCTGCTGGATCTTCGGGGGAAGCAGTTTCTCAAGCCAACTCATGGCGGGCTCCTATGTCTATCGCCAAACGCAAGACCGGGACGTCAGCCCCGGTCAGGCGTCCAGCGCGGCGCGGATCTCTCGGATGAAGGCCGCCGCCTGGATCGCGGCATTATCCCTTGTCTGGGACTCGATCAGCTGGACCAGCGCCGAACCGATCACCACCGCGTCCGCATGGCGCGCCACGGCGGCGGCGGTGGCGCCGTCGCGGATGCCGAATCCCACCCCCAGCGGGATGGGCACGTGCCGGCGCAGCCGGGGCATCGCGTCGGCGACGGCGCCGGTGTCCAGGTGGCCGGCCCCGGTCACGCCCTTGAGCGAGACGTAGTAGACATAGCCGCTGGCCAGCCGGCCGATGCGCGCCACGCGCTCATCGGTCGAGGTCGGCGCCAGCAGGAAGATCGGATCCAGCCCCTGCGCCTTCAGCGCGGCGGCGAAGGTCTCGCATTCCTCGGGCGGGTAGTCGACGACCAGCACGCCATCGACGCCGGCCGCCTTGGCTTCGGCGACGAAGCGCTCCAGGCCGAAGCGCTCGACCGGATTGGCATAGCCCATCAGCACGACCGGCGTCGCGTCGTCCTGGCGGCGGAACTCACGCACCATCTCCAGCACATGCGTCAGCGTGATGCCCTTGGCCAGCGCTCGCTCGCTGGCCTTCTGGATGACCGGGCCATCGGCCATCGGGTCGGAGAACGGCACGCCCAGCTCGATGACGTCGGCGCCGGCCCTGGCCATGGCCAGCATCAGCTCGACGGTCACGTCGGCATACGGATCGCCGGCGGTCACATAGGGAATCAGCGCCTTGCGACGCTGCGTGCCCAGACGGGCGAAGGTGGCCTGGATGCGGCTCATTGGGCGCCTCCCTTCACCGCATGGCCGGCCATCGAGGGCCGGTCGAAGTACTCGGCGCCGGACAGGTCGGCGACGGTGCCGATGTCCTTGTCGCCGCGGCCGGACAGGTTCACCAGCAGGTGCTGATCCGGACGCATCGTCGGGGCGATCTTCATCGCATGCGCGAGCGCATGGCTCGATTCGAGCGCCGGGATGATGCCCTCGGTGCGGCAGAGCCGGTGGAAGGCCGCCAGCGCCTCGGCATCGGTCGCGCCGACGTATTCGGCACGGCCGGAGTCCTTCAGGTAGGCGTGTTCCGGGCCGACGCCGGGATAGTCCAGGCCGGCGGAGATCGAGTGGGTCTCGATGATCTGCCCGGCCTCGTCCTGCAGCAGGTAGGTGCGGTTGCCGTGCAGCACGCCGGGCGAGCCGGCGCTGAGCGTGGCGGCGTGCTTGGGCGTGTCCACGCCCTGCCCCGCGGCCTCGACGCCGATCAGGCGCACGCCGGCGTGCGGGATGTAGGGATAGAAGATGCCGATCGCATTGCTCCCGCCGCCGACGCAGGCGATGACCGCGTCGGGCTGCCGGCCGATCATCTCGGGCATCTGGACCAGGCACTCGTCGCCGATGATGCGCTGGAAGTCGCGGACCATCATCGGATACGGATGCGGGCCGGCCACGGTGCCGATGATGTAGAAGGTCGACTCGATGTTGGTGACCCAGTCGCGCATCGCCTCGTTCAGCGCGTCCTTGAGCGTCTTGGAGCCGGACTCCACCGGCACGACCCGGGCGCCCAGCAGGTTCATCCGGTAGACGTTGGGCGACTGGCGCTTCACGTCCTCGGAGCCCATGTAGACGACGCACTCCATGCCGTAGCGGGCGCAGATCGTCGCAGTGGCGACGCCGTGCTGGCCGGCGCCGGTCTCGGCAATGACGCGGCGCTTGCCCATGCGGCGCGCGAGCAGCGCCTGGCCGATCGTGTTGTTGACCTTGTGCGCGCCAGTGTGGTTCAGGTCCTCGCGCTTGAGGAAGATCTGCGCGCCGCCGAGCTCCTCGCTCAACCGGCGGGCGTGGTAAATCGGGCTGGGACGACCGACGAAGTGGGCCAGCTCGTACTGGAACTCGCGAATGAACTCCGGATCCTGGCTGTAGCGGGCATAGGCCTCGTTCAGCTCGTCGAGCGCATGGATCAGCGTCTCGGCGACGAAGCGGCCACCGTAGTAGCCATGCGAGTGGGCGGTGGACACGGGGCCGAAGCGGCCGAGCGCGTCCGGTTGCGCGTAGCCCGGCAGTAGGCCGGTCGCGAACGGAATCGAAGTCTTGGACATGAGGGGTCCTCGGTGAGGATGCCCGCGCGCGTTTCGAAGGGGATTCAGACCGACATCAGGCGGTCGGCCTCGCGCACGGCATCGCAGAACTGGCGGATCTTCACGGCGTCCTTGAGGCCCTTGGCGGCCTCCACGCCGGAGCTGACGTCAACGGCCCAGGGCCGGACCTGCCGCACGCCATCGATCACGTTGGCTGCACTCAACCCACCAGACAAAACGACCGGAGAGGGAACGCTTGGAGGCAGCAGTGACCAATCGAAGACCTTTCCGCCTCCACCGTAGCCGTCGACGAAGGCGTCGACCAGCACGGCCTGGGCGCGGGAGAAACGAGTCGCGAAGTCTAGCAAATCGAAGCCCGGCGCCATCCGTGCCGCCCGCAGGTAGGGGCGCGCCCAGCGGTCGCAATCCTCGGGCGTCTCGTCGCCGTGGAACTGCAGGGTGAGGTTGGGGATGGCCGCCAGGGCCGACTCGATCACCGCCGGCGCGGCGTTGACGAACAGGCCCACCGGCGTCACGAACGGCGGCAGGCGTCGCGCCAGTTCGGCGGCGCGTTCGAGCGAGACGGCGCGGGGGCTCTTCTCGTAGAACACCAGGCCGATGGCGTCCGCGCCAGCGCCGACGGCGGCTTCGACGTCGGCTTCACGGGTCAGGCCGCAGATCTTGATTCGGGTTCGGCTCATGGGGCGCAGTCTATGGAGGTTTTCGGGCGGCGAGGCATGCGCTCACGGCAACCAGTCCATCGCCGCGGTGTGGCGCGGCAGGTTCAGATGGTCGTCGTAGGTCGGGCCGACGAAGTACAGCCCGTCCGGCGGAAAAGTCGGCGCCGCCGCGTCGCGCGAGCGCGCCGCCAGCACCTCGTCCATCCAGGCCGGCGGCTTCTGGCCAGCGCCCACCGCGACCAGGCAACCCATGATGTTGCGGATCATGTGATGCAGGAAGGCGACGCCGTCGAACTCGAAGCGCCAGTAGGCGCCGCGCTTCTCGATGCGGATGTCGCGCAGGATCTTCACCGGCGAGGCGGCCTGGCACTCCGACGAGCGGAAGGAGCTGAAGTCATGCTCGCCGACCAGCCGCGCCGCCGCATCGCGCATCGCGTCGCCGTCCAGGGGGCGGAAGGTCCACCCCACCCCACCGGCCTGGATGGACGGCCGCACGTTGGACTCCAGCAGCAGGAACCAGTAGCGGCGGCCGCGCGCCCAGTTGCGCGCATGGAAGTCCTCGCCGGGAAAGGCGGCCCACTGGATCGCGATGTCGCGCGGCAGATAGCGGTTGACGCCGCGCACCCAGGAGAAGGCTTCGCGCTCCACCGGCGAATCGAAATGGACCACCTGGTTGAGCCCGTGGACGCCGGTGTCGGTGCGGCCGGCGCAGATGGTGCGGATCGGTTGCGCGACGAACCGGGCCAGCGCCGCCTCCAGTTCGTCCTGGACGGTGCCGCCGCCAGGCTGGCTCTGCCAGCCCTTGTAGGCCTCGCCGCGATAACTCACGCCCAGCGCCACGCGCATGCAGGTCTCCGAACTCGAAAGGAAGCCGCCCAAAAGAAAAGGCGCCCGGCCAGGCCGAGCGCCTTGTCGTGAACCGGCCGCAGTTTAGCGAAGCTGGTCCAGCATCTGCTGAGCGCGGTCGCGCACCGGGCCGGTGGCCTTGCCGACCAGCTCCTGCAGCACGTCGCGGGCACCTTCGGTGTCGCCGATCTGGCGGAACTCCTCGGCCAACTCCAGCTGACGCTGCAGCGCCTCGTCGTCGTTCGGATCGATGCTGTCCAGGTCGACGCCCAGGTCGTCCAGGCTCATCGTGTCCGACGCCGTCGACTTGGTGTCCGACAGCCCTTCCAGGTCAGGCAGGTCGATCGAGGCGATGTCCTCGGCCTCGACGGACGGGCCCGACTTGCCATGGCTGGCCGGCGCCTGCGACGGCAGGTCCAGGTCGATGCTCGACAGGTCGAAGTCCAGCGACGACGAATCCTGCGCGGGCGCCGGGGCCGGCGTGCCGCCACCCAGGTCGTCCAGGTCGCCGAGGTCGAACTCCAGCTCGCGGGCATTTGACGGCGCCGGCGCCGCCGGCGGCGTGCTCAGGTCCAGGTCCATGCTCATTGGCGCCTGGCTGGCGGACGACGGCAGCGCCTGCGTGGCAGCCATCGCCGGCGCCGGCGCGGGGGGCGACGCCAGGTCCAGGTCGAGGTCCAGGTCCATCAGGCTGGACGGACCGCTGTCGCGAGGTGCGGCGGTCGCCGCGGCGCGGGCGATCGCCCCGCCGGCCGGGTGCGCGAGGCCCGCGGCCGGCAGCGTGCTGGCGTTCATCGGCTCGGGGCGCTCATCGTCGCTCTCGAACATCGTCGGCGCGCCGCCGGGCTGGTACAGCGGATTCTCCGGGTCGACCTGGCGGCCGAGTTCCTGCACCTTGGCCCAGTCCTCGCCCTGCCCCTTGGTCTCGGCGTAGAGCTGCACGGCCAGTTGCTCGAAGCCCTTGATGTCGCGGCGCTTGCCGTAGACCTCGAGCAGCTTCAGGCGGATGGCCAGGCGTTCCGGGTTGGCGCGCAGCGCTTCCTTCAGGATCTCCTCGGCCTGCAGGTCGCGGCCATAGGCCAGGTACACGTCGGCTTCAGCGACCGGGTCCACGTCGCCGATCGCGTCGAGCTGGCTCAACGAGTAGCTCATCGACGACTGGCCGGTGGTCGACGCGTCACGGGTGTCGACACGCTGACCGCCGCTGTGACCGAAGAACGAGTCCGGCGCCAGGCGGCTCTCGGCGAAGGCGGTTTCCGAGCGGGAAGCCGCATCGCGGCGGGCACGCCAGCGGTTGTAGCCGATGCCGCCGGCGATCACCGCCAGCGCCGCGACGAGCGCGGGCAGGTAGTCGCCCAGCGAGTCCAGGAAGCCAGGCTCCTCGGGCTCCGCATGCGGTGCGGGCACGGCGCGCGGTGCCGACGCGGCGGCCGGACGGGAGGCCGGTGCCTCGGCGACGGCGGCCGAGGCCGGTGCGGAC
>NZ_PEOG01000122.1 GCF_002761755.1 Roseateles chitinivorans
GCGCCTCGCCGATCGCGCTGAGCATCGACGAGGCGGTGACCGGCTTGGTCAGCAGCACCGGTCGGCGCTGCGTGCCGGCCCCGGCCAGCGCCGCGGTCAGCGAGTCGTCGCGGCCGAAGGAGGTCACCAGCACCACCGCCGGCGGCGTCTGCAGCCGGCCGTCGCCGAGCTGGCGGGTCGCCTCCAGCCCGTCCACCACCGGCATCTGCCAGTCCATCAGCACCAGCGCGAAGGGCTGGCCGTCGGCCTGCGCCTGCTCGGCGTCGCGCACCGCCTCCGCGCCGTCGGCGGCGGTGGTGACGTCCAGGCCGAAGCTGGCGCCCAGCGTGGACAGGATCTCGCGCGCGGCGCGGTTGTCGTCGACCACCAGGGTGCGCAGTCGAGCCAGCTCGTGCGCCATCAGCGCGCGCCGCGCCGGCAGGTCCGAGCCCTCCGGCTGCAGCGCGAAGCGCGCGGTGAAGTGGAAGGTCGAGCCCTGGCCCGGCGCCGACTCGACCCAGATGCGGCCGCCCATCATCTCGACGAGCTGCTTGCAGATCGCCAGCCCCAGGCCGCTGCCGCCGTAGCGGCGGGTGGTCGAGCTGTCGGCCTGGCTGAAGCTCTGGAACAGCCGCGCCTGCTGCTCGGGCGTCATGCCGATGCCGGTGTCGCGGACGCGGAAATGCAGCTCGACCTCCGGCGTGCCGACCGCGTCCAGCGCGGCCGCGTCGCGCGCGCCGAGCGCGACCGACTCGATGCTGACGATGATCTCGCCGCGATCGGTGAACTTGGCGGCGTTGTTGCCCAGGTTCACCAGCACCTGGCCCAGCCGCAGCGGATCGCCGATCAGCGCGGTCGGCAGGTCCGGCGGCACGTTCAGCAGCAGCTCCAGTCCCTTGTCCTCGACGCGGAAACCGATCAGGTTGACCAGGTGGTCGAGCACGTCCTCCATGCGGAAGGGCACCTCCTCCAGGCTGAGCTTGCCGGCCTCGATGCGGCTGAAGTCCAGGATGTCGTCGATGACGCCCAGCAGGTTCTCGGCCGAGCGGTGCACCTTCTCGATGTAGTTGCGCTGGCGCGCATCCAGCCCGGTCTGCAGCGCCAGATGGGACATGCCGATGATCGCGTTCATCGGCGTGCGGATCTCATGGCTCATGTTGGCCAGGAAGTCCGACTTGGCCCGGGTGGCCTCCTCGGCATCCTCCTTGGCCTGGCGCAGCGCGTCCTGGGCGCGCTCGCGGTCCTCCAGCAGCGCCTCCAGCTGGCGGTGATGCGCCTGCAGCTCGAGGTCCTTGCGATCACGCGCCCGGCCGTGGGCCAGGCTGCGCAGCGAGGCCGCCAGCAGTCCGAAGGCCAGCAGCGCCACCAGCGCGGCGATGCCGACGCGGGTGGTCGTCGGCTCCAGCGCGTCCAGGTCGCCCAGCAGCACCAGCCGCCAGGGGCCGGCGGGATCGTTCCAGGCCACTTCGGCCTGGGCGGTGGCGTGGCGGGCACCGCCGACGGACACGGTCGGCGCGCGCGGCGCGAAGGGCAGGCTGTGGACGCGCGCCGGATCCTCGAAGAGCTTGCCGAACTGGCCGCTGGCTGTCAGCGTCCTGGAGCGCTCCGCGGTCGCGGCGCCGTCCAGGCTCATCCGCCATTCCGGACGGCTGGCGGCGATCACCACGCCTTGCGGCGACACCAGCAGCGCGCCGGCATAGCTGCGGGTGTCGAGGAAGCGGTCGAGCGTGTCGGCGTACTGGCGGGCGGCGATCACGCCGACGATCTCGCCGCTCTGGCCGGGCTGGCGATAGACCGGCGCGGCCAGCCAGAACGCGCGCTGGCCGGTGGTGATGCTGATGCCGGCGAAGACGTTGGGCTGGCCGCGCATCGCCTGGCGGTAGTACTGGCGGAAGGTCACGTCCAGGCCGATCGGCGACACGCCCTCGTCGTCCCAGGCCGCGATGATGCGGCCGCGGCTGTTGACGACGTAGGCCAGCTGCGCGCCGACGCTGGTGCCGATGACCTCCAGCGTCTCGAAGGCCGGGCGGGTGCGACGGGCGGCGTCGGTGTCGGTGAGCGCGGCGGCGTTCTTGAGGTCGGGATTGAGCTGGCCGGCCAGCACGACCGCGCCCATGCCCTTGCCGGTCAGCGTCAGGCCCTGGAGGGCGAGCGCCTCGCGCTGGGCGGCATTGGCCAGGGCATGCCGGAAATCGCGTTCGAGCGAGCGCCGGTGCGTCTCGCTCGCGGCGATGCCGAGCGCGACCGCCACGATGGCCGCCAGCAGCCACGCGGTCCGGCGATGTCCCAGCAGCCAGTCGGACACACGACCCATCCCTTTCCCTCCCTGGAAGACCCGGTCGGAGGCCGCCGGGCCGTGATGGATGAACGCCGGGGCAGTGTAGGGGAGGCGGCGCGGGGCGCAAGCCCCGAACTGGCCGTGGAAGGACGGGCTTTCACCGACATCCGGCAGACGCGTGGCCGCAGGGATCGCCCGGGTGTCCAGGGGGGCGGCGGCGCGGGGGCAGGGGTGTCGCACCGGAGCGGCGGGACGCGGGCTCGTCCTACAGCGGCCGGCGCCGGTCCTGGCTAGCATCGGCCGACATGGGCACGCCATCCAGCATCGAAGCGACCGAAGACGGGGCAGGGCGCGGCGACCTCGTGGTCGCGCGTCCCGAGGGCCTCTATTGCCCGCCCGGCGACTTCTACATCGACCCCTGGCGGCCGGTGGACCGCGCCGTGATCACGCACGGCCACAGCGATCATGCGCGCTGGGGCCATGCCCATTACCTGGCTCACCACGACAGCGCCGCCATCCTGCGACGCCGGCTCGGCGAGGACATCACGCTGCAGACCCTGGCCTATGGCGAGGCCATCGAGCACCACGGCGTGCGGCTGTCGCTGCATCCGGCCGGCCATGTGCTGGGATCGGCGCAGGTGCGGCTGGAACATGCCGGCCGGGTCTGGGTGGCCTCGGGCGACTACAAGCTGGAGGCGGACGGCACCTGCGCGCCGTTCGAGCCGGTGCGCTGCGACACCTTCATCACCGAGTCCACCTTCGGCCTGCCGATCTACCGCTGGCCGTCGCAGGCGGCGCTGTTCGCGGAGATCGACGCCTGGTGGCGGCGCAATGCCGAGGCGGGGCGCGCGTCGGTGCTCTATGCCTATGCGCTGGGCAAGGCGCAGCGGCTGCTGCATGGCGTGGATGCCTCGATCGGGCCGATCGTCAGCCATGGCGCCGTCGAGCCGCTGAATGCCGTCTACCGCGCCGCCGGCGTGCCCTTGCCGCCGACCTTCCATGCCGCCGATCCGGCGCTCGACAAGGCCGCGCTGTCGCGCGCGCTGGTGATCGCGCCGCCATCGGCCGCGCGCTCGCCATGGATGAAGCGCTTCGGCGCGGATCCGGCGGATGCCTTCGCCAGCGGCTGGATGCAGCTGCGCGGCACGCGCCGGCGGCGCGGTGTCGATCGCGGCTTCGTCGTCTCGGACCATGCGGACTGGCCGGGCCTGATGGCCGCGATCCGCGGCACCGGCGCCGAACGCGTCTTCGTGACCCACGGCAGCGTGCCGGTGCTGGTGCGCTGGCTCAACGAGCAGGGCCTGCTCGCGCAGGCCTTCGCGACCGAGTACGGCGAGGAGGACGACAGCGCCGCCGTCCCGGCCGGTCCGGACGACGGAACGCCAGCGCCGGCGCGCGAGGGCCTCATCGCGCAGGACGCGGCGGTCGACCAGCAGGTCCTCGATGCGCCGACACCGCAGGGCGAGCGCCACCGTCCAGGCGCCGCGGACGAGAGCCCGTCGTCATGAAGGCCTTCGCCGCGCTGTACCGCGAACTGGACGCGTCGACGTCCAGCCTGGCCAAGCAGGCCGCGCTGCAGTCCTACCTGCGCGAGGCGCCACCGGCGGATGCGGCCTGGGCGGTCTACTTCCTCGCCGGCGGCAAGCCGCGGCAACTGGTGCCGACCCGGCTGCTGCGGGAGCAGGCACGGCTGGCGGCCGGCCTGCCGGAATGGCTGTTCGACGAAAGCTACGAGGCGGTCGGCGATCTGGCCGAGACGATCGCGCTGCTGCTGCCCGAGCCCACGGAGGTGGTCGAGCGTCCGCTGTCCGCCTGGATGACCGAACACCTGCTGCCGCTGCGCGGTCAACCGCCCGAGGCGCTCGCGCTGACGCTGCAGAGCCAGTGGGCCTCGCTGGCGGTCGAGCAGCGCTTCGTCTACTTCAAGCTGATCACCGGCGCCTTCCGCGTCGGCGTGTCGAAGCTGCAGGTGACGCAGGCGCTGGCGGCGGTCGGCGGCGTCGATGCCAAGCTGGTCGCGCAGCGGCTGATGGGCTACACCCATGTCGGCGCCCGGCCCACCGCGGCCGACCATGCCGCGCTGATCGCGCCGGCCGAGGCCGGCGCGGGCGAGGGCAATGCGCGTGGCCTGCAGCCCTATCCCTTCTTCCTCGCGCATCCGCTGGCCCTGCCGGTCGAGCAGTTCGACGCGGCGATCGGCCCCGCCGCGGACTGGCTGGTCGAGTGGAAGTGGGACGGCATCCGCGCGCAGCTGGTGCGGCGCGGCGGCGAGGTCGCGATCTGGTCGCGCGGCGAGGAACTGGTCACCGAACGCTTCCCCGAGCTGCGCACGATGGGCGAGGCGCTGCCCGATGGCCTGGTGCTCGACGGCGAGATCCTGGTCTGGCGCGACGGCCGGGCGATGCCCTTCGCGGAGCTGCAGCGGCGCATCGGTCGCAAGACGCTGGGCGCGAAGCTGCTGCGCGAGCTGCCGGTGGCGCTGTGCGTCTACGACCTGCTCGAGCAGGACGGCCAGGACCTGCGCGACCAGCCGCAGCACGAGCGTCGGACGCGGTTGGAGCGCCTGGTGGCATCGCATCCGTTGCCGGGCCTGGAGCTCAGTCCCCTCGTGGACGGCGCGGACTGGAGGGCGCTCGCGCAGACCCGCGAACAGGCCCGGGCGCTGGGCGTCGAGGGCATGATGCTCAAGCGGCGCGACGCGCGCTACGGCGTCGGCCGCACCAAGGATGTCGGCGTCTGGTGGAAGTGGAAGATCGATCCGCTGTCGGTGGATGCGGTGCTGATCTATGCGCAGCGCGGCCATGGCCGGCGCGCGAGCCTCTACACCGACTACACCTTCGCCGTCTGGAACGGCCCGCAGGACGATCCGGCGCGCCAGCTGGTGCCGTTCGCGAAGGCGTACTCCGGACTCACCGACGCGGAGATCCACGAGGTCGACGCGGCGATCCGCCGCACCACGATCGAGAGCTTCGGCCCGGTGCGCAGCGTGACGCCGACGATGGTGTTCGAGCTCGGCTTCGAGGGCATCGCCCGCAGCGGCCGGCACAAGAGCGGCATCGCGGTGCGCTTCCCGCGCATGCTGCGCCGGCGCGAGGACAAGCCGGTCGAGGAGGCCGACACCTTGCAGACGCTGCAGGCGTTGCTGCCGGCCGGGGGCGACGACGAGCCCGTCGTCCGCGCGGCGCCCCGGACCTCGCCGGCAACGCCGGCGCAGGGCCAGCTCGAAGACGTCGAAGACGCCGAAGACGCCGACGAGGCCACACCGTGAGCGCGAGGAAGGCCGGGAACGATGCGGAGGCCATGAGCAACGCGGACATCGCCCTCGACGCGGCTGCGGCGGACCGGGACCTGTCGATCGACGCCTGGCTCGCCGCGCAGGGCTGGCGATCGTTTCCGTTCCAGCGCCAGGTCTGGGACGAGATCGCACAGGGCCGCAGCGGGCTGCTGCATTCCAGCACCGGCAGCGGCAAGACGCTGGCGATCTGGCTGGGGGCGCTGGCGACGCTGCGCGATGCCATCGGCGGCGAGGCGCGCGCTCACGGCGGCAAGGCCGTCGCGCCGCCGCTGACGGTGCTCTGGATCACGCCGATGCGCGCGCTCGCCGCCGACACGCTGCGCGCCCTGACGCGGCCGATGGCGGCCTTCTGCCCGGGCTGGACGATCGGACTGCGCAGCGGCGACACCAGCTCCGCGCAGCGCGCGGCGCAGGACCGGCGCCTGCCCACCGTGCTGGTGACGACGCCGGAGAGCCTGTCGCTGCTGCTGTCGCGGGCCGATGCGCGGGAACAGCTCGGCCAGGCGCGGCTGGCCGTGGTCGACGAGTGGCATGAGTTGATGGGCAACAAGCGCGGCGTGCAGACGCAGCTGGCGCTGGCGCGGCTGCGCCGCTTCCGCGCCGAGCGCGACGCCCCCTTGATGACCTGGGGCCTGTCCGCGACGCTGGGCAACCTCGACGAAGCGCTGCGGACGCTGCTCGGCACGTCGGGCAGCGCGGACGCCGTGCTGGTCCGGGGCGAGACCGACAAGACGCTGGTCATCGACACTCTGCTGCCCACCACCGCGGAGCGCTTCGCCTGGGCGGGCCACATGGGGCTGCGCATGCTGCCGCAGGTGGTCGAGGCGATCGAGGCCAGCGCCAGCTGCCTGGTCTTCACCAACATGCGCTCGCAGGCCGAGCGCTGGTACCGCGCGCTGCTGGAGGCGCGTCCCGACTGGGCCGGCGTGCTGGCGCTGCACCACGGCTCGCTGGATCGCGAGGTGCGCGAGTGGGTGGAGCTGGGCCTCAAGGAGGGCCGCGTCAAGGCTGCGGTCTGCACCTCCAGCCTGGACCTCGGCGTGGACTTCCTGCCGGTCGACCGGGTGCTGCAGATCGGTTCGGCCAAGGGCGTGGCCCGGCTGGTGCAGCGCGCGGGGCGCTCCGGCCATGCACCGGGCCGGCCGTCGCGGATCACGCTGGTACCGACGCACAGCCTCGAGCTGGTCGAGGCCGCCGCCGCGCGTGCGGCGGTGCGCGCCGGCCGCATCGAGGCCCGGCACAGCCCGCGCGAGCCGCTGGACGTGCTGGTGCAGCACCTGGTCACGGTGGCGCTGGGCGGCGGCTTCGAACCGGATGCGTTGCTGGCGGAGGTCCGCGGCACCGTCGCCTACGAGGAACTCGGCGAGGCGAACTGGCGCTGGGCGCTCGACTTCGTGCGACAGGGCGGGGCCTCGCTGACCGCCTACCCGGACTACCACCGCGTCGTGCCCGACGAGCACGGCGTCTGGCGCGTGCCGGATGCGCGGCTGGCGCGACGTCACCGGGTCAACATCGGCACCATCGTCAGCGACGCGTCGATCAGCGTGCAGTACCTGGGCGGCGGCAAGCTGGGCAGCGTCGAGGAGAGCTTCATCGCGCGGCTGCGCCCGGGCGACGCCTTCATGTTCAGCGGCCGCCTGCTGGAGCTGGTCCGGGTCGAGCAGATGACGGCGCTGGTGCGGCGCGCCACCGCCGGACGGGCCGCGCTGCCGCGCTGGAACGGCGGCCGCATGCCCCTGTCCAGCACCTTGGCCGACGCGGTGCTGCGCGAGCTGGCCGAGGCCGACGCGGGCCGCTTCGATTCGCCCGAGATGGCCTGCGTGCGACCGCTGATCGACATCCAGCGGCGCTGGTCCGGCGTGCCCGCGCCGGACGTGCTGGTGGCCGAGACCTTGAAGTCGCGCGAGGGCTGGCACCTCTTTCTCTATCCCTTCGCCGGCCGGCAGGTCCACCTCGGACTGGCCGGCCTGATCGCCTGGCGGGCGGCGCAGCCGGAGACCGGCACCTTCTCGATCGCGCTGAACGATTACGGCATCGAACTGCTCAGCGCCAAACCGATCGACTGGGCCGAGCGGCTGCCGGGCCTGCTCACCGTGCCGCCGCTGGAGACGCTGCTGCACGAGGTGCTGGCCAGCCTGAACGCGACGGAACTGGCGCGCCGTCGCTTCCGCGAGATCGCGCGCATCGCGGGACTGATCTTCCAGAGCCACCCCGGCGAGCGCCGCAGCAACCGCCAGTTGCAGGCCTCCGCGACGCTGTTCTTCGAGGTCTTCCAGCAGCACGATCCCGGCAACCTGCTGCTGGCGCAGGCCGAGCGGGAACTGCTGACGCAGGAGCTGGACGTGCGCCGCCTGGCCGAGGCGCTGGGCCGGATGGCGACGCAGACGCTGCAGGTGCATGCGCTGCGCAAGCCCACGCCGCTCGCGTTTCCGCTGATGGTCGAGCGCTTCCGCGAGAAGCTCAGCAACGAGTCGCTGGGCGATCGCATCGCGCGGATGGTCTCGGAGCTCGAGCGCAGTGCCGGCGGCGACGCGGTCGGCACCGCCCGCGAGCCGGCGGAGCGCGCGCTCGCCGTGTTCGCCAAGCAGGACTCGCCGCAGTTCGCGATCGCGTCGGTGCAGGAATCGCTCGCGCTGGAGACGCGCGGCGAG
>NZ_PEOG01000123.1 GCF_002761755.1 Roseateles chitinivorans
CAGGTCCTTCGGCGCGATCGCGGCGCCGAAGCGGTCCGGCGGCGGCAGGTCCTGCGCGTCGACGGTCCAGGTCGACGCGTGCGCGCGCAGCAGGTGCTCGCACAGCGACGGCCAGTCGCTGAAGACGGCGTCGGGCTCGCGCAGCGGCGAACGTCGCCAGGTCGTTTCGCCGCCGGTGTCCACCAGCAGGCCGGAGGCGCCGGCGCGATGGCCGGCCTCGACGTCGTCGAGCAGGTCGCCGACCATCGCCGAGCGCGCCAGGTCCAGGCCGTGCGCCCGCGCGGCGCGGGTGAGCATGCCGGGCGCCGGCTTGCGGCACAGGCAGGCCGGCCGTCCCTGCGCATCCGGCGCATGCGGGCAGACCGCCACATCGTCGAGCGTCACGCCGAACTCGTCCTTCAAGCGCCGCAGCAGCGCGGCCTGCAGGCCGGCGAACTGGACGCGGGTGAACGCGCCGCGGGCGATGCCGCTCTCGTTGGTGACCAGCACCAGCGCCAGCCCCGCGGCCTGCAGCCGGGCCAGCGCCTCGCCAGCGCCCGGCATCAGGCGCAGCCGCGCGGGATCGGCGATGACCCCGTCGTCCGGGACCGTCAGCGTGCCGTCCTTGTCCAGGAAGACCGCCGGGCGCAACCGCGCACGCGCCGGCCTGCCGGACGGGGCGCGGGAGAAATCGAGGTCGTGGAGGGAGAGGGTGGTGAGGGGGGCGTCAAGCCAGGCAGTCACGAGGGCAGCCTCCGCGGCGCGTTCAGCGCATCCAGCCGTAATCGGTCTGGCGCGGGGCCAAGGACTGCTTGTGCCGCGCCATCATGCCGGGCTCGCGGCGCGGGCTGTCGGCGGCGGGGTCGATGATGACGCCGGTCGGCACGGTCGGCGCCGATCGTTCGGCACCCAGGTGCTGCCCGCCCCGGGGCGGCGGCAGCAGCTCGGCCAGGCGGTCCAGCGTGCGGCGCACGTCCAGCGGCTTGGCCCAGAGCTCGAGGAAGCCGGCGCCGAGCGCGTCGAAGTCGGAATCGGCGGTCACCGCGATCGCCGGCACCTGCGCCCAGCCGCGACGCATGCGCAGCAGCTTCAGCAGGTCGGAGCCATGGCAGTCGGGCAGGTTCAGGTCCACCAGCAGCAGCGAGGGTTGCAGCCGCGCGCTCAGGCGCCAGGCGGGCATGCCGGCTTCGGCCACATGCAGCCGCAGGTCGCGGCGCTGCTCGAACATCGCCTCCATCACGATGACGTTGAGCGGGCTGTCTTCGATGTACAGCACCGACGTGAGACCGTCGTTCATCGTTTCGCTCCTTCCCTGGTCGTTCAGTTGGTCGCGAAAAAGGGCAATCCCCATGCCTGGATCTCTCCCCAATCCTTGGGGATGTCAGCCATTCGGCTCCAGCGGTGTAACCGGCCGACGACCGGTCCGTCAACGGGCCTGACATGTTGTCGGGGGCTTGGGATGGCGCGCTTCGCGATCGGGAAAGGCGAAGTGGGCGATGGGTACGAGGCTTGCCTTGCCGAGGAGGACTCGCCACTCCAAGGAGCCCCCCATGGCCACGAGCACCCGTGCCGGCGCCGCCGACGGCAGCGATGACGATCGTCCCACCAGCTTCGGCGTCCACAAGCCGGTGGATCACCTGGTGATCAGCTTTCCCGGCGCGGCCGAGGCGGGCCAGGCGCGCGCCGCGCTGGCCGCGCACGGCATCGCCGAGGCCGACCTGCATGCGGTGGGCGACCGCGAGATGGTGGCCCTGGTCGAGCGCGACCTGCGCAATGCCAGCCCGCTGGCGGCGATCGGGCAGGAGATCAACCTGTTGCGCAGCCATGGCGAGCTGGCCGAACGCGGCTACCACTTCCTGGTCGTCAAGGCCAAGGACGATGCGCAGGCCCGCGAGATCGCCGAGATCGCGCGCCGCAACCGGGCCGAGCGCGCCCAGTATTACGGCCACTTCATCATCGAAGAGCTGCTCGAGCCCGAAGGCGGGCGGCCGCAGGTGGCCGAGTCGCCGCACCGCGGCCTGGACGCCCATCCGAAGCCGCCGCTGCCGCGCTGAATCAGGCCTCCGATGGCGGCACGCGGCTTGCCATCTCGACGCTTACCCCCCCCTGTCCGGCACTCCCGCCGCCCCTCGTGCACGACGAAAGGAAATTCCCATGAGCACCACGCCCAACAACGAGAAGAGCGACAAGTCCGTGCCGTTCACGACGGCGGACGACGCCGCCAAGATCGCCAACGGCAGCGCGCCCTCGAGCACCGCGGCGGTCGATCTGGTGAATCGCGTCGCCGACAAGGCGCACGCGACCATCGACCGTCTCGCCACCACCGCCGCGCCGAAGGCGCAGCAATTGCAGAAAAGCCTGGAAGACACGAACGAGCTGCTGCACGAGCGCGCCGACCGGCTGCGCACGACCGGCAACGAGTGGTGCGACAGCCTGCGCGCGAACGTGCGCGAGCATCCGCTGATGGCCGTGGGCACCGCCGTGGCGGTGGGCCTGCTGATCGCGCGCCTGACGCGCTGAGCCCGGCGCGCCCATGAGCGACGTGCCGCACGCCTCGCCGTCCTTCCCGCCGCCCTTTCCACCGCCTTTCCCGCCACCGCCGTCGCCGCCCGCCGGGGCGACGCCGGGAAGCACCGCCGACGCCTCCACCGGCGCCCCGGTGCCGCCGGTCGGGCAGGGCTGGGTGGGCGACCTCCAGGGCATGGCCCGCGCCGCGCGCGGCATGCTGTCCGGCCGGCTGTTGCTGCTGGCGCTGGAACTGCGCCGCGCGCGGCACGGGCTGGTCAGCCTGGCGATCCTGGGCGTCGTCGCCGCGATCGCCGGCGCGACCGCCTGGCTCGCGCTCTGGGCGCTGCTGGCGGCGTTGGCGGTTCACCTGGGGCTGAGCTGGCCCTGGGCCTTCGCCGGCATCCTGGCGATCAACCTGCTGCTCCTGCTGTGGGTGGTGGCCGCGATAAAGGCGCTGGCGCCGATGCTGGCGCTGCCGGCCTCGCGTCGCCAGTTCCACTGGCTGTTCAACGATCCGATGGATCCCGAGGCACCGAGCGCCGATGGCCACACCCCAACCCCGTCCTGATCCCCGCCGCATCCCCGATGTCCCCGACCGCGACCTCGCGACGGAGACGATCGACGACCTGAACCTGCGCATCGAGATGGCCGAGCTGCGGGTGGTCCGGCGCGACCTGGAGTTCCGGCTGCATTGGGATGCGCTCCAGCAGCGCGGCAAGGCCGTGCTGGTGCCCAGCCGCTGGCTGCTGCCGGCGCTGGGCACGGGCGCGAGCTGGCTGTTCTGGCGGCTCGTGCGCGGCAAGCGCCGCCGTCACGCGCGGCATGCGCGCGGCGAGCGGGGCGATGCGAGCCCTCGCGGCTTCCACGCGCATGGCCATGAATCCGCCGGCCCGGCCCATGAGAGCGGCGGCAGCCGGCCGGAACTGGGCACGCTGCAGCTGCTGACGCTGCTGTGGGGCCTGATGCCGACCCGGGTGCGCGGCCGTCTCGGACCCGAGGTGACGCAGCTGCTGCTGGGCGTGATCGCCGGATTCCTCCAGGGCCGCAAACAGCAGCGCGAGGAGGCGCGTCAGGCGCAAGGGCCTGCGGCGAGCGAGCCCGACCGCGACGCGGCCCGGGGCGGCACCGCCGGGCCATCGCCGCGCGACGGTTCGCGCTGAACCAGAGAGACGAGCGCCAAAGAAAAGAGCGCGCCGGTGGCGCGCTCTTTTGCGTCCTTCGGTGGCTTACACCTTTTCGGCGTTGCGAGCCTGGTCGCGCAGCAGCTTGATCTGGTCGTGGTTGCGCAGGACGCCGGCCAGCTGACGCTGCACCACTTCCAGCACGCCCGCCGGCAGGGCCTTCTGCGCGGCCTTGCGATAGCGCCCCACGGCCGCGTCCTCGCCCCGCTCGCATTCCTCGAGCATGGCCTTGTCGCTGTAGCCGGTCAGCGTGCCCTTGACCGCGACCCAGCCGCGGTGCATCGCGCCGCTGGTGCTGCCGTCGTCCTCGGGCGTGCCGCCGTGCTGCCGCACCAGTTGCTGCAACTCCGAGCAAGCTTGGCGGCAGTCCGCCGCACGCTGTGCGAAGACCTCACGCAGGCTGGCGCTCCTGACGTGCTCGGCGCAGCTGAGGAAGCCGTATTCGCCGTCCTTGCAGGTTTCGATCAGCGTGTTCAGTTCGTCGATGACATCCTTGTTGTCCATGGCAGTCCTTCCGTTTGGGGGGAGTGGAGATGCCAGGGATTCAGCAAGTCACATACCCGTGGGCAGGCCCATCGCGCGTCGCAGCGCTTCCAGGATCTGCGACGGCGAAGCCGGCTTGCGCAGCACGATGAAGGAGGACTCGGCGGTGAGCGCCTCGCTGTAGCCGCTGATCAGCACCACCGGCAGGCCCGGCCGGCGCTTGCGCAGTTCCCGCGCCAGCGCCTGGCCGTCCATCGAGCCGGGCATGACCACGTCCGACAGCACGACATCCACGGCCGCGCCGCTGCCGAAGAGCTGCAGCGCTTCGTCGGCGTCCTTGGCCGTCAGCACCTGGCACGAGAAGCTGCGCAGCAGGCTGGCGGTGACGCGGTTGAGTTCCTCGTTGTCCTCGACCAGCAGCACCCGCGCACCCGCCAGCGCGTTGGCGCGCGCCTCCGGCAGCGAGACCTCGCCACGCGCGGCACCGTCGGCGGCGGAGGCGCTGCTGCGCGCGGGCAGCAGCAGGGTGACCGTCGTGCCGGCGCCGAGCTGGCTGGCGATGCGCGCGGTACCGCCGGCCTGCACGCAGAAGCCCAGCACCTGGCTCAGGCCCAGGCCGGTCCCCTTGCCGACCGGCTTGGTGGTGAAGAAGGGCTCGAAGACGCGCACCAGCAGGTCCTCGGGAATGCCGGGGCCCCGGTCGGTGACGCTGATGGCGACGTACTCGCCGGGCGCAAGATCCTGCACGTCGCCCGGCGCGGCACGCCCGGCCTCCAGCGTGATCTCGCCCATGCCGTTGGTCGCGTCGCGCGCGTTGAGCGCGATGTTGATCAGCGCGAGCTCCAGCTCCGAGGGATCGACCCGCACGCTCGGCAGGTCCGGCGCCATCGTCATCGTCAGCTGCATGCGCTTGCCCAGCACCGTCGCCAGCAGCTCGTTCATCTCGCCGAGCGTCGAGCGCAGGTCCACCACCTGCGGATGCACCGGCTGGCGGCCCGCCACCCGCAGCAGGTGCTGGGTGAGCCGGCTGCCGACGTCGACCGAGCGCATGATCGCGCCCAGCGGCATGGCCAGCGATTCCGCATGCGGACTGCGCTGGATCAGATGGGCGCTGTTGCTGATGACGCCCAGCAGGTTGTTGAAGTCGTGCGCGACGCCGCCGGTCAAGCGGCCCAGCGCCGCGGTGCGCTGCGAACGGGAACTGAGCTGCTCGGCCTCGCGGGTGCGGTCGATGGCCTCGTTGACGCGGTCCTCCAGCTCGGAGCGCCCCTGACGGATCGCGACGCTGGCGTCCTCGAGCGCCAGCGCGACCTCGTCGCATTCGAGCATGCCGGTCTTGGGCGCGCGCACCCGCTCGCCGGCCCGCAGCTCGCTGGCGATCGCGCTGAGCGCGTGGATCGGGCCGGAGATGCGCCGGCTGATCCACAGCGCGCCGAACATGCCGACCAGGACCAGCAGCAGCGCGCCGATGGCGATCGGCTGCAGCGCGGTGCGGCCGCCCAGTCCGCCCAGGCCGCTGTCGCGCGGCACCGCGGTCACCACCGTCCACCCTTGCGGCGACTTGGTGAAATAGCCGATCACCGGCTTGCCGTCCAGGTTGACCGAGTCGAAGCGCGCTTCCTCGCGCGTCGCCATGAGGTGCCGGAGGTCCTCGGGGCCTGTGCGGCCGGCGTAGCTGATGCCGCCCGGGTGGCGGGCGATGACCGTGCCGCGACCGTCCATGATCGTGGCGGTCCAGTCCGGTGGCAGCCGCTGGGCATCGATGATCTGCTGCATCTCCTGCGGCAGGACGGTGATGCTCATGTTGAGCCAGACATGCCCGCCGCGCTCGATCGGCTGGACGATCTGCGCGCGCAGCTGGCCGGTCGCCGGGTCCGGGCCGAGATCACCGATCACCGCCTGCTCGATCAGCGGGACGGCCTCGCGGACCAGCACCGGACGCGAGGCGGCCGTCGTGGGCAGCCCGGGCGGCGCCGGGGTGGCCGCGACAGCGGCGGCGCCGTTGACGACGGCGGGGCCTGTGACGGCGAGCCCGGGCGCCGATGCGGCGGCGGCGGGCGCCAGCGGCGTGTCGGGCACGCGGCCGCTCGCCAGGCGGGTGCTGAACAGGGTGCGGTCGGGCGCGTTCAGTTCGACCCAGCCGGACAGTCCCTGCATCGCCCGGCGCGACTGCAACTCCAGCATCGCCAGGTCGTCGGGCGGGACCTGCGGCGCGCTGTCCAGGATCTGCGACAGCGACAGCACCCGCGCGATGCCGGCGCGGCGCGCCAGTTCCTTGTCCACCACCATGGACAGCGCGCGCGTGCTGTCGCGCATGTGGCGCACGGTGGCTTCCTGCTCGTCGCTCCAGGTCTGCCAACTGACCCACAGCGCCGCGATGATGCCCGGCAGCATCACGGACAGGACGAGCACGAGCAGGCGGGAACGGATCGGCAGGGGCATGGGCGGTGCGGCGGAGGAACGGTCATGCCGCCGCGGCCAGAGGCCGGCGGCGCGGACGCGGGAGCGTCGCGGCGGCAGATTATGGGCGGTGCTGTTCAAGGGCGTCGGGACGGGCCGCGGCGGCGGGACCGTTGAGAGAAGTCGCGGGAGGGGCCGAGGGCGAGGCGGTCGTGCTGGTCGCGGCAGCGGGCGAAGGCGCCGGTCGCAGCAGTGCGCTCAGCGAAGGGCAGGGCCGGTCACTGCCGCGCAGGTAGACCGCGACGGGGCGCATGTGCCGGTTGCGCTGGCTGATGCTGCGCAGGCAGATCAGCAACGGCACCGCCAGCACCGCACCAGCCACGCCCCAGAGCCAGCCCCAGAACATCACCGACAGCAGCACCGACAGCGGGTTCATCGACAGCCGCTTGCCGATGACCATCGGCGTCACGAAGTTGGATTCGATCCCGTGGATGCAGAGGTAGGCCAGCACCGGCGCGGCCATCGCCGCGAAGCCGGCATCGGCGAGCGACGAGGCCAGCGAGGCCGCCAGCAGCAGGCCGCACATGATCAGCGGCCCCAGGTAGGGAATGAAGTTGAGCAGCCCGGCCAGCGCGCCCCAGAGGCCGGGATTGGGCAGGTCCACGATCCACATCGTGCCGGCGACGACCAGCCCCATGCCGATGTTGATCGCGGTGACCGAGGCCACGTAGCGCGAGATGTCGCGCTGGGCCGCGCGCAGTCCACCCAGCACCATCGCCCGCAGCCGCGGGCGATGGGGCAGCAGCTCGATGCAGCGCGACAGCACCCAGTGTTCGGAAGCCAGCAGGAAGTACAGCAGGATGGTCGTGGCCGCGGCCGACACCAGGAACTTCAGGCCGCCGCCCAGCACCTGGGCCGTCAAGGCGACGCCCTCGCTGGCCAGGCGCTCGCGCACCGGGTCGGCGGGCGGAGCGGGGGCGCGGCCCGCGCTGCGCCGCTCGACCGGCGGGCCGAAGCCCGGGATCGACGCGCGCCACCGATCGACGCGGTTCAGC